>NZ_JBSHCA010000001.1:1868384-2010204 GCF_053615555.1 Microbacterium sp. NPDC055903 | reverse complement strand
GGGAAAACGGCCATGCAGCGAGTTTGAAACTGACCAAAAGAATGAATATCAAACTGACATCCATATAAATTGATCCAAAGGAATCTCACCCCACCAAAGTGGAGTCGAGGTTATTTGGCATTTGACAAGTGCACGCTGTTGAGTTCTCAAGGATCGGACGCTCCCCCAACCCAGCCTCACGACCAGGCCCGAAGGGCAACTTCTCAATCTTATCCGCGCCGCTCAGCCTGTCAAATCGACACGCCGTAAGGGCGGAACCAGAGGTGATGTTCGAAGCCTTGAGGGCTTCGAGACAACTTCTCTAGCTTATCCGTTTCGCGGAGCCTGTCAAATCGGAGCAAGCGGATCAAGATCCGCTGCACAGCCGCTGACGGCGTACCACGAGGTGGATCCCCCATCCTAGACGCGAACGTCGAGACTCTCAAGAGAGAAGGAATCGGGGGTGGTTCTCCGCTTGAGGGGGGTGAGGCTTCTCGGCCTTTCCGCTTCCCTGTGGGGCGAACAAGTAACAACTTACGCGGGATCCGGGATCCGGGCAAATCCGGGCGGGATCCCTGGCGTGTCGCGCGCGTTCGCGCGGATCCTCGTCAGGAGCGACGACGCAGCGTCGGGTCGTCGATCTCCGCCATCCTCGCCCGCACGATGGCCCGGATGGTGTCATCCGGGATCGGCTCATCCGGCTGGAACCGGATCGTCCCCTTGCCGTGTTCGAACCCGGCGAGCAGCGGTGCGACCCGCTCGGGGACTCGGCCGCTGAACGGATAGAGACCGATGTGCTTGTTCGCTCTCATCACGGAGATCAGCGCCTTCCCCCGATGGATCAGAGCCGGCATCCCATAGCTCTTGCCTTGCTCGGTCTCCCCCGCCGTCTCTGCGGCGACGGCGTACACACGCCCGATCACCGCACGATCGTCATCGTCGAGCTCGGCGAGGTAGTCGTCGATCGTTCCCATGCCCGCATCAACCCACCGCAACCGCAGACGCAGAAGAGCCCCCGCCATGAGGCGAGGGCTCTTCGGAGAGACGCGAGGTCAGATGGCGTTGACGTCCAGCGGGATGCCAGGGCCGAACGTGGTCGACACGGCGCCCTTCTGGATGTAACGGCCCTTCGAGCTCGACGGCTTGAGGCGAACGATCTCCTCGAGCGCGGCCTTGATGTTCTCGTCCAGCTGCTCTGCCGAGAACGAGGCCTTGCCGACGACGAAGTGCACGTTGGCGTGCTTGTCGACACGGAACTCGATCTTGCCGCCCTTGATCTCCTCGACGGCCTTGGCCGTGTTCGGGGTCACGGTGCCGGTCTTCGGGTTCGGCATCAGGCCACGGGGACCCAGCACCTTTCCGAGACGACCGACCTGACCCATGAGCTCAGGGGTGGAGACAGCCGCGTCGAACGCGGTCCATCCGCCGGCGACCTTCTCGATGAGCTCGGCGCCGCCGACCTCATCGGCGCCTGCAGCGATCGCCGCTTCGGCCGCGGGGCCGGTGGCGAACACGATGACGCGGGCGGTCTTGCCGGTGCCGTGGGGCAGGATGACGGTGCCGCGCACCATCTGGTCCGCCTTGCGCGGGTCGACCGAGAGCTTCAGCGCGACCTCGACGGTGGAGTCGAACTTCGCCGAGCCGGTCTCCTTCGCGAGGGCGACAGCCTCGGACGGGGTGTAGAAACGGTCTGCCTCGATCTTCTCGGCGGCAGCGTTGTAAGCCTTGGACTTGGTAGCCATGATTATTCTCCTCAGCCCTCGACCGTGATGCCCATGGAACGGGCGGTGCCGGCGATGATCTTCGAGGCGGCCTCGATGTCGTTCGCGTTCAGGTCTGCCTGCTTCTGCTCGGCGATCTGACGGACCTGGTCCTTGGTGATCTTGCCGACCTTGACGGTGTGCGGCGTGGCCGAGCCCTTCTGCAGGCCGGCGGCCTTCTTGATGAGCTCCGCAGCCGGCGGGGTCTTCAGGATGAACGTGAAGCTGCGGTCCTCGTAGACGGTGATCTCCACGGGGATGACGTTGCCGCGCTGCGACTCCGTCGCGGCGTTGTACGCCTTGCAGAACTCCATGATGTTGACGCCATGCTGACCGAGCGCGGGGCCGATCGGCGGCGCCGGGTTGGCTGCACCGGCGTTGATCTGAAGCTTGATCAGGCCGGTCACCTTCTTCTTCGGTGCCATTCTCTTTCCTTTCGTCGAATCGGATGCCGTGAAGCATCCGTTTCTCCCGCGAGGCCGGCATCTCCGGACCGCGGTCGTCCGCGCGCGCGAAAGCGCACACAAACCAGGTAAGTCTACCGCATGAAGAACGCCCCGCCGGCCGGAGCCGAACGGGGCGTTCTTCGGAAGCGATGTCAGATCATCTTGGTGACCTGATCGAAGCTGAGCTCGACCGGGGTCTCGCGCTCGAAGAGCGAGACGAGGACGGTGAGCTTGCCGCTCTCCGGCTTGATCTCGCTGATCGAACCGGGAAGACCCGCGAACGAGCCCTCCTTGATCGTGATGGTCTCGCCGATCTCGAAGTCGACCTCGGCGACCGCCGGCCGCGCGACGGCGACGCCGCCCTTGGCCTGGACGTTCTTCGCCGTGGAGACGTCCTTGACCTCGACGAGGGACTTCAGCATGTTGAAGGCCTCTTCGAAACGCAGCGGCGTCGGGTTGTGCGCGTTGCCGACGAAGCCGGTGACGCCGGGCGTGTGACGCACGACGGACCAGGTGTCCTCGTTGAGCTCCATCCGCACGAGCACGTAGCCGGGGATCCGGACGCGCGTGACCATCTTGCGCTGGCCGTTCTTGATCTCGACGACGTCCTCCATGGGGACCTCGATCTGGTAGATGTCGTCCTCGACCTCGAGCGTCGACTTGCGCTGCTCGATGTTGGCCTTCACCTTGCGCTCGAAGCCGGCGTAGGAGTGGATGACGTACCACTTGCCGGGGAGCAGGCGCAGATCCTGGCGGAAGGCCTCGTACGGGTCCTCCTCGTCGTCGCCGTTCACGTCCGGTCCGTCGTACGGGGCAACCTCGTCCGCCGCCTCGGCGACCCGCTCGGCCGCCTCCTCTGCGACGGCGTCGTTCAGGACCTCGGCGGCCGCCTCGGCCTCCGCTGCCTCGTCCAGGTTGAGGGCATCGTTCACGATCGCGTCCGCCTCCGGGTCGTCGATGTCGGTGTCTTCGTCGTCGGTGTCGTCCGAGGCATCCTCGTCGTCGCCCTCGATGTGCAGGGCCGCGTGCTCAGCCGCCTCGACGGAACGCTCGGAGGCCTCGAGGACGTTGCCCTCCTGCGCCTCGTCGTCCTCGCTGGACTGCTCCGCGGCTGTCGCCCAGTCGGCGTCGTCGGAATATCGTTCAGACACGTTGTTTCTTTCCGTTCACTGCGGCAGGGTCGCCGCACGGGAATCCGTTACTGCGGGACCCCGAAGACCTGGGAGGTCAGCCACGAGAACGCGGTGTCCAGGCCGTACACGAGCGCCATGACGATGACGACGAACACGAGCACGACGCCGGTGAACTTGAACAGTTCCTTGCGGGTCGGAGTGACGACCTTGCGAAGCTCACCGATGACCTGGCGGAAGAAGAGCGCGATGCGGCCGAAGAAGCCCAGCTTCTTCACCCCGGCTGCGCCGCCTGCCGCGATGATCTCGCCGCGCGGTTCGTCCTGATCCATCGTGACTGTACCTTTCGTGTGCCAGCGCTTTGACTGACGCGCAGGGCGGACAGGAATCGAACCTGCAACCTGCGGTTTTGGAGACCGCTGCTCTGCCAATTGAGCTACCGCCCTAGAGACCGGATGGCCCCTGGATCCGCATCCTCCGCCGAGCCCTCGGGCACAGCGAAACAATGCAGACAACTGCCTGACCAGTGTAGGGCATCCCGAGCGCTCCGGCGAACCGGACCCCCTGCGGTAAGCTCATGCGCGGGCAAGAGGGGGATCCGGCGTGCACGACGACGTCCAGCAATTCCAGGTCGATCTGCGGGGCGTGGTCGACCTGCTGAGCAGGCACATCTATTCCAGTCCGCGCGTCTATCTGCGCGAGCTCCTGCAGAACGCCCGCGACGCGATCACCGCCCGTTCCGAGGTCGACGGCCTCGGCGGCACCATCCGCATCACCCCGCTCACCGAGTCATCCGGCGAGTTCGTCCTGCGCGACGACGGCGTCGGCCTCACCGCCGTCGAGGTCGCCGAGCTCCTCGCGACCGTCGGACGCAGCTCCAAGCGCGACATCTTCGACCTGCCCCGCAGCGATTACCTCGGCCAGTTCGGCATCGGGCTGCTCAGCTGCTTCATGGTCGCCGACACGATCGTGATCCGCTCGCAGAGCGCACGCGGCGGCGCGAGCGTCGAGTGGACGGGCCGCTCGGACGGCACGTTCACCGTCTCCGAGCTCGACGAGCGGCTCCCCGTCGGTACGAGCGTGCACCTCATCCCGCGCTTCGATCAGGACGATCTGCTGCGCCGGGATGCCGTGCGGGAGCTCGCCACCGCCTTCGGCGAGTTCCTGCCCGTGCGCGTCGTGCTCGAGACTCCCGGCGGCGACCTCGACGTCACACGACGCCCTCCGTTCCTCGATCAGGCGGCGAGCGCCGACGAAGTGCTCGCCTATGGCCGTGATCTCATCGGATCCCGCCCGCTCGACGTCATCGAGCTCAGCGAGCCGGCCACCGGAACGAGGGGCCTCGCCTACGTGCTCCCCTTCGCTCCGCCGCCGGGCGCACGCCAGGCGACGCGCATGTACCTGGGGCGGATGCTCCTCTCGGAGCGCGCGGACGACGTGCTCCCCGACTGGGCCTTCTTCGTCCGCGCCGTCGTCGACTCGACGGGGCTCGCGCCGACGGCCAGCCGGGAGTCGCTCGTCGAGGACACGGCTCTCGAACACGTCAGGGAGCACCTCGGCGCCGGCATCCGGCGCTGGGTCCTCGAACTCGGCCTGCGCGAACCGCATCGGCTGGCGCAGTTCGTCGCCGTGCACGAGGTGGGGCTGAAGTCCCTGGTGCGCCACGATGAGGAGCTCGCCCGCTTCATCACGCGCTGGCTGACGCTGGAGACCTCGCACGGGACCGTGCGTATCGGCGAGCTCGTCGAGAGCCACCATCGGATCCGCTACGCCCAGACCGTCGACGAGTTCCGCCAGGTGGCGGGGATCACCCCGGCCACCGAGGTGCTCGTCAACGGCGGTTATCTCTACGACGCCGACCTCGTGCGTATGCTGCCTGAGCTGTACCCCGACGTCTCCGTCGAGAGGGTCGATGTCACAGGCGAGCTCGACCGGCTCGATCCGCCGCCCCTCGACGACAGGGCCGCTGCCGTCGAGCTGGAGGCGCGCGCCGGAGCGGTGCTTCGCGCCTCGGACTGCTCGGTCGTGGTGCGCTCGATCGATCGCGAGGAGCTGCCCGCCCTGTACGTCGCCGACCCGGAGGTGCTGCGCTTCATCGACCGTTCGCGGACGAAGAGCATCACCGGCTCCCTCTGGGGCGGCGTGCTCGACCGGATCGATGATGCCTCCCACGCCGCGCGGGAGGACGATCTGCGCGCACGGCTGTGCCTGAACTGGTCGAACCGTGTGGTGCGCGCCCTCATCGGGGTCAGGGACGATGCCGTCTTCGCCCGCACCGTGCAGCTGTTGTACGTGCAGGCGCTGCTCGCAGGGCACCATCCCCTCACCGATGCCGATCGCACACTCATGACCACTGCGATGGCCGACCTCGTCGCGCTCTCCGCAGGAATCGACGTCGACACGATCGACGAACCACGCTGACCGACCGCCGCACTCCGCGCCGACCGACACCGAAGGACTCCGATGGCCCGCCCCAAGAAGCAGTTCCAACAGCTCCTCGAGGAGATCGACAGCACCCCCTGGGGTCCGGCTGAGGAGGCGCTCGTCGCCGAGGCCGTGGCACTCGCCCAGGAGATCGGCGACGACCGGCTCGAGTACCAGGCGCGCATGCGTCAGACGGCATCCGCGAACATGAACGGTGCGACGGATGTGATGCTGAACTCCTTCGCCTGGTGCCTCGCCCGTCACGACGCCGACCCGCGGCGGTTCCCCGCGGACATCGACAACGGCAGCGCGGACATCATGTGGCAGTTCAAGTGGATGGCGGCGGCGCTGCGCTCGTCGCCGGCGTTCTCGCCCGAGCAGATCGCCGCCGTGCTCGACGACATGGAGGCGCACTACCGCAAGGCGGGCCTTGGCATGAGCGGCGTGCTGACGGCGCGCTTCGAGGACGCCTGGGACGCCGGGCGGATGGAGGAGGCGGAGCGGCTGCGGGTGCAGCTCGAGGCGACGCCGCGCGACGACCACAGCCACTGCGACGCGTGCGGCCGCAGCCAGTTCGCCGGTTTCTTCGCCGACACCGACCGGGATGCCGACGCCATCCGCCTCGTCGAGGAGATGATCGAGGGCGGGTACTCCTGCGGCGAGGAGCCGGAGCATGCACTGAGCCGGGTGCTCCTGCCGTATCTGCGCGCCGAGCGGTTCGAAGAGGCGAAGGCCGCTCACCTGCGCAGCTATCGGCTCGCCAAGGACAACGCGGACAACCTCACGATCGTCGCCAACAACATCGTGTTCTGCGCGGTCACGGGCAACGAGCCCCGCGCGCTCGCCCTCGTCGAGCGACACCTGCCATGGCTCGCCCATGACGGGCTCAACGTGGACGCGCACTTCTCCGCCCTGGCGGCCTTCGCGCTGGCCCTGGACGCGGTCACCGCCGCCGGTCACGGCGAGACTCCGGTGCGGGGAGCGGACTCCCCGTCACTCGTGCCCTTCTTCGGAGAGCACGACGGCGCCTGGACCGCCGCGGACCTCGCCGCAGCAGCTTGGCAGGGCGCTGAGCGGATCGCGGCGGCGTTCGACGCCCGCGACGGCGGTACCGCCCATTCCGTCCGTCTGGAGCGCACTCGTGCGCTCCGGGGGCTCCGCTACGACGTCCCGATCCGATCGGATGCCTTCGTGGCCCAGAGCACCGCGGCGACGCCCGCCGACGCAGAGGCGTGGTACGACCGGGCGATGAACCTCGCGCAGTACGGCACGGAGCACGAGACGCTGAACGCGCTGCCGAAGGCGCTGGAGGTCGAAGACGCAGGCAAGCGCGCGCAGCTGCTGTCGATGCGCACCGGCATCCTCGTCGCCCTCGACCGGGCCGATGAGGCCCTCGCCCTGCTCCCCGAGCGCATCCTGGCGCTCAGGGAGGCAGGCCTCGGCGCGCAGGCGGACCTCGAGGAGCGCCTCGGGCTCGCGACCTTCGGCGCCGACTCCGCCGAGGACGTCGCAGCCCTGGATCGGGAACTGGCCTCATCCGAAGGACTGCCTGCCTGGACCAGGGGCGATCTCGCCTTCAGCCGGGCATCGATCCACCTGCGCGCCGACGAGCCGGATGCCGCGCTCGATCTCATCGAGCGCGCGGCCAGGGAGTTCTCCGAGGCAGGCGATGCGCGGCTGGTCAACACCACGACGCACCTCGCCATCTCCACGATGCTGAGCAAGGGCGACCTCGAGGCCGCGAACACGCTCACCGATCGCCTGCTCGCCCAGGACGACCTGAGCGCCGGACACCGCGCCCAGGCGCTGCAGACCCGCGCGCGGCTCCGCGGCGGGCGCGACGAGTTCGTCGAGGGCGCTCTGGACGCCGATGAGGCGTGCCGCATCCTCGCCGGCCTCGGCGCCGATCGCGCACTCGCCGCGGCGCACATGCTCGCGGGGGCGCTCTGGGAGGACGCCGGCGAGCCGGAGAAGGCGGTCAGCCGCTACCGCCTCACTGCACGCCTGATCGCCCAGCACGGCGGAGGCGACCAGATCGGAGCCGATTTCCGCCTCGCACGGGCCATGCTCGCCTCCGGCGCCGCCGCGGAGGCGGCCGAGTTGTTCGGCGACGTCCTCCAGCGCGAGGAGCAGGCCGATGTCGAGCCCGGCTCCAGGGCGATGACGGCGATGATGCTCGCCCGCGCGCTCTCCGCCGACGGCGAGTTCGGCCAGGCCGTCGGCGCCTTCGGCTACGCAGCCGGACTCTTCGAGGAGGCCGAGCAGGGCCCGGATCAGGCAGCCGCGCTCAGCGAGCAGGCCAGGATCCTCGCCCGATTCGATGAGCACGACGACGCCATCGAACTGCTCGAGAAGGCGGCGGAGATCGTCCGCAGGACTCCGGAAGCCGCAGGGCCCCTCTCGGAGGTGCTGCACAACCTCGGCCAGGCGTACGCCTCGCAGGCGGATGAGCGGGCCCTCGGCCTGTTCGACGAGGTCGCCGCCCTCGCGCAGCAGCACGAGGCGAACTGGCTGCTCGCAGACGTGACCGACTCTCGGGCGCGAGCCCTCGCGACGCTCGGGCGCACGGATGATGCGGTCTCCACCGCGCTCACGGCGGCTGACGGATTCGCCGCGATCGGCGACCTCGGCGCGGCAGCGGGCTCTGAGCTCTTCGCGGCGAGGGTGCTCTCCGCCGAACAGCGCGGCGAGGACGCCGTGGCCATCTACCGCACGGTGATCGAGCACGCTGCCGATGTCGCCCAACTGCGGCAGGTCGCTGCTCTCGAGCTCGGAGACGTGCTCGAAGGACTCGGGCGCGCCGCCGAGGCCGCTGAGGCCCGAGCCATCGCCGAATCCTGACCCCGCGGCTCACCCTCCGGCGGGCGGAGGGTCTCAAAAGGTCGCCTCCCCGGGAGGGAGGCGACCATTCGGGACACCCGGAGCGCGCTCCGAGTGTCCCGAACGCTCAGGCCTTGCGGATGAGCTTCTTGTTCACGAACTCGTCCGCGGCGAGCAGACCCAGCTCCCGTGAGGTGCCGCTGCGCTTCACGCCGCCGAACGGCAGCTCGGGGCTGTCCGCGAGGACGAGGTTCACGTAGACCATGCCGGCCTCGAGAGCATCCGCCACGCGTTCGGCCTGCTCGGGGTCGGTCGTGAAGACGTAGGAACCGAGACCAAAGCTCGTGTCGTTGGCCAGGTCGATCGCGGCCTGCTCATCCGCGACGCGGTAGACGACGCCGGCCGGCCCGAAGAGCTCCTCGCGGTAGACGTCCATGTCCGGCGTCACATCCGCGAGCAGCGTCGGCGCGAAGAACGTGCCCTCCCTGGTGCCTCCGGTCAGCAGCGTCGCGCCCTGCGACACGGCGGTGTCCACCTGCTCCTGCAGGCGCTCCGCCGCAGCCGACGAGGACAGCGGCCCCAGCACGGTATCCTCACGCGTCGGATCCTGCGCGGACACGGCGGCGAGCGAGGCCGTGAACTTCGTCGCGAACTCCTCGTAGAGACCGTCGACGACGATGAACCGCTTGGCACCGTTGCAGGACTGGCCGTTGTTGTCCAGCCTCGCATCGACGGCGGCCTGCACGACGGCATCCAGATCATCCGTGGACAGCACGATGAAGGGATCCGAGCCACCGAGCTCCAACGCGACCTTCTTCAGCGCGCGCCCGGCCACCTGCGCGACCGCTGCGCCCGCCCGCTCGGATCCGGTCACCGAGACGCCGTGGACGCGCGGGTCCTCGATGATCGTCGCCGCCTGGTCGTTCGTGGCGTAGACGTTGACGTACCCGCCGTCCGGGAGGCCCGCATCGCGGTAGATCCCCTCGAGGAACGCCGAGGACTCCGGGCACTGCGGGGCGTGCTTGAGGATGATCGTGTTGCCGATCGCGAGGTTCGGCGCCGCGAAACGGGCCACCTGATAGGCCGGGAAGTTCCACGGCATGATCCCCAGCAGCGCCCCCAGCGGAGCCCGGCGGACCACCGCCGTGCCGTCGCCGAGGATGTCCAGCGGCTGATCGGCGGTGATCCGCTCGATGTTGTCCGCGTAGAACTCGACGATGTCGGCGGAGAAGTCGACCTCGCCCTCGGCCGCGGCGATGGGCTTGCCCATCTCGCGGACCATGATCGCGGCGAGCTCGTCCCGGCGTTCGCGGTGCAGCTCGGCGATGCGCCGGATGACCGCCGCGCGCTCCGCCGGCGGCGTAGCGCCCCAGATCTTCGCCGCTGACGCGGCGCGCGCCACGGCATCCTCGATCTGGGCGTCCGTGAACGTCTCGTACTCGGCGAGGGTCTCCCCGGTCGCGGGGTTGATGACGGCGTACTCGGTCATGGTCCGGCCTTTCAGTTCGGGATCAGCGTGTACTTCGTGGACAGGTACTCGTGGATGCCTTCGAAGCCGCCCTCGCGGCCCACACCGGACTGCTTGACGCCGCCGAAGGGGGCGGCCGCATTCGAGACGACGCCCACGTTCAGCCCCATCATGCCCGTCTCGAGCGCGTCGATCATCCGGTGCCCGCGGCCGAGGTCCTCGGTGAAGACGTAGGAGACCAGACCGTACTCGGTGTCGTTGGCGAGCCGGACGGCCTCCTCCTCGGTGTCGAAGGTCGCGATGGCGAGCACGGGGCCGAAGATCTCCTCGCGGAGGATGTCGCTGCCGGCCGTCACTTCGGTGATGACGGTCGGCTCGAAGAACGTCCCCACGCCCTCGATCGCGTTGCCTCCTGCGAGGAGCTTCGCCCCCTTCCCCAGCGCATCCTGCACGAGCTCGGATGCCTTCGCCACAGCGTCCGCGTCGATGAGCGGGCCGATCGAGACGCCGTCCTCGGTACCGCGCCCGATCTTCATCGCCTTCACCCGCTCGGCGACCCGGTCGGCGAACTCGCCTGCGACGGAGGAGTGCACGATGAAGCGGTTGGCCGCCGTGCAGGCCTGGCCGATGTTGCGGAACTTCGCCGCCATCGCCCCGTCGACGGCCTTGTCGAGGTCCGCGTCGTCGAAGACGACGAAGGGCGCGTTGCCGCCCAGCTCCATCGAGACGCGCAGCACGCCCTCGGCGGCCTGGGCGATGAGCTTGCGGCCCACCTCCGTCGACCCCGTGAAGGAGAGCTTGCGCAGCCGCGGGTCGGCGATGATCGGGGCGGAGACCTTCGACGACGACGTCGTCTGCACGACGTTGACGACGCCGGCGGGCACCCCGGCCTCCTCGAGCAGCTTGGTGAAGTAGATCGTGGTGAGCGGCGTCAGTGCCGGCGGCTTGATCACGACGGTGCACCCCGCGGCGAGCGCGGGCGCGATCTTGCGCGTCGCCATCGCGAAGGGGAAGTTCCACGGCGTCACGAAGAACGACGGCCCGACGGGTCGCTGCGAGACCACCATGTGCCCCGTGCCCTCGGGGTTCAGCCCGTAGCGCCCGTTGATCCGCACCGCCTCCTCGCTGAACCAGCGCAGGAACTCACCGCCGTAGACGACCTCGCCGCGGGCCTCGGCCAGGGGCTTGCCCATCTCGAGGGTCATCAGCAGGGCGAGGTCCTCCTTGTGCGCCTGCACGAGGTCGAAGGCTCGCCGCAGGATGTCGCTGCGGGTGCGCGGCGCGGTCGCCGCCCAGCTCTCCTGGGCCGCGGCCGCGGCGTCCAGCGCTCGGATGCCGTCAGCCGGCGATGCGTCGGCGATCGTGCGGATGACAGCGTTCGTGGCGGGGTCATGCACCTCGAAGGTGCGGCCGTCCTCGGCGTCCTGCCAGGCGCCGCCGATGAAGAGGCCGGTGGGGACGCTGTCGAGGAGCGCCTGCTCGTGGGGGGCGAGTGCGGTGGTCATGTCTCTCTTTCCGTGGGGTCTGCGGCTGAGTGCGATGGCCGGTCAGCGGCGCCGGATGCTCGGCGGAGCATCCATGGCCAGGGTCTGACCGCGGAAGAATGCGGGGCGGCGGATGGCGTTCACGATCATGACGACGATGCCGACCCCGATGATGAGGATGCCGAGGATGAACACGATGCCGACGCCGCCGATCTGCGAGCCGGAGCCGTAGGCGGGGTCCATCGAGTCGATCAGCGTCGTGACGAACAGCGTGGCGAGGATGATCCCGCCCACGAGCGGGAACAACAGGGTGAAGAAGAAGTTCCTCGCCGAGTCGAACCACTGCTTGCGGAAGTACCAGACGCAGGCGAACGCCGTCAGGCCGTAGTAGAAGCAGATCATCATGCCGAGCGTCAGGATGGTGTCCCACAGGGTGTCCTCGCTGACCACGCGCATGACGGCGTAGAACGCGCTCGCGACGATCGCCGAGACGATCGTGGCGTATCCGGGAGTGAAGAACCGTGGGCTCACCTTGGCGTACGACGCCGGCAGAGCGCCGTAGTGCCCCATCGCCAGCAGCGTGCGCGCAGGGCCGACGAACGTGGACTGCAGCGACGAGGCGGAGCTCGTGAGCACCGCGAGCGACACGAGGAACGCGAGCGGGCCGAGGATGGGGCCGGACAGGTGGAAGAACACGTTCTCCTGGATGTCCCCGTTGCCGAGCCCCAACTCGCCCGTCCCCGTGCCGGCGAACATGATCATCGCGACGGCGAGGAGCAGGTACAGGAAGACGATGATGAGGACGGTCCCGGTCGCTGCGCGCCCAGGGGTGCGCTCCGGGTCCTTGGTCTCCTCGTTCATCGTGAGCGTGACGTCCCAGCCCCAGAAGATGAAGATCGACAGCGAGAGGCCTGCGGCGACGGCGCTGAACGACGACACTGCGAACGGATTGAACCAGTTCAGATCGAACGGCTGGTAGTCGAAGCCGTTGCCGCCCACCGCCTGCACGATGGCGGCGATGGCGAAGAACAGCAGCACGAGCACCTGGAAGCCGACCAACCAGTACTGCAGCTTCTGCGTGGTCTGCATGTCCCGATAGGAGACGTAGGTCGCACCGAGCATGAAGAGCAGGCAGACCGCGATGTTGATCCAGGTGACGCCCGCGAGATCGGCGATCGCCTCGTTTCCGGTGACCTGCGAGATCAGCAGGAAGAGGAAGTCGACGGCGACGCCGGCGAGGTTGGACAGCACGAGGATCGTCGCGACGATGAGACCCCAGCCGGCCATCCAGCCGATCCAGGGGCCGAAGGCGCGCGCGGCCCACGTGAACGAGGTGCCTGAGTCGGGCATCCGGTTGTTCAGCTCGCGGTAGCCGAAGGCGACGAGGAGCATCGGGATGAAGCCGACGAGGATGATCGCCGGGACCTGTGCGCCCACCTCCGAGGCGGTCGGACCGATCGCGGCGGTGAAGGTGTAGGCCGGGGCGATGCACGAGATGCCGATGACGATCGCGCCGATGAGGCCGACGGTTCCGGCGCTCAGACCCTTCTTGGTGATGCCGCCGGTGACCGCCGCTGGTTCGGCGATCTCAGGAGTGGTGCTCATGTGCGGTCTCCTTCGACTCGGCACGGGTACGGGGTACGACGATCAACGGGACAGACAGCTCGTGCAGCATCTTCGCCGCCGTCGAGCCGAGGAACAGCCTGCGCGGCTGGGCGAGTCGGCTGGAGCCGACGAGGACGACCTCGCCGGGCAGCCAGGCGAGGGCTGCGACGGCCTCCTCTAGCGTGGGACCGGCCACCTGCTCGACGGAGGTCGGGATGCCGTCGGGCACCTCGGCCTGCGCGCGGGCGAGGACGGATGCCGCATGCTCGTCCTCCACGATGCGGATCGCCCCGGTGTCCAGGCCTGCAGGGACGTCGAAGGACATCAGCGACACGAGGCGAAGGGGAATCCCGGCCTCGCCGCTGAGCACCACGGCCTCGTCGAGCAGGGCGTCCGCACCGGCGCGCGTTCCGACCGCCGCGGAGACCCGCGGGATCGCATGCTCGTCCTGCTGGGCGAAGCCGGTGGGTGCCAGCGCGACGGGGATCGGCGAGGAGTGCAGCAGGCCGCTGGCCACACTGCCGAGCCGATGCCTGCCGAAAAGGCCGCCGCCGGCAGACCCGACGACGATCAGACGCGCGCCGAACTCCTCGCCCGCCGCGATGAGCCCCTCGGCGAACGATTCGGCGAAGCGGACGTGGCCCGAGCGGGTGAGGTCCTGAGGAAGCGTGCTCATCGCCTCGGCGAGCCATGCCTTGCCCTGACCGCGGATGACGTCCTCATAGGCGCGCTCCGGCGGGACGGCCGCGCTGCGCGTCCCCTCGGAGGGCATCACGATGACGAGGTGCAGCCTGGCGTCAAGGCTCCTGGCGAGCCTGGCTCCCAGCGCTGCGGCGTCGGCTCCGGCATCCGTCGCGGTGTACCCGACGACGATCGCGCCCGTCACGACCTGCTCGCTTCCACGATGTTCGCGGCGGCGAGACGGCCCATCCGGATCGCACCGTCCACGTGCTGGTATCCCGCGCCTGCCATGTCGCTGCAGGCGAAGTGGATCGGGCCGACCGCTGCGCGGAGGTCCGCGCCGTAGCGGTGCAGACCGCCCATGTCGAAGCTCGCGGCGTATGCCCCGCGCGTCCACTCCTCGCTGCCCCAGTCGCTCTCGTAGTAGACGATCGGGTTCTTGGCCTCCGGCCCGTAGTAGTGCGAGAGCGATTCCAGGATGCGCGCCTTGCGCTCCTCGGCGGGGAGAGTGAACAGATCGTCCGCGTTCTGATCGGAGACGAAGCCGACCAGGGTGCCGCGGTCATCGCCGTGGTTGGTGTTGTCGTACGCCTCGTGCGAGAGCTCGTACGGGCTGAAGGCGGTGCCGCTCAGGCCCTGCTCCCGCCAGAACGGGCGGTCGTAGACGGCGTGCACCTTGATCACGAAGCCCATCGAGAGGTGCTGATGCAGCTGGTGCTGCCGGCGCGGCAGCGGCGGCACGAAGGAGATGCGGCTGTAGAGCACCGGAGCATGCGCGAGGATCGCGAAGCGGGCGCGGACCGTGTGCTCCTCGGTGGTGGCCACGACGCCGTTCCCGCCCCACTCCAGGGAGCGCACCGGCTGGTTCAGCAGCACGTCGTCGCCCAGGCGCTCGGCGAGCAGCAGGGGGACCTGCTGGAGCCCGCCGACGACCCGCTTGTCGAGGATGAAGTCCGCGTCGACGAGGTGGGAGTACGAGCCGGCCGATGCCGCCATCAGCAGCGACTGGAGCAGCGAGAAGGTGTGCGTCGGCTTGGTCAGCATCGCCGAGCCGGTGGCGAAGGCGAGGTTGCGCACGGCTTCGTCGTCGTCGGTCTGCGCGCGCAGCCAGGCGTCCCAGGAGATCCTGTCCCACTCCTCGGCGTTCGGATGCTCCCACGGACGGTCGGGGTCGATCTCCGCGACCATCGCGTCGAGGCGCTCGGTGATCTCGGCGATGGCCTGCTCCGTGTCCGCCGATACGGGGAACATCTCGCCTGTGAAGCGGTGCGCCTGGCCGTCCGGCCCGACGTAGACGCTGTCGCCCTCACGGTACCGGCTGTAGGTCTCCAGACCGAGTTCTGCGACGGTCTCGATGAGCGCGTCCTGATCGGGCGAGACCCACTGCCCGCCGATCTCGAGCATCGCGCCGTCGATGCGATCCGTCCACAGGCGCCCTCCGACGCGGTCCCTCGCCTCCAGGACGACGACCGAGAGACCCGCCTTCCGCAGATCGTTGGCCGCCGTGAGGCCTGCCGCTCCCGCGCCGATGATCACGACGTCGCGTGAGATCTCCGCCATGTGCTGCTCCTTCGTTGTGAGTGCTGTGCGATGCGGTGTCAGCGCCGGCCGCGGTCTGAAATCCCCCGATCAAGACCGCGACCGGACGTTCAATGCGCGGCGATGGCCGCCGCGAGGATGTCGAGCCCTTCGTTCAGCAGCTCGTCGCCGATCGAGAGCGGGGGCAGGAAGCGGATCACGTTCCCGTAGGTACCGCAGGTGAGCACGATCACGCCCTGCGCGATGGCGGCCTTCGCCACCGCCGCGGTCAATGCCGCATCGGGTGCCTTCGTGCCGGGGTCGACGAACTCGACGGCGATCATCGCGCCGTGACCGCGGACCTCGCCGAGGCGGGCGTCGGACTGCGCGATGGCGGACATCCGAGACGTGAGGATGTCGCCGATCTCCCGCGCGCGCTCGATCACGCCGTCGTTCTCGAAGACGTCGATCGCGGCGAGCGCCGCCGCGCACGCGATGGGGTTGCCGCCGTAGGTGCCGCCGAGGCCACCGGCGTGCGACGCATCCATGATCTCCGCACGCCCTGTGACGGCGGCGAGCGGCAGCCCGCCGGCGATGCCCTTGGCCGTGGTGATGAGATCGGGCTCGATGCCGAAGATCTCGCTGGCGAACATGCGCCCGGTCCGGGCGAAGCCGGTCTGCACCTCGTCGGCGATGAAGACGACGCCGTTGGTGCGGCACCATTCCTGAAGGGCGGGCAGGAAGCCGTCTGCGGGGACGATGAAGCCGCCCTCGCCCTGGATGGGCTCGATGATGATCGCGGCGAGGTTGTCGGCGCCGATCTGCTTCTCGATCTGCAGCAGCGCCCGCGACGCCGCCTCTGCGCCGGTCAACCCGTCGCGGAAGGGGTACGACATCGGGGCCCGGTAGACCTCGGGGGCGAAGGGACCGAAGCCGCTCTTGTAGGGCATCGACTTCGCCGTCAGCGCCATGGTGAGGTTGGTGCGGCCGTGGTAGCCGTGGTCGAAGGCCACGACCGCCTGACGCCCGGTGTGCTTGCGTGCGATCTTGATCGCGTTCTCGACCGCTTCCGCGCCGGAGTTGAACAGCGCGCTCTTCTTCGCGAAGCCGCCTGGAGTGAGCCGGTTGAGCGCTTCGGCGACGGCGATGTACGACTCGTAGGGCGAGATCATGAAGCAGGTGTGCGTGAACTGCGCGACCTGCGCGGCCACCGCAGCGGCGATCTTCGGATGCGCGTTGCCGACCGTCGTGACGGCGATGCCGCTTCCGAGATCGATGAGCGAGTTCCCGTCCGCGTCCACGACGACTCCCCCGCCTGCGGCGACGGCCGCGACAGGGACGGTGTGGCCGACGCCGGCCGGCACCGCTGCGGCCTTGCGCGCCAGCACCTCCCGCGAACGCGGGCCGGGCAGCTCTGTGACCAGGCGTCGCTCCTGAGGGAGGGAGGGTCCGCCGAGGGGTGCTGTCGTCGTGTCGTCGAGAAGTGCCATGCCGGGAGCGTAAGCCGAGCCGCACCGCGGCCGCACTCGCCGCCTCGTATAATCTTGACGAATCTCTCGCCGATTCGTATAAGGAGTGTCCGTGACCGAGCCCACGCTCCGTTCGCTGCTGCGGCGCACCGACCTCGGCCTGCGCCTCGTCTCGGCGGAGGACGCGCTCCGCCGAGACGCCCTCGACCGCCCGCTGCGCTGGGTGCACTCCTCCGACCTCGCCGATCCGACGCCCTTCCTCGCCGACGAGCTCGCCCTGCTCACCACGGGCACCCAGTTCGCCGACGGGGATGAGGCGGGCATCACCGCCTACGTGGCGCGATTGAGCGAACGCGGCGTGCTCGGTCTCGGCTTCGGCACCGAGGTGCATCGCGCAGGCATCCCCGATGAGCTCGTCGACGCGTGCGCCGAAGCGGGGATGCCACTGTTCGCCGTGCCGTACGACACGCCGTTCATCGCCGTCGCGCGCGCTCATTCGGAGGCGATCGCGGCGCAGGCGTACGCCAGGAGGACGTGGGCGCTGGACACGCAGCGCGCCCTCGCCGTCGCGGCCCTGCGCCCGAGGGGCCTGGAGGAGACGCTCACCGAGCTCTCCCGTCGGCTCGGCCACTGGGTCGGGCGGTTCGACGCCTCGGGTGCCCTCGTCCACGAGTCTCCCGCGCAGGCGCTGACCCAGGCCGAGCTGGGCGAGCTCTCCGCCCGGGCGGTGGATCTCATCACCCGCGGAGGGCAGGCAGGGCAATCCCTCACCCTCGGGTCGGACTCGTTCACCCTGTTCACCCTCGGGCGAAGCGGCAGACTGCGCGGTGTGATCGCCATCGGCACGGCCGCACTGGACCCGGAGGCACGCGCGGTGGTGACATCGGTGATCGCCATGGCAGGACTGGCGCTCGAGCAGAGCGAGCAGCTCGCCCGCGCGCAGGCGCGCCTGCGCGGCCAGGTCCTCGAATCGCTCCTGCTGGACGATCCGACGCTCGGCAGGCGCGTGCTCGGCTCTCTGCCGCACGCACCGATGATCGTCGCCGTCGCCGACGCGAGCGCTCCGGCATCCGCGATCGAACGCTGGTGGGAGCGCCGCAGGGGCGACCACGGCACGGCGGCCTTCGTCGCAGAGGGGGCGGACGGCCTCGTGATCTGCGTATCGGAGGCGGATGCCGATGCGCTCGACGACCTCGCCGCGCGCTTCGCGATCGCCCTCGGCGTCTCCGACCCCCACGGATACTCCGACTTCGCCCGCGCCCACGCGCAGGCGCTCTCGGCCAGGCGGCACGGCGGCCAGGGGGCGGTGCGCTACGTCGACGCGGTCGCCTCGAGCATCCTCAGCGCCCTGGCGACGGACGACGCCAGGCTCATCGCCGCCTCGCGCCTCGCGCCGCTGCAGGACCACCCCGACCTGGAACGGACCCTGCGAGTCTGGCTAGAGCACGACGCGCGCATCGAGCAGGGGGCGACAGCACTGGGCATCCACCGGCACACCCTCAGGACGCGGATCGCACAGGCATCCGCGCTGCTCGGCACCGACCTGTCCGCCTTCCCCGCGCGCGCCGAGCTGTGGGCCGCGCTGCAGACGGTCGGGCGCTGACCGAGGGCGAGCCTTGCGCTCATCGCGGCGCGTGCGCCTCGAGGAACTCGTAGACGTCAGTGGTGTCCACCCCGGGGAACGCCCCGGTCGGCAGGGTCGCCAGGAGCGTCCGCGGCGTCTTCACGTTCGGCCATGAGTTCTCCCGCCAGCGCTCTTCGAGCTCCGCGGGGGCCCTCCGGCAGCACACCTCGACGGAGTGCTTGGACACGCCGCGGTTCGGGGTGTCCCTGCCCACGAACCACCGGGTGTCGTCGAAGCGCACGCCGACGCTCACCGAATGCAGCCCCTCGCTGGAGGACTCCACCCTCGCGGTGCACCAGTACGTGCCGTTCCCGGTGTCCGTGTACTGGTAGTACGGGTTGAACCGGTCCTCCTCGTCGAAGACCACCCTGCTCGTCCAGCGCCGGCAGCACAGCTGCCCCTCGATCGCACCGAGGCGATCGGTGGGGAAGTTCACGTCGTCGTTCTCGTAGGCCTTCGTGATCGTGCCGGACTCGTGCACCTTCAGGAAGTGCACGGGGATGTCGAGGTGCCTCGTCGCGAGGTTCGTGAAGCGATGGGCGGCCGTCTCGTACGACACCGAATAGGCGTCCCTGAGGTCCTCGATCGAGATGGCCCTGCGCCGCTTGGCGTCCACCAGCGCGGGGACGACGTGATCCTGCGGGATGAGCAGGGCGCCGGTGAGGTAGTTGGTCTCGACGCGCTGGCGGAGGAACTCCGCATAGCTGCGCGGCTCGGCGTGACCGAGGATCCGGCTGGACAACGCCTGGAGCACGGCGGTGCGGGCATCCCCCTTGGCCGGGACGCTGCTGGAGAGGTAGAGCCTGCCGTGGGCGAGATCGGCCACGCTGCGGGTGGTCTGCGGGAGGTCGGGCGCGTAATGCAGGGTGAACCCGAGATGGGCGGCGATCTCGGACGCCGTCCGCTGGGTGAGCGGGCCACCGGGATGCCCGACGGCATCGAGGATGTCGGATGCCTGCCGCTCGAGATCCTCGAAGTGGTTGTCCTGGCGGCGCATGAGGTGGCGCAGCTCGACGTTGGCCCGCCTCGCCTCCTCGGGTGTCGCCGCACGCTCGTCGCCGAGCCGTTCGATCTCGCCGTGCAGTGCGAGCAGTGCCGCGAGGGCATCGCTGGGCACGCTCTTCGCGATCCGGAACGGCGCGATGCCGAGAGCCTGGAAGATCTGGCTCTTCATCGCGCGCTCGAGGGCGACCTCCAGGGCGCTGCGCTCATCGAGGGGCTCGCCCGCCATGAGGGCGTCGATCGTGGTGCCTAGTGCGCGAGCGATCGCCTGTAGCTGGGTCAGCTTGGGCTCCCGCTTCCCGGTCTCGATCATGGAGAGCTGGCTCGGGGCGCGGTCGACCGCTGCGGCGAGCGCCTCCAACGTCATCCCCTTGGCCGTCCTCAGCTGCCTGATGCGTCGTCCGATCGTCAGGGAGTCCGCATCTTCGCTCGCGCCGTGCATGTCCATGGGGCCGATTCTGTCACAGAAACAGAATTTTCACCGATCTTCACAGCCTGAACAGCCAGGAGGAGTCGAGAACTTCACGCAGAGTGGACGACAAGCCCGATGAGCGCTTCGACAGGCTCAGCGAACCACACAGGAGACGCCATGACGAACACCCGCAACCGCCCCGCCGGGCTCCGCGCCGGAGACCAGGTCCAGACCGCCGCCGAGCTGCAGGAGAGCTGGGACACCGACCCGCGCTGGGACGGCGTCGAGCGCACCTACTCGGCCGAAGACGTCATCCGCATCCGAGGCTCGGTGCGCGAGGAGTCCACCCTCGCCCGCCGCGGTGCGGAGAACCTCTGGAACCTCCTGCACACCGAGGACTACGTCAGGGCGCTCGGCGCCTACACCGGAGGCCAGGCCGTGCAGCAGGTCCGCGCCGGGCTCAAGGCCATCTACCTCTCCGGCTGGCAGGTCGCCGCCGACGGCAACCTCGCCGGCCAGACCTACCCCGATCAGTCGCTGTACCCCGCGAACTCGGTGCCGTCGGTGGTGCGCCGCATCAACAACGCACTGATCCGCCAGGATCAGCTCGAGCACGCCGAGGGCGAGATCACGCAGGACTGGCTCGCTCCGATCGTCGCGGATGCCGAGGCCGGCTTCGGCGGACCGCTGAACGCCTACGAGCTGGCGCAGTCGCTCATCCAGGCCGGTGCTGCGGGCATCCACTGGGAGGACCAGCTGGCCAGCGAGAAGAAGTGCGGTCATCTCGGCGGCAAGGTGCTCGTGCCCACCCAGCAGCACATCCGCACCCTCAACGCCGCGCGCCTCGCCGCCGATGTCGCCGACGTGCCTACCGTGATCATCGCCCGCACCGACGCCCTCGCCGCCGACCTGCTCACCAGCGATGTCGACGAGCGCGACCAGCGCTTCACCACCGGCGAGCGCACCAGCGAGGGCTTCTACCGCATCCGCCCCGGCATCGACTCGGTCATCAGCCGAGGACTCGCCTTCGCGCCGTACGCCGATCTGCTCTGGGTCGAGACCGGGGAGCCGGACATCGCGCTGGCGCGCGAGTTCGCCGCCGCGATCCACGCGCAGTTCCCCGGAAAGATGCTCGCGTACAACTGCTCGCCGAGCTTCAACTGGCGTCGGCACCTGTCGGATGCCGAGATCGCGACGTTCCAGCAGGAGCTGGCGGAACTGGGCTACGCCTTCCAGTTCATCACGCTGGCCGGCTTCCATGCCCTCAACCACTCCATGTTCGACCTCGCCCGCGGGTACGCCGAGCGCGCCATGAGCGCGTACGTCGACCTGCAGGAGGCCGAGTTCGCCGCCGAGGCATCCGGATACACCGCCACCAAGCACCAGCGCGAAGCGGGCACCGGCTACTTCGACGTCATCTCGACCGCGCTCAACCCCGACAGCGCGACCCTCGCCCTGGCCGGCTCCACCGAGGCCGCCCAGTTCCACTGACCTTCTCCTCACCGGGACCCCGCGTCCTCGGTGCCTAGCAAAGGATGCATCATGACGACACTCACCCCCACCCAGCAGGGGCCGACGATCGAGATCGCGGGCCCCATGCGCGACCGCTACGCCGAGATCCTCACGCCCGAGGCGCTGGCGTTCCTCGCGGAGCTGCACCACCGCTTCGCCTCCCGCCGCCATGACCGGCTCGCCGACCGCATGCGCCGCCGGTTCGAGATCGGCAACGGCCACGACCCGCGGTTCCGCGACGACACCGCCCACATCCGCGACGACACCGACTGGCGCGTGGCCGGCGCGGGTCCTGGCCTCGAGGACCGCAGAGTCGAGATCACCGGACCGACGGATCCCAAGATGACGATCAACGCGCTGAACTCGGGCGCACGCGTCTGGCTCGCCGACCAGGAGGATGCCACGAGCCCCACCTGGGCGAACGTCATCGGCGGTCAGCTCTCGCTGCGCGATGCGATCCGCGGTGAGCTCTCCTTCACCTCCCCCGAGGGCAAGGAGTATCGTGTCACCGCCGAGCGCACCCCGACGATCGTGATGCGCCCGCGCGGCTGGCACCTCGTCGAGAAGCATCTGGAGTTCACCGACCGCACAGGGCGGAGGATGGCGGCATCCGGCTCCCTCGTCGACTTCGGCCTGTACTTCCTGCACAACGCACAGGCGCTCATCGAGGCGGGTCGCGGTCCCTACTTCTACATCGCCAAGCTGGAGTCCAGCGAGGAGGCGAAGCTCTGGGACGACGTGTTCACCTTCAGCGAGGAGTACATCGGGATCCCCCACGGCACCATACGCGCGACCGTCCTCATCGAGACGCTGCCGGCAGCGTTCGAGATGGAGGAGATCCTGTACGAGCTGCGCGAGCACTGCGCCGGGCTGAACGCCGGACGGTGGGACTACATCTTCTCGATCATCAAGAACTACCGCGGCCGCGGCGCCCGCTTCGTCCTGCCGGATCGCAGCGAGGTGACGATGACCGTCCCGTTCATGCGGGCCTACACCGAGCTGCTCGTGAAGACCTGTCACAAGCGAGGGGCCTTCGCGATCGGCGGCATGAGCGCCTTCATCCCCAACCGCCGCGACCCAGAGGTCACCCGGCGCGCCATCGAGAAGGTGTCCGCCGACAAGCGCCGCGAAGCCGGCGACGGCTTCGACGGGACGTGGGTGGCTCACCCCGATCTCATCCCGACCGCCCAGGCCGAGTTCGACGAGGTGCTCGGCGATCGGCCGAGCCAGCTCGACCGGCAGCGCGACGACGTCGAGGTGAAGGCATCCGACCTGCTCGACCTGCACATCGGTCGCCCCATCACGGGGCAGGGCGTACGCGACAACGTCTCGGTCGCCATCCGCTACATCGAGGCGTGGCTGCGGGGCCTGGGCGCGGTGGCCATCGACAACCTCATGGAGGACGCCGCGACGGCCGAGATCAGCCGCTCGCAGGTCTGGCAGTGGATCCATCAGGACCGCAGCACGGAGGACGGCACGCCGATCACCCCCGACTACGTCGAGGGCCTCATCGCCGACGTCCTCACCGAGGCATCCCGCACCGAAGGCGACCGGTTCGACGACGCCGCGGAAGTCTTCCGCGAGGTCGCGCTCGGGACGGAGTTCCCGGCCTTCCTCACCCTGCCGGCCTACACGAGGTTCCTCGTCGAGACCGTGTGAGCGGCGCACGCAGCGGGGCCCTGCCGTACGTCGGCGGGGCCCCGCCCCTGTGGATAACCCGGACCGACGGATGCCGTGCGCGACTACCGTCGCGGCATGTCGAATCCCGCTCCCGCGTCTCCCGCGTCGATCCGTGCGCGCCGCATCGCCTCGCTCATCCTCGGCGGCGGGTCAGGAGCGACAGCCCTCCTCGCGCTCGTGACCTTCGCGCTGAGGAACGCCGCGTTCCTCAGCGACGGCGCACGCGGTCTCCCCGGCTGGCAGGCGGCGGCCGTCGACGCTCTGCCGGTCCTCCCCTTCACCGCCATGACCGCGTTGCTGCTCGTCGCCACGCTCCCGCCGCACGAACCCGTCGACCGGATGCCGAGGCGCCTGCCCCTGGCGGTCAGCATCGTCGCCCTCGCGCTCGTCGCCGCGTGCTTCGTGCTTCCACCGCTGCTGACGGCGCTCTCGCTCCTCTTCGCTCTGGCGACCCTCGGCCCGTGAACCGGGCATACGCTGAGGGCATGGCCGAATTCTGGGACGGGATTTCCGGGCAGTTCCTGCAGCACTACCCGAAGGGTGTGCGCATCCTCGCCGTGGCGGGTGCGGATGCCGAGCGCTCGCGCGCCGCCGGCGACGGGATCGCAGACGCTCTCCGCCGGGCCGGAGTCGTCGTCGAGCGGACGCACGTCGACGAGTCCGACGAGACCGCGCTGCGCGAGCGGATCGCTATTCCGTTCCGCTCGGATCGCTCCCGCGAGCGGGTGCTGGTGCTCTCCGGCCCTGCGGGGCTGCTGTCGCCCGCCGTCCGCGGGATGTGGCACTTCAGCGTCTGGCAGCTCGCCGGCGACGAGGCACCGCACTCCGCGGCATCCACTCTCGTCGATATGAGCGACCCCGCACAGCCCACGCTGCGCTACGCGGACTACTGCGCCCTGCCGTCCTCCTACGGCGCCTGACAGAGCGCGCACACGGCCGGTTGCGGCGCCGAGTAGCATTTGTCTCGTGACCGAACGCGCTCCTCTCTCCCGCAAGCTGTCCGCCATCGCCGAGTCGGCGACCCTCAAGGTCGACGCGAAGGCCAAGGCGCTGAAGGCCGAGGGCAAGCCGATCATCTCCTATGCCGCCGGAGAGCCCGATTTCGCGACGCCGCCCTTCATCGTGGAGGCGGCGGCCGCCGCACTCGCCGACCCGGCGAGCTACCGCTACACGCCCGCCGCCGGCCTGCCCGCTCTTCGCGAGGCCATCGCCGCGAAGACCCTCCGGGACTCCGGGCTCGAGATCTCCCCGAACCAGGTCATCGTGACCAACGGTGGCAAGCAGGCGGTCTACCAGGCGTTCCAGGCCGTGGTGAACCCCGGCGACGAGGTCCTGCTGCCGGCGCCGTACTGGACCACGTACCCCGAGGCCATCCGGCTCGCCGACGGCATCCCCGTGGAGGTCTTCGCCGGCGCCGACCAGGAGTACAAGGTCACCGTCGAGCAGCTCGAGGCGGCGCGCACCGAGCGCACCACGGCCATCGTCTTCGTCTCCCCCTCGAACCCCACCGGCTCGGTGTACACGGCCGAGGAGACCAAGGCCATCGGCGAGTGGGCCGTCGAGCACGGCATCTGGATCATCTCCGACGAGATCTACCAGAACCTCACCTACGAGGGCACGAAGGCGCTCTCGATCGTCGAGGCCGTCCCCGAGGCCGCGAACCAGACCATCCTCGTCAACGGCGTGGCCAAGACCTACGCCATGACCGGATGGCGCGTGGGCTGGATGGTCGGCCCCGCCGACGCCATCAAGGTCGCGGGCAACCTGCAGTCGCACCTGTCGAGCAACGTGAACAACGTCGCACAGAGGGCCGCCATCGCCGCCCTCAACGGCCCGCAGACCGAGGCGGAGCAGATGCGCGAGGCGTTCGACCGGCGCCGTCAGCTCATCGTCGCCGAGCTCTCCAAGATCGAAGGCGTCACCGTGCCCAATCCGCTGGGCGCGTTCTACGTCTACCCCGACGTGCAGGGTCTGCTGAACCGCACGTGGGGCGGCGTCACGCCCACGACGAGCCTCGAGCTCGCCGACCTGATCCTCGATCAGGCCGAGGTCGCCGTCGTCCCCGGTGAGGCCTTCGGCCCGTCCGGATATCTTCGCCTGTCGTACGCCCTAGGCGACGACCAGCTGCTCGAGGGCATCCAGCGCCTGCAGCGCCTCTTCGCCTGAGAAGGGTGGCACCGCCCTCTCGATACCTCTCATTGCCGACGAAACCTCCCCTTGCCCGCGCGGGTGACGGGAGGTTTCGTCGCCATGGAGAGGTCTCGTACGAGATGAAGCGAGGGGGCGCGGGGACGAGAGGGAGCGGGCGAGAGAGGCCGGTCAGTCCTCGAAACCGATCAACCAGCGGATGCCGTAGCGGTCCACCACCTGTCCGTCGTAGTCGCCCCACGGCCGCTTCTGCAGCGGATCGACGACGCGGCCTCCGTCGGAGAGCGTGTCGAACCACCGGGTCAGCGTCGCGGCATCGGCGGTGCCGAGCAGCGAGAAGCTCGCACCGACGATGTGGACGGCGTCCTCGTCGCCCCCGGCATCCGCCGCGAAGATCTCGACCGGCCCGGAGAGACCGCCGTGGGCGACCGCATCGTCCGGGCCGTCGACACGGCTGAACTGCGCGTAGGTGAACAGCGTGACCTCGCCGCCGAAGACGCCGCGGTAGTAGTGCAGCGCTTCCGCCGCATTGCCGGGGAAGAAGAGGTAGGGCACGAGTCCGCTCATGCCGCTCACCCTACGCCAGCGGCCGCCAGCGCGTCAGAGCTCGACGCCGACGAGCACGGGCTCCGGTTGCAGCACAAGCCCGAACTCGGCGTGCACACGCTGCTGGATGTACCGGGCGAGCTGCGCGAGCTCTGCGGCGGTCGCATCCCCCCTGTTCGTCAGGGCGAGTGCGTGCTTGGTCGAGACGCCGGCGCGCGACCGGGGCAGCCGGAAGCCCTTGGTGATGCCCGCGTGCTCGATCAGCCATGCGGCGCTCACCTTGACGTCCGCCCGCTCGGTGGCGATCGGGGGCACCTGTCCGTCGAACGCGCCGAGCGGGATCACCGTGACGGCATCCAGATCCGGGGCGACGGGCCACCGTGGGCACTCGGGCGGAAGCGTGAGCGCGAACGACTCCGGCACGATCGCGTTCTGGAAGAACGACCCCGCGCTCGCGGTGTCCGGATCGTCGGGGTTCAGCAGCATCCCCTTCGCCGCGCGCGTCGCGAGGATCTGCTCGCGCAGCTGTGCGAGCGGAACAGGCGCGTCGCCCTCGAGACGCAACGCCCTGCGCAACTGCTCGCCGCGCACGACACGGCCTGCCTCGCCCACGTCCGCGAGATCGAGGGTGACGGTAAGGATCACCGCGCGCCGCTGCGCGACACCGCCGTAATGCTGCTTGAACACCGAGGTGCGAAAGCCCAGACCGAGCTCGGATGCCGGAACCGTGGACACCTCGCCGGAGTCCTCATCGATGAGGTCGACCTCGACGAGCGTCTCCTGGATCTCCTGGCCGTAGGCGCCGATGTTCTGCACCGGCGCCGCACCGACGGTGCCGGGGATGCCGCTCATCGCCTCGATCCCGGCGAGGCCGTGCTCGACGGTGTACGCCACCAGGTCATCCCAGTCGTGTCCCGCCTGCACACGCACGCGGGCGCGCCCGGGGTGAGGGGACGGCAGACGTTCGATGCCCCGGGTCAGGATCCGGATCACCGTGCCCTCGAACGCCTCGTCGCCGACGAAGAGATTGGAGCCGCCGCCGAGGACGAACCACTCCTCGCCCGTCGCCCAGGTCTCACGGAGCGCCACGACCAGGTCCTCGGTCGAACGTGCTTCGAGCATTCGCTCCGGCGCCGCACCCGTGCGCAGCGTCGTGAGCTGCGAGAGCGGGATCGGGGTGATCTCCGTCACGGCTGTCACGGCGCGAGACGCAGCTGCGCCTTGCCCAGCACGGTGGTGTCGCCGCTCTTCACCGTGAGGTCGATGCGCGTGCCGTTCTCGTCCACGGCGCCGACCGTCGCGGTGATGGAGACGTCTGCACCGTTCTGCGGATCCACGACGACGGGTCGGGTGAAGCGCACCCCGTACTCGGTGACCGCTGCGGCATCGCCGAGAGCGGCGACGACGACAGACGAAGCGATGCCCATCGTGAGCATGCCGTGCGCGAGCACGCCTGGCAGGCCGACCTCGGCCGCCACGTCGTCGCGGTAGTGGATCGGATTGAAATCGCCCGACGCGCCGGCGTAGCGGACCAGCGATTCACGGGTGAGGTGAACGGTGCGCTCGGCGAGCACGTCTCCGACGGCGAAGCCCATGGTCACTCCCCCTCTCCGACCAGCAGCACGCTGGTCGCGGTCACGACATGCTCACCGCTCGCGTCGGTGATCTCGGCTGCGCTGGTGATCATCGCGTTGCCGCCGACGGTGCGGATGCCCGTGACCGTCAGCCTTCCGGTGAGCTCGTCACCGGCTACGATCGGGCGGCTGTATGCGAAGCGCTGCTCGGCGTGGATGGTGCGCGCCAGGACGATGCCGGATCCCGGCTCTGCGAGCAGCTGCTGCAGCGTCTGATCCTGGATGACCATCGCGAAGGTGGGCGGGGCGACGACATCCGCGTAGCCGAGCGCGCGCGCAGCATCCACATCCGTGTGCAGCGGCGCATCGGCGAAGACGGCGCGCGCGAACTCACGCACCTTCTCACGACCGACGAGGTAAGGAGCGGTCGGGGGGAACTCCCGGCCGACGAGTTCGGTGTTCACAGGCACCCCCTGAGTCTACCGACCGGGTCTGTGCACTCAGCGCTTGCGGCCCCGGATGGCCTTGATCGCCATCTGGACCGCGATCGCGACGAGATATGCCGCGAAGAGCATGTTGCCGAGGAACGGATCGATGAGGGTGGCGAGCCAGGCGCCCAGAGCCGTCGTCGTACACGCCGAGACGCCGATGAGGGCCGCTCCGAGCAGATCGACGTTGCGGTTGCGGAGGTTCCCGATCGTTCCGGAGATCGCCGTCGGGATCATCATCAGCAGAGAGGTGCCCTTGGCCTCGAGGTCGCTCGTGCCGAAGGCGAGCATGAGCACGGGCACCACGATCACGCCGCCGCCGACACCGATGAGACCGGCGAGCACGCCCGTCCCGATACCGACCAGCACGAGCGCGACACCGGAGATCCAGGAGAGGGCGAACTCGGCATCCCTGGAGGGAACGACGAGGAACAGGCTCACGATGACCACGACGAGGAAGCCGACGAAGCACCAGCGCAGCGTGGTCTGGGAGATCTTCGGCAGCAAGCGCGTGCCGATCTGCGCACCGACCACGGCGCCCGCCGCGAGGATGAGCGCGGGGATCCAGGCGACGGAGCCGGTCATGGCGTAGGAGATCACGCCGACGCTGGCCGTGGGGACGATCGCGGCGAGGGACGTACCCGCTGCGATGCGCTGGTCGAAGTGCAGGAGGAGCACGAGCAGCGGGACGATCACCGTTCCTCCTCCGACCCCGAAGAGGCCGGAGAGGATGCCTGCGGTGAGTCCGATGAGGATGAAGGTGACGATCGCCCGGGGGCCACGATGTATCGGGGTGTCAATCACCTTCCCACCTTACTCCCGTGGGACAGGAGCACTCGTCACGCCCCGGCGTCGACGACACTCGCGGCGACGACGAAGGAGCCCGCCATCCCTGGGGATGACGGGCTCCTTCGTGAAGCGGATGCTTACGCGGACTTCTCCTCAGCCGGAGCCTCGGCGGTCTCCTCGGCAGCGGTCTCCTCGACGGGAGCCTCAGCGGCCTCCTCGACGACCTCTTCCGCGGGAGCCTCCTCTGCGGGAGCCTCCTCGACGACCTTCTCGGTCTTCGGAGCGGCCTTGGCGGCCTTCTTCTTCGGGGTGACGGGCTCGAGGACGAGCTCGATCACGGCCATCGGGGCGTTGTCGCCCTTGCGGTTGCCGACCTTGGTGATGCGCGTATAGCCGCCCTCGCGCTCCGCGACGAGCGGGGCGATCTCGGCGAACAGGACGTGCACGACTTCCTTGTCACCGATGACCGACAGCACGCGGCGGCGTGCGTGCAGGTCTCCGCGCTTGGCGAAGGTGATCAGGCGCTCGGCGAGCGGACGAAGGCGCTTGGCCTTGGTCTCGGTCGTCTTGATCGACTTGTGGGTGAACAGCGCGGCAGCCAGGTTGGCAAGCAGCAGGCGCTCGTGGGCGGGGCCGCCTCCGAGGCGGGGACCCTTGGTGGGCTTGGGCATAATCGTCTACCTCTTGGTCAGAATTTCGGGAAGGTCAGAAGGACTCGTCTTCGCTGCCGCCGTAGAAGTGGGCGCCGTCGAAACCGGGCACCGAATCCTTGAGCGACAGACCGAGCGAGATGAGCTTGTCGCGCACCTCGTCGACCGACTTCTGGCCGAAGTTGCGGATGTTCATGAGCTGCGTCTCGGACAGTGCCACGAGCTCGGACACCGTGTTGATGCCCTCGCGCTTGAGGCAGTTGTACGAACGGACCGACAGGTCGAGGTCCTCGATCGGCATGGACAGCTCGCTGGAGTTCACAGCCTCCACCGGCGCCGGGCCGATCTCGATGCCCTCGGCCTCGACGTTCAGCTCGCGGGCGAGGCCGAACAGCTCGGTCAGGGTCTTGGCCGCCGAAGCCACGGCGTCGCGCGGGCTGATCGCGGACTTCGTCTCGACGTCAAGGACGAGCTTGTCGAAGTCGGTGCGCTCACCGGCACGCGTCGCCTCGACGCGGTAGCTGACCTTCAGGACGGGCGAGTAGATCGAGTCGATCGGGATCTGACCGGCCTCGGCGTACTCGTTGCGGTTCTGCGTCGCCGAGACGTAGCCGCGACCGCGCTCGATGGTCAGCTCCAGCTCGAACTTCGCGGTGTCGTTGAGGGTCGCGATGACGAGCTCGGGGTTGTGCACCTCGACACCGGCGGGCGCGGAGATGTCAGCGGCGGTGACCTCACCGGCGCCGGTCTTGCGCAGGTACGCCGTGATGGGCTCGTCGCGCTCGCTCGAGACGACGAGCTGCTTGATGTTGAGGATGATCTCGGTGACATCCTCCTTCACGCCGGGGATGGTGCTGAACTCGTGCAGCACGCCGTCGATGCGGATGCTGGTGACAGCAGCGCCGGGGATCGACGAGAGCAGGCTGCGACGCAGCGCGTTGCCGATGGTGTAGCCGAAGCCGGGCTCAAGCGGCTCGACGATGAACCGGCTCCGGTTCTCGACGATCTTTTCCTCGGTCAGTGTGGGACGCTGTGCGATGAGCACTGTGTGTTCCTTTCGATCACATGCCCGCTATATGACATGTGGTGGGTGAGGTGTTGAGTTGTGGAAACCTGCGTCGCCCGGCCCGCCGCTCCAGGCCCCAGGATGCATCCTGAGGCCGGCGGAGAGCGGCGGACCGGGCTGAACGAGATCAGACGCGGCGGCGCTTCGGCGGACGGCAGCCGTTGTGAGCCTGCGGCGTCACGTCCTGGATCTGTCCGACCTCGAGGCCGGCGGCCTGCAGCGAACGGATCGCGGTCTCGCGTCCGGAGCCCGGACCCTTCACGAAGACGTCCACCTTCTTGACACCGTGCTCCTGAGCCTGGCGTGCAGCCGACTCCGCGGCCATGCCGGCCGCGTACGGGGTCGACTTGCGCGAGCCCTTGAAGCCCACGCCACCGGAGGATGCCCAGCTGATGACAGCGCCGGACGGGTCGGTGATGGAAACGATCGTGTTGTTGAACGTCGACTTGATGTGGGCCTGGCCCAGCGCGATGTTCTTCTTCTCCTTGCGGCGCGGCTTGCGCGCGGCGGCCTTGGGTGCAGCCATGAAAGTCTTCTCCTATTCCCTGGCCGCTGCTTAGCGGGCCTTCTTCTTGCCGGCGACGGTGCGCTTCGGGCCCTTGCGGGTACGGGCGTTGGTCTTGGTGCGCTGACCGCGGACCGGAAGGCCACGACGGTGGCGGAGGCCTTCGTAGGAGCCGATCTCGACCTTGCGGCGGATGTCTGCGGCGACCTCGCGGCGCAGGTCACCCTCCACCTTGTAGTTGCCTTCGATGTAGTCGCGGAGTGCGACGAGCTGCTCGTCCGAGAGGTCCTTCACGCGGATCGACTCGTCGATCTCGGTGGCCTTGAGGATCTCGACCGAACGGGTACGGCCGACGCCGTAGATGTAGGTAAGGGCGATCACCACGCGCTTGTCGCGCGGGATGTCAACGCCGGCAAGACGTGCCATGCGATTCTCCTGGGATGAGTGGAGGTGTGGAGCAGGATCGGTGCCCGGGCCTCCGCCCCGAGGTGTCGGCTTCGCCGGCTCGCTGAGCCCGTCGAAGCGTCTGATCCTGCCGTTCTAGATATTCAGTTGTGAGATGTGCTGAGCACGTGAGCCTGTCGAAGCGTGAGCCTCGTCGAGGCCTCAGCCCTGGCGCTGCTTGTGGCGCGGGTTGCTCTTGCAGATCACCATGACGCGGCCGTGACGGCGGATCACCTTGCAGTGATCGCAGATGGGCTTGACGCTGGGGTTGACCTTCATTGTGTTTCCTGTTCGCTGTCTTCGTACGTCCGAGCACCTCGAGCCTGTCGAGGGGCCGCGTCCGTCGTTACTTCTCGACCGATCAGCGGTAGCGGTAGACGATGCGGCCGCGGGTCAGGTCGTAGGGGCTGAGCTCCACGACCACGCGGTCCTCGGGGATGATGCGGATGTAGTTCTGCCGCATCTTTCCGGAGATCGTTGCCAGAACCTTGTGTCCGTTGGTGAGCTCAACGCGGAACATCGCGTTGGGCAACGCCTCGGACACGACGCCCTCGATCTCGATGACACCGTCTTTCTTAGCCATAGCCTCGCTGACGCTTCTGCAGACCGGTCGATCTGCGGTGGATGGATGGGTTGGATGCTCGCCTGTCGGACACGCCGAACTAGGCGCAAAGCACCAAAGATCAATATTAGACGACGAAGGCGCATCCGGCAAATGGATGCGCCTTCGTCGTGGTCACGCTGTTCAGCCGAGGATCTCGGCGAAGCGCGTGGCAATGTCGCCGTTGTCGATGCGCTCTCCGTCGATCGCGACGGTCGGCGTGCCCACGCGGCCCGTGGTGGGGTCCGGCGGGGTGTTGTCGACCTGGTCCTCGCTGTACGCCTTGTAGGTGCCGTCGGTGATGCAGTCCGCGGCGGCGCCGGCACCGACTTCCTCCGCATAGGCGATGAGCTGGTCGTCGGTGAGACCCGCCGTGCCTTCGCCCGGCTGGTTCTCGAACAGGAGGTTCATGAACGCGAGCGCGGAATCCGGCGCCTCGCTCGCCACGCAGTACATCGCGCTCGCAGCCCGCGAGGAGTACTCGGTGCCCTGGGACTGGGCGTTGAGGATCGAGATCGGGTGGATCCTCAGCGTGATGTCGTCATTCGCCGCGGCCGTCTGCAGCGCCTCACCATAGGCATCCTCGAACTGGCCGCAGATGGGGCACATGAAGTCGATGTAGGTGTCGACGGTGGTCTCGCCCTCTCCGAAGGAGATCGCACCGGTCTCGCTGTCGACGATCGCGCTGCTCTCCGGCGCGACGCCCGGCGCGGTGGCCTGGTTGTTGAGGAACACGACGAGTCCGCCGATCGCGACGAGAACGACGACCACGGCGGCCGACACCCCGATCACGAACCAGTTGGGCTTGCTCTGGGCTGCTGCTGCCATTGTCTTCCGATCTTCCAGGGACCGCGCCTCTCACGGTCCTCTGACGCCTTCGGGCGCGGGCGCGCCTCAGCATCCATCCTGCCGCATGTTCCTATGCCCGGGTTGTGAGGCCCCTACGACCGAGACACAGCGTACGGCTCGAGAAACCACTCCAGAGTCGAGAAACCAGCGTTGCGGTGGTTTCTCGATGCGAGGTTGGTTTCTCGCGGCCGCTGGTGAAGACAGTTCGCCCCCACCACGGCCGTACGAGGCGTGAACGCCCTGCACCGACGTCGACGAGACCGATTCATCCACAGAACCTGGGACAACAAGACGCCCTGGCGCACGCTGACATCATGCCCCTGCTGATCAAGGAACGGGCCGTCGTCCGCTCGCCCCTGCGGCTGCTCACCAGCGCCGAGGCCCGTTCACGACGGATCGTGGTCGATGACTCGTGGCACCGGGTGCGTCGAGGGATCTATGTGCTGCGGGAGCGATACGGCGCGCTGGCGTCATGGCAGAGATATCACGTTCGCGTACTCGCCTTCGCCGACGCGCATCCCGAGCAGATTCTGTGCCTCGAATCGGCCGCTGTCGTGCACGGCCTCCCTCTCTTCGGCGAGACGGCGGACATCCACGTGTTCAGCACCGAGCGCACCGCCTCTCGACGATTCGGAGACGTCAGTGTGCACACAAGCGCCGATGGGCGGGAGGTCGTACGTCTCGATGGAATCCGCACGACGGGCATGCTCGACACCGTCGTCGACCTCCTGCGGGTGCTGCCGCCGGCGCAGGCCCTCGCGGTGCTCGACACCGCGATCTCGCGTGTGCAGGGTGGCGCACTCGCATTGGACGAAGTCGTTGGTCTCACTGCGACCCAGCAGAGCAGACGCGGCGCTGCGCGGCTTCGCTGGCTGACGGCGAATGCGGACGGCGCCTCGGAGTCGCCCGGCGAGAGCGTGAGTCGCGCGGTGATCGCATGGTGCGGGTACGAGACTCCGGAGATCCAGCGTCGATTCACCTACGAAGGACATGACGACCGGGTGGACTTCCATTTCCCGAGCACCGGGACGATCGGGGAGTCGGATGGCTGGGGGAAGTACAGGCTCGACGACCCCGCCACGGCTGCGCGGATGCTCGAACGGGAGAAGCGGAGAGAGGATCGTCTGCGACGCCATGGCCATCCGTTCGCCCGGTGGGATCTCGCCGGCGCATTCCGTGTGGAGCCGATTCGCGCGGCTCTGGATGCAGCATCCGTCCCGCGGGTTCGCCCCGCACAACGGGAGTTCCTCGCCACCCTCCACCACCGCCCCCGAGAGAAGAAACGTGAGAAACCAGGAAGAAGGTGAGAAACCAGTGCTGGCGTGGTTTCTCATGCGGAACATGGTTCCTCACGGGCTCGCGGGGCGAGCGCGGGCGGAGGCCGATCAGGAGATCGGAGCGGGAGTGATCCCGAAGGGTGCGAGACCTGCTGCCCCGCCGTCGGCGGCGGTGAGGACCCAGATGCCCCCGTCGTGCACGGCGACGCTGTGCTCCCAGTGGGATCCGTCGCTGCCATCGACCGTCGTCACGGTCCAGTCGTCGTCCTCGACGAAGGTCGCCTCCCCGCCGGAGGTCACCATCGGCTCGATGGCCAGGACGAGACCCGGCTTCACCTCGGCGCCCGGGTCAGGGGTGCGGTAGTTGAACACGCTCGGCGCCTCGTGCATCTTGCGCCCGATCCCGTGCCCGACGTACTCGCGAAGGATGCCGTACTCTCCCTGCGCCTCGATGTAGTCCTGGATGGCCGCGCCGATGTCGCCGAGATGCCCGGCAGTCGCCATCGCCGCGATCCCCGCCCACATCGACCCCTCGGTCACGCGCGACAGCTCCTGCCGTGCGGCGACGACCTCGGCCGGGGCGTCACCGGGAACGATGAACGTCCTGGCGCTGTCGCCGTTCCAGCCCTGGTACTGCGCACCGCTGTCGACCGAGACGATGTCACCGGGCTGCAGCACGCGCTCCCCTGGGATGCCGTGCACGACCTGTTCGTTCACGGAGATGCACGTCGTGTGGCGGTAGCCGCGGACGAGCTGGAAGTTCGACTCCGCGCCTCGCGCGAGGATCGCCGCCTCGGCCGCGGCATCCACTTCAGCGGTCGTCGCACCGGGACGGATCAGCGCCGCAGCGGCATCCAGCGACGCGGCCGTGATGAGGCCGGGTTCGATCATCGACCGGAGCTGGGCCGGCGTCTTGTAGATCGAGCGGCGGAACACGGTCAGACCGTCGCGCGCAGACCGCGGGCGTCGAGCGCCGCGGTGATGCGCTCGGTGATCTCGTCGAGCGAGCCGACACCGTCGATGCGGTCGACAATGCCCCGCTCGCCGTAGACGGCGAGGATCGGTGCGGTCTCGTTCTCGTAGATGTCGAGGCGGTGCGCGATCGCATCCTCGGTGTCGTCCGAGCGACCCTGCTCCTCGGCACGCAGCTTCAATCGCGAGATGCTCTCATCACGGGGGACGTCGAGCAGGATGACGGCGTCGAGGGACTCGTCGCGACCCGACAGGTAGGCGTCGAGGTCGGCGACCTGCGCGGCATTGCGGGGATATCCGTCGAGGAGGAAGCCGTTCACGGCATCCTCCTGCGAGAGACGGTCGCGCACGATCTCGCCGGTCAGAGCATCCGGAACGAGATCGCCACGGTCGAGGATCTCGGTGACCTGCTTGCCGAGCTCCGTGCCGCCCTTGATGTTCGCGCGGAAGATGTCGCCGGTGGAGACCACGGGGATGCCGTACGCCTCCGCCACGCGCACGCCCTGCGTGCCCTTGCCAGAGCCCTGCGGGCCGACGATGAGGAGTCGAGCGGAGTGCGTCATCGGAGCAGCCCTTCGTAGTGGCGCTGCTGCAGCTGCGCGTCGATCTGCTTGACGGTCTCGAGACCCACACCGACGATGATGAGGATCGACGCGCCGCCGAACGGGAAGTTCTGGTTCGCGTTGACCGTGGCCAGCGCGACCAGCGGGATCAGGGCGATGAGGCCGAGGTACAGCGAGCCGGGCAGCGTGATGCGGGTGAGAACGTAGTCCAGGTACTCGGCCGTCGGGCGCCCTGCGCGGATGCCGGGGATGAAGCCGCCGTACTTCTTCATGTTGTCCGCGACCTCGACCGGGTTGAACGTGATCGCCACGTAGAAGTAGGTGAAGCCGATGATCAGGAGGAAGTACACCGCCATGTACAGCGGGTGATCGCCCGTGGTGAAGTACTGCGAGACCCACGTGACCCACGCGGCCGGCTCCGTGCCGTCCTGCGGAGTGTTGAACTGCGCGATGAGCATCGGGATGTACAGCAGCGACGAGGCGAAGATGACCGGGATCACACCCGCCATGTTGACCTTGATCGGGATGTAGGTGTTCGTGCCGCCATAGGTGCGGCGTCCGACCATCCGCTTCGCATACTGCACGGGGATGCGCCGCTGGGACTGCTCGACGAAGACGACGAGGCCCATCACGACGATGCCGACGACCAGCACGAGGAGGAAGACCTCGAAGCCGTTGCTCTCCCAGATCATCCACATGGCCGACGGGAAGGTCGCCGCGATCGAGGTGAAGATGAGCAGCGACATGCCGTTGCCGATGCCGCGCTCGGTGACGAGCTCGGCGAACCACATGATGAGGCCGGTGCCGGCGGTCATCGCGATGATCATGAGCAGCTGCGCCCACCACACGTCGTTGGTGAGGAGGTTCTGGCAGGCCGCGATGTCCGTCGTGCCGAAGAGCTGGCCGCTGCGGGCGACCGTCACGAGGGTCGTCGACTGCAGCAGCGCGAGGGCGATCGTGAGGTAACGCGTGTACTGCGTCAGCTTCGCCTGGCCGGCCTGGCCCTCCTTGTGGAGCGCCTCGAAGTGCGGGATGACGACGCGCAGGAGCTGCGTGATGATCGTCGCGGTGATGTAGGGCATCACGCCGAGGGCGAAGATCGACAGCTGCAGCAGAGCGCCGCCGGAGAAGAGGTTGACGAGGCTGAGCAGCCCCTCGGTGCCGGCGTTGAGGGCGAGGCACTGCTCGACGTTCGGGAAGTGCACGAACGGAGCCGGGATGTGCGAGCCGAGACGGTAGATGGCGATGATCGCCAGGGTGAAACCGATCTTCCGACGCAGGTCGGGCGTGCGGAAGATCCGCGCGATGGCGCTAAACAAGGGCTTTCCTCCTGAAAGGTCGCCGATCCCCGTAGGACGGCCGAAACTCCAGAGTAACGCACAAGAGGGGCCGGAGAACTCTCCGACCCCTCTGTGCAGGTGGTTACTTGACGGACCCGCCCGCAGCCACGATCTTCTGCTCGGCGGAACCCGAGACCTTGTCGACCGTGACGGTGAGCTTCACCGCGATGTCCCCGTTGCCGAGGACCTTGACCTTCTCGTTCTTGCGAACCGCACCCTTGGCGACGAGGTCGCTGACGGTGACCTCTCCACCCTTCGGGTAGAGCTCGGCGAGCTTCTCCAGGTTCACGACCTGGTACTCGACGCGGAACGGGTTCTTGAAGCCGCGGAGCTTCGGGGTGCGCATGTGCAGCGGCATCTGCCCACCCTCGAATCCGACGCGCACGGTGTTGCGGGCCTTGGTGCCCTTCGTGCCACGACCGGCGGTCTTGCCCTTGGAGCCCTCACCACGACCGACGCGGGTCTTGGCGGTGTTGGCACCGGGGACCGGACGCAGGTGGTGCACCTTCAGAACGCCGGGACGCGTGGTCTCGGCCTCCTTCTTGGCAGCAGGCTTCTTCGCGGCAGGCTTCTTCGCAGCAGCCTCGGCCTTGTCGGCCTTGGCGGCTGCGGGAGCCTTCTCAGCAGCCGGCTTCTTCGCCGCCGGCGCCTTCTTCTCGGCTGCGGCCTTGGGAGCGGCAGCCTTCTTCGGGGCCTTCTCGGCCTCGACGGCTTCGTTCTTCTCAGCCATTAGTCGATCTCCTCAACCTTGACGAGGTGGGCGACGGTCCGGACGTAGCCGCGCGTCTGCGCGTCGTCGGGGCGGACGGTGGAGTCACCGATCCGCTTCAGACCGAGGCTGCGCAGCGTGTCGCGCTGGTTCTGCTTCTCGCTCACCTTGGACTTGATCTGCGTGACCTTGAGGCGCGCAGCCATCAGGCACCTACCTTCTGTGCGGCGATGGCCTCGGCCTCCGCACGGACCAGACGCGCGGGGGCGACCTGATCGAACTCGAGGCCACGACGCGCGGCGACCGCACGGGGCTCCTCGAGCTGCTTCAGTGCCTCCACCGTCGCGTGCACGATGTTGATCGTGTTCGACGAGCCGAGCGACTTCGACAGCACGTCGTGGATGCCGGCGCACTCGAGCACGGCGCGGACCGGACCACCGGCGATAACACCGGTACCGGCGGCAGCCGGACGAAGAAGCACGACACCGGCAGCGGCCTCGCCCTGGACGGGGTGAGGAATGGTGCTGCCGACGCGGGGCACGCGGAAGAAGTTCCGCTTGGCCTCTTCGACGCCCTTCGAGATCGCGAGGGGAACCTCACGAGCCTTGCCGTAGCCGACGCCGACCAGACCGTTGCCGTCACCGACGACCACGAGGGCGGTGAAGCTGAACCGACGTCCACCCTTCACGACCTTCGACACGCGGTTGATGGTGACCACGCGCTCCAGGAACTGGTTGTCACCGCGGTCGCGCGAGTTGCGGTCACGGCCACCCTGGTTGCGGTCACGGCCGCCGCGGCGGCCCTCACGCTGCTCGCGAGCGGGCTCGGCGGCCTCGGTCGAGGCAGCAGCCGTCTCGGTCACTTCGTTCTCCTTGATGTCACTCACAGTGCCAGCCCCCCTTCACGGGCGCCTTCGGCGATCGCCGCGACACGACCCGCGTAGCGGTTGCCGCCACGGTCGAACACGGCCTCGGAAACGCCGGCGGCCTTCGCGCGCTCGGCGACGAGCTCGCCGACCTTGCGGGCCTTGGCGGTCTTGTCACCCTCGAAACCGCGCAGGTCGGTCTCGAGCGTGGATGCGGAGGCCACGGTGTGGCCCTTGCTGTCGTCGACCAGCTGCACGAAGACGTGACGGGCGGAGCGGTTCACGACGAGGCGCGGACGCTGCTCGGTGCCGACGATCTTCTTGCGGAGACGGGCGTGACGACGCGAACGGGCGTCAGACTTTGACTTGAGAGCCATGGTTACTTACCACTCTTTCCGGCCTTGCGACGCACGACCTCGCCCGCGTAGCGGACACCCTTGCCCTTGTACGGCTCAGGCTTGCGGATCTTGCGGATGTTCGCAGCTGCCTCGCCGACAGCCTGCTTCGAGATGCCGCTCACGGTGAGCTTGTTCGTGCCCTCGACCGTGAGCGTGATGCCGGCGGGCGGGTCGACCAGCACCGGGTGCGAGAAGCCGAGCGCGAACTCGACCGAGCCGCCCTTCTGCTGAACGCGGTAACCGGTTCCGACGACCTCGAGGCCCTTGGTGTAGCCCTCGGTCACGCCGATGATGTTGTTGTTGATGAGGGTGCGGGTCAGGCCGTGCAGCGACCGGGACTCGCGCTCGTCGTCGGGGCGGGAGACCAGGACCTGGTTCTCCTCGACGGCGACCTCGATGGGGTTCGCGACCGTCAGGGTGAGCTCACCCTTGGGGCCCTTCACCGCGACCTCACGGCCGTCGACCGAAACGGTCACGCCCGCGGGGATCTCGATGGGAAGTCGTCCAATACGCGACATTTCAGATCACCACACGTAGGCGAGAACTTCTCCGCCCACGCCCTTCTGCTCTGCCTGACGGTCGGTGAGAAGACCGGAGGAGGTGGACAGGATGGCGACGCCGAGGCCGCCGAGGACCTTGGGAAGCTCGGTCGACTTGGCGTAGACGCGCAGGCCGGGCTTCGACACGCGCTTGATGCCGGCGATGGAGCGCTCGCGGTTCGGGCCGTACTTCAGCGTCAGCGTGAGGTTCTTGCCCACGCGTGCGTCGGCGACGTCCCAACCGGCGATGTAACCCTCCTGCTGGAGGATCTCGGCGATGTGCGTCTTGAGCTTGCTCGACGGCAGCGTCACGGAGTCGTGGTGCGCCGAGTTCGCGTTGCGCAGACGGGTCAGCATGTCTGCGACCGGGTCTGTCATTGTCATTGTGTTCTTCTTTCGTTCATGAGGTTCCGGCTGCCGTTACACGACAGACGGCCTGCGATGAGCACGCAATCTTCAATTGTACGCGACCGGGTGGGATGCTCACGCACCCCACCCGGTCGATGCTCACGCCTTGGCGTCGTCCGACTTGAACGGGAAGCCGAGGTGACGCAGCAGCGCACGACCCTCGTCATCCGTCTTCGCCGACGTCACCACGGTGATGTCGAAACCGCGCACGCGGTCGATCCGGTCCTGATCGATCTCGTGGAACACGCTCTGCTCCTGGAGACCGAAGGTGTAGTTGCCGTTGCCGTCGAACTGCTTGGCCGACAGCCCGCGGAAGTCGCGGATGCGGGGCAGGGCGAGCGAGACCAGGCGGTCGATGAACTCCCAGGCGCGGTCACCACGGAGGGTGACGTGCGCGCCGATGGGCTGTCCCTCGCGCAGCTTGAACTGCGCGATCGACTTCCGGGCCTTCGTGACGATCGGCTTCTGACCGGTGATCTTGGTGAGGTCGTCGACCGCACCCTCGATCACCTTGCTGTCGCGAGCCGCCTCACCGACACCGGTGTTGACGACGACCTTGACGAGGCCGGGGATCTGCATGACGTTCGTGTAGCCGAACTCTTCCTGCAGAGCCTTCTTGATCTCGTCGTTGTACTTCTGCTTCAGGCGGGGCTGGATCTTGCCAGCCACCGCGGCAGTGTCGGTGCTCATCAGAGGTCCTTACCTGACTTCTTCGCGTAGCGGACGCGGACGGTGCGCTTGACGCCGTCCTTGGTCTGCTCCTCGACCCGGTGGCCGACACGGGTCGGCTTCTTGGTCGACGGGTCGACGACCGCGACGTTGGAGATGTGGATGGGAGCCTCGACGGTCTCGAGGCCACCCGTCTTCGTGCCGCGCTGCGTCTGGCCGACGCGCGTGTGCTTGGTGACGTAGTTGACGCCCTCGACGATCACACGGTTCGACTCGACGAGGACCTCGAGGACCTTGCCCTGCTTGCCGCGGTCGCCGCCCTTGTCCTGCTTGCGGCCGGTGATGACCTGAACCAGGTCACCCTTCTTGATGTTCGCCATGATCAGATGACCTCCGGTGCGAGCGAGACGATCTTCATGAACTTCTTGTCACGAAGCTCACGACCGACCGGCCCGAAGATACGGGTGCCGCGGGGCTCCCCGTCGTTCTTCAGAATGACGGCGGCGTTCTCGTCGAACTTGATGTAGGAACCGTCTGGGCGACGGGTCTGCTTCACGGTACGGACGATGACCGCCTTGACGACGTCGCCCTTCTTGACGTTGCCGCCCGGGATCGCGTCCTTGACGGTCGCGACGATGGTGTCACCGAGGCCGGCGTAGCGACGGCGGGAGCCGCCGAGCACGCGGATGGTGAGCAGCTCCTTCGCGCCGGTGTTGTCGGCGACCTTGAGGCGGGACTCCTGCTGAATCACTTGGCCTTCTCCAGAATCTCCACCAGACGCCAGCGCTTCGTGGCGCTCAGCGGGCGGGTCTCGTTGATGAGGACGAGGTCGCCGATGCCGGCGGAGTTCGTCTCATCGTGCGCCTTGACCTTCGAGGTGCGGCGGATGACCTTGCCGTAAAGCGGGTGCTTCACGCGGTCCTCGACCTCGACCACGATGGTCTTGTCCATCTTGTCGCTGACGACATAACCGCGGCGGGCCTTGCGGTAGCCACGGGCGTCCGCGTCGCGGACGTCGTGGGCTGCGTGCTCGGCCTCGGCGGCTGCAACCTTCTTCTCAGCCATTACTCGGCCTCCTCCTTGGGCGCTTCAGCCTCTTCGGACTTCTTCGCCTTTGCCTTGGACGCCTTCTTGGCCGGAGCCTCGACCGGAGCGGGCGTCGCACGGATGCCCAGCTCGCGCTCGCGGATCACGGTGTACAGGCGCGCGATGTCGCGCTTGACGGCGCGGATGCGGCCGTGGCTCTCCAGCTGGCCGGTGGCCGACTGGAAACGGAGGTTGAACAGCTCCTCCTTGGCCTTGCGCAGCTCCTCGACGAGGCGCTGGTCTTCGAACGTGTCGAGCTCGCTGGGAGCGAGCTCCTTGGTGCCGATCGCCATTACGCGTCGCCCTCCTCGCGCTTGATGATTCGTGCCTTGAGAGGCAGCTTGTGGATGGCACGGGTGAGTGCCTCACGAGCGAGCTGCTCGTTGACGCCGGCGACCTCGAAGAGGACGCGACCCGGCTTGACGTTGGCGACCCACCACTCCGGCGAACCCTTACCGGAACCCATGCGGGTCTCAGCGGGCTTCTTGGTCAGCGGGCGGTCGGGGTAGATGTTGATCCACACCTTTCCGCCACGCTTGATGTGACGCGTCATCGCGATACGAGCGGACTCGATCTGACGGTTGGTCACATACGCCGGGGTGAGAGCCTGGATGCCGAACTCGCCGAAGGAGACCTTCGTGCCGCCGGTGGCCTGGCCATCACGCTTGGGGTGGTGCTGCTTGCGGTACTTGACCTTACGGGGAATAAGCATCAGGCTGACGCTCCTTCTGCGACGGGGGCCTCGTTGCGCGAACCACGGCGACGGTCGCCACGGTCGTCACGACGGGACTTGGGTGCGTTGGCCTGCTCGCGAGCGAGCTCCTTGTTGGTCAGGTCGCCCTTGTAGATCCAGACCTTCACGCCGATGCGGCCGAAGGTGGTCTTCGCCTCGTAGAAGCCGTAGTCGATGTTCGCGCGCAGCGTGTGCAGCGGCACACGACCCTCGCGGTAGAACTCCGAACGGCTCATCTCGGCGCCGCCGAGGCGGCCGGAGACCTGGATGCGGATGCCCTTGGCGCCGGCGCGCTGAGCGCCCTGCAGACCCTTGCGCATCGCGCGACGGAACGCCACACGAGCAGAGAGCTGCTCGGCGATGCCCTGCGCGACCAGCTGAGCGTCGGCCTCGGGGTTCTTGACCTCGAGGATGTTCAGCTGGATCTGCTTGCCGGTGAGCTTCTCGAGGTCGCCGCGGATGCGCTCGGCCTCTGCTCCACGACGTCCGATGACGATGCCGGGACGCGCGGTGTGGATGTCCACGCGCACGCGGTCACGGGTGCGCTCGATCTCGATGTTCGAGACACCGGCGCGGTCGAGCTGCGTCTTCAGCAGGTTGCGGATCTTGATGTCCTCGGCCACGTAGTCCGCGTAGCGCTGACCCGGCTTCGTCGAGTCGGAGAACCAACGCGAGACGTGGTCGGTCGTGATACCGAGGCGGAAGCCGTACGGGTTAACCTTCTGTCCCATTACTTGCTCGCCTTCTTCTTGCTGTCGCCATCGGCTGCCGCGGCAACCTCCGGCGTCGAGAGCACGACCGTGATGTGGCTCGTGCGCTTCTTGATCTGGAAAGCCCGACCCTGAGCACGGGGCTGGAAACGCTTGAGCGTCGTGCCCTCGTCGACGTACGCGTTCTTCACGTACAGGTCCTGCTCGTCGAGGTACTCGCCGTCACGATCCGCCTTCACCTGCGCGTTGGCGATCGCCGACGCGACAAGCTTGTAGATCGGCTCACTGGCGCTCTGCTGTGCGAACTTCAGGATCGCCAGAGCCTCCTGGGCCTGCTTGCCCTTGATGAGCGCGACGACACGACGAGCCTTCTGCGGGGTCACGCGGATGTGCTTCACGCGTGCGATGGATTCGACCATTAGCGGCGCCGCCCCTTCTTGTCGTCCTTCTCGTGGCCGCGGAAGGTGCGGGTGGGCGCGAACTCGCCCAGCTTGTGACCGACCATGGTCTCGGTCACGAACACGGGGATGTGCTTGCGACCGTCGTGGACGGCGATGGTGTGACCCAGCATGGCCGGGATGATCATCGAACGGCGCGACCAGGTCTTGATGACGTTCTTCGTGCCGGCTTCGTTCTGCACGACCACCTTGCGAAGCAGGTGCTCGTCGACGAAGGGGCCCTTCTTAAGACTGCGAGGCATCTTCTCTTACTCCTACTTGCGCTTCTTGCCGGCGTTGCGACGACGCACGATGTACTTGTCGCTTTCCTTGTTGGCGTGACGGGTGCGGCCCTCAGCCTGGCCCCACGGCGTGACGGGGTGACGTCCACCGGAGGTCTTGCCCTCACCACCACCGTGCGGGTGGTCGACCGGGTTCATGGCGACACCACGCACGGTCGGGCGGACGCCCTTCCAGCGCTTGCGGCCGGCCTTGCCCCAGTTGATGTTCGACTGCTCGGCGTTGCCGACCTCACCGATCGTGGCGCGGCAGCGCGCGTCGACGTTGCGGATCTCGCCCGACGGCAGACGGAGCTGCGCGTAGGGGCCGTCCTTGGCGACGAGACGCACCGAGGTGCCCGCCGAGCGAGCCAGCTTCGCGCCGCCGCCGGGGCGGAGCTCGATCGCGTGGATCACGGTACCGGTGGGGATGTTCTTCAGCGGCAGGTTGTTGCCCGGCTTGATGTCAGCCGAGGCGCCCGACTCGATGATGTCACCCTGCGACAGCTTGTTCGGGGCGAGGATGTAGCGCTTCTCACCGTCGAAGTAGTGCAGCAGCGCGATGCGCGCGGTGCGGTTGGGGTCGTACTCGATGTGAGCGACCTTGGCGTTGATGCCGTCCTTGTCATTGCGACGGAAGTCGATGACACGGTACTGGCGCTTGTGGCCACCACCGATGTGACGGGTCGTGATGCGGCCCTGGTTGTTGCGGCCACCGGTCTTCGACAGCGGGCGCAGCAGCGACTTCTCAGGCGTCGATCGGGTGATCTCGGCGAAGTCGGCCACCGACGAACCGCGACGACCGGGGGTCGTGGGCTTGTACTTGCGAATAGCCATGATTGTCCTTATCCCCCGGATCAGCCGATTGCCGTGAAGATGTCGATGGTGCCCGACTTCAGGGTCACGATGGCGCGCTTGGTGTCCTTGCGCTTGCCGGTGCCGAAGCGGGTGCGACGGGCCTTGCCGACGCGGTTGATCGTGTTGACAGCCGCGACCTTGACGCCGAAGATCTTCTCGATGGCGAGCTTGATCTCGGTCTTCGAGGCGCGCGGGTCGACGAGGAACGTGTACTTGCCCTCGTCGATGAGCGAGTAGCTCTTCTCGGACACGACCGGCTTCAGGATGATGTCGCGCGGGTCCTTGTTGAGAGCGGTCGCCAGGACGTTTGCCTGCTCGGTCATGCCGAGACCTCCTCGGTAGCGCCGGTCTTCGAGGCGATGAACGCCTCGAGCGCGGCCTTGGTGAAGACGATGTCGTCGGAGACGAGCACGTCGTAGGCGTTGAGCTGGTCGAAGGTGAGCCAGTGCACGTTCGGGAGGTTCCGGACGGACTTGATGGTCACCTCGTCGTCACGCTGGGTGACGACCAGGATGTTCTTCGGGCCGGCGACCTGGGCGAGCAGCGCCGCCGCGGTCTTGGTCGAAGGAGCGGCGTCGAGACCGAAGCCCTCGACGGCGTGCAGGCGCTCACCGCGGAAGCGGTCGCTCAGCGCACCCAGCAGGGCGGCGGCGATCATCTTCTTGGGGGTGCGCTGCGAGTAGTCGCGCGGCTTCGGGCCGTGGACGATGCCACCACCGGTCATGTGCGGAGCGCGGATGGAGCCCTGACGAGCGTTACCCGTGCCCTTCTGCTTGAACGGCTTGCGGCCCGCACCGGAGACCTCACCGCGACGCTTGGTCGAGTGGGTGCCCTGACGCGCAGCGGCGAGCTGTGCGACGACGACCTGGTGGATCAGCGGGATGTTCGTCTTGACGTCGAAGATCGCGGCGGGCAGCTCGATGGAGCCGGCCTTCTTGCCGTCGGCCTTGAGGACGTCGAGCGCGAGAGTCGAGTCAGCCATGATCAGGCACCCTTCACTGCGTTGCGGACGTAGACGACGCGGCCACGCGCACCGGGGACGGCGCCCTTGACGAGCATGAGTCCCTTCTCGGCGTCGATGGCGTGCACCGTGAGGTTCAGGACGGTCACGCGCTCGCCACCCATACGGCCGGCCATGCGCATGCCCTTGAAGACGCGGCTCGGGGTCGACGATGCGCCGATGGAGCCGGGCTTGCGGTGGTTGCGGTGCGCACCGTGCGAAGCGGAGACGCCCTTGAAGTTGTGGCGCTTCATGACACCGGCGAAGCCCTTGCCCTTGCTGGTGCCGACGACGTCGACCAGCTGACCGGCCTCGAAGACGCCGTCCACCGTGAGCTCCTGGCCCAGGGTGTACTCACCGGCATCCGCGGTGCGGATCTCGGTGACGTGACGACGCGGCGTGACGCCGGCTGCCTCGAAGTGAGCGGTGAGGGGCTTGGTGACCTTGCGCGGGTCGATCTGACCGGCCGCGATCTGGACGGCGTTGTAGCCGTCCTTCTCGGGGGTGCGGATCTGGGTGACCACGTTGGGCGCCAGCTCGATGACGGTGACGGGGATGAGCTTGCCGCTCTCGTTCCACACCTGGGTCATGCCGAGCTTCGTGCCCAGCAGTCCCTTGGAAATCTTTGCGTTGATGTCAACCATGGCGAGCCTCAGAGCTTGATCTCGATGTTGACATCGGCGGGCAGGTCGAGACGCATCAGCGAGTCGACGGCCTTGGGCGTCGGGTCGACGATGTCGATCAGACGCTTGTGGGTGCGCATCTCGAAGTGCTCGCGGCTGTCCTTGTACTTGTGGGGCGACCGGATGACGCACACGACGTTCTTCTCGGTCGGAAGGGGCACGGGTCCGACGACCGTCGCGCCCGCACGGGTCACGGTGTCGACGATCTTGCGTGCGGACGTGTCGATGACCTCGTGGTCATACGACTTCAGGCGAATGCGGATCTTCTGTCCCGCCATTGTCTGCTCTCTCTCTTAAGGCGTCTTACCGTCCTGGGCCGGGTGACCCAGGGGCATTGGACGCACGACGGCGCTGTTCGCGCCTCGGCACTCCCCCTCCGTCCGACTCTCGGACCTGTCGGTCCCCGAGCCTGTCGAAGGGCGCACCACTGTTCTTCTGTCAGCCCGCACGCCTCTCGGCGCGCGGCAGAACCTCCTGGTGGAGGTGTTGGGTGTGTTCTGCCACCCGCGGCCTAGAACCCTGCGATCCGAAACGGATGCCGTCTATGCACTGCCCTGGTGGTGATCCGCCCGGCGCGCACAGCGCACCCACGGAATGTGGAACCTGTCTATTCTGCCATGCCCGATTTCACTTCTGCAAACCCGGGCGTGTCGCGCGCTGCGCGCGGCAGCGAAAAGGGGCGGGATCCGCAGGATCCCGCCCCTTTCAGAAGTCTCAGCTCACTCGTTTCCGACGGCCTTGTCGACGTTCGAGCGGACGTCGTCGATCTGGTCGGCAGCACCAGGGGCCACCTTCTTGGCGAAGTCCGAAACGCCGTCGAGGATCTTGTCGCTGATGCCCTCGGCCTGCTCGCTCTTGAGGGCCTCCTCGACCTTGTCCTTGTTCTGCTCGAAGAATTCCTTGCCCTTGTCGACGATGTCTTCGATTCCCATTGCTTCCCCCATCCGAGGTCTTCCGCCGCCGGGATTCCGACGGCCAAGCTCATTCTGCCCGCGCAGGCGCGGGAAGGGAAGAGCGTGGGAACGACACAGGGGCCGGACCCGAAGGCCCGACCCCTGCGAGAAGCAAGCGAACTTACTTGATGATCTTCGTGACCGTACCGGCGCCGACGGTGCGTCCACCCTCACGGATGGCGAAGCCGAGGCCCTCCTCCATGGCGATCGGCTGGATCAGCTCGACCGTCATGTCGGTGGTGTCGCCGGGCATGACCATCTCGGTGCCCTCGGGCAGCGAGATGACGCCGGTGACGTCGGTGGTGCGGAAGTAGAACTGCGGGCGGTAGTTCGTGTAGAACGGGTTGTGACGGCCACCCTCGTCCTTGGACAGGATGTAAGCGGTGCCCTCGAAGTCGGTGTGCGGCGTGACCGAACCCGGCTTGACGACGACCTGGCCGCGCTCGACGTCCTCGCGCTTGGTGCCACGGAGGAGAAGACCGCAGTTCTCGCCGGCCCATGCCTCGTCGAGCTGCTTGTGGAACATCTCGATACCCGTGACCGTGGTCTTCTGCGTCGGGCGGATGCCGACGATCTCGACCTCGGAGTTGATGGCCAGCGTGCCACGCTCGGCGCGACCCGTGACGACCGTTCCACGACCGGTGATGGTGAAGACGTCCTCGACGGGCATGAGGAACGGCTTGTCCTTGTCACGCACCGGGTCGGGGATGTTCTCGTCGACGGCCTCCATGAGGTCGAGGATCGACTGGACCCACTTCTCGTCGCCCTCGAGAGCCTTCAGGCCCGAGACGCGGACGACAGGAGCGTCCTCGGCGAAGCCCTGCGAGGCGAGCAGCTCGGAGACCTCGAGCTCGACGAGCTCCAGGATCTCCTCGTCGTCGACCATGTCGGACTTGTTCAGCGCGACGAGCAGGTAAGGAACGCCGACCTGCTTGGCGAGCAGGACGTGCTCACGCGTCTGAGCCATCGGGCCGTCGGTGGCGGCGACGACGAGGATCGCACCGTCCATCTGAGCAGCACCGGTGATCATGTTCTTGATGTAGTCGGCGTGACCCGGGGCGTCGACGTGCGCGTAGTGGCGCTTCGGCGTCTCGTACTCGACGTGCGAGATGTTGATCGTGATACCGCGCTGGCGCTCCTCGGGAGCGGAGTCGATCGACGCGAAGTCGCGCTGAACGTTGGTCGCCGACGGGTACTTGTCAGCAAGAACCTTCGAGATCGCTGCGGTGAGCGTGGTCTTGCCGTGGTCGACGTGACCGATCGTTCCGATGTTCACGTGCGGCTTGGTCCGCTCGAACTTGGCCTTAGCCACTGGGTCCTCCTCAGGACGTCGTGTAGAGGGTGCCGGGCACTGGATTGTGACCGGTTCTCTACGGGTTTAGGTTTCTCAGTTTAGTAGAGAGGGGATGTGAAGTTGTGAGTGTCCCGGATGCTCCGACTGCAGTGAGCCGGAGCATCCGGGGACAAGGGCTTACTCGCCCTTGGTCTTCTGGACGATCTCGTCCGCCACGGCCCGCGGGACCTCGGCGTAGGAGTCGAACTCCATCGAGTACACGGCGCGACCCGAGGTCTTCGAGCGCAGGTCGCCGATGTAGCCGAACATCTCGGACAGCGGCACCTGGGCGCGCACGACCTTGACGCCTGCGGCATCCTCCATGGACTGGATCTGGCCACGACGGGAGTTCAGGTCGCCGATCACGTCGCCCATGTACTCCTCGGGCGTACGCACCTCGACGGCCATCAGCGGCTCAAGCAGCACGGGGTTCGCGCGGCGCACGGCCTCCTTGAAGCCCATGGAGCCGGCGATCTTGAACGCCATCTCCGAGGAGTCGACGTCGTGCGACGCGCCATCGATGAGGATCGCCTTCACGCCCACCATCGGGTAGCCCGCCAGCGCACCGGTCGCCATGGCGTCCTGGAAGCCCTGGTTCGTCGGCTCGATGTACTCGCGCGGGATGCGACCACCGGTGACCTTGTTCTCGAACTCGTACGTCTTCTCGGCGTCCAGCTCGAGCGGCTCGATCGTGAACTGGATCTTCGCGAACTGACCCGATCCACCGGTCTGCTTCTTGTGCGTGTAGTCGTGCTTCTCGACGGCCTTCTTGATCGTCTCACGGTAGGCCACCTGCGGCTTTCCGACGTTCGCCTCGACGCGGAACTCGCGCTTCATGCGGTCGACGAGGATGTCGAGGTGCAGCTCGCCCATGCCCTTGATGGTCGTCTGACCGGTCTCGGGGTTGAGCTCCGTGCGGAAGGTCGGGTCCTCTTCGGCGAGCTTCTGGATCGCGAGACCCAGCTTCTCCTGGTCGGCCTTCGTCTTCGGCTCGATCGCGACCTCGATGACGGGCTCGGGGAACGTCATCGACTCGAGGACGACCGGCTGCGCGATGTCGGCGAGGGTGTCACCGGTGGTGGTGTCCTTCAGGCCGATGACCGCGTAGATGTTGCCGGCGGTCAGCTTGTCGACCGGGTTCTCCTTGTTGGCGTGCATCTGGAAGATCTTTCCGATGCGCTCCTTCTTGCCCTTGGTCGAGTTGATGACCTGGGCGCCGGACTCGAGCTCGCCCGAGTAGACGCGCACGTAGGTGAGGCGACCGAAGAACGGGTGCACCGCGACCTTGAACGCCAGCGCCGCGAAGGGGTCCTTCGCGTCGGGGTGACGCTCGATGATCTTCTCCTCGTCCTTCGGGTCGTGCGCCTCGATGGCGGGCACGTCCAGCGGGGACGGCAGGAAGTCGACGACGGCGTCCAGCATCGGCTGCACACCGCGGTTCTTGAACGCGGAGCCGCAGAGCACGGGGTAGATCTCGCTCGCGACGACCATCTTGCGGATGGCGCCCTTGATCTCGGCGACCGTGAGCTCCTCGCCGCCGAAGAACTTCTCCAGAAGCTCCTCGTCGGTCTCGGCGACGGTCTCGAGGAGGGTCTGACGGTACTCGTCGGCCTTGTCCTTGAGGTCGGCCGGGATCTCCTGGATCTCGTACGACGCACCCATGGTCACGTCACCCTTGGCGTCGCCGGGCCAGACCAGCGCGCGCATCTCGATGAGGTCGATGACGCCGATGAAGTCGTTCTCCGCGCCGATGGGCAGCTGGAGGACCAGCGGCTTGGCGCCGAGGCGGCTGACGATGGTGTCGACGGTGAAGTAGAAGTCCGCACCGAGCTTGTCCATCTTGTTGACGAAGCAGATGCGCGGGACGTTGTACTTGTCGGCCTGACGCCACACGGTCTCGGACTGGGGCTCGACGCCCTCCTTGCCGTCGAAGACGGCGACGGCACCGTCGAGGACGCGGAGCGAGCGCTCCACCTCGACCGTGAAGTCCACGTGACCGGGGGTGTCGATGATGTTGATCTGGTTCTTGTTCCAGAAGCAGGTCACGGCGGCAGACGTGATCGTGATGCCGCGCTCCTTCTCCTGCTCCATCCAGTCGGTGGTCGAAGCACCGTCGTGCGTCTCGCCCAGCTTGTGGTTCACGCCCGTGTAGAACAGGATGCGCTCGGTGGTGGTGGTCTTGCCGGCATCGATGTGCGCCATGATGCCGATGTTGCGGACCTTGCTCAGGTCGGTGAGCACGTCTTGTGCCACAGGAGTGTCCTTATCTGTCTTGCAGGGATGCTGCGAGGAGAGGGAGGGTGCCGGAGTCGGGCCCTTCGACAGGCTCTGGGCCCGACTCCGGCGAGGCTGTTACCAGCGGTAGTGAGCGAACGCGCGGTTCGACTCGGCCATCTTGTGGGTGTCCTCGCGGCGCTTGACCGCGGCACCGAGGCCGTTCGACGCGTCCAGGATCTCGTTCTGCAGACGCTCGGTCATCGTCTTCTCACGACGGCCCTTGGCGTAGCTGACGAGCCAGCGCAGCGCGAGGGTGTTCGCGCGGTGCGGCTTGACCTCGACCGGCACCTGGTAGGTCGAACCGCCGACGCGGCGGCTGCGGACCTCGAGGGTGGGGCGGACGTTGTCGAGCGCCTTCTTGAGCGTGGCGACGGCGTCCTGGCCGTTCTTGGCCTCGACGCCGGCGAGGGCGCCGTAGACGATCGACTCGGCGAGCGACTTCTTGCCGTCGACGAGGATCTTGTTCACCAGCGAGGTGACGATGGGGGCGCCGTATACCGGGTCGTTGACGACGGGGCGCTTGGGGGCCGGACCCTTACGAGGCATCTAACTCAACCCTTCTTCGCGCCGTAGCGGGAACGAGCCTGCTTACGGTTCTTGACGGCCTGGGTGTCCAGGGCGCCGCGGACGATCTTGTAACGCACACCGGGGAGGTCCTTCACACGACCGCCGCGGACGAGCACCAGGGAGTGCTCCTGCAGGTTGTGGCCCTCACCGGGGATGTAGGCGGTGACCTCGGTGCCGTTGCGCAGCTTCACACGGGCGACCTTGCGCATCGCCGAGTTCGGCTTCTTCGGGGTGGTGGTGTAGACGCGGGTGCAGACCCCGGCCTGCTGCGGGTTCGCCTTCAGGGCGGGCGCCTTGGTCTTGGAGACCTTCGGCGAGCGACCCTTGCGAACCAACTGCTGAATGGTTGGCACGTTCTCTCCTTGTTGTGCTGCACGGTGACAGCGCGATGGATTTCACATCATGACCCACCGGCGCGCCGGAACCGACGCGCTTTTGGTGTGATGGGTATGCCGTGGGGGCAGACCGGTATGGACCGGAGCCCGTGTGCAGGCACGCCGAGACGTGCACACACCTGATCAAGTGTAATGCCGCGTAACGCAAGCGGTCAAATGAGCGCCGATCTCGTGCTACGCGCTCAGCGCAGGTCGCGCATCCGCGCTCCCCCTCCGCCGTCCTTGCGCTCATAGGTGACCGCCAGGATCAGCAGGACGGCGCCGATCACGGCGAGCGTGATCCACCACGGCATGGACTCGATACCGCGGCCGATCTGCACCGCGAAGACGAAGACGTTCTCGATCGGCAGCACGATCATGCCGATCACGAACGGCGCGGCGAGGCGCCTCGCGGCCCCGACCAGGATGGCGGCGAGCGCGAGGACCATCACGAGCACGGCGCGCCAGGTCAGCGGGTCGGTGAACGTCGCCACGACGGATGCGCTCATCATCACGACGATCCCCGGCGCAAGCAGCCGCCAGGACCCTCCCCTGCCGGACGGCCAGGCATCCAGCGATCGCTTGCCCGCCCCGGCAGGCGCACGATCGCGCATGCCCCGTGATCCGGCGATCAGGAGGAAGGCGCCGAGCGGGAGCGAGAACCACTCCACCCGCAGATCCCGCGGGCTCCAGGCGACGATCGCCGTCACGAAAGCGAGGGCGAACAGGAGCCATACCGGCGGAAGGACGGTGCGCTCGCTGCGCGTCGCGGCCACGACCATGACCGTGAGAAGCGCGATCGACAACGCCCACATCGCCCAGATCGCTCCCCAATCGCGCTCGATCGCCGGCCAGGTGCTCGCGGCGAGCGCGATCGCCGCCGGTGCGCTCAGCCAACGGGCGGCGCGCGAACCGCCGGACACCGCCGCGGCGCCTCGGATGCCGGATGCGGCCAGTGCCATCGCGGCGGCGGCGAGCACACCCGCAGCCGCGCACAGCGCGAACAGCGAGAGCCCGTGCATTCCGGGAAGGAGCGTGCCGAGGCCGAGGCGGGCGCCGAGGACAGGGCCCGCGAGGGCGGCGAGCATCGCGGCGACGTGCGCCGGAATGCGCTGCCCGCTCGCAGCGCCGCTGCGTGCGCACAGGGCCCCGACGCCGGCGAGCGCCCATGCCCCGGTCAAGAGCGCCAGGGGGCGCCATGGTGCGACATCCCCGGCGTCCGCCTCCGCGATCGCAAGGGCGAGGCTCGGCAGGATGGCCGCTCCCAGGCCCGCGACCCACAGGCCCTCGCCTCGCCCGCCCCTGAGCGTGAGGAGCATGCCGAGAAGGGCGGCACCGATCGCCGGCGGCAGGACGTACGCCTCGACGAGCGTCACCCCGGCGATGCCCCACCCGCACCAGAGCGCACCGGTGAGGGCGGTACCGGCCAGCCACCAGCCGTAGCGGCGCCGGGCCAGCAGTGCTGCCGCCGCCCCGCCCACAGCGAGCACGAGCAGGACGATCGCGGCCGTACCGAGGCCTGCCGCCTCGCGGACGAGTGCGAGGCCGACGGCGATCGCGCCGGTCAGGAGAGCGGATGCCTCGATCGCGATCCGCGCGGCGCGCGCCGTGCCCACACCCCGCCCCGCCCGTCGCAGCCCTCGGACGATCGGCTCCCCGGCACCGAGGACGGCGGAGATCATCACGGCGATGACGGGCAGGACGACCGGCGATCCGCTGGTGGCCAGCAGCTGGGCACCGAGGCAGAGCACCACGACGGATGCAGCAGGCACGAGGAGCGCGGCGGCGGCCACCCGCAGGAGGGCGGTGAGGCCCGGCCTGCTCGTCAACAGCAGTGCGAGGCACAGCGCCCACATGAGACCGGTGGACAGGGCCGTCCATCCGCTCCGTTCCACGATCACCTGGGCGATGCCGAGCATGAACGGCACGCTCGTCACCACGAGGATCGCGTACCAGGAGGCCGGCTGCACCCCGCGCAGGTACGTCGCGACGATCGCGCCGATGAGACCGGCGGACGTCGTGAGACACAGCACCGCGACGGGGCTGAGAGCGGTGAACCCGAGCCCGGCGGCCAGGCAGATCAGAGCGTAGCCGAATCCAGCTCCGACGTGCAGGAAACGCCGGTTCGACGGCACGGAGCGGGCCACGAGGGCGAGCACGATCAGCACGGCGGCGCCGATCGCGGGCGCCGACGCGGCGTCCGACCAGGAGAGCGCCGCCGCCGCCGCGAGGAGGAGATGCATCGCGATGATCAGCGCGATGCGTGCCGGCACGATCGAGACGGGCTCCGCGGTCGCGCCGCCCGCGGGACGACCGCCGACGACGACGTGGAGGACGGCGGTGAGCGCGATCGCGGCAAGGACGATCAGGATGCGCGGCGCGATCGGGAGAACCGGGAGGGACGCGAACGCGAAGACCGCTGCCGCAGCGGCGATCACGGCGACCGCATCCATCGCACTTCTGAGTTTCTGCAGCTCGCCCCTGCCGCTCGCGAGCCGGCCGAACACGGCGAGGACGACGGAGGCACCCAGCAGCGCGACGATGTACGGCCAGGCGACCGTATCGAGGATCCCGGTGAGGGAGGCACCGGTGACGAGATCCCCGAGGACCCGCAGACCGGCGCTCACCGCGTACCCCAGCGGCACGACCAGGAGCAGTGCCGGCAGGACGAGCGCCCCCGATGCGAGCGGGGCGCGACGCACTCCGGGAGGGGTCCGCACGAGCGCGATCGAGCCGAAAGCCGCGACGGAGACAGGGCCGAGGAGGGCCCACCACCACGCCGGGAGAAGCGTCGTCACCTCGACGGCGTGCACGGCGGACACGACGGCGCCCACTGCGGCGCCGCCGGCGAGGAAGCTCCACAGCCGCGGGATCGCGTGTCGGGCCGCCGATGCCGCATGCACGGCGGCGAGTGCGAACACCACGGCGAGACCGGCGAATCCCGACACGGGGCGCGCTTCATCGAGGAACGACGCGAGGGTGAGCACGGGTGCGGTGAGCACCCCCACGAGCTGCACCGCGACCGAGGTCCCCCGCGCGAAGCCGCCGATGCGCGCTGTCCTGCTCGCCAGCGCTCCGGCGAAGAAGGCGGTGCCGAGGTGTCCGATCGCCGCGCCGAGCGTGTCGCCCGCCGCATAGCCGAGCATCGCAGGAACCAGCGACAGACCGAGCAGGCCGCCCCACGACCAGGATCGGATGCGGACGCGCGACCCGCCGACAGCGAGCGCCGCTGCGGCGATGGCCGTCGCGAGCGACGCCAGCAGCCAGGTGTCCTTCACCCCCGCGCCGAGCTGGGCGAACGCCCAGACATCGATGCAGACGAACACGAGACCGAGCGCGCCGATCGCCTCGGCGGAGAACTGCAGGCCGCGGCGCGCGAGCAGCAGGGAGGCGCCGAGGAACAGGAGGGTCACGAGTGCGACGACGCCGCTGCGCAGCGCCCGGTCGGTGAGATCGGGGTTGAGGAAGGTGAAGACGATCGCGGCGATGCCGAAGAGCCCGGCGCCGGCGACGGCGAGCACCGATTGAAGGGAGGTGTTCCCTCCCGTCGCCGCGCGCGCCTCCGCCGGCGCAGGGCGCGGCGCGGCGGGCTGCGGCAGCGGCGCCGCCGTCCTCGGCGGGGCGGCGGCCAGACGGGGAACGCGCTGCAGCAGGGCGTCCCGTGCGCGCAGCATCCGCGCGGCCTCCTCGGATGCCCGCCATACTCCGATCCCCTCGTCTCCGCTGAGGTCGGCGCCGCAGGCGGGGCAGCGTCCCTCGTGCAGGCGTGCGGCAGAGCACGCGGGGCAGATCTCGACATCGAGGAGCCGCCGTGCGACATCCTCCGTCCACGTGGTGATCGAGGTGCTCATCAGGACTCCTCCTCCGTCCAGCGCAGGATGTCGCCCGGCTGGCACTCCAGGACACGGCAGATCGCATCCAGCGTGGTGAACCGGACGGCCTTGGCGCGCCCGTTCTTGAGCACGGCGACGTTGGCGGGGGTGATGCCGATGGCGTCCGCGAACTCCTGGACGCTCATCTTCTTGCGCGCGAGCTGCACGTCGAGATCGATGACGATGGGCATCAGACGACCTCGGAGAGGTCCTGCTCGAGCTGCAGCGCCTTGCGCAGGAGACCCCTCAGCACGGCGACGAGGAGCGCGAGGGCCGCGCCGACGACGATCCCGAGGATGCCGAGCAGCAGGATGCCGGGGTTCACCGCCCTCGCGCTGTAGATCACGATCAGAGCGCCCGCGATGAGGACGGCCGCGGCGATGAGGGTGCCCATGATGATGTCGACGTAGCGGAACGCGCGCGGGCTGAAGATCTCGTCTTCGCGCACGAGCGACAGCAGCCGCCAGATGCACACGAGCACGATCTGGACGAGCACGAGGAACAGCACGGCCCCGATGATGCCGGGAACCCGCAGGAAGGCGAGATCCGGATTGTTGTCGGCGGTGACCGCCGCGACACCGGGGACCATCGCGATCTGGGCGACGACGAGCAGCGCGATCATCACGGCGATGAGGGCCTTGAGCGCGAGAGTGACACGGGGCTGCATTTCACACCTATCGACAAGCGGCTGATATCTATCGAAAAACGATAGACGACGCGCACGCGAGGACCAAGTCGGACGCAGCGACTCCCAGCGAACGTGCGGCTGCCGTCTCCGCAGCGGGTCTTCCGCCGCGGCCGAGAATCAGGGCGCGTCGGGGTCGAAGGGTGCGTCCAGCGACTGCGTGAGCTCCGCCAGCAGAGCCTCGATCTGCGGTTCGACGTACTGGGAGATCGCGGCCTGCACCGCGAGGCGGTGACGCAGCAGGATCCCGCAGATCTCCCGGCCGATCATGTTGGCGTACTCGTCGGCGAGCGAGACCTCCTGGCGCAGCGCCGTCTTCGCCTCGTCGCTCAGCGGAGGAAGCGGCGGCAGCTCCGATGTCGACTCGTCGGCGAGGCCGGCGATCGTGAACAGGAAGGGCGCGCCGGGAACGGGTTCAGGATCCAGCGGCATCCCGTCGTACTCCGGGGCGAGGTCCTCGGCCGGGCGATAGCTGCGGGCCCGGTTGCGCGCGGCCTGCTGGTCGAGCTCGCGCTGCAGCATCGGCAGGTTGCGGGCGGTGTACTCCGCGACGGCCCGATCGACGATCGTCTTGATGCGGGTCGACAGCCCGTGCTGAACGCCGTGCGGCACATTGCCGCCGATCCCGACCGCCGAGAGGATGGGCGAGCCGAGGCATCGTCGACAGGGCGCAACCCTGCCGCGGTGGGTGGCCGGCTCCCAGCGCGGCACCCAGCGCAGCCAGGCCTCGACGGCCTGGTCGACCTGCGTCTCCAGCGAGCGCTCCACCCCTACAGCGTACGGCGCGATGCGGCGCTGATCCCGCTTTGCACGCCGGTCTACTCCTCGTCTTGCTCCCACGGCCATCTCGGATGCCTGGCACGCGTGCGCCGGAGGGCGACTCCCGCCCACGCCGCGACGGCGGCGGACACGACGACGGCGAGACTCGCACCCCCGCGCACGAGCCCGCCCATGACGACCAGGGCGGTGACGGCATCCCCCGCCGCGATCAGCGCACCCGCGCCGACGACGAGCAGGTGGGCGAGCCCCGTCGCCAGCGACGTCGCCCACACCGAGCGGTAGACGGGTCGGGTGATCCGCAGCGCAGCGGCCTGGACCGCAGCGAAGACGCCGATCGCCACGAGCATCCCGACCACGCCGGGCGCCTGACCGAGACCGGGCACGGCGATGATGTCGGCGTCGGTGAGCACCGTGACCAGACCGAGCGCGAAGACCGCCAGAGCGAAGAAGCCCGCTGTCGAGACGACCAGCACCAGGACGACGGAGACCCCCGGCGACTCGCGTCCCCGGGGGTCTTCAGGCGTGGTGTCCGTGGGTCACCTCGGAAGCGTCGGACCGGCCTCGAGCGTGCGCTCGTATTCGCGCTGCGCCTCGGCGTTCAGCTCGGTCTTGCGTGCGCCGCTGCGCGCGACCCAGGCACCGAACCAGATCGTGAGCTCGCGTCCGAGCACGAAGGCGGCGATCGCCAGCGGCGAGTACAGCTGCTCACCGACCAGCTCCGCGCCCTGCGATGCGGTGATGAGCCAGAACGGCGCCTCGAAGAGCTGACCGAGGATGAACCCGAAGTAGGCGATGACACCGACGATGAGGCCGAAGACGACCCAGAGCCCCCAGCGTCCGCGGTTGATGATCGCGCCGAGGAACCAGAAGCCCAGGAAGAAGACGACGACCGGCGTCCAGAATCCCCACGTCGTGAGCGGGGCGAGCGCCGCCTCGCCGAAGTTCTCGCCGCTCACATCGCCCGCGATGGCACCGAGCCCGAGCGTCACGGCGAGGAACAGCACCGCGAAGGCGACCGTCGCGAGGAGGCCGATGAGACCCGCCGTGCCGCGGTTGCCGCGCTCACGAGGCGGCTCGGGAGCCTGGACGAAGATCGGCTGCGGCACGGGCGAGATCGGGCTGACGACGGGCTCGGACGGAACGAGCTGCGTCTCGGCATCGGACGGGGCGTCATAGACGCTCGTCACGGGTGCGGATGCGGCGATGACCTCGGTGGGCTCCTCACGCGGGGTCGAGTCCGCCTGAACGGGCTCCGGCTCGGTGAACACCGGCTCGGATGCGGTGAAGGTACCGGGGTGCGCGCGCTCCATCTCTTCGAAGGCGGCGAGATCGGGGTCGATGGCCGGCTCAGCGGCTGCGGGAGTCTCAGCAGGCACGTCGGAACCGGACTCGGCCGGCGTCTCGACGGCGCCATCGGCAGCCACGGAGTCTGGCGCATCGGCGCTCTCGGCAGGCACGTCTGCGCCGGCCGCGGCGGCGGCGTCGAGTCCGGCCTTGGCGCTGTCGACGACGTCGTTCACGTCGCTCGGCCGCTCGGGCTGTGGAACCTCGGGGTCACTCATGGGGGCGCCTCTCATCGGATGTGTGCAGTGCGAGGGTATCGCCGGCCGCCGCGGCGGGGGCGCAGGCATGCCGAGTTTCGCGAGCTCAGCGCGGCACGGTCAGTTGTCGGAGGCCGTCGCCGATCATCTCGATCAGCACGGGTCCAGCCGGAAAGGCGAGCCACAGCAGACCACCGATGATCGCCGCACTGAAGAGGCCGGCGATCCACGCGATCGCCGCGTTGCGTCCCCCGACTCGAGCCATGCCTCAACGGTACGTCCGGGCGCACCGAGGAGCGGTGAGCAACGCCGCCGGGTCTCCCGCCCACCGGCGAGGGGCCTCGCTCGGCCTCCACCCCATGTCCGGTCACGCTTCAGGTGGGTGGATGCCTCCGAACCCGCCCGTGGCGTTCCTGACCCGCCAGCCGGTCACGCCCGTGGCGGCATCCGCGAGAGCATCCCGCCGGAGATGTGACCGGACACCGGCTCGACGGATGCTCAGCGCGTCGTGCGGCCGCGCAGGCGCCAGAGCAGCCAGAGCCCGGATGCCGGGATGAGCAGCACACCGATGACGAGCGCGCCGCTCCAGACCAGGTCGTACGAGGCAGGAACGAGCGGATTCGACTCCGGCGCGGCGAAGCTCCCCGACTGGTCGACGGCAGTCACGACGGAGAACGACGAGGCGATGAGGATCGAGACGGTGGCGGTCACGAACGGGACGGCGATCGCGACCGCCTTCTCCCAGGTGCGCCAAAGCGGGCTGAGGCTCACGAGCACGGCCCCGACGACCCAGCCGATGAACGGTACGACGATCCCGCCGAAGCTCAGCGTCAGCGCCGCCGCGATCGCGAAGCCCCTGGTCGTCGTCGCAGGGGGCCTCGGCGCCGGCGGCGCGGCGACGGGAGCAGACACCACGACGACGGGCGTGGCCGGTACCTCGTCCTGCGCCTCGCGCGCGATGGCCACCGGGTCGCCGAGCTGCGCGATGCGTGCGGCCGTGGCCGCGGCGTCGAGGCCGGCGAGCTCCTCCTCGATGCCGGAGCGGATCTCGGCCGCGACACCGTGCGGAAGAGCGCTCATCGCCGTGTCGAGGCGTGCCAGGTAGTCCGCACGGAGACGGTCTGCGTCGATGTCGATCATGGTGTTTCCTCTCCCACGATGCCCGTGACGACACGGGCGAAGGGCGTCCAGTGCGCGCGGAACTGCGCGAGCTGCGCGATGCCGGCCTCGGTCAGCCGGTAGTACTTGCGGACGGGTCCGGAAGCGCCCGGCTGGTCGAAGGTGCTGACCCAGCCGTTGTCTCGGAGCCTGCCGAGCAATGGGTACAGCGTGCCGATGCTGGCGATCAGCCCGGCCTGTGTGAGCGCCTCGGCGAGCTGCCAGCCGTACATCGGCTCGCGCGAGAGGAGACCGAGCACGCAGTACTCGACCACTCCCTTGCGCATCTGCGCCCCGACATCCGCTGCCATGCATCACAAGATAGCATGCATCGCACGATAGAGACCAAGGTTCCTCGTCGCTGGGTCATTCGGGTCGGAAGGGGCACAACCTCGACAGGGCACGACCACGTCAGGGCACGACCACGTCAGGGCACGACCGATTCCTTGCGCGACTGCGTCAGCGAGCGCCGGCGTCAGAGCTCACCGCTGTCCGGGCGCGACGACGCCGGGCAGCGACCACACCGCGAACGAAGGACCTTCCGCGACGATGAGCACCGAGCCGTCCTCGGCGAAGGCGAGAGTCGCCGCGCCGTGGAGCTCTTCGGCAGCATCCGCTCCGAGCACCAGATCGGCCGGCAGATCGACATCCGCACCCGCGCTGGTGGCGAGGACCAGCACGGTCTCCTCCGTGGACTCCCGCACGAAGACGATCGTCTCGTCGTCGACGTGCAGCCAGCGCATGCCGCCCGTCGCCAGCACCGGATGCTCCCGGCGCAGCGCGATGAGCGAGCGGTACAGCCTCAGCTGCGCAGCCACGGCGGGCTCGTCCTCACCTCCCCACGGCATCGGCGTCCGGCTGGACTCCCCATCGGCACCTGTGAGACCGAACTCGTCGCCGGCGAAGACCACGGGGACGCCGGGAAGCGTCATCGACAGACCGACGGCGATCGGCATGGTGCCCGACGCGGCGTTGGTCGCGAAGCGGGCGGTGTCATGGGTGTCGAGCGGCTGCATGTTGCCCAGGCGAACGCGCCACGGGATGCCTGCGGTGAACCGCGTCACGGCATCCGCGAAGTCCTTCGCCGTGTACCGAGGGATGCCTCCGATGGGCTGCGTGAAGAACCAGGGCTCGGTGCGCTCGCTGCCGTCCCAGTCGATCCACGGTTCGCCGCTCGGCTCGCTCAGCCATCCCCAAAGCGGCCTCGTGAACGAGGGGTACGTCATGGCGCCGTGCCAGCCGTCTCCCTGCAGATCGCTCGCCGCGTCGTTGGTCGACTCGCCCAGGAGGATGGCATCCGGATTGATCGCGCGCACGGTCGCGGCGAACAGCTGCCGCACCTCGGCGTTCAGGTCGACATCACCGAGACGGCCCGTCATATTGGCGACATCGATGCGCCAGCCGTCGATGCCGTACGGCGGCTTCAGCCATTTCGCGACCACGGAGTTCTCGCCCGTGATGAACCTCTCGCGCAGCAGCTCGCTCGACCAGTCGAACTTCGGCAGCGAGCTGTTGCCCAGCCACGACTCGTATGCGGTGTTCTCTTCGTCGGTGAAGTAGTAGAACTCCGCCTCGACGGCATCCGGGTTGTCCTGCGCGGCACGGAACCACTCATGCCGATCACCGGAGTGGTTGCTGGTGAGGTCGCCGATCACCCTGATTCCGCGCGCATGCGCCTCGGAGATCAGCCGCGCGTACGCCTCGTCGCCACCGAGGAGCGGGTCGATGACGTCGAAGCTCGAGGCGTCGTAGCGGTGGTTGGATGCGGCGGGGAACACCGGTGTGAGGTACAGGAGGTCGACGCCGAGATCGACGAGGTGGTCGAGATGCTCGACGATCCCCGGCAGGTCCCCTCCGTAGAACTGCCCGGACCGACCAGGCACCACGGGGTCGACGGGATCGTCCCAGTGCGCGGGGATGGCCCAGTCCGGTCTCGGGTGCTCGTCGGCTTGCGCGGAGCGGGCGAACCGGTCGGGGAACACCTGATACATCACGCTGCCGAACAGCCACTGCGGCGGCGCCGGGTGCGCGACGAGGGCGAAGTCGTCGTCGTCGCGCGTCTCGATGCGGCTGATTCCCGCCTGGTTCAGCCATTCGACCGCGCCGTCCGCGTGGACGAGGACGAAACGATAGCCGTGCCGGGGGTTGCGCACCGTGACGGGCGCCTCCCACCAGTCCCAGCCGCCCGCCGAACCGATCCGGACGGCATCGGTCCACTCGGGCTCGTGATCGGGGTTCGAGCGGGTGCGCACCGCGTTCAGCGGGCCGTAGCCATCCGGCACGCGCAGCCGCACATGGACGGTCTCTCCCAAGGACGGCGCCAGGTTCGAGACGTGCAGCAGCGAGCCGTCGTGGTGGGGCAGGAACATCGCCATCTCTTCACCGTTCTTCTGCGGGGATGCCCAGGGTAGCGCCCGCGTGTGACACGCGGGTTTCCGGCATCCTCAGCCCTTGGTGGCGCCGGCGGTCAGCCCGCCGACGATGTACTTCTGCAGGAAGAGGAACAGGATCATGACGGGGATGGCCGCCATCACCGCACCGGCCGAGAACGCAGACCAGTCCGCGTACCGCGGGTTGGCGACGAGCTTGGTCAGACCGACCACGAGCGTCTGCTGCTCTGGGTCGATGAGGATGACGCTCGCGATCACGTACTCGTTGACCGTGCCGATGAAGCTCAGCAGCCCCACCACGGCCAGGATCGGTGCGACCAGGCGGAGAATGATCGTGAAGAAGATCCGCGCGTGGCCTGCGCCGTCGATGCGCGCCGCCTCGTCCAGCTCCTTCGGGATCGTGTTGAAGAACCCGTACATGAGGTAGGTGTTCACGCCGAGAGCGCCGCCCAGGTATACGAGGATCAGCCCGGTGTGGGTGTTGAGCCCGATCGCGGGGAACCAGTCGCCGAGCGTCGACATCAGCAGGAAGATTGCGACCACGGCGAGCAGCTGCGGGAACATCTGCACGACGACGATCGTGACAAGGCCCACGCGGCGGCCGGCGAAGCGCATCCGCGAGAAGGCGTACGCCGCGCAGGCGCCGATGAACACCGTGACGAAACCGGTCACCGTGGCGATCAGCAGCGTGTTCAGGAACCACAGCCCATAGGGGTTCTGCGGGTCGCTGAGGATGCGCACATAGCTGTCGATCCCGATCGCGGAGAACAGCTGGTTGGAGCCGGTGAGCGTGCCGTTCGGGTTCAGCGAGGCCGACAGCACGTACAGCAGCGGGAACAGCGCGAAGGCGCTGACGACGATCGCGACGACGTGGCGCCAGCCGGTGTCGGCGAACCAGGCGCCGAAGGAGCGGCGACGAGGGGTGAGGATGTCCGCGGTCATGTCAGTTCAGCTCCTCGAGCGCCTTGGTCTTGCGGAAGCTGATGATCGAGATCGTCGCCACCACGATGAAGATCAGGATGGTGAAGGCCGAGGCCAGGCCGTAGTCGCGGTTCTGGCCGGTGAAGGCCACCTTGTAGACCATCGAGATGAGGATGTCGGTGTGTCCGACCGGGATCGACACGTCGCTGAAGCGCGGCCCGCCGTTGGTGAGCATGTAGATCAGGTTGAAGTTGTTGAAGTTGAACGCGAAGGACGAGATCAGAAGCGGCGCGACGGTCACGAGCAGCAGCGGCAGCTTGATGCGCCGGAAGATCTGCCAGGCGTTCGCGCCGTCCATCACGGCCGCCTCGTTGACATCCTCGGGTATGCCCTGCAGGGCGCCCATGCAGACGAGGAACATGTACGGGAAGCCGAGCCAGAGGTTCACGATGAGGATCGAGACCTTCGCGAGCGTCGGGTCGGTCAGCCAGGGGATCTCGGCCCCGCCGAAGATCACCTGGTTGATGAAGCCGAACGATTCGTTCATCATGCCGGCCCAGACGAGGGCCGAGAGGAACGCCGGGAACGCGTAGGGCAGGATCAGGATGATCCGGTAGCCGTTGCGGAAGCGCATCTTGGTGTTGTTGAACACGAGCGCGAGGAGGAGGCCGAGGAAGAACGTCGAGGCCACCGAGATGATCGCGAAGACGAACGTCCAGATCGTGACCGAGATGAGCGGCCCGCGGATCGAGGCATCCGTCACGGCGCGGACGAAGTTGTCGAAGCCGACCGTGATCTGCCAGCCGGGCAGCAGTTCGGTGCCGTCGTCGGCGGTGAAGGCGCCGGTCCCGATGTCGGAGTAGACGGTCCCGGAGGCGGTGTCGATGATCGCATCGGATGCCTCGTCGTACTCGAGGCTGGAGATGTAGAGGTATCCGCTCTGCCCATCAGGAGTGCGGATGCTGCCGTCGTTGGGGTCGTCGCTGTAGGCGACGGAGAGGTCCTCGAGCTCGTTCGAGCGCGAGAGCACCTGGGCGAAGCTGAGCGTGGTCCAGCCGTCGACGGCGACGGCCTTACCGCCCTCGACGGTGGCGTCCACCTCGGTGAGCGGCTGCTCGTTGGTGCCGACCGACGCCTCACCGGTGTCGGGATCGGTGACGAGGAGGCCGAGCGTGCCGAACTGCTCGACGACGGTGACGGGGTAGGTGGGCGAGTCCTCCACGCGCTCCTGCGCGGAGGCGAGCAGCGAGGAGATCGCCTGGTCCTTGGTGCCGTTGTGCCCGGTGCCGTAGTTGGTGAAGCCGATGTACCCGGTGTAGACGAGCGTGAACACCTGGAAGACGACGAGGAAGATGATCCCCGGCGTGAGGTACTTCGCCGGGATGCGCTTGCGCGAGAAGTAGATCCAGTTGACGAGGACCGTCACGGCCACGACGAGGCCGAGCACCAGCCATTCCTGGTGCGTGAAGAGCACGAACGCGGCGTACAGCGCGACGGCGTCGACGACCGCGAGCAGGACGATCTTCAGCAGCAGCCAGACGATGTTGCCGGATGCTGCTTCGGCGATCTTTGCGGCCTGGCGCTGGCGCTTGGTGGGAGGAGCCGTCGGCTCAGCGGTGTCTGTCATCTCTACCCCGTCGTGATGCCGCCGGGGCGGGCGCCGCGCGCCCACCCCGGCGGATTCGCTGTCTGTCGTTACTGGATCGCCGCGGTGACGTCGTCGACGAGCTTCTGCCACGTCGTCTGCGGGTCTTCACCGTTGATGATCGCGGCCTCCGCCACGCCCCAGAACTGCCACACCGAGCCCATGGCGGGGATCGCGGGCATCGGCACCGCGTCGGCACCGACGGCCTGGAACCCGGCGATGATCGGGTCGGATGCCGCGGAGTCGGCCGCCGCGGTGAGGGCGGGGAGGATGTTCCCTGCCTCGAACAGGGAGAGCTGGACCTCTTCGGTGCCGATGTAGTTGACGAGGAAGTCGTTGGCGGCGACCTTGTTCTCGGACTCAGAGCTGACGAAGAAGCCCTTCACGCCGGCGAACGGCGAGGCGGCCTCGCCGGTCGGGCTCGGGATCGGGTCGATGGCGACGTCGATGCCGGCATCCACTGCCGCACCGACGTTCCAGGGGCCGGTCAGCCAGAAGGCGGCGGTGCCGTCGAGGAACTGCTGCTTGGCGATCTCGCCGTCGATGTCGGTGTTCAGCGTGCCCGCTGCGCCCTGCGCGGCGAGCCAGTCGGCGAACGCGAAGCCGCCGTCGCTGCCGAGCTGCAGGTCGGTGGCGTCGTAGCTGCCCGACTCGTCGGTGCCGAACACAGGGGCGCCGAACGCGGTCTGGAAGGGGTAGAGGTGGTAGGGGTTGCCCTCGGCGCCCTGCTCGACGACGAACGTGCCCTTGGCGAGCATGTCGTCCCAGCTTGTGGCGGCGTCGGGGACGAGCTCCGCGTTGCGGAGCACCGCGATGTTCTCGACCGCGTAGGGGAGCATGTAGACGGTGCCGTCGTAGGTGGCCGCCTGAAGGGCGACGGGGAGGTAGCCCTCGGCGGAGTCGCCGAGTTCGAGCGGTGCGACGACGCCGTTGGTGGAGAGCTCGCCGAGCCAGTCGTGGGCGCCCATCACGATGTCGGGTCCCTTGCCCGTGGGGACCTGCTGGATGAAGTCGTCCTTCATATCGTCCACGGACTTGCCGACGAGCTCGACGGCGACGCCGGTCTTCTCCTCGTAGGAGTCCGCGGCTCCCTGCAGCGCGTCGACGCGCTCGGCGTCGACCCAGACCGTCAGCGTCCCGGTGCCCTCGCCCTCGGCGGGCGTCTCGCTCTCGGATCCCGTGGAGCAGCCGGCGAGCGTCAGGGTGGAAACGATGGCGATGGCGCCTGCGGCGACGATGCCCCTCTTGTTCACCTTCATTGGTGTGTGCCTCTCTGAGTGCGGTGACCTGCAGGACTGCAAGCGCTTACAGTATGCATCGAGACAGGCCCTTCTTGCAACGGGCATCCGGGAGACCTCCGGCGCTTTGGCACGCGAAGGTGCGCGTCCGCCGCTTGGAAGCGTTTCCATGAATCACGGATCGTCGCCGAGCTCTATGCGCCAGGCGTCGCGGCGCGCGCGACCGCGCGGTGATTCCTCGCCGCTCCTCCAGCACGGTCGGATGCCGCTCGGTACACTGCTCTGTATGGCTGACAGCTCTTTTGACATCGTCTCGAAGGTCGACCACCAGGAGGCGGAGAACGCCCTGAACCAGGCCCGCAAGGAGATCGAGCAGCGCTACGACTTCAAGGGCACGGACGCGTCGATCGCATGGAGCGGCGAGCAGGTCCTCATCAAGGCCAACTCCGAGGAGCGCGCCAAGGCGGTGCTCGACGTCTTCCAGTCGAAGCTCATCAAGCGCGGCATCTCGTTGAAGAGCCTGGACTCGGGCGAGCCTTTCGCCAGCGGCAAGGAGTACCGCATCGTCTCGAGCCTGAAAGACGGCATCTCCTCGGAGAACGCGAAGAAGATCGGCAAGATCATCCGCGACGAGGGCCCCAAGGGCGTGAAGAGCCAGATCCAGGGCGACGAGCTGCGCGTGCAGTCCAAGAGCCGCGACGATCTGCAGGCCGTCATCGCGCTCCTGAAGGGCAGCGACCTCGACGTCGATCTGCAGTTCGTCAACTACCGCTGAGGCCTGCGCGCCCGCTCGCTTCAGCGCGGAGCGGAGTCGTCAGATCAGGACACCCGCAGGGCATCCCCCGCTGCGGCGAGCGCATCGGCGTCTAGCGCGAAGTAAGCCCACTTCCCCCTCTGTTCCCTGGTGAGAAGCCCCGCCTCTACGAGAAGACGCATGTGGTGGGACACGGTGCCCTGCGTGAGACCGACCGGCTCGATGAGATCGCAGATGCACATCTCGCCGGACTCCGCGCCTGCGACCAGCGAGAGCAGGCGGACCCGGGTGGGATCGCCGAGCGCCTTGAACACGCGCGCGGCACGTTCTGCATCCTCGACGGAGAGCGAGGTCGTGACCCGCGGAACGCAGCACGAGGTCTGCGCCGTCATCGAAGAGGTTTCCATCCCTCCACTCTAACGTATTGACATTCTTCAATGCATGCCCCACGCTCATCATATTGAGAATCATCAATTTGAGGAGTGCTGATGCAAGAGCTGCCTGTCATCGTCATCGGAGCCGGCCCGCAGGGCCTCGCGGCCGCCGCGCACTTGACCGAGCACGGCATCGACGCACTTGTGCTCGAACGGGGCGCCTCCGCAGGTGCCGCCGTCTCTGACTGGGGGCACGTCCGACTCTTCTCGGCCTGGCCAGAGCTGACCGACGCCGCGGCAAGACGCCTCCTCACCGCATCAGGCTGGTCGTCGCCGACGAGCGGGTACCCCACCGGACAGGAGTGGATCGACACCTACCTCGCTCCCCTCGCGACCGCACTCGGCGAACGCGTGAGATTTGGCGTCACCGTGACGGGTATCACTCGCCGAGGACGCGACAAGGTCATGGACGACGACCGCGCCGCCCAGCCGTTCGTCGTCCGCACACTCGAGAGCGACGGCGTGGAACGCTCCGTGCTCGCCCGCGCCGTGATCGACGCCAGCGGCACCTGGAGCACACCCAATCCTGCGGGCGGCGATGGCCTCCCCGCGATCGGCGAGGCCGTGGCGGCAGAGCGGAATCTCATCACCTATAGGATCCCCGCCGACCCTGCGGCGGATGCTGGACGCACCGTCGTCGTCCTCGGCGCAGGACATTCCGCCATCCAGTCGGTCCTGCAGCTCATCGGGATCGCCGAGCGCGATCCGAGGACGCGAGTGATCTGGGCACTTCGCCGCACCGACACCGGCAACACCTTCGGCGGCGGACAGAACGACGCCCTTCCCGAGCGCGCCGCCCTCGGCACACGGGCGAGGAAGGCCGTCCACGACGGCCTGGTCGAGATCGTGACCGGGTTCAGGGTCTCCGCATTCGAGCAGCGCGGAGCGGCACTGGATGTGCGCTCCGACGACGGGCGAGTGCTGACCGGAGTCGGGCACGTCTACGCTCTCACCGGCTTCCGCCCCGACACGAGCATCCTGCGCGAAATGCGCATCGATCTCGACGAGGCGCTGGACGCGGTCGCCGGCATCGCGTCGGAGATCGATCCGAACATCCACTCCTGCGGCACGGTCGCCGCCACCGGCGCGGCGCAGCTCGTCCAGCCGGAGCAAGGACTGTTCATCGTCGGAGCCAAGTCGTACGGACGCGCGCCGACCTTCCTCGCCCTGACCGGGTTCGAGCAGGTTCGCAGCGTGGTCGCCCATCTCGCCGGCGACGCCGAGGCGGCAGCGCGCAATGAGCTGACGCTGCCCGCGACCGGGGTCTGCGGCGGCATTGGAGCCTCGGAAGGCGACGCGGGATGCTGCACACCGACGCTTCTCTCGATCGGCCGACGCCCCGTCGGCGCCTCGTGATCTTACCGCCTTCCGATCTGCATAGATGTATGTCAATATAGACGCGCATCTATGCAATCGACATCGAGATGGATGAGATGACCGCCCCCACGACGACCTCGGCACCACGCACACGCCTGCCCGTTCTCGACCGGTGGCTCCCGCTGTGGATCGGGCTCTCGATGATCGCCGGCATCCTGCTCGGCCGGCTCTTCCCGCCACTGTCGGGCATCCTCTCGGCGATGGAGATCGGCGGACTTTCGATCCCGATCGCGATCGGGCTGCTCGTGATGATGTATCCCGTGCTGGCCAAGGTGCGGTACGACCGCATCGCCTCCGTCGCCGGGGACCGTCGGCTGCTGATCTCCTCGCTGCTGCTCAACTGGCTCGTCGGCCCCGCCCTGATGTTCGCCCTGGCGTGGATATTCCTGCCCGACCTCCCCGAATACCGCACCGGCTTGATCCTCGTGGGCCTCGCACGGTGCATCGCCATGGTCGTCATCTGGAACGACCTCGCCTGCGGCGATCGCGAGGCCGCCGCCGTGCTCGTGGCGATCAACTCCTTCTTCCAGGTGGTGGCCTTCGCGCTCCTCGGCTGGTTCTACCTGACCGTGCTGCCCTCATGGCTCGGTCTCGACACGCAGGGCCTGGACATCTCGATCGGCGAGATCGCCCTCAATGTGCTGATCTTCCTCGGCATCCCGCTTCTCGCCGGGTTCGCATCGCGGTTCCTGGGTGAGCGCGCACGCGGGCGCGAGTGGTACGAGCAGCGATTCCTCCCCCGCATCGGCCCGTGGGCGCTCTACGGGCTGCTCTTCACGATCGTCCTGCTGTTCGCTCTGCAGGGCGAACAGGTCCTCTCCCACCCCGGAGACGTCGCACGCATCGCGCTGCCGTTGCTGTTGTACTTCGCCGTGATGTGGTTCGTCGGGCTGCTGACCGGCAAGGCACTCGGCCTCGGCTACGCGCGTTCGTCCACACTGGCGTTCACCGCGGCAGGCAACAACTTCGAGCTCGCCATCGCAGTCGCCATCGGAGCCTTCGGGGCGTCCTCCGGTCAGGCGCTCGCCGGCGCCGTCGGCCCGCTCATCGAGGTCCCCGTCCTCGTCGGCCTCGTGTACGTGTCGCTCTGGGCAGCGCGTGCATGGTTCGGCACCGACCCCCGCACAGGTGAGAGGACGTCCGCATGAGGGCGGCAACGCACGAGATCGGCGACCACGCCGCCGATCGTTCCATCGGAGAGGATGCCGCCGCATCCGTCTCCGCCGTGCTCAAGGCGCTCGCCGATCCGTTGCGGCTGCGGATGCTCTCCGCGATCGCCTCGGATCCGCGAGGCGAGTCCTGCGTGGACGACCTCGCCGAGCTCGCCGAGGTCTCGCAGCCCACGATCTCGCACCACCTGAAAGTCCTCAAGGGCGTCGGACTCCTGGCCTCGGAACGACGCGGCACCTGGGTGTGGTACCGCATCGACCGCCGCCGGCGCACCGCCGTCACGACCCTCCTCGACGCCTTCGCGCCGGAGGCCGCGCTTCCTGCTGCCGCCGAGCCGACATCGCGGCCCTTCGCCGATCGCGACGCGGACATCACCGCTCTGTCGGGCAGGCTCGCCGATGAGCATCCTCAAGCGGATGCCGGAGCGGTGCTGAATCTCGTGCGGGAGTCGTACACAGCGCTCATCCGCACCGCGTCGGACAGCGCCGCGGTGCTGCGGACCACCGAGCGCTTCGCCCGTCAGCGCCTCGCCGATCTCACCCGCGACCGCAACGGCGCGCCGCAGGTGCTGTTCGTGTGCGTCGCGAATGCCGGTCGATCGCAGCTCGCCGCCGCACTGGTGAACCTGCTGTCGGACGGAGCCATCACGGCGCGGTCTGCGGGATCGGCCCCCGCCGCGTCCGTGCATCCCCACGTGCGATCGATGCTCGAAGGGATCGAGGGGTCCGCCGCCGCCGACCGCTTCCCGAAGCCCCTCACCGATGACGCGGTCCGCGCCGCCGATGTCGTGATCACCATGGGATGCGGTGACGTCTGCCCGATCCTGCCTGGCGTGCGCTACGACGACTGGCCGGTCGGTGATCCTGCGCTGGCCTCGCTCGAGGGCACCGCTGCGATCACCGCGGACATCACCGCACGCGTGCGCGTTCTGATCGCCGAGCTGCTGAACCCCGCAACCGAGGAGTCGCCGTGACCGATACCCGCGCACCGTCCGTCCTGTTCGTCTGCGTGCACAACGCCGGCCGCTCGCAGATGGCGGCCGGGTTCCTGCGCGCCCTGGCCGGCGATCGCATCGAGGTGCGCTCGGCCGGGTCCGTCCCCGCCGAGCAGATCAATCCCGTTGCGGTGGAGGCGATGCGCGAGATCGGCATCGACATCGCCGGAGAGCAGCCCAAGGTCCTCACCACGGAGGCCGTGCAGGCATCGGATGCGGTCATCACGATGGGATGCGGGGACGCATGCCCGTTCTACCCGGGAAAGCGCTACGAGGACTGGAAGCTCGACGATCCGGCCGGCCAGGCCATCGCCGCCGTCCGACCGATCCGCGACGAGATCCGATCGCGGGTCGAGCGCCTCATTGCGGAGCTGATCTGACGCCGGATCGCATTCCGGAATATCGTCGTGGATCGCGGAGACTAGTCCGAACGATGTCGCTGCTCCGTGGGGGAGCAGTGATCCGATGGGGATCGGAACGGGGTTGCGTGATCCGTGCGAACACCCGTCGTCGCCTGTGGCCGGCGCGTGGCTCCCACCACCGCCGGCCACATTCTCCAAAGGGATTGGCATCCGATCGCTGTTCGTGATGTAGTTGCTCTCCGGGGAGTACCGAGGGGACTCGGGACTGAAGTTATTTGGGGGCAGTACCATGGGGGACTCACGAACCATAGGCCGGACCAAGCAACTGCTGGCTGAAGAGGTTTTCCGTCATCTGGGGATGGCGATCGTGAACGGCGATCTCGCTCCGCACGAGCGGATCAAGGACGCGGAGATCGCCGCGGATCTGCATGTCTCGCGCATGCCGATCCGAGAGGCGCTGCAACGCCTCGAGCGCATCGGACTGGTCCGGATGTACCCGAGCCGGTACACCGAGGTCACCGAGGTCACCGAGCAGATCGAGACGGATTCCCGCGTCTTCGCGGGGTACCAGTCCGGATTCGTCGCCAAGCTCGCGTGCGAGCGGATGACGGATGCCGAGGCGGCAGAGATCGACGAGCTCATGGTCGAGCTCATCGACAGCGTGGGCGATCCGACCGAAAGCTCGCTCGCCCGCGACGCGCTGTTCACCCGGCTCTCCGAGATCTCCGGGAATTCTCTGCAGCACCAGCTGATGGATGAGGCGAGCCTCGCCCTCGCGCGGAACCTGCAAGGAATGTTCAAGGACGAGAACGATCGCGCACGCGCGCAGGCGCTCTACGCACAATTGCGTCAGGCGCTGCACGCGCGGGACGCGGATGCCGCCGAGCGCATCACCCGTGAGATGCACGGCGTCGGCTGACGGCATTCCAACCGCCCACCCATGCGCCGAGGCGCCGGTAGGCATCGGCGCGCGCCGACCGTTCCGAGAGGAAGACGTCGTGGAGCGCCCCATCGATGCGCTCCACCGTGACCGAGGAACCGAGCTTCAGCGAGCGGGAGGCGACTTCGTCGACGACGAGCACGCTGTCCGCACGGGTGAGCTCCGACGACCAGCGCGTCGGCACAGCGGATCGCGCCGACAGCAGCACGCACACCGGCGCCTGGATCGAGAGCCCTGCGGCGACCGCGGCATGCCCACGGAGGATCGCGTGGAGCCAGCCGGCGTGCACCGGCATCGCCTGCATCGGGCGCCACGCCGTGTTCACCTCGACGGGATCGTCCGCGTCCGCGACCTCCGCCTGCGCCCGCGCATAGAAGCCGAGGTCCACCTGCGGCACGGCATCCTTCGGCCACCAGCGCGCCCCCAGTTCGACCACAGGAGCGATCGCCGACCGGACGGCCCCGAGCTGGAACTCCAGCCATGGCGCGTTGAGGATCACGGCATCCGCCGCCCCTGGATTGCGCTCGGCCCACAGGCTCAGCACCAGGCCGCCGGTGGAATGCCCGAAGAGCACCAGGCGACGTCCAGGGTCCCGTGACATCGCTGAGAGCGCCGCGGCGATGTCCTCGTCGTAGTCGGCGAGATCGGTGATGTAGCCCGGCGTCTGGCCCTCCCGCAGGCTCCGACCGTACTTGCGCAGATCCAACGCGAAGAACCGCGCGCCCCTCGCGGTCCAGAACCGCGCGAGGCGCTTCTGGAAGAAGTAGTCGGACCAGCCGTGCACATAGAGAACGTCCACGTCGTGCAATCCACCGGTCGACACCTGCCCGAAGCGCCACCACGGCAACGGCTTCGGCAGAGCCCGCACGAGCGTGGCGACGACCTCGCCCTCGGCATCGGGCTCCAGCGGCAGCGTGAGCTGCTCGAACTCGTCGCCGAGGACATCCGGGGCCCAGTCGGTCATGGCGCCAGACTATCCCCCGCTCCCCGGACATGCGCTCCGGGGAGCGCAGAGATGCCGGATCACTCCCCGCGGGAGATGCGCACCATCTCGTCCCGGGGGACGACCTTGACGCGAGCGCGCTCCTGCGGCTGGCCGAGCGCGATCTCGTGCTGGTCCAGGCGGTGCCAGCCGTCGAGATCGGTCCACTGCACGCCGCGAGCGGCGAGCAGCGCGGGGATCGCCTCTTCGGAGGGATCCTCGGGGCGCCACCAGGAACCCTGATCGTTGACGAGGTGCTGGATCGTCTCCATGGCGTCGGACTTCGTGTGCCCGATGAGCCCGACCGGTCCGCGCTTGATCCATCCCGTGGCGTAGACGCCGGGCACGCGCTCGTTGGAGTCCTTCGCGAGCACCTGTCCCTCGTGGTTCGGGATCACGCCGTGCTTCTTGTCGAACGGGACGTCCTTCAGCGGCGAGCCGAAGTAGCCGATGGCGCGGTAGAGCTGCCCGATCGGCACCTCACGGATCTCACCGGTGCCGACGACCCCACCCTGACCGTCGGGCTGGGTGCGCTCGTAGACGAAGGCGACCGCACGCCCGGAATCGTCCTTGCGGACCTCGACGGGCTTCGCCCAGAAGTGCAGGTGCAGCCGGCGCGACGCGGACCCTCCGGCGTTGTTCACACCGGGCCTGGTGCGCCACTCCTGCAGGATGCGATCGATGACCTTGACCTGCTTGTTGCTGGCGATGGCATCCTTCGCCGCCTGGTCGTAGTCGAAGTCCTCGTCGTAGACGACCATGTCGACATCCCGCAGCTCGCCGAGCTCACGCAGCTCGAGCGGGGTGAACTTCACCTGCGCCGGACCACGACGTCCGAAGACGTGCACATCGGTGATGGCGGATGCTTCGAGACCCTCGTGCACGTTCGCGGGGATCTCGGTCGGGAGCAGGTCCTCGGCGTGCTTCGCGAGGATGCGGGCGACATCGAGCGCGACGTTGCCGTTGCCGAGCACCGCCACCGAGGAGGCATCCAGCGTCCACTCGCGCGGGAAGTCGGGGTGGCCGTCGAACCAGCTGACGAAATCCGCCGCGCCGAACGACCCCTCCGCGTCGATGCCGGGGATGTCCAGGCTCGTGTCGCGGATGGCGCCGGTGGCGAAGATCACGGCGTTATAGTGCTTCTTGAGGTCGTCGAGGGTGATGTCCTCGCCGAAGGTCACGTTGCCGAAGATGCGGATGTCACCGCGGTCGAGCACGTCCCGGAGGGCGTTGATCACTCCCTTGATGCGCGGATGATCCGGCGCGACGCCGTAGCGGACGAGCCCGTAGGGCGCGGGCAGCTGCTCGAACAGGTCGATCGACACGTCGAAGGCGCGCTCGGTCTTGAGCAGGATGTCGGCGGCGTAGATGCCGGCCGGGCCTGCCCCGACGATGGCCAGCCTGAGCTTGGTCATGGTGGTTCCTTTCGGACGCGCGTCCGCGAGCCGCTGGGGCGATCAGCTGCTGCGGTCGGCGAGGGTTTCGGCGAAGCGGGTCAGCGCTTCGCGCACGGTGCCCTTCGGCAGGGCCGCGAGCAGGGCGATGGCGTCGCGGGTCCAGGTGCGGGCGAGTTCGAGGGTCTCCTGCGTCACGGCGTGGTCGCGCAGCTCGTCGAGCGCGGCATCGAGCACGGCGGGGTCCGCGCCATCGGCGATGCGGGCGACGCCGTCGTCGATGCGGGCGGCGAGCGCCTGCGCCTCGGCATCCGTCCGCGCCTTCAGCAGCAGATACGGCATGGTCGGAACACCAGCGCGCAGATCAGTGCCAGGCACCTTGCCGGTGTCCTCCGGCTTGGCAGAGAGATCGATGACATCGTCGATGAGCTGGAACGCGACACCGACCTTCTCGCCGTACAGGCGCAGCGGCTCCTCGTACTCGGCAGGCGCATGGGAGAACACCGCACCCGCCTGCGTCGCGGCCGCGATGAGCGAGCCGGTCTTGTCGGCGAGCACCTGCAGGTAGAACTCGATCGGATCGTCACCCGGCTGAGCGCCGACCGTCTCGTGGAGCTGACCGAGGACGAGACGCTCGAAAGTGTCGGCCTGGAGCTTGATCGCGCGGTCGCCGTACTTCGCCATGAGCTGGCTCGCCCGGGAGAAGAGGATGTCGCCGGTGAGGATGGCGACGCTGTTGCCCCAGACGGCGTGCGCCGAGGGCACTCCGCGACGGCGATCCGCATCGTCCATGACGTCGTCGTGGTACAGCGAGCCCAGGTGCGTCATCTCGAGCGCCTTGGCGATGTCGATGACGGCGGGGATGTTCCCCTCGCCGAGCTGCGCGGTCAGCAGCGTGAGGACGGGGCGCACCCGCTTGCCGCCCGCCTCGAGCAGATAGCGACTGGCGGCATCCGCCACGGAGTCGGCGACCCTCAGGTCGACGGCGAGCCCTTCTTCGACGAGCTCGAGGCCGTCTTCGATCTGCTTCGCGACACGACGAGCGGCGGGGCCGATGAAGACGCGGTCGCTGAAGCCGAGTCGGCTCGCCAGGCGCGAACCCGGGGCTGCGGGGCTCGAAGTCACGTCTGCCAGCCTACCCGTAACCGGCTATGCGCCAGGCGCGTCGGACGCCGCGGCCGGCTTGACCGCACGGTGCAGCGCGACGATGCCCAGGCTGAGGTCGCGATGCGCGACGTTCGTCCAGCCGGCATCCCTGATCCATCCGGCGAGCGCGCGCTGGTCCGGCCAGTCCTTGATGGACTCGTTGAGGTAGTCGTACGCCTCGGCGTTGGTTCCTGCCAGCCGTGCGACCTTCGGCAGGATCTGCGCGTTGTAGAACCGGTAGAGGCCACGGAAGAGCGGGTTCGGCGGGGTGGAGAACTCGTTGATCACGAGGCGCCCGCCCGGCTTGGTCACCCGGAGGAGCTCACGCAGCGCCTTCTTGGGATCCTGGACGTTGCGGAGGCCGTACGACATCGTCACCGCGTCGAACGCGTCATCCGCGAACGGGAGGTCGGTGGCGTCCGCCTCGACGAAGGAGAGATTCGGCAGGTGACCGTGCCTGCGCCGGCCCTCGGCGAGCATCCCCGGCGAGAAGTCGGCGGCGACGACGTCCGCTCCGCTCTCGGCGAGGGACGCAGAGGAGGATGCCGTGCCTGCGGCGAGATCGAGGATGCGCTCCCCCGGCTTCGGAGCGACCGCACGGGTGGTCGCCCGGCGCCAGAACGCGTCGTTGCCGAACGTCATGACGACGTTGGTGCGGTCGTAGCCCGCGGCAACCTGGTCGAACATGCCGCTCACGCGCGCGGGATCCTTGCCGAGGTCGGCGCGATTGGGCTCAGTCACCCTTCGAGTCTAGGCGCGGAGGCTGGACGGTTCGTCAGCGCTCGAGACCCAGAGCGACGAGGCGGTCGAGCCAGGTGTCAGCCGTGGCGTCGTCGAAAGGTGCGGTCTCGGCTCTGACCCGGCTCTGGAGATCGAGGGTCAGCGCCTCCAGGTGCCTCATGACGTCCGCCGGGTATCCGAAGCGGGCGCTGTGCTCGGCCCATTCGTCCCGGTCGTCGACGTAGGTGCCCTGCTCGTCGGTGCGGCGGATCACGTCGAGGTCCATGTCGATGCCCGTCACGAGCAGGGTCTCGCTCCAGCGCACGTCCCAGGCGAGATCGATGTAGACGCGGAGGTTCCGCGGGTGGTTCCGGTTCACGGTGAGCACGTGATCTCCGGCTGGGGGGATCAGCGAGACGTTCGGCCCCTCCGCGTCGAACTGTGCACCCGGCCTCGCACTCGACCAGCCCGTCGGCTGACCGATCCAGTCGCCCCACTCGTCCCATCCGAGGTAGACGCACTCATGCCGCCAGTGCGGCGACCCGTCCCACTTGCGCCACTGCATGATCATCTCGGTTCCGGATGCGGGGCGGGATTCGCTCATCCCGCAACCTTATGCGCCCGCACCCTTCGACAGGCTCAGGGAGCTTCCCGCTCGCTGAGCCTGTCGAAGCGGGCACACCGCTCGCTGAGCCTGTCGAAGCGGGCACCGCTCGCCGAGCCCGTCGAAGCGGACGCTCCCCGCGACGGCGGAGAACTATCCTGGAGGGGTGAGCAGCAGGCTGGTCGTGCAGACCCGTGAGATCGATCCGGTCGAAGACCCCCTGGCCTCTGCGGATCCCTCCTTCCCGCTCGCATGGCTCCGTCGCGGCGACGGGATCGTCGCCCTCGGCGCCGAAGTCGTCGCCGAGATCCGCGTGCCGGCGCGCACGGGTCGGGTCCGCGCCGCAGTGGTCGCCGATGCCTGGCGGGATCTGACGACGGATGCCGTGATCGATGACCCGATCGGCCTGCCGGGCACGGGGCTGGTCGCCCTCGGTGCGCTGACCTTCGACGAGGACTCCACCGCGGACAGCATCCTGCGCGTGCCCGCCGCGCTGATCGGCCGCCACCAGGGCCGCACCTGGCTCACCCTCGTCCACCGCGACGGCGAGGAGCCACCGTCCTCGGAGCCGGCGGAGCGCGGCTACGGACCGCACTGGGCGGGCACGGTCGGCCCCGGCGCGCAGTCCCCGGAGCGCTACCAGGCGTCCGTCGCCACCGCCGTCGGACGCATCAGGGCGGGCGAGCTCAGCAAGGTGGTGCTGGCACGGGACCTGGCCGGAACGGTCCCTGCGGGATCCGACCTGCGGCGACTGGTGCGCGCTCTGTCGACCGGCTACCCCGACACATGGACCTTCGCCGTCGACGGCCTCATCGGCGCGAGCCCCGAGACACTCGTGACCGTGCAGGACGGGACCGTGACCGCCCGCGTCCTGGCCGGCACCATCGGCCGCGGTGCCGATCCGGACGCCGACGTCGCCGCATCGGCATCCCTGGCCTCCAGCACGAAGGACCTCGACGAGCACCAGTACGCCGTGCAGAGCGTGCTGTCGGCGCTGCGCCCGCACACGAGAGCCCTGGCAGCGAGCGAACAGCCGTTCCTCCTCAAGCTCCCCAACCTCTTCCATCTCGCCACCGATGTGGAGGGCGAGTTGAGCACCGGGGAGTCCGCGCTCGACCTCGTCGGCGCGCTGCATCCGACTGCCGCCGTCGCAGGGACGCCGACGGATGCCGCCCTCGCGGCCATCCGCGAACTGGAGCCCTTCGACCGCGGCCGCTACGCCGGTCCGGTGGGCTGGGTGGATGCCGCGGGCAACGGCGAGTGGGCGATCGCCCTTCGCTGCGCGCAGTTCTCGCAGGGAGCCGCCGACGACGCGATCACGGTGACGGCGTATGCAGGAGCGGGCATCGTCGCGGGCTCCGACCCCGAGACGGAGCTCCTGGAGACCAGGGTGAAGTTCCGACCGCTGGTCGACGCGCTGGCCTGAGCGGATCGTCGTTTGCGCGACCGTCAGGTCGCGGCGAGGCGCGCCTTCTCGGCGGCGATATCGAAGTCCGCCAGCGGCCACTGCGGGTCGATCTCCTCGAGCGCGGCGAGCAGCAGCTCCTGCACGGCAAGGCGGGCGTACCACTTGTGGTCGGCGGGGATGACGTGCCATGGCGCGACCTCGGTCGACGTCCGCTCGATCACGGTCTGGTAGGCCGCCATGTACGCCGGCCACAGCATCCGCTCGTCGACGTCCCCGGGGTTGTACTTCCAATGCTTGTCCGGGCGGTCGAGGCGCTCCATCAGCCGCTCCTTCTGCTCCTCGGGCGAGATGTGCAGCATGACCTTCACGATCCGGGCGCCCGACGCCGCGACGCGCGCCTCGAAGTCGTTGATCGCGCCGTAGCGTCGCTCGATCTCCGCCGGCCCCGCCAGCGAGCGCACCTTCGCGATGAGGACGTCTTCATAGTGCGACCGGTCGAAGACGCCGATGAAGCCGGGCTCCGGCAGCCGGCGCTCGATGCGCCAGAGGAAGTCGTGCGCGCGCTCCTCCTCGCTCGGCGCCTTGAAGGCGGTGAGCGCCACGCCCTGGGGGTCGACGCCGCCGACGACATGACGGACGATCCCGCCCTTGCCTGCGGAGTCCATCGCCTGGAGCACGAGGAGCACCGCATCGGTCGCGACTCCCACACGGCTCGCGGCGAACAGCCGCTCCTGCAGCGCCCCGAGCGCTTCCAGCCCCTCGGCGAGGTCCTTCGCCCCCTGCGCCTTGCCCCCGTCGTATCCCGGGGTGCTCGCGGTGTCGACGCCGTCGAGGCGGAAACCCGCCCCGACCTTCAGGATCTCGGATGCCTCGCCCGTCCAGCCTCGCTTGCTCATGCGCCCATCCTGCCCGAGCACGGGCGCGGAGCACAGCCCCCGCTCAGCGTGCCAGCGGTACCTCGATGAGCTGGCGCCCGCCCACGGGGCGCGTGAGCACCTGATCGAGCGCCGCCCTGGTGGTGACGCGCTGGTACTCCCACCCGTACGCGAGAGCCAGGTGCTCCAGGCGGACGGTGTGCGGCGTGTAAAACGCGCGGTCGAGGTCCGACGCCGACGCGCTGGCCGCGACCTCGAGGGAGTCGAAGATCGTCCCGCCGCCGTCGTTGCCGACGATCACCTGGATGCGGGGTTCGTCCTCATCGGGGGGAAGCAGCAGCGCTCCGACGTCGTGCAGCATCGTGAGATCCCCGAGCACGAGGCGGGTGACCCCCGGCGCGCCGCCCGCCTGGCCGGCGATCGCGATGCCGGTCGCGGTGGCGATGGTTCCATCGATGCCGGCGAGTCCCCGGTTGGCGTGCACGGGCACCTTCTTGCCGCCCAGCACCGCATCGGCGACGCGGACGAGACGCGAGGAGCCGAAGACGAGTCGGTCGTGCGGCCAGGTCGCCCGCCATACGGCATCCACCAGCAGCTCGCGGTCGAGCGGACGTCGGATCGCGGCCAGCTCCCCGCGGACGGCGTCGCGGCGCTCCCCCGCATCCTTGGAGGCGAGCCCCTCGGCATCCGGCGCGGTCTCGCTGAGATCGACCGCCGCGCGCGATGAGGCGGTCAGCCACGCGCCGAGCCACGCGCTGTCGCGCTCGCCCGCCTCCACGGCGAGGGCGGGAACGTCACGGGTACGGCCATTGAGATCGAGCGCCTCTCCCCCTCGACGAACGGCGATCACCTCGACGTCCCCGCGACGCAGGAGCCCGGTCACCTCGCGACTCAGCGTCGGATGCCCGAACACCAGCGCGCGCTCGATGCGACCGCCGAGCTCCGCCATCCGCAGCAGCTCCCGATAGCCGTTCACGATGTTCCTGCCGAAGCGGGCACCGCTGACTATCTCGGCGATGAGCGGCCATCCGCCCTCGTGCGCGAGTTGCTCCGCATCCGAACCGGCATCCGCGCCGGCGATGACGACGGTGCGTGGACCACGAGGCACGACGAGAGGAGCCTCCGACGCGGGGCTCGGCGCGGCACCGCGGACGGCGGGCGCCTGCTCGCCGTCCGCGGCATCCGAGAGCGGCTCGCGATATGGGAGGTTCAGATGCACTGGCCCTCGGATTCCGGCGCGGGCGTCTGCGCTCTCCGCACCCATCGCGACGGCGACCGCGCGGGCTCCGAGGTCCGCCCAGTCGATGGCGTCGCCGGGCTCAGGGGTGGGCGCGTCGACGGACAGCCGAGCCCACGGTTCGAACATGCCGGGTTGCGCCGTGGCCTGATTCGCTCCGACCCCGCGGAGCTCCGGCGGGCGATCGGCGGTGAGCAGGATCAGGGGCACCCCGGCGTGGAAGGCCTCCATGGCTGCGGGGAGCAGGTTGGCGGCCGCCGTACCCGATGTGCAGACGACGACGGCCGGCGCGCCGAGCTCGCGTCCGAGACCGAGCGCCGTGAACCCGGCGACGCGCTCATCGATGCGGACGTGGAGGCGCAGCGCGCCCTGCGCGGCGTATCCGGAGGCGGCGAGCGCGAGCGCCTGCGAGCGCGATCCTGGCGAGAGCACGACGTCCTGGACGCCGTGCTCGATGAGCGCGGCGAGCAGCGTGGCGGCGGCGTCCGTCGCCGGAGATGCGCTCACGAGCGGGGGTCGTCGGTCGTGCCGTCCGTCTCGTCGTCGAGGCGGGCGAGCTCTTCCTCGAGGCGGCGGATGCGGGCATCCTGTTCCGTGGTGCTGATGCTGCGCAGGAACGCGGGGTCGTCGTCGGGGGCGACGGTGCGCGGCGCGTTGCGTCCCCCCGCCCGGAAGCGGCCGATCGTGAACCAGAGGATGCCGCCGATCACGGGGATGAGCACGACGATGAGGATCCAGACGCCCTTGGACACACCGCGATGCCGCGTCGCCGGCTGCACGGCGCAGTCGACGATGCTGAACACCCAGAACGCGACGGCGATGATGCCGGCGATGAACAACAGTCGGAGCACGGTTCCAGTCTAGGTGCGCTGTCTGCGCGGTGGCCGGGAGCGCGTCATCGGGGCTGTCTGCGGACCGGAACGGCCGGGCGGATCGTGTCCACCCGGCCGTTCACTGGTCACCGCGCCTCAGTCGGCGCGAGCGAATCGACGCCGCAGGACGAGCGCCGCTCCGAGCATCAGGAGCGCGCCGGCCCCGATGCCCCAGGGGAGCACGTTCGCACCGCCGGTCGAGGCCAGGGGCGTTCCCGGCGTCTCGACCTCGGCGGTCGAGGGATCAGAGGAGAACGGCTCCCCACCGGGCGTCGTGCCCCCGGCGGTCGCCGTGTTGCTGATCGATCCGGCATCCAGGTCGGCCTGCGTCACGCTGTATGTCGCCGTGCACGTGACCTGCGCTCCCGGCGCCAGCGAGGCGACGCCCTCGGGGCAGTCGATCGCCGACAAGGCGCCCGTACCGCTGAACTCGCCCTCGTCCACGGAGACGTCTTCGAGCGTGACGTTGCCGGTGTTCGTCACGACGAACGAGTACGTGATCGCCTGCCCGACGGTCGAGGCCTCCTCGACACTCGCCGTCTTCACGACGTCCAGGCCGGGCGCCGGGGCGCTCGGAACAGCCACCGCCGACTCCGGCGACACCGGAGCCTCGCCGCTCGGCGGGTTCCCCGTGGCGGTAGCGGTGTTGGTCACCGTTCCCGCATCGACGTCTGCCTGAACCACCGTGTAGGTCGCCGTGCACGTGACCTGATCGCCCGGCGCGAGCACGGAGGCATCCTCCGGGCACAGCACCGCGCTCAGCTCGCCCGCGCCCGAGAACTCGCCCTCCTGGACGGCCACGTCGGTGAGCGTCACGTTGCCCGTGTTGGTCACGAGGAACGAGTAGGTGATCTCCTGTCCGACGGCGATGTCCGCCTGGGCGGCCTCATCGGCCGACTTCACGACCGTGATCGCCGGTGCGGCGGGGATGTCGACGGTGTGCTCGTCCGACGGCGATTCGATCGGCTCACCACTGGGCGGCGTGCCGTTCGCGACGGCGGCGTTCGTGATCGAGCCGGCGTCCACGTCCTCCTGCGTGACCGTGTACGTGGCCTCGCAGGTGACATCGGCACCGGGGGCCAGCGACGCCGCGGCGGCGGCGCAGCTGATCTCGGAGAGTTCTCCGGTGCCGGAGAACTCGCCTTCGAGGATCGCGATGTCCGTCAGGGTGACGTTACCGGTGTTCGTGACGAGGAACGAGTACGTGATCGTCTCGCCCGCCTCCGTGACGGTCTCCACATCGGCGCTCTTGTCGATCGTCATCGCAGGAGCCGGTGGCGCGTCGACCGTGACCTCGTCGGAGGGCGAGACCGGTGGCGTCGTCCCCGGGTTCGGCGGAGTTCCCGTGGCCGTGGCGGCGTTGGTGATCGAGCCGGCGTCGATATCCGCCTGCGTGACGACGTACGTCGCCGTGCACGTGACATCGGCTCCCGGCGCCAGCGAGCCCGCGGCAGCGGGGCACACGATTTCCGACAGCTCGCCGGTGCCCGAGAAATCGCCCTCGGTCACGGAGACGTCGTTGAGCGTGACGTTGCCGGTGTTCTCGATGAGGAACGAGTAGGTGATGACCTCACCCTCCTCGGATACGGTCTCCACGTCGGCGGACTTGTCGATCGTGAGGGCCGGAGCGGGCGTGACGGACGGAATGGTGACCTCGGAAGGCTCCGAGACGGGAGGCTCCCCCTGGGGCGGCGTGCCCGTCGCCGTGGCGCTGTTCGTGATCGACCCGGCGTCGAGATCCTCCTGCGTCACCGTGTACTCGGCGGTGCAGGTGATCGAAGCGGCGGGTGCGAGCTCGGCTGCGCCCTCTGGGCAGACCACGTCGGACAGCTCACCCGATCCCGTGAAGTCGCCCTCCTGCACTTCGACGTCGGCGAGGGCGACGTTTCCGGTATTGGTGACGATGAACGAGTAGGTGATCTCCTGGCCGAGCGTGAACTCCTCCTCGGAGGACGGCGATGCCGACTTCACGACCCGGATCGCGGGCGCCTGCTCGACGAACTCGACGGTGGTGTCGGCCGGCTGGTTGAGCCCTGTGCTCGTGATGTTGTCCGGACCGTTCGTGAACGACCCGGCCTCTGGCGAGGTGACGTTCACCGACACGGTGCACGAGGCCATGCCTGCCGAGAGGTTGCCCGAAGCCGTGATCGTGGTGCCGCCGACCGGTGCGTCGACGATCCCCGCGGGACAGGTGGTCGCTGCCGAGCCGTCCGCGATCGTCAGACCAGTGGGCAGCGCATCCGTGAAGGACCAGCCGTTCTTCGCGGCGAGATCGTCCGTGTTCGTCACCGTCAGCGTGAGCGTGGTCGTCTCTCCGGCGACCAGCGATGCCGGGCTGAAGGACTTGTCGAGCTGAGGTGTGACGTCCAGGATGCGGATGTTGTCGAAGGCGGCGTCGTTGCCGACACCGGATCCGTTCGCGTTCCTCATCCGGATTCCGAGCGTGGCGCCGTCGAAGAGCACGGAACCGTTCGAGGTGTACGTGCCGACGTTGAGCGCACGCGAAGGAAGCGATCCGATGGCCGGTGCGGTGGCCGTCGTCCCCGAGGTGCAGGCGTTGAGCTGTCCTCCGACGTTCGTCTCGGTGCCCTCTTCATCCAGGAATGAGAACTGGTAGATCGGAGCCGATACCTGGCAGTTGACGGCCGCGGTGTCCACGCTGAACGTCAGGAAGCGCCCGGAGGCCGAGGCGAGCGTGATGTTCTCCACCGTCTCGAACTCGATGGCGTTGGCCCCGGGGTTGTTCTCGGTGTAGGCGGCGACGACGTCGTTCGCTCCCGGTGTCGCAGAGCCGCTGTGCACGCCGAGCACGTATGCCAGCTGGCGCAGGTTGGCCGAGTCGCCGGAATTGGCGCAGTTCCCGACCGTCGTGTGCGGGATGTTGAAGTTGACGATGATGCCGTTGCACGCGGTCAACCAGGATGGGGCTGCGGTGTATGTCTGTCCGCCGTCGCCGACGTACGCCGTCAGGAGTTGCGGCGCCGTGCCAGGTCCGTTCTCGAAGTCCTCTTCGAAGACGACGGTGTTGGCCTGCGGCGTGCCCGGCGTGCCCGGCGCGGCTGCGGCGGCGTTCGCAACGCCGATGAGGGATGCGCCGACCAGCGCGATCGCGCCGATTCCGGCAGCGAACGCTCGTCCTACCGACCTCTGTCTCGCGCGCCTGTGCAGGCGCGCTCTCTTGCCCATCATGGACATGCTCTGATTCCTCCCCGGATCAGTCGATGCGCGGACGGACGGCCCACGCCCGTCCAGTCAATCGTCAGGAACGGAGCGGAAGAAGGGAACGGCACGGAATTCACCCCCGCCCCTCACCCTCGTACGGTGAACTGCTCACCCCACAGCCGCTCGGCCAGCACGAGAGCATCCTCTCTGCGCCGTACACCGAGCTTCGCGTAGAGGTTCCGCCGGTGGGTCTTCACCGTGTTGACCGAGACATGCAGTCTTTCTGCGATCTCTGCGGTGGCGGACGACTCCCGCAGCGCACGCAGGACGGCCCACTCCCTCGCCGACAGCCGCGGGATGCTCGTCAGCGCCGGATAGTCGTACCGAGATCGGAACGCCTCCCTCTCGGGGAACAGCTCCGAGAGGATCCTGCCCCGCTCGGGGACGGGAAGCTGATGAAGGGCGTGCGGCGCATCTGCCGCCCGCCACACACCGGCGAACTGCGCGAGCGCGGATGCTTCGACGGGCCGCCCTCTCAGCCGTGCGATCGTCAGCGCAAGGGCGATGCCGCTGGGGCGCTCGGCATCCGCCCGATCGCAGGAGTGCAGGAGCTGCTCGGCACGATCCGTGTCGCCCCGCAGCAGCAGCCCCCGGATCCTGGCCGCCCGCACCGCGAAGACGTCGCTGTCATCATCCAGTGGATCGAGCGCTTCCTCCGCGGCGGCGAGTGCACCCGTCGCCTGGTGCAACCCTGCGAGCTCAGCGCGCAGCAGTTGCCCAGCCAGAAGGGCAGGCGCACTGCTCGAGGCGTGGTCGCGCAGCGCTCGGCGGATGAGCGTGATCCCGTCCCGCGGATTCCGCCACTGCGCGATCGCGCGAGCGCGTGCGAGCACGCCGACCCACCACAGGTCGCTGAGCTCGTCCTCGTGCGCGATCGCGGCGAGTGCAGCCTCCGCCTGCCGGATCGACCCTGAGCAGACGACGATCAACGCCCGGACGAGGAGTTCGATGATGTGCAGCTGCTCCTGCATCGGCGAACGGCATTCATCGACGGGCGCTGCCGGCGCAGGCAATCTCCTGGCCGCCTCCCCGTACTGCTCGTGAAGCGCGTCGATGAGGGCGAGATGAGTGCGCAGATGGCGATCGACGGGATGCGGCACGTCGGCGAGCGCGAACCTGCGCGCAGTGATGAGGCTGTCTGCGGCGGCGGCGAGATCTCCGTCCAGCACATGGACCTGACCGACGCGGAGCAGGAGCGCGGGCAGGACGTCCTCGAACCCGCGGGTGTCGGCGGCGTCGTGGATCAGCTGTCGGATGCGTCCCGCATGCGATACCGCACCGGTGATGTTCCCCACGGCGATCAACCGACGCAGATGCGTGCCTTCGATCCCCAGCAGATCCCTCGTCTGCGGGGCCGACTGGGAGTCGACCCATTGGACGAAAGCGTCGAAGGCGTCGTCATCGACGAGCTGACGAGGACCGGCCGTCGTCGCGATCGCTCTGGTCATGCGATGCCTCGGATACCGCTCGAACCACTCCTCCGGCAGCAGCTCGAAGGCCGCGCGCAATGGAACAGGGTCCGTCAAGAGGTGGCGGTAGAAGGTCGCATCCAGCGCTCGGCCCACCTCGTCCCATCTCTGCGCGCGGATCAGCGGCAGCAGGACGGTTGCGGTCATCGTCGTCGGATTCTCGAGTTTCTGGCGGGGTTTGATGCCAGTATGCCGGAATATCGATGGCCTGGACGCGACGGCGGGAGTCGAACCCGCAACGCTCTCAGGTATGAACCGGAGCCCGGGACCGCCCGGATCGCCGCGATGTGTGCAACGCAGACGACGTTACCCGCCCGCGATGAGGGCGGCCAGCCTCGGCGCCTGGGATAACGCCCGGAGTCTGCGGATGACGTCGCGTGACGCGAGACGAGCGTGCTCACCCGCCGGTCGCCCAGATGAGCGCGCCTAAGCTGGAGGGATGAAGAAGCTGCCGCCCCTGTTCGTCTACTCCGTGCTGCGGCTGCTGGCCTTCCTCGTCCCGCTGGCGATCATGTGGCTGTTCTTCCCGATCCTGCGGGAGTTCTGGTGGCTCACCGCGATCTTCGCAGCGCTCATCGGCACGAGCCTGTCGTTCCTGTTCCTGCGGCGACCGCTCTCAGACGCATCCGGTGTCATCCACGAGCGGCGCGAGGCGCGCGCCGAGGGCCGCGCGTTCGGCACCGCGGCGGATGACGCAGCGGCAGAGGACGCCGCACTCGACGACGCGTCGGCCACCGGCGAGGATGCCGGGACCGCCGAGAGGTGACGCTGCTCCTGCGAGCCGTCAGCCCGTGAAGGCCCAGTACAGGGCGCCTGCGTAGACGAGGGCGGTCAGCGAGGTCAGCCCCAGCGCGATCACCAGCTCGTTCGCCTTGCGGTAGCTCCAGACGATCGCGAGCGCGGGGAGCCCGGCCAGCAGCGCCATGAGCGCGAGCCACGCGATCGGGTACAGCAGGGCGAGCAGCGTCGACATCACGAACGGCACGAGCAGGAACACCGTGTAGAGCACCTGGGTGCCGCGACGCCCGATCAGCACCGAGAGGGTGCGCTTTCCGGCGACACCGTCCTGCTCGATGTCCCTGAGGTTGTTCGCGAGCAGCACGGCGCACGCCAACAGGCCGGCGGCGATGGCTCCCCACCATGCCTCCTGCGGCAGCGCGAGCGCCTGCACCCAGGTCGTGCCGAGGGTGGCGACGAGACCGAAGAACACGAACACGAACACCTCGCCGAGCCCGATGTACCCGTACGGCCGCTTGCCGCCGGTGTAGAACCAGGCGGCGACGATGCACACGGCGCCGACCGCGAGCATCCACCACTGCTGCGTCCGGATGACGATGGCGAGCCCCGCGATCGCCGCCAGCGCGAAGAACGCCAGCGCAACCGTGAGCACGGCGCGGGGCTTCACCCGCCCCGAGGCCGTCAACCGGGCGGGACCGACGCGGTGCGCATCGGTCCCGCGGATGCCGTCGGAGTAGTCGTTGGCGTAGTTGACGCCGATCTGCAGCAGCACGGCCACGGCGAGGCACGCCAGCGCGATCACCCAATGAAAGAGCCCGTCGACGAGCTGCGCCGCTCCCGTGCCGATCACGACGGGGGCGACGGCCAGCGGAAGGGTGCGCAGCCGCGCGGCGCCGATCCAGTCGTGCGCCGTGACCGGCGGTGCCTCGACGACCGGGCGCTTGGCCGGGTTCCCCGTCGTACGGGGGCGCTTCTTGGGGGAGCTCTGCCTCTTGGATGCCACGGGGGAATCTTAGCGGCGGAGCCGATGACGCCCGCGCGGGTGCGTCGCCTGCTCAGGTCTCCGCAGGCACGGCGGGGACGATCGGACGGTGCTCGTAGAACGTCTGCAGCACGACCGTGCTGCGCGTGCTGACGTTCGCGGCGAGACGGATGTCGCGGATGAGCTCCTCCAGCGCGCGCGGCGAGGCGACACGAACGAAGAGCATGTAGCTCGCGGCTCCCGCGATGGAGTGGCAGGCCTCGATCGCGTCGAGATGCTCGAGCAGCTCAGGAGCGTTGTCCGGCTGCGCGGGATCGAGGGGGGTGATCTCGATGAACGCGGACAGCGGCTTGCCCACCTGTTCCGCATCGACCAGCGCACGATAACCGGTGATCACGCCCCGGGATTCGAGCCGCTTGAGGCGCGACTGGACGGCGGAGGTGCCGAGACCGACCGTGTCGGAGAGCTGCGCGAGCGTCACCCTTCCGTCACAGGAGACCTCGGCGATGAGAGCGCGGTCGACAGCATCATCCATAGATGGAATAATACCGTTAGCAGTCGTCTTCTGCCGGAAATTTTCCATCCACGTCGCGATCGGAGGTCCCGATGTCCCTCACCAGCCCCACCACCACGGCCATCATCGGCGAACCGGAAGTCGTCGAGGATGCCCGCGCGGCAGAGGCATCCGCGGCATGGCGGATGCTGAAGGACGCCGCCATCGCGCTGCGGGAGCTGCAGGTGAAGGACGGTTCGGTCCCCACAGCACACGACGCCGCGCGCGTCCACGTCGCCGCGATCGTCGCCGGTATCAAGGCCCTCGCCCCCGCCTTCCCGCACGACGCCGCGTACCTGATGGCATCGATCGCCGACTTCGAGCGCTGGGCAGCGGAGGGCTTCGGTGTGCCGGACTTCCTCGACTCGCTCCAGGCGTTCCAGCCTCAGCAGCACCGGGTGGACGGCATCCGCCATCTCGTCGTCTTCCCGATGTACACCCAGAACGGGTCGCCGGACCGCCTCGTCGAGGCGCTCATCGTCGAGGCGATCTGGCCGGACTTCATCGCGGAGCTCGAGGCTGGCGACTACGGCAACAAGCTCTTCGTTTCTCTCCGGCTCATCGACTTCACCCCCGGCTACGACACGAACTCGGCGGTGCTCTTCCCCGAGACCGTCGCCATGCGCGAGATTCCGGCGTTCACCTGGGGCGCGATCTTCCAAGACCGCGAGGCCGCGCGCTACCGCCGCGTCGTGCGCGCGGCGGCGGAGATCACGAAACTCGACCTGCCCGATCAGGCAGCGCGGATGCTGGACGACCAGGACCTCACGGAGAAGACCTTCGTGATGTGGGACATCATCCACGACCGCACCCACATGCGCGGCGACCTCCCCTTCGATCCCTTCATGATCAAGCAGCGGATGCCCTTCTTCCTCTACTCGCTGGAGGAGCTGCGGTGCGATCTGACGGCGTTCCGCGAGAGCGTGGCCATCCAGCGGCGCCTGACGGCGCAGGACGACCTGTCCGAGGCGGAGCAGGAGATGCTCGAGCACGCCGGGCTCGTGCAGTACGCCGTGATCTTCGACAGGATCTTCCGCTTCGCGATCACGGGTACCCGTGTGCGCAACTACGACGGCCTCGGCGGGCAGCTGCTGTTCGCGTGGCTGCATCAGCGCGGTGTGCTGCACTGGACGGACACGGCGCTCGCCTTCGACTGGGAGCGCGTGCCCGAGGCGGTCATCGCGCTCGGGGCCGCGATCGACGAGCTGTACTGGCGCTCGATCGACCGCCCGAAGACGGCGCATTGGCTGGCTGCCTACGATCTCGTCCGCTCGGTGCTCACTCCGAACCCCGCCTCCGCGTGGGCTCGGGGGCTCCCTGACGACGTGCTCGCCGGCGCACCGAAGGGTTACACCGACGCCGTGCTGGACGACGAGTTCCCGCTGTCGATGTTCTTCGAAGCGTTGGAGAAGAAGATGCGCGACGTGATCGCGTCGACGGCCGGCATCCGCGGCACGGACGAGTGAGATGCGCGCACACTTCGTGACGGGGGCAGCACGATGAGCGTGACCGACCGCGTCATCGTGCTCGCGGGCGCGACCAGCGCTTCCGGCCTTGCGGTCGCCCGCGCCCTGATCGAGGCTGGAGGTCGCGTCGTCGCCACGGGGCGCGATGCCGCACGCCTCGAGCCCCTGGCTGACGCCGGCGCACGCGTCGAGGTCGCCGACGCCGCCTCGCTCACCGAGATGACGCGGCTTGCCGCGTCGCTCGGACCCGTCGACGGTGTGATCCCGCTCGTCGGCGGGTGGCGCGGCGGGGGCGGCCTGGCCGGGCAAACCGACGAGGATCTCGACGCGCTTCTGCCTGCACTGCAGGCCGTCCGTGCGACGAGCCGCGCCTTCGACGACGCGCTGCGTGCGTCGGAGGCGGGGCGCTTCGCGATCGTCTCCTCGACCTCCGCCACCCGACCGCTGGCCGGCGGAGCGAACTACGCGGCGGTGAAGGCGGCGAGCGAGGCCTGGGCCCGCGCCGTCGCTCAGGGCTACGCGAAGGCTGCCAGGGAAGCCGGTGAGGCGTTGCGGACCGCGTCCGTGATCCTGCGCGCGAAGCAGCTCGATCCTGACGTTCTCGCCGGGGCGGTCCTCTCACTGTGGTCGGAGGACGCCGCGAGCCTGAACGATCGCGTCATCGATCTCTGACGCGCTGATCGGGGGCGAGACCTCAGCCTGCTCACTCTCCCCCGCCTCGAACTCTTAAGCGGGGTCCTCAGCCGCGGTGCTCGGGGATCTCCGGCGGAAGCCCCCGCAGCGGCGGAGGTGCATCGGGGAGGTGCGTGTCACCGGATGCTTCGGCGTCGTCCGAACCCGGCTGCTGGGTGGGAGCCTGCTCGTACAACAGGGTGAGCTGACGATACGAGCGGGTGAGGAAGGCCAGCCCCGCGGCGACGACCATGATGAGCCCGGCGAAGAGGCAGACGAGCGCGATGCCCCTGGCCTCGCCCTCGCCGAGCAGCCAGCCCCAGGTGCGCTGACCGTCGGACGAGTCCATGTACGGGATGATGAGGAACTCCGCGAGCGGGGCGATGAGGAAGGCCGTGACCGGTGCCGCAGCCGCCTCCATCGCGGCCGCGACGCCGAATACGCGCCCCTGCCGTTCGTAGGGCACGACCTTCTGGATGACGGTCTGCTCGGCGGCTTCCACCGGAGGGACCAGGGCCATGTACGCCCACATGCCGAGGGCGTACAGCCACCACCATTCGCGCAGCATGAACACCGCACCCAGCAGCCCCATCGCGATCACGACGAGGAGCATGGTGCGCACGGGACGCTTGCCCAGCCCGAACTTCGCGACCAGCCCACCGCCGATGAGGAACCCGGTCGAGGCGAAGGCGAGCACGAAGCCCCACACCTGCACGGAGAAGAGGGTCAGACCGTACGGATCCATGAGCGCCATGTAGACGCCGCCGATGAGGTTGTTGAACGTCGAGAAGATGATGAGCGCGAACAGCCCTGGCGCGAGCCGGATCGCCGCCACGCTGCCGCGGAAGTCGAGGGCGCTGGGCGCATCGGGATCGGCCCGGGGCTGCTCCTCCGGTATGCGCACGAACAGGAGATGCAGGAAGGTCGCCCCCATCGCCACGATCGCGATGAGGAGCGTCCCGCCCATGCCGAGGAAGCCGATGGACAGCCCGGAGAACACGCTGGTGACCAGGAAGGCGATGCCCTGCACGGTGCCGACCAGGCCGTTCGCCCGATCGCGCTTGTCCTCCTCGACGAGCAACGTGACCGTCGTCGACAGCGCGATGTTGCGCAGCTGCTCGATCACGCCGCCGAAAAGGATGATGCCGGAGAACAGCCAGAACCACGGGCCGGAGAGGTTCAGCAGCTCGGTCTCGGGCTGCCAGAGGTAGAGGATGCCTGCGACGAGGAAAGCCGCCGCGGAGATCACGCTGGAGAGCACCATCACCGCGTGCTTCCGATGCCGGTCGACGATGGTGCCGAACACCATCGCGAACAGCGCGACGAGCAGCATGTACGCGCCGCCGATGATGCCGGTGGCCAGCACGGACTGCGTCTCGATGTACACCCAGAACGTGAGCGCGAACCAGAGGAAGCTCGTCGTCACATTGGCGACGAGCGTGTTGATGAGCACGTTCGTGAACGCCTGCTTCGCCACCGCCTTGTCCATGCATCCGAGGGTAGCGAGGGGCACGGACATCCGACATAGGCTTGTCTGGTGAGCACCCTTCATGACCCCGCGATCCGCGGATTCGCGTCGGACAACTACTCCGGCATCCACCCCGAGGTCCTCGCCGCGATCGCGGCGGCGAACCAGGGCCATCAGATCGCGTACGGCGAGGACGCGTACACCGAGCGCCTGCAGGAGGTCTTCCGCGCGCACTTCGGCGATGGTGTCCAGGCCTTCCCCGTGTTCAACGGCACCGGCGCCAACGTCACCGGCCTGCAGTCGATGCTGCCCCGCTGGGGCGCGGTGATCTCGGCATCCACCGCGCACATCAACGTGGACGAGGGCGGCGCTCCCGAGCGCATCGGGGGCTTCAAGCTGCTCACCGTTCCGACCGAGGACGGCAAGCTCACCCCCGAGCTGGTCGACCGCGAGGCCTGGGGCTGGGGCGATGAGCACCGCGCACAGCCGCTGGTCGTCTCGATCACCCAGTCCACCGAGCTCGGCACGCTCTATACGGCAGACGAGATCCGCGCGCTCGCCGACCACGCCCACGAGCGCGGCATGCGGCTGCACCTCGACGGCGCGCGCATCGCGAACGCCGCGGCCGCCCTCGATGCCCCGCTGGCCTCCTTCACGCGGGATGCCGGCGTCGACGTGCTCAGCTTCGGCGGAACGAAGAACGGCGCGATGCTCGGCGAGGCGATCGTCGTCCTGAACCCCGAGGCGTCGGCCGGGCTCACCTACTCGCGCAAGTTCAACATGCAGCTCGCCTCGAAGATGCGCTTCGTCTCGGCGCAGCTCATCGCCCTGCTCGAGGGCGATCTGTGGCTGCGCAACGCCACCCACTCGAACGCGATGGCCACGCGGCTGCGCACGGGCGTCGAGGCGGGGCTCGCCGACGGATCGATCCAGGGCGTGGAGTTCACCCAGCCCACCCAGGCCAACGGCGTCTTCGCGACGCTGCCGGAGGGCGTCGCCGATCGGCTGCGCTCCCGGTTCCGCTTCTACGACTGGGATGCCGCGCGCCGCGAGGTGCGCTGGATGTGCAGCTTCGACACCTCCGAGGACGATGTGGATGCCTTCATCGGCGAGCTGTCGCGGTTGACCACCGACTGAAGGGCCGGCAGGAGCTTCAGCGGCCGAGGGCGGCGAGGACCTCGGTGAGGGCGTCGGCGTCGCCGACGTTGCCCGGCACCACGACGTAGAGACGCGGGTCGCCCTCGGCGGAGACGAGATCCCACACCGAGACGCCGGGGAGCACCTGCCCGCGGACCTCGGCGCTCGAGGCCCCGACGCCCGTGCGCGCGAGCTCGGCGGAGGTGATGCCGCCCTTCGCGATGACGGCCTCGACCTCGGGGACGAGCGCGCGCACGGCGACGGTGAGAGCGGTCATCACGAGCTCGCCGTGCCGGAGGGTGTTGTGCTCCGCCCTGCGGTGGCGCTCGGTCGTGATGATCGCGAGACCACCGACGGCCAGCTGCGCTCGTCCGCGTTCGGCGGCGGCGAGGCCTGCGGCGACCGGGTCGGCGAAGGCGTCGTCGGTCGGGATGACGATCGCCGGACCGTGCGCGGCGGTCACGGCATCCAGCTGCGCCGTCGCCCCGGCGGTGTGCGATCCGCAGGCGAGCAGCGTCGGGACGGGCGCAGGCACGAGCGGACGCGTCAGCAAGCCGTCGCTCTGCACGCCGGCGAGCGCGGCGGCCAGCGGCGCCGCGCTGCGGACCACGACGGATCGACCTGCACGGCGCGCCACGGAGATCGCATCGGCGACGAGTCGGATGTCGTCGTTCGTCACGGCATCCGGCAGGACGACGGCGCCCGCCGGAGCGCTCGCGATGACCGGGGCCGCACGACCGGCGCGGAGGACGGCGAGGTCGATCCGGGCCGTCGGCCGGCCGGATTTCTCCGCGACGTAGTCCGTCAGCACGCCTGTGCTGAACGGGAAGACGGGGTCCTGCGCGTACTCGGTCTCGTGCGCGGGATGATTCTCGCCGTCGATGCGGACGAGGTGCACCCCGTCGACGGTCGTGCGTCCGCCGTCGGGGAAGGCGGGGCTGAAGACGATGACGGCGTCCTCGTCGAGGAACTGCTCGGTCTCGGCGAAGACGTGGCCACGAAGGGTCGAGTCGCCGCGGAGCACGAACTGGACCTCCTCACCGAGCGCTGCGGCGGCGCGGAGCGAGGCCTCGCGCACATCGGAGACGAGGGCGACGGCTGCCGCCTCGTCGACGGCGCGCGAGTTCGTCTGCACGTACACGCTGTCCGCACGCTCGAGGGCGCGGCGGATGAGCTCCGCGTCGTACTCCAGGAGCACGGAGACACCGCTCGCCGACTGCGTGCCGGTGGGGTCGTCATCCAGGACGACGGTCTTCATGATGCAGCCCCTTGCCGGTAGGTCTCGATGACGCTGGAGTCGTCCCGTATCCGCAATCCTGCTGCCTCCGCGCGCAGATAGCGCTCGCGCGCCGCCGCCAGCAGCGGAAGCTCGATGTCCGCCTCGTCCGCGGCATCCGCGACGAGGCCGGTGTCCTTGACGAAGATCCCGATCTGGCTGCGCACCTCGGCCGCCTCGCCCTCCAGCATCCGCGGACCGCGGTCGCCGAGCATGAAGGAGGCAGCCGCTCCCCCGCCGACGACGTCCAGCACGAACGCGGGATCGAGGCCGAGGCGTTCCGCGAGCGCGAGAGCCTCCGCCGCCGCGACGATGTGCACGGCGCAGAGGTGCTGGTTGACGACCTTGACGGACTGCCCGTCCCCCACGGCATCCCCGACGACCCGGGGCGAGCCCATCGCGTCGAGGAGGTCCTGCACGGCCGCGATGTCGCCGGGTTCACCGGAGACGAAGATCGACAGGTCGCCGGACTCCGCCCTGGCGATGCCACCCGACACCGGAGCGTCGACGACCGTGCCGCCGAGTTCGGCGATCCGCACGGCGGCCGCGCGGACGGCCTCCGGTCCGATGGTGGACATCACGATCCAGCGCGCACCGCGCCCCGTCTCGCGGGCGGCATCGAGGACGTCGTCCAGCTGGTCCGCGGTGGCGACCATGACGACGATCGCGTCCACCTCGCCGATCTCCGCGATCGAGGGCACGGTGCGGATGCCGGCATCCGCCGCCCGCGTCCTGCCCTGCTCCGCTGGCTCGACGCCGATGACGTCGACGCCGGAGCGGGCGATGCTCCTCGCCATCGGCAGTCCGATGGCTCCGAGCCCGACGAATGCGATCCTCTTCGTCATGATCTGCCTCCTTGAAGACGGGACGGGGCGCGCGGCCGGAGCAGGCCGCGCGCCCCGCCTGCGGTCAGTGACCCGGCGTGCTCTCCACGAGCAGCGCATCGGCCTTGGCGCTGAAGAACCGCGTGGCCCACATCATCACGGCCGCGAGGAATGCGAACACGCCCAGCGAGACGACACCCCAGGCGCCGCTCTCCGTCGGGATCGACTCGTTCACGCCCGTGCGCATGATCGGGGCGACGAAGCCGCCCAGGTTGCCCAGCGAGTTGATGAGGCCGATACCGGCGGCTGCCGCCGCCCCTGTGAGGAACGAGGTCGGGAACGACCAGGTGATCGGGCCGGTGGAGAGGAAGGCCGCGACGGCGATGGTGATGGCGGCGATGCCGAGCAGCCCCTGGCCGTTGGCACCTGCCCACGCCGAGACGAGGATCGCGATACCCGTGATGACGAAGAACAGCGTGCCCCAGCTGCGGCGGCGCTGCACCGTGGTGGCGTGCTTGCCGACGTAGTAGCAGGCGAAGAGGCCGACGGCCCACGGGATGGCCGAGACGAGACCGACCTCCCAGCCCACGGACTTGCCGATCAGGCTGGCGACCTGCTGCGGCAGGTAGAACGTCGTGCCGTAGACCGCGATCTGCAGGCAGAAGTAGATGACCGTGAAGTACCAGACCTTCCAGCTGATCAGGGCGGCACCGATGCCACGGGGTCCGTCGGCCTCCTTCACGCCGTCCTCGTGCTCCATGACGGCCTTCATCGCGGCCTTCTCGTCGTCGGTGAGGAACTTCGCCTTCTGGGGTGAGTCGACGAGGAAGAACAGCGCGGCGATACCGGCGACGACGGCCATCATGCCCTCGACGAAGAACATCACCTGCCACCCGGCCCACGGGGTGACCTGCTCGCCGAAGCTGATGAGGCCGCCGGACAGCGGAGCGCCGAGCATCTGCGAGAACGGCTGCGCGAGGTAGAACAGCGCGAACATCTGCACGCGGCGCTTGTTCGGGAACCACTGCGCGAGGAACATGATCACACCGGGGAACAGACCCGCCTCGGTGACGCCGAGCAGGAACCGCAGGATGATGAACATCGTCTCGCCGTTCACGAAGGCGAACAGCGATGCGACGATGCCCCAGGTGATGGCGATGCGCGCCAGCCAGAAACGCGCGCCGAACTTGTCCAGCAGCAGGTTCGAGGGGATCTCGAACAGCGCGTAGCCGATGAAGAAGATGCCGGCGCCGAGCGCGTAGGCACCGGCGGTGATGCCGCGGTCGACCTCGAGCGCTGCTTCGGCGAAGCCGACGTTCGTGCGGTCGAGGAAGGCGACGAAGTACAGGATGATGAGCATCGGCATGAGGCGGAAGGTCGCCTTGCGGATGCCGCTCGCGAGGTGCGGGCTGGACAGCAGGTTCTGCGCGACGGTCACGTTGGCGCGCGTGGTCTCGCCGTGTTCGGATGCGGACACGAGGACTCTCCTTTGAGTGAGGGGTGGGTGTGGGGTGGGATGCCGGTCAGCTTCCCAGCGCGGGGATGATCATGACGAGGCCGACGGCCACGCAGATCACCCCCAGCGCGAGGAACGCGATCCGGCCCTTGGTCCAGGGACGGGACATGGTGCTCCGATCGTTCGGGTCAGTGCATGTAGAGGCCGCCGTCGACGTTCAGGGTCTGCCCCGTCACGAATCCGGCATCCTCGCTGATGAGGTAGGCGACCGCGGCGGCGATGTCCGTCGGGGTGCCGATGCGCGACAGCACGCCGTCGGCGGCCATCGCGGTCTTGCGCTCGTCGGTCAGTGTGCCGCCCATGATGTCCGTGTCGATCGGACCGGGCGAGATGACGTTGGCGGTCACGCCGACCGGCCCGAGCTCACGGGCGATCGAGCGCATGAGGCCGATCACGCCGGCCTTGGAGGCCGAGTACGGCGTCTTGGAGAAGGTGCCGCCGCCGCGCTGTGCGGAGACGGAGGAGATGCCGACCAGGCGTCCGACGCCGTTCTCGGCGAGCGTGCGCGCGACGCGCTGGGTGACCCAGTGCACGCCCTCGAGGTTGATGGAGTTGACCCGGTGCCATTCCTCGGGGGTGACCTCGAGGTAGGGCACGGGCGAGGAGACACCGGCGAAGTTCACCAGGGCGACCACCTGCGGCAGCGCGGCCTCCAGCGCGTCCACTGCGGCGACGGCCTGCTCGCGGTCGGCGACGTTCGCTCCGGCACCGACGGCCTTCACGCCGTGCTGCGCGGCGACCTCGGCAGCCGTGGCCGCTGCGGCCTCGCCGTCGACGTCGATGATGCCGACGTTCCAGCCGCGCTCGGCCAGGTAGAAGGCGGTGGTGCGGCCGATGCCGCGGGGGCTCGCAGCTCCCGTCAGGATGACGGTGCGCTCTGCGGGGAAGGATGTGGCCATGTCGGTCGTCCTCAGCTCTGTGCGGGGTGGATGGGGGCGGGACCGAGCTCGTCGATGAGCTTCTTCATCGCGACGTAGGCCTTGTTGCGGTAGGCGATGAGCTCGGGCGTGCGGTCTGCGGGCACGTCGAGGAATCCGGCGCCGGTCTTGGTTCCGAACTTGCCCTGGTCGATGAGGGCCTGCAGCGCCTTCGGCGTGGCGAAGCGCTCGGGGAACTCGGTCTGCAGCGAGGCGTAGCAGAACGCGTAGACGTCGAGCCCCGCCATGTCGGCGATGGCGAACGGCCCGAAGAACGGCAGGCGGAACCCGAAGGTGGTGCGCACGATCGTGTCGATGTCCTCCGCCGTCGCGACCCCCTCCTCGACGAGCTGGGTCGCCTCGTGGAACAGTGCGTACTGCAGTCGGTTGAGGACGAAGCCGGTGGCGTCCTTGACGCGGGCGGTCTCCTTGCCGGTGGCGGCGACGATCTCCTCGACGACCGGCAGGACGCCGGCATCCGTTCCCGCGTGCGGGATCAGCTCGACACCGGGGATGAACGGGGCGGGGTTGGAGAAGTGGACGCCGAGGAAGCGCTCCGGGTTCACCACCGCCTCGGCCAGCTTGCCGATGAGGATGGTGGAGGTGTTGCTGCCGATGATCGCGTCGGGGGCAGCGGCCTCGGAGATCCGGCGCAGCGTGGCGTGCTTGATCTCGATCTTCTCCGGCACGGCCTCCTCGATGAACGTGGCACCGGCGACGGCATCCTCGATCGTCGCGGCGGTGAGACGCTCGGCGATGATCGTCGGCGCGTCGGCGGGGAAGAGCCCGTCGGCGGCGAACTGCTCTGCCTCAGCGATCAGGCGGTCGCGGTTGCCGCGGGCGATGTCGATGTCGACGTCGGCGATGCGCACGTCGGCGCCCGAGAGGGCGAGCGACTGGGCGATGCCGCCGCCCATGTAGCCGCTGCCGATGACCGCGTAGACGGGACGGGTGGTTTCAGTCATGTCGATCGTTCCTTCGTGCTCAGTCGGCGTCGGGGAGGAGGGTGCGCAGGTAGTCGCGGTTGCTGGCGCAGACGCCGAGGCTGTCGCCGCCGTACTGCTCCATGAGGAAGGGCCCGGAGAAGCCCAGCTCGATGGCACGGGCCACCATGTCGCGGTAGTTGATGAGGCCCAGCTCCATGCTGGTGGGCACCGAGGTCTGCCAGGTGCCGTCGGCGTTCTCGTCGCGCGTGTAGTTCTTCACGTGCCAGTAGTTGGCGTACGGAAGGGTCTTCTCGTGCATCTCGCGCCAGTTCTCGATGCGGCGCGGCAGGCGGATGAGGTTTCCGATGTCGGGGTTCAGGCCGACGTTGTCGAGCCCGATCTCCTCGATGAGGCGCACCGCGCTGTCCGCGGTGCCGAGGTAGGTGTCCTCGTACATCTCCAGCGACATCGGCAGGCCGACGGATGCCGCGTGCTCGCCGAGCTCGCGCAGACGCTTCACGGCGAGCGCGCGCGTCTCGGCGTCGTCTGGGTCGACGGGGCCCTGGGCGGTCCAGAACCACAGCGCCTTGCGCTGCGCCTCGGTGAACGGCTGGTGCAGCCCTGTGGAGAAGACGCGCATGCCGAGCTCTGCGGCGGCGTCGATCGCGCGGTGCGCGTAGGCGAGGTTCTGCTCACCCTTGCCCGGCTCGATGACACTCTGGCGCTGCACGTGCACGGAGATGATGTCGACGCCGTGCGAGGCGGCGATGGCCTTGAGCTCGCCGCGTCGCTCGTCGGTCAGCTCGGACGGACGGATGTGGCTGTCCGCGATCTCGACGGCGGTGAAGCCGAGGCGCTCGATCGTGCGGAACACGCCGTCCCAGGTCTCGCTCGGGGCATCGTGCAGACGGGTGCCGTCTGCGGCGACAGGAGCGAAGCCGTGCATGCAGACGGCGATGGGCCAGTTCTCACTGATGAGGGGGTGCGACGTTGCGGTCATGACGACTCCGTTGACGTGGTTTCTGACGGATGCTTCCGCGTCCGTATTCCTAGATCCTATAGGATCTTTGAAAAGAGTCAAGCCTGCCTGAACGCGCCAGGACAGGCCGCTCCTGCTCGATCCGAGTCAGTCCTGCTCGAGATCCAGTGACCGCGCGCGAACCTGCTCGATGTGCCGCTGCATGAGCTTCTCGGGCGCATCGGGGTCGTCGCCGGCGAAGGCATCCGCGATCGCCTCGTGCTCCGCGATCGCCTCGCGCACGTCCGTCACCCCGTGCAGCACGGACTGCCGCATGCGGTGCAGCTGCGCGCCGAGGGACTCGGACATGTCCGTGATGTAGCGATTGCCGCAGTGCGCGAAGATCACGCGATGAAAGGCGGCATCGGCCGAGAAGTAGGCGGTCGTGAGCTCGACGTCGGTGATCCCCGAGCGCATGGCGGTGATCACGCGCTCGCCGATCCGGCGGTGCTCCTCCTCTGCGGCACGCAGCTCATCCAGCATCGCGGAGCCCGCGGGCGTCGCGAGCCTGGCCGCCCGCGACTCGAGCATGATGCGCGCGTCGAACAACTCGCGGAGCTGGTCGGCCCCCAACGGCGGGGCGACCCGGTAGCCCTTGAGTGCTTCGCGCGTCACGAGACCCGTGCGCTCGAGCTGCACCATCGCCTCGCGCACAGGCGTCGGCGAGACATCCAGCTGGCGCGCGATCGTGTCGATCGACAGGCGCTCGCCCGGAGCGGCCTCGCCGCTCAGCAGGAGCTGAAGGATGCGTTCGTAGACGTGATCGCGCAGGCCGCGTCGCTCGATCGTCGCTTCGAGCCCGCGCAGACGTCCGCCATCGGCCATGGATCCTTCTCCCCTCGTACCAGACGGCTCACGCCGCCACGGCACCCGCTTCATCGAGGATGTCACGAACCGCGGCGGGGTCGTGCGCGAAACGGCCGAGGAAGAGACCATCCACGTCGTCAGCGATGAGCGTCAGCAGCCCTGGGCCCGCGCTTCCGCCGTAGATCACGGATGCCCGTCCCTCCCGCCCGGACAGGAACTCCTTCAGCCTGCGGCACACGCCCCGGATGTGCTCCGGCGCGGCGGGCTCCGGAGCACCGATCGCCCACAGCGGCTCATAGGCCACCACGATCTCTCCGCCGACGCCGGCCGCATCCGCCGACGAGAGCGCCGAGCGCAGCTGGGCGATGCAGGCATCAGCCGCGGCATCCGCATCGACACGATCGGGCTCGCCGATGCACACGATGGGCACGAGGCCGTTGCGCAGGGCGGCATACGTCTTGGCGGCGACGACCTCGTCGGTATCACCGAACAGACGACGCCGCTCGGCATGGCCGACCTCGACGTACCGGCAGCCCAGCTCCGCGAGCACGGCGGCGGAGACCTCGCCCGTGAAGGCGCCCTCGTCATCGGTCGCCACGTCCTGAGCACCGACGAGGAGGTCTCGCGCATGCTCGACGCATGCCGGGATCGACGGATACTGCGGGATGACGAACGCCGTCACATCCGCGGGATGCTCGGCGAGGATCGCCGCCACCTCCGTCACCCAGGCCACGGTCCTGGCGTGGGAGAAATACATCTTCAGGCTCGTGCCGATGAGCATCGGCATGCGATCAGAGCCCTTCGTAGGCGCAGATCTCCCGCACCTTCTCGGCGGAGGCGCTCTGCGGGTCGAAGGTGTAGGTCAGCCACTCCGCGGCGAGGCGGCGCGCCAGCTCGATCCCGATCACGCGCTGCCCCATGCACAGCACCTGAGCGTCATTGGAGAGCACGGAGCGCTCGACGCTGAAGGAGTCGTGTGCGGTGACTGCGCGGATGCCGGCGACCTTGTTCGCGGCGATCGCGACGCCGAGGCCCGTTCCGCAGATGAGGATGGCGCGATCCGCATCGCCGGCGGCGACCTTCTCCGCCGCAGTGGTCGCGACGGTCGGGTAGTTGGTGTGGCCATCGGCGTCCACGCCGACGTCGACCACCTCGGCGACGAGCGGGTTCGCCAGCAGATCTGCCTTGATCCGCTCCTTGTAGTCGTAGCCTGCGTCGTCAGAGCCGATCACGAGTCGGAGTGCCATATCAGTCATCCCCCTTCAGGATGTCGAGAACCGTGTGTGTGATGAGCGCGAAGGAGATCGCGCCCGGATCGGGGGTGCCGAGGCTCTTGTCTCCGTGCGAGCGCGCGCGTCCGAGCTTGGCGGTGAGGTCCGCGGTCGCCTGCGCGGCCGCCTCGGCGGTCCGTGCGGCGTCCGTCCATGCGGCGACGAGTCCGTCACCGGCATCCAGTCGCTCGCGGAGGCGATCCGCGAAGGGCACGATCGCGTCGATCATGGTCTTGTCGCCGACGGTGGCCTTCCCGAAGGACATCACGGCGTCCTTCATCCGACCCACCCCCGCGCCGACGGCAGCCGCATCGACGGCCGCCTCGTCGCCGAGCGCATCGCCGAGCGCGACGAGCATCTCCCCCCAGATCGCTCCCGAGGTTCCGCCGCCCTTGTCCGCCCAAGCGTCACCGGCGTGCTGGATCGCGGTGCGCGCGCCGGCGCCCCGTTCCACGGCGTCGGCCGCGGCTGCGGCTGCCGCACGGCTGCCGCGCTGCATCCCGATGCCGTGGTCGCCGTCGCCTGCGATCCGGTCGATGCGCCCGAGTTCGTCCGCCTCCGAGTCGAGCATCGCCGCGACCGCGCCGAGCGCGCGCCCGACGACCTGGGCGGCCGAGCGGGACTCGACGCTCGCCGGGCCGATGATGCGCTCCTCCTCGACCTCGGCCACGACATCGACGGCGATCCGGCCGTCGATCGATCCGCGACGGAATGCAGGGGTGTCGCAGGATGCCTGCCACAGACGCTCGAGCTCGTCGTCCAGCCAGAGCAGGGTCAGCGAGGCGCCAGCCATGTCGAAGCTCGTGCAGAACTCGCCGACCTCGGGCGAGACGACGGTGACGCCCGCTTCCGCGAGCAGGCGATCGACCGTGGCGTAGACGACGTAGAGCTCCTCGTACTTGACGCTGCCGAGGCCGTTGAGGATGGGGACGACGCGCGCTCCTGCCACCTCGACGCCGTCGGGGATCTCGGCCAGCAGCGAGGAGACGAACAGATCGGCGAGGCCGGCAGCGGTGGGGATGTCGACCTCATCGATCCCCGGCTCGCCGTGGATGCCCAGCCCGACGGCCATGCGCCCCTCCGGCACGGTGAACAGCGGCTCGTCGGCGCCGGGGAGCGTGCAGCCGCCGAAGGCGACGCCCAGCGTGCGCGTGCGGCCGTTCGCCTTGCGGGCGAGACGCTCCACCTCGTCGAGATCGAGCCCCTCCTCGGCGGCGGCGCCTGCCACCTTGAACACCACGAGGTCTCCGGCGATGCCGCGGCGCTTCTCGTGCTCGGCGGCGGGCGCGCTGGAGATATCGTCGGTGACGGTGACCGTGCGGCAGTCGATCCCTGCTGCGCGCAGCCGCTCCTGGGCCTGTCCGAAGTGCAGCACATCGCCGGCGTAGTTGCCGTAGCTGAGCAGGACGCCGCGCCCCTCCTGGGCGGCCGTGGCGACCGAGTGCACCTGGTGCGCGGACGGCGAGGCGAAAAGGTTGCCCATCACGGCGCCGTGCGCGATACCCGGCCCCACGAGGCCGGCGAAGGCGGGGTAGTGGCCGCTTCCGCCGCCGATCACGACGGCGACGGTCGGCTCTGCCCCGCGGGTGGAGCGGACCACTCCCCCCGTCACAGGACGCACCCAGCGTCCGGAAGCGGCGACGAAGCCCGCAGCCGAGTCCGCGGCGAAGTCGTCTGGATCGTTGAACAAGCGCGTCATTGCGGTCTCCTCTGTGCGCCGGGGGCGCGTCGCTTGCTCAGAATCCTATAGGAAATGGGATAAGAATGCGACGCGCGGATGCGCTGCCCCACGCGCAGTGCGTCAGCGGAGCAGACCGAGGCTGGCGAGGGCCTGCCGGATGAGGGTGCCCCTGCCGCCCTCCATCTCGGCGGAGACCGCGTCGGAGGCGGCTTCCTCCGGCGTGAACCAGGTCACCTCGAGAGCATCCTGACGCGGCTCGCACGTACCCGTGACCGGCACGACGAACGCGAGCGAGACGGCGTGCTGCCGGTCGTCGTGGAACGCGCTCACGCCGGGGATCGGGAAGTACTCCGCCACCGCGAAGGGCAACGGCTGCGGGGGAAGGAGCGGGAACGCCATCGGCCCGAGATCGTTCTCGACATGCCGGAAGAGCGCATCGCGGATGGTCTCGCCGAAGCGGACGCGGCCGGAGACGATCGTGCGCGTCATCTCCCCCAGCGGGGTCGAGCGGAGCAGGATGCCGACCTCCGTCACCTGTCCAGAACCGTCGGTGCGCACCGGGAGCGCCTCGACGTAGAGCATGGGAAGCCGCCGGCGCGCCTCCGCGAGCTCGAATTCGGTGAGCCAGGCGGGATTGCCCGCGCCGGCTGCCGACTCGGAGAACGCAGGCAGGTCGTCGTTCTCCTCCGAGGGGTCTGGATCTGGCGTGCGGACGGTCATGGGACATTTCTACCAGTGCGGGCCGACGCTGGCAGGATGGGTGCGTGGCAGAGCAGATCAGGATCGACGACACCGCGACGCGATGGAAGGACGGCCCCCGACAGGACCGGCCGCTGATCGTCCTGCTGCACGGCTACGGCGCGGATGAGCACGATCTGTTCGGGCTCATCCCGTTCCTGCCGGACGACGTCTCGGTCGCATCCGTCGCCGCACCGCTCACGCCACCCTGGCCCACGCCAGGACGCTCCTGGTACCCCATCGAGGGCCTGAACGCGCGCGATCCAGAGGCCACCACGGCCGCCGCACGCGCACTGCTGCAGTGGCTGGACGACGCCGCAGCATCCGCGACCTCGGTCGCACTGCTCGGCTTCTCGCAGGGCGCTGCCGTCTCCCTGCAGGCCCTGCGGCTCGAACCTGCGCGGTTCGGAGCCGTGGTGGCGCTGAGCGGCTACGCGACCCCCGGCGCCCTGCCGGACGACGAGGCCTTGAGACAGCAACGCCCCGTTGTGTTCTGGGGCAGGGGCACGAACGACGACGTGATCCCCTCCGAGCTCATCGCGCACACCGCGCAGTGGCTGCCCGAGCACACGGAGCTGTCGGGCAGGGTCTATCCCGGCCTGACGCACAGCATCTCGGAGGACGAGCTGGCCGACGTCCGTGTCTTCCTGGAGAAGTGGTTGGACGCCTCAGCCGACTGAATCGGCGGGGCCCGCTCCAGGGCGGCCGTCACGCGGGTCACCGCCTTCGGCGCCCTCCCCCTCGTCGGTCGCGTCGACCTCGCGCGTGCCGCCGCGCATCATGCCGAACGCCGCGGCGAAGGCGACTCCGACGGCGAGGCCGATCGCGATGCCGGCACCCATGTTGCCGAGGGCGCTTCCCATCGCCACGCCGATACCCATGCCCAGGGCGATCCCGATGCCCCAACTCATCCGCTGGCGGGCCTCGTGCCCGCTCATCCGATCATCCGCCATGCCTCGACGCTACGTCTCACGGGGTACCCGCGCATCCCCCGTGAGACGGACGCCGCCGCGACACGCCCGGGTTGCGATCCGCTCGGAGCGAGGGTAATCTCAATGCGTCCTGTCCGCCGTGTCTGGAAGTCCTTTGATCTGAATCGTCGCCTCCGCGCCCCTCTGACCGCGCGCTGAACCGACGATCCTTCGTGGACACGGCATTCCCCGCCGCTCGGCGACCCTGAGCCTTCGACAGGCCATCCGGTCCCGAGCCGCCCGGCGATCAGGCACACGCCTGCGACGCCAGGGAGCCGCACCGGTGTCAGTGCACCCGCACCGACAGGAGCACCTCATGACCACCCCCTCTCTGCACGCATCCCTCACGCTCGACCGCCTGACCTTCACCTGGCCGGACGGATCCACGGCGCTCGACGCCGTCTCCGGAAGCTTCGGCACCGGACGCACCGGCCTCGTCGGCCGGAACGGCTCGGGCAAATCCACCCTCCTCCGGCTCATCGCCGGCGAGCTGACACCGACCTCCGGAAGCATCCATGCCGGCGGCGACATCGCGTACCTGCCCCAGCGGCTCACCCTGGAGACCGGGCGCCGCGTCGCGGATCTCCTCGGCGTGGCAGCCGCGCTGGATGCCGTCCGCGCCATCGAGTCCGGCGACGTCGACCCCGCGCACTTCGACGCCGTGGGCGACGACTGGGACATCGAGGCGCGCGCGATCGCGTCTCTGGCCGAGGCCGGCCTCGATCCCGCGTTCCTGGATCGGCGGGTGGGTGAGCTGTCCGGCGGTGAAGCCGTGCTCGTCGCGATCGCAGGCATCCGCCTGCGTCGCGCACCGATCACGCTGCTGGACGAGCCGACGAACAACCTCGACCGCGATGCGCGCGCGAAGCTCGCCGACATGGTGCGCACCTGGAAGGGCGCGCTCATCGTCGTCAGCCACGACGTCTCACTTCTGGAGCTGATGGATGACACCGCCGAGCTCTACGCCCACACGCTCAGCGTCTTCGGCGGACCGTACTCCGCGTGGCGCGCCTGGCTGGACGGCGAGCAGGAGGCGGCGAAGCAGGCGGAGGTCACTGCCGCGCAGGCGGTCCGAAAGGAGAAGCGCCAGCGCATCGAGGCCGAGTCGAAACTCGCCGCCCGCAGCAGGACAGCGAAGAAGGCGCAGATCGAGAAGCGCGTGCCGAAGATCATCGCGAACGGCCGGAAGATGGCCGCGGAGGTCTCCGCGGGAAAGCTCCGTACCGAAGTGGCGGAGAAGGAGGATGCCGCTCGCGCCGCACTCGATGAGGCGGGCAGACGCGTACGGTCGGACGAGTCGATGAAGATCGAGCTCCCCGATCCGCAGCTCTCCCGCACCCGCCGCATCGCGACGATCGGCGACGCCGAGCGCGAGTGGATCGTGCAGGGCCCGGAGCGCGTGGCCCTGATCGGGCGCAACGGCGCAGGCAAGACCACGCTGCTCGAACGGCTGGTCGCAGGTCGGCCAGGCGATCAGCTCCGCGCCGAGGCGCACACCGACCGCATCGGCTACCTGCCGCAGCGCGTGGACGGTCTCGACGAGAAGCGCTCCGTGTTCGAGAACATCGCAGACGCCGCACCGGGGATCCCGGAAAAGGAGCTGCGCAACCGGCTCGCCCGTTTCCTCATCCGCGGCGGCACCGTCGACCGTGCGGTCGGCGCGCTGTCCGGCGGGGAACGGTTCCGCGTCGCGCTGGCGAAGCTGCTCCTCGCAGACCCCGCGCCGCAGCTGGTGGTGCTCGACGAGCCGACGAACAACCTCGACCTCGACACGGTCGATCAGCTCGTCGAGGCGCTGCGCGCCTACCGGGGCGCCGTGCTCGTGGTGAGTCACGACGACGCGTTCCTGGACCGCCTCGGCCTCGATCTCACGCTGGAGATCGAGGCCGAGGGGACACTGCGACAGGTGGACTGAGCGATGGCGGGGACGACGGCTCACGTCGTCCCCGCGCCGGTCACCTGCCGGGGACGATGACGGCGCGGCCGCGAACCTGGCCCGCGTGCAGCTTCTCATAGGCCTGGGGCGCATCATCGAGGGAGTACTCCTCGACGTGGATCGTGATCGCGCCGCGCTTGGCGAGTTCGACGACCTCCATGAGCTCGGTACGCGAGCCCCAGTTGATCGCACGCCCGTTGACGTCGAGGGGGACGGTCGTCTGACCGATCGGAACGGATCCGCTGGCGACGCCGACCACGACGATCTGCCCGCCGACGCGGATCATCCCCGCGGCAAGATCGGCCGTGGGCTGGATGCCGACGAAGTCGAAGACGGCATCCGCTCCGAGCCCGCGGGTGAGGTCCTTGACCGCCGGGATCGCATCGGGGTTCGACAGGAACGCCTCATCGGCACCGACCTCCCTGGCGAAGGCGAGGCGGTCCTCTGCGACGTCGAGTACGACCACGTTGCTCTGGGTGAGCGCCTTGAGCAATTGGATCGCGACGTGCCCCAGCCCGCCGGAGCCGATCACCACGGCGGTGGTGCCAGGGGTGAGGTGCGGCAGAGTCGAGGTGATGGCGCGGTACGGGGTGAGCGCCGCGTCGGTCAACGAGACGTTCTTGACCGGGTCCAGGTCGCCGATCGGCACGAGGTGACGGGCGTCGTCGACGAGCATGTACTCGGCCATGCCGCCATCACTGAAGATGCCGGGCGCGCGCATGCCCTTCTCGCAGTTCTGCTCCTGCCCGCTCGCGCAGGCGTAGCAGCGGCCACAGCCCCACGGCCCGTAGACGATGACGCTCTCGCCGACCTCGAGGTCGGTGACACCGGCGCCCAGCTCGTCGACGATGCCTGCGACCTCGTGCCCGAGCGTCAGCGGCAGCGGCTTGAAGTAGTAGTCCTCCGCGCTCGTGCCCATGATGAACTCGTCGGAGTGGCAGGCACCGGCCGCCGTCACCTTGAGCAGGATCTGGCCGGGGCCCGGTACGGGCTTGGGCACCTCCACCAGCTCGGGGCGGCTTCCGATCTCACGGTACTGGAGTGCTTTCATCGTTCTGTTGCTCTCTCCGGGCGACGACCCGGCACTGGCGCGCTGATGGCGCGCGGTTCACGGCTCACCGTGGTGCGGGAGCCCTGTTCAGCCTACGCCCGCGGCCGAGTGATGCATCCACGCGCATGGAAATACCCTGTGCAGACCGCCCGGTCATGGCGCCTCACGGTCAGAGCTGCTGCAGTCGCCGCGGCGGCCCCTCCAGGCGTGCGATCGCCACCTTGACCTCGACGAGTTCACCGTCGATCCGCTCCAGGTGCACGTCCATCCTGTCCAGGCGCCCGTCCATCCTGTCCAATCGGGTGTCCATCCTGTCGAGCCGCGCATCCATCCTGTCGAAACGCGCATCGACCTGCGCGAAACGCGCATCGACCTGCTCGAAACGCGCATCGACCTGCTCGAACCGCGCATCGAGCGCCCTGGTCTGCCGAGAGAGCAGCGCGGCGACTCCGCCGAGCACCGTGACGGTGAAGGCGAACAGCGCGATGATCATTCCGATCACATCCGGGGACACGAACACCCTCCCATTCTGCGCCGAGCGGCGTGCGAGCACCATCACCGTACGGGGTTCGGCAGCAGCGGGGTTTCTCCCGGAGCACGTCACGCCGCAAACCTGTGGAGAACTCGTCGACTCCGTCGCCTGTGCAGAGCATGTCCACGCATGCCGGCTCCGATGCCGCCGCGGACGACGAGCCCCGATGTCGGAGCCGGCGACGATGATAGTGGCATGGGTGATACCGCCTCCGACGCAGCGCACTCCGTGCTCGATCGTTTCACCCCGGCCACGCGGGACTGGTTCCGGGGAGCGTTCACCGCGCCCACGGATGCCCAGGCGGGCGCGTGGAAGGCGATCTCTGCGGGCAGGCACGCACTCGTCGTCGCGCCGACGGGCTCGGGCAAGACGTTGTCCGCCTTCCTCTGGGCCATCGACAGCGTGTTCCGCGAACGCGCGGCAGCATCGGAACCGAGCGACGACAAGACGCCACGCAGCACCCGCATCCTCTACATCTCCCCTCTCAAGGCGCTCGGAGTCGATGTCGAGCGCAACCTCCGATCGCCGCTCGTCGGCATCGGGCAGTCCGCGAGGCGCCTCGGCGTCGCGGCCCCCGCCCTCACGGTCGGCGTCCGCTCCGGCGACACCACGTCGAGCGACCGGCGCAAGCTCGTCGCGAACCCGCCCGACATCCTCATCACGACGCCAGAGTCGCTGTACCTGATGCTCACCAGCCGCGCCGGCGATACGCTGCGCGATGTGCACACCATCATCATCGATGAGGTGCACGCGGTCGCCGCGACCAAGCGCGGAGCCCACCTCGCCGTCAGCCTGGAGCGTCTGGACGCCCTCCGGCGCGCCCGCGGCGCCGAGGCGGCGGCCCAGCGGATCGGCCTCTCCGCGACGGTGCGCCCCATCGACGAGGTCGCCCGCTTCCTCGGCGGATCGGAGCCGGTGGAGATCGTCGCCCCACGCGCCAGCAAGACCTTCGAGCTCGGCGTCGTCGTGCCGATCCCCGACATGACCAATCCGCCGGCGCCGCCCGGAGCACCCGACCCGATGGTTCCCACCGACGCCGAGTACCCTTCGGCAGGCTCAGGGCAGGCAGAGGTCACCGGATCGGTCTGGCCGCACGTCGAGGAGGCGATCGTCGACCGCATCCTGGAGAACAACTCGACGATCGTGTTCGCCAACTCGCGCCGACTGGCCGAGCGCCTCACCGGCCGCCTGAACGAGATCTACGCCGAGCGCACCGGCGAGGCCGTGCCAGAGGGCACCCGACCGCCCGCCGCGATGATCGCGCAGGGGGGATCGACGGCCGGAGTCGATCCGATCCTCGCGAAGGCGCATCACGGCTCGGTCTCCAAGGAGCAGCGCGCGCAGGTCGAGGAGGAGCTGAAATCCGGCATGCTGCGCTGCGTCGTCGCGACGAGCAGCCTCGAGCTCGGCATCGACATGGGCGCCGTCGACCTCGTCATCCAGGTCGAGGCTCCGCCGTCCGCCGCCTCCGGCCTGCAACGCGTCGGACGTGCAGGGCACCAGGTCGGCGAGGTGAGCCGCGCCGCGCTGTTCCCCAAGCACCGCGGCGATGTGCTGCACACCGCGATCGTCACCGAGCGGATGCTAGCCGGCAAGATCGAGGCCATCCAGGTGCCGCGCAATCCCCTGGACATCCTCGCCCAGCAGACCGTCGCGGCCTGCGCGATCGACCCGATCGGCGTGGAGGACTGGTTCGAGACCGTCCGGCGGTCCGCACCCTTCCAGTCGCTGCCGCGATCGGCGTTCGAAGCCACGCTCGACCTGCTCGCCGGGCGCTTCCCCTCCGACGAGTTCGCGGAGCTGCGCCCCCGCCTCGTCTGGGACAGGGATGCCGGAACACTGACGGGGCGGCCGGGCGCGCAGCGGATCGCCGTGACCAGCGGAGGCACCATCCCCGATCGCGGGCTGTTCGGCGTGTTCGTCGCGGGCGAGACGACGGGCGCGCGCGTCGGGGAGCTCGACGAGGAGATGGTCTACGAGTCCAGGGTCGGCGACGTCTTCACGCTCGGCACCACGAGCTGGCGGATCGCGGAGATCACCCACGACCGGGTCAACGTCATCCCCGCCTACGGGCAGCCGGGGCGTGTGCCGTTCTGGCACGGCGACGGCATCGGGCGCCCCTTCGAACTCGGCGAGGCCCTCGGCGCCTTCTCGCGCGAGGTGTCGTCGGCCGAGCCGGCGAAGGCGGCCCAGCGGCTCATGGACGCCGGGCTGGACGAGATGGCAAGAGAGAACCTCATGGCCCATCTGACCGAGCAGCGCGAGGCCACCGGAACGCTGCCGACCGACCGCACTCTGACCGTCGAGCGAGGTCATGACGAAGTGGGCGACTGGCGTGTGATCCTGCATTCGCCGTACGGCATGAAGGTGCACGCGCCATGGGCTCTGGCCATCAACGCGCGCGTGCGCGAGCGACTGGGCGTCGAGGGGTCTGCCGTCGCCAGCGATGACGGCATCATCGTGCGGATCCCGGATGCCGACAGCGAGCCACCGGGCGCCGAGCTGTTCGTCTTCGAGCCGGACGAGCTCGAACAGATCGTGACCGAGGAGGTGGGTGGCTCCGCGCTGTTCGCCTCGCGGTTCCGCGAGTGCGCCGCCCGGGCTCTGCTCATGCCGCGGACGAACCCCAACCGGCGCACGCCGCTCTGGCAGCAGCGTCAGCGTTCGGCGCAGCTGCTGGAAGTCGCCAGACGGCATCCGACCTTCCCGGTGATCCTGGAGACCCTGCGGGAGGTCCTGCAGGACGTCTACGACCTGCCCTCGCTGCGCAGGCTGGCGGGCTGGATCGCCGACCGCCGTGTCCGGCTCGTGGAGACCGAGCCGGCGCAACCGTCGCCATACGCCCGCGATCTCCTCTTCGGCTACGTCGGCGCCTTCATGTACGAGGGCGATTCCCCGCTGGCCGAGCGCCGCGCTGCGGCGCTCTCGGTCGACCCCGCGCTGCTGGGCGAGCTGCTCGGCACGGTGGAGATGCGCGAGCTGCTCGACCCGGAGGTGATCGCGCAGTTCGAGCGCGAGGCGCAGCGCCTGGATCCCGAGCGCCGCGCGCGGGGCATCGAGGGCGTCGCCGACCTGCTGAGGATGCTCGGGCCGATGGATGCAGGTGAGATCGCCGCGCGGCTGGAGCCAGACGGCGGTGCAGCGAGCGCTGACCTCGAGACCGCGTCCGATCACCTCGACGCGCTCATCACCGCCCGCAGGGCGATCCCGGTCACCATCGCCGGAGCCCCTCGGGTCGCGGCGATCGAGGATGCCGGCCGGCTCCGCGACGCCCTCGGTGCGGCGCTGCCCACCGGCATCCCTGTGGCCTTCCTGGAGCCGGTCGCCGACCCGCTCGGCGACCTCGTCGGCCGCTACGCCCGCACCCATGGGCCGTTCACGACCCACGCGCTCGCAGCCCGGTTCGGCGTCGGCGCCGCCGTCGCCAGGCATGCGCTGCAGCGTCTGGAGAGCGCGGGGCGGCTCAACAGCGGGTACTTCCTCCCTTCGACGGGCTCAGGGAGCGGGGGCGCGGGCTCAGGGAGCGAAGGCGCGGGCTCAGGGAGCGGGAGCGCGGGCTCAGGGAGCGAAGGCGCGGGCCATCCGGACGCGGGTCCGGAGTGGTGCGACACGGCGGTGCTCCGCCGCCTGCGGATGCGGTCGCTGGCGGCGATCCGGGGCAGCGTCGAGCCGGTCGAACCCACCGCCTTCGCCCGGTTCCTCCCGGACTGGCAGCACCTCACGCGCCCGCTCGAGGGAACGGACGGCGTGATGACCGTCGTCGAGCAGCTCGCCGGGGTGCCGATCCCCGCGAGCGCATGGGAGTCGCTCGTACTGCCTTCGCGGGTACGCGACTACTCCCCCGCGCTGCTCGACGAACTGACCGCGAGCGGCGAGATCGTCTGGTCGGGGCACGGCACGCTGCCAGGCAGGGACGGGTGGATCTCCCTGCATCCCGTGGATCTCGCGCCCTTCACGCTCCCCGAGCCGGACGAGACGGAGATCGCGGCCGGATCGCTCGAAGCCCGCCTTCTCGGCGCACTGGGCCACGGCGGGGCGTCGTTCGCCGCGCAGCTGAAGGAGCGAACCGAAGCGGAGAACGAGCAGTCCGTGCTCGATGCACTCTGGTCGCTCACGTGGATGGGGCGCATCACCAACGACACCTTCGCCCCGGTTCGCCAACTCCTCGCCGGCGGGTCCCAGGCGCACAAGGCCGTCCGCCGCGCACCGCGCGCCCGCACCTATCGAGGCGTCTCGTTCTCGGCATCCGCTCCACGACCGACGATCACCGGCGGGCGCTGGTCTCTGCTGCCCTCGACGGGCATGGGAGGCGACCCGTCGGAGGCGAACAGACGGGCGACCGTCACGGCCGGACTCCTCCTCGACCGGTACGGCGTCGTGACGCGCGGCTCGGCGCAGTCCGAGGGTGTGCCAGGCGGGTTCGCGCAGGTCTACCGGATGCTCGCAGGGTTCGAGGAGGCAGGGCACTGCCGCCGAGGCTATGTCATCGAGAAGCTGGGCGCCGCGCAGTTCGCCGCATCGACCACGGTCGACCGGCTCCGCACCTTCGCCGGCCTCGGCGACCCACCGCCACGCGCGGCGATCACGCTCGCCGCGACCGATCCGGCCAATCCTTACGGGGCGGCGCTGCCGTGGCCGAAGCACGAGCGTGCGACTCATCGGCCAGGACGCAAGGCGGGCGGGCTGGTCGTCCTCGTCGACGGCGCGCTGACGCTCTACCTCGAGCGGGGCGGGCGCACCGTGCTGGCGTTCCAGGACGACCCGGATGTGCTGCATGCAGCAGCATCCGACCTGGCGGCGACCGCGCGCTCCCGCCGACTCGACACGCTCACCGTCGAGAAGGTCGACGGCGAGGCCGTCTACGGAACCGACCTCGCCCGCGCCCTGCAGGAGGCGGGCTTCGTGCCGACGCCCAGGGGCTTCACGCTGCGCAGGGCGATCTGACCGGCACCGGCCAGCGACACGCCCCGTACCCTGGATGCATGATCCGCGAGTTCGGCCTCGGCATCCGCACGCTGCTGCGCGGCTTCGGCTACTGGCGCACCCACCCTCGCCTCATGGCGCTGGGCCTCCTCCCCGCGGCGATCGCCTTCCTCGCCCTCGCCGCGGCACTCGTCCCGCTGGGTCTGTCGCTGGGCGCGCTCACCGATTGGGCGACGCCGTTCGCCGACGGCTGGGTCAGCCCCTGGCGCGAGCTGTTCAGGGTCGGCATCGGCATCGTCGTCTTCATCGCGGCGCTCGCTCTCGCCGCCTCGGTCTTCACCGCGCTGACGCTCACGATCGGAGACCCCTTCTACCAGCGCATCTGGCGCGGGGTCGAGCGCTCCCTCGGCGAGGAGCCGACCGGCGAGGCCGGGTTCTGGACGACCGTCGGTGAAGGCATCCGCCTCGTCGTGCTCGGCGTCCTCGTGGCGCTACTCACCCTCGTCATCGGGTTCATCCCCGTGGTGGGCGGCCTGCTCGCCTCCGTCACCGGCGTGGTGCTCACGGGGCGCCTCCTCGCACGTGAGCTGACCGGAAGAGCCTTCGAGGCGCGAGGTCTCAGCACCTTCACCCGCTCGGAGCTGCTGGGGGCTGGACGCGCCAGGGTGCTCGGGTTCGGAGTGGCGACCCAGCTGTGCTTCCTCGTGCCGCTGGGCGCGGTCATCACGATGCCGGCCGCCGTCGCCGGGTCGACGCTCCTCGCGCGCGGGCTCGCCGAGCGGGCGATGCCGGTCGCTCCCACGATCCCCGCCGGAGGCATCGCACCGTCCCGAAGCAGCGGTGCGTTCGGAACCGCCACGCCTTCCGGAGACACCGCGCCAGACGCACAGGATCCGCGGCCGCATGCCTGAGGGCGACACCGTCTTCCGCACCGCGCGACGCCTGGACCTGGCTCTGGCGGGCGAGACAGTGACGCGCTTCGACCTTCGCGTCCCTCGAGCTGCGACCGCTGACCTCACCGGCGAGCACATCCACGGGTGCGGCGCGCGCGGCAAGCACCTGCTGCTGCGCATCGGCGATCACACCCTGCACTCGCACCTGCGGATGGACGGGGCGTGGTTCGTGTACCGCCGGGACGAGCGGTGGCGGCATCCGGCTTTCCGCGTGCGCGCGATCGTCGGGACGAGCGAGCGGGATGCCGTCGGGGTGGACATCGCCGAGGTCGCCCTCATCCGCACGGCGGACGAGGAGCAGCTGCTCGGGCACCTCGGGCCCGATCCGCTCGGCGATGACTGGGATCCCGCCGAGGCGGTGCGCCGGATCCAGGCTGACGCACGCAGCATCCATGTCGCGCTGCTCGATCAGCGCAACGTCGCCGGTTTCGGCAACGAGTACGCCGCCGAGCTGCTCTTCCTGCGCGGCATCCTGCCGACGACTCCCGCGTCGGAGGTGGACGCCGCGCCCCTTCTCGATCTCGGCGCCCGCACGATCCGCGCCAACCGCGACCGTCCTGATCGCACCTTCACCGGAACGGCTCGTCGCGGCGAGACGGACTGGGTATACGGCCGTGCCGGTCGTCCGTGCCGTCGGTGCGGAACGCTGATCCTCCGGGGTGAGCAAGGCGCCGACCCCACCAGGGAGCGCGTCACCTTCTGGTGTCCGATCTGCCAACGATGAAGCCCATCCCTCTGCGGGAATGAATCGCGTCTCCTCGTGGTTGTTGATATATCCGGAGAACTCCGGACACGGGAGGAACTGTGGGCAAGAACTACATCGATATCGAGGACGACCAGGGCGCCACGCTGCGATACCGCAAGCACGCCAACGGCCGCGGACTCGTCGCGCACGGCGCGAAGGTGCACCCGATGGCCGTCATCGAGGCCGGCGCCTATGTCGAACCGGGAGCCAAGGTCGGCGCGGGGGCGAAGGTCGCCCGCGGTGCCTGGGTCGAACCCGATGCCGTGATCGGCGAGAACGCGCATATCGACGCGCACGCGCACATCGGCCAGGGCGCCGCCGTGGGAGCGGGGGCGCACATCGGCGTCCGCACCGAGGTCGGCGCCGGCGCACGGATCGTGCGTGGCTCGCGCATCGGCGACGACGAGATCGTCGCTGCAGGCCTCACCATCGCGACCGACCGCAAGGGCCTCTGGCTCGCAGCCTGACCCGCAGCGGGACAGCGACAGGTCGGGGCCCGGTAGCCTGAGCAGGTGAGCAGAGGCAAGGGTCCGGGCGGGGGCGGAAGGCGTCGTCCGCCGTCCGCCGCGTCGGCGAAGCGCTCGCAGAAGGGCGGTACCGGCGCGGCGAAGGCGGCGAAAGCCACGCGCACGCCGAAGAAGCCCGCCGCGGCAAAGGTCGTGTTCGACGCGCCGGCTCCCGCTGAGGAGGAGCCGCGGACGTTCCGCCTCGGGATCTTCGAGGGAGCGACTCCGGGCAAGTGGGTCGACATCTGGAAGCGGCGGATGCCGCACGTCCCCCTCGAGCTGGTGCGCACGGACGATCCGGATGCCGAGGTCGTGGACCACCTCGACGCGCGCCTCGCGCGCCTGCCGATCGATGAGGCCGGGCTGCACGTGATCCGACTCTACGAGGAGCTGCCGGTCGTCGTGGCCCCGGTCGAGTCGCACCTCCTCGCGGCGGACGAGCTCGACCCCGCGGACCTCGCGGGCGAGGTGCTGCTCTCCTCGCGGCAGGACGTCATCGACGGCCTCGAACTACCAGGGACGACCGCGCCGGCCTTCGGCGTGCTCCCGACGACGGCCGACATGATCGCGACCGTCGCCACCGGCGTCGGAATCGCCGTCGTGCCGATGTCGATCGCGCGTCTTCATCACCGCAAGGACCTCGACCACAGGGTGCTGCGCGGAGCACCGCTCTCGGCCGTCGCCTTCGTCTGGCCGCGAGAGCGGACCACCGCCGACGTCGAGACCTTCGTCGGCATCATCCGCGGGCGGACAGCCAACTCCTCGCGGTAGCCGTCACGGACGTTCACGCTCCGCGGCACGATGATTCTGCTGGCTAGAATCACTGGATGGCCTCGCTTCTCTACATCAGCGTGCGCCCGGAGCGACCCGCGGCGGATGCCGAGTACGCGTCGTTCCGTCGAGGACTCGGCATCGACGAGCTCGATCGTCTCGACCTGCTCACCACACCCCTGGACGACCGCGCGATCGCCTCCTATGCCGGCATCGTCATCGGCGGCTCTCCGTTCAATGTCACCGACTCCTCCCGCAGTGCGCTCCAACGCCGCGTCGAGGACGATCTCGAGCGGCTGGCTGGCGCCGCCATCGCCGAGGGCCCGCGTGTGCTCTTCACCTGCTACGGCATCGGCGTCGTGACGAGGATGCTCGGCGGCACCGTCACCCTTGACCATCCGGAGGCGGCGTCCGCCGTGACGATCCGGACGACCCCGGCGGGCGCCGGGGATCCGGTCTTCGGGCCGAGCGCGCCAGAGCTCGCCGTCTTCACCGCGCACAAGGAGTCGGCGGCGCAGACGCCGCTGGGGGCGGAGCTCCTCGCCGTGGGCGAAGCCTGCCCGGTGCAGGCGTACCGCGTCGGTGCACGGCTGTACGCGACGCAGTTCCATCCGGAGCCCAGCCCGCAGGACTTCGCCGACCGGATGACGTTCTACCGGACCAAGGGCTACTTCGACCCCACGCGCTTCGACGCCGTGCAGCAGGAGGTCCTGGCCTCCGCCGTCACCGAGGGCGAGGCGCTGCTGCGCCGGTTCGCCTCACTCGCCGCGTAGCAGCGCGATCCGTTCGGTGAGATATGCGGCCAGCGGCATATAGCCGGCAGCGGCCGACCATCTCACCTGCGGCACGTCGTCGATGAGCGCCAGCGGACCCGAGCGCCCGCCCTCGTCGACCGCCGATACGTCGATCACGTTCCAGCCCACGTGCGCGACCTCCCCCTCCCCGAAGCCGCCGCGCAGGGCGAGCTCCCGTCTGGCGGCGCGCTCGCGCGCCGACTCAGCGGTGTAGCCGCGTCGGCCGGGGTCGGCCGCGCGCAGCACCTCGGCGGTCTCGAGCGTATGCTCGTCGGTGAGCAGCAGCACGCCGACGTGCCACGCCTCGCCCATCCTGACGATGCGATGCCCGCGGAAGCGCGAGCGGCGCTCCTCTCCCAGGCCCTCCTTCGACACATCGGCGAGCGCTGAGCGCGCATCGTCCAGAAGTGCGGCGGCGGAGGTCATCCCCCCACGCTACCGCTGCCGATTCGTCTCCCCGCGGTCGAAGCGGCAGAATCGACCGAGACCCTTCCCGAGGAGCATCCATGTCCCAGCCAGACACCGCGCGCCTGCTGATCGCCTGCGACGACCAGCCGGGCATCGTCGCCGCCGTCGCCGGCGTGCTCGCCGAGCACGGCGCCAACATCATCTCGCTCGACCAGCACTCCACGGACTCCGAGGACGGACGCTTCTTCCAGCGCACGGTCATCCACCTCCCCGGACTCGCGGCCGCACGCCCTGCCCTGGAGGCATCGATCGAGGCAGTGGCGGCGCGGTTCGGGATGGAATGGTCGCTGCACGACGTGTCTCGCCGCAAGCGGGTCGCGATCTTCGTCTCCAAGTACGACCACTGCCTGATGGAGCTGCTCTGGCGCGCGCAGCGCGGTCAGCTCGACATCGACATCACCATGGTGATCTCCAACCATCCGGATCTCGCCGAGTCGGTGCGCAGCTTCGGCGTGCCGTTCGTGCACATCCCGGCCGGCGACAAGCAGGCCATGGAGCAGCGCCAGCTCGAGCTGCTGCAGGGCAACGTCGACCTCGTCGTCCTCGCGCGGTACATGCAGATCCTCACCGACTCCTTCATCGAGCAGCTCGGGGCTCCGGTGATCAACATCCACCACTCCTTCCTGCCCGCCTTCATCGGCGCGAACCCTTACGCGCGCGCCAAGGATCGCGGCGTGAAGCTGATCGGGGCGACCGCGCACTATGCGACGGCCGACCTCGACGAGGGCCCGATCATCGAGCAGGACGTCACCCGCGTCACGCACGCGGAGTCCGCGGCCGAGCTGCAGAGCAGAGGCGCGGACGTGGAGCGCCTCGTCCTCGCCCGCGCCGTGCAGTGGCACGCCGAGGACCGGGTGATCGTGCACGGGCGCTCGACCGTCATCCTCTGAATCAGCGCGACGGCACTCCCGCGAGGAGCTCCGCGAAGACCTCGTCCGCCGCATCCCATCGCGAGAGCGGAGCCGCCTGGCCGAGCCAGAGCGACTGGAGCTCGCCGAGCTCCTGCTCCCCTGCGGCCTGACGGAACCGTCCGGTGAGCCAGTTCTGCATCGGGAACGGAGCGATCGTGCCGCTCGCCTCGATGGCGCGGATGGCCCGGTTGCGCGCGCCCCTGGCCAGTCGCCCGCTCATCGCGGTCGTGAGGATGCTGCCGTCAGCCGCCGTACGCCGGATGGCCGCTCGATGGGCATCGTTCGCCGCCGATTCCCGCGTCACGAGGAACGCGGTGCCGACCTGCACGCCCGTGGCGCCGAGCGCGAACGCGGCGGCGACGCCTCGCCGATCCGCCACGCCTCCCGCGGCGATGACGGGGATCTCGACCGCATCGGCGACCTGCGGGACCAGCGCGAAGGTGCCGACCAGGGAGTCGGCGGGCGAACGAAGGAAGGACACCCGGTGGCCGGCGGCCTCCATGCCCGTCGCCACGACGGCGTCGACGCCGCCCGCCTCCAGCGCCAGCGCTTCGGCGACCGTCGTCGCGGTGCCGACCACGCGGATGCCGCGGCGGTGCGCCTCTTCGATGAGCTCGGCGGACGGCACGCCGTACACGACGCTCAGCACCGCAGGCTCCGCGTCCCAGATCGCGTCGAGCTGCTCGTCGAGACCCGGGAGATAGCGCTCGGGGCGCGGAGGCACCTCGACGCCGACGGCTTCGAAGAACGGCTCCAGCGCCTGCGCGAACACGGCATGCTGCGGCCCCGGCTCGACCTCGTCCCCGGTGGGCAGCCAGATGTTGAGACCGAAGGGGCCGTCGGTCGCCGCACGCAGCTGCGCCACGGTCTCCCTGATGCGGACCCCGTCATAGCCGTAGAGGCCGAAGGAACCCAGCCCTCCTGCATTGCTGACGGCCGCGGTCAGGGCGACCGAGGAGAGACCGCCGAAGGGGCCGAGGACGATCGGATGCCGGAGGCCGAGGAGTTCGCGCAGATCGCTCATGCTCCGAGGCTACGCCCGAAACGTCTGTCAACCCCCTCGCAGACGGTGGCGACCACCCATAGCGTTCGAGTCATGAGCACACCCACGACGACGCACGACAGCTGGGGCGCAGGCGATCCGCATCTGCGCATCACTCTGGGCGACGAGCGCACGGTCTTCCCCCTGCGGGACGACCTCGTGCAGATCGGCTCGGCGGAAGGCTGCACCCTCGTCCTCTCCGGAACGGACCCCGTGCACGCGACGATCACGCACGATGAGCGCGACGAGTACGTCCTGACGATGCACGGGGAGGGCGAGACCAACGCCGCTTCCCTCGACGACTCGGGTGCACGCACGGAGATCCTCCGTACGGGGGCGCGTTTCACCATCGGCGAGTGGCAGCTCGTGTACGGACGCGCGGAGTCCGCCGACCACGGCCGTCCGTTCGGCGGCCGCCAGGGCGGCGAGTACTCCGATCAGCCGCTGCAGCCGCCGCGTCCTGACTACCGGGGCGACTCCGGGGATCCCGTCGACGCCGACATCCCGATGGCCGATGAGGATGCCGAGGAGACGGATCTGCGCGCCGAGGATCCGGGAACCGCGGATGCCTCCGGCCAAGGCGGCTCCGACTCAGGGACGCACCGCTCGTCCACGACCGAGCGTCTCGCAGGCGATCGCCAGGGTGCGACCGCACCAGACGTGGATGGGGATCCGGCCGAACCATGGAGCTGATCCCCCGGCGGCGCTGATACGCTCTGCCCCATGACGGACTTCCTCGAACTGCTCACGCGGTTCGCGCTGTCCGCGCTCGGGCTGACCGCGCTCCCCGATCTCGCCGCCATCGGCCTCGCCATCGCGCTGCTCGCCATGACGGCGCTGATCGTCGCGGTGACCATCGGCGTGGTTCACGTCGGCGGCGGCTCTGCCGCGCATCCGTTGCGCGCCATCGACGTCGGAGTGCTCCTGCCGCAGAGCGACCCTGATGCCGCAGGCCACCCTCGTCCGCGAGCGCCGGGAGTCGTGCGCGCCGTGTGACCCGTCCGTTCGCGTCGGGACACGGCATCCGCCGACCCTCCCGACGACCGAACGGACCCCCATGGACATCTTCGCCTTCCCTCCCCTCGCCGCGCTGCTGGACGCCGCCTACGGCGCCCTGGCCGGCCTCGCCGACCTTCTCGAACCTCTTGCCGGCGCATCGGCGGCGGCCGCCGCCGTCGTGCTCGTGACGCTCCTCGTGCGCGCCCTGCTCATCCCCGTCGGCGTCTCGCAGGCCAAGGCCGAGCAGACCAGGGCTCGCCTGGCGCCCCGGCTCCGCGAACTCCAGCGCCGACACGGCAAGAGCCCCGAGAAGCTGCAGCGCGCCACGATGCAGCTGTACCAGGACGAGAACACCTCGCCGTTCGCCGGCTGCCTGCCCGTCCTGCTGCAGGCGCCCGTCGTCGGCATCCTCTACACGCTGTTCCTGCGCACGGAGATCGCGGGGCACCCCAACGACCTGCTCGCCCATGAGCTCTTCGGCGCACCGCTCGGCACGAGCCTCGTGCACATGCTCTTCGTCGGGCCGTTCTCCGCCGCGACGCTCATCGACTTCGGCGCGGTGGTCGCCGTGATGATCGTCGTGGCGGAGATCACGCGGAGGGTGTTCCGTCCGATCGTGCAGGAGGACTCCCCGATGTCGTCTCCCTGGATGCTGCGCACGATGAGCGCGCTGCATTACTTCACCGCGGCCTTCGCCGTGTTCGTACCGCTCGCCGCCGCCCTCTACCTCACGGTGACGGTCGCGTGGACGCTCGTGCAGCGCGTGATCCTGCGACGCCGCTATCCCCTGCCCGCCGAGTGATCGACTAGCGCGCCGAGGCGGCGCGGTCAACCGGATTGAGCGGTGGCTCGCCCGGACGCACGGTTGATCCATGAATCATCCTCCGCTCCGCCGCGGTTACGCCGCGCTCGCTCTCGCAGCACTCGCCTGGCTGCTCGCGGGGTGTGTCGCATCGATTCCCGTCGACCCTGGAGGCACCCTCGCTCAGGTGCGCGGAGGCACGCTGCAGGTGGGCATGAGCGTGGAGCCGGGAGTCATCGAGGCGGGCGCACCGTCGCCCGATGGGCCGCTGGCCGAGGTGGTGGACGGATTCGCGGCGGAACTCGGCGCGTCGGTGGAGTGGACGGCTGCGGGCGAGGAGACCCTCATCGGGATGCTCGAGGACGGCGGCATAGACCTTGCCGTCGGCGGCTTCAGCGACCGCACCCCCTGGGCGGAGCGTGTCGGCGCCACCCGAGGCTACGACGGCCTTCCCGGCCTCGACGGACGCAGCATCGTGCTCCTGGTTCCCGCCGGCGAGAACGCCCTGCTCGCGGAGCTCGAGGCATACCTCGACGAGGAGGCGGAGGGATGAGCCGGCTGCCGCCGCACCGTTTCGGGCGCACGGATCTGCCGCCGGAGCAGCACCGGGCGTTGCGCTCCGCCATCCGATGGGAGTTCTTCACCATCGTCTACACCGGCGTGACCATCGCCGTCGTCGCATTCGTCGTCGGCGGATCCCAGTCGATGCGCACCGCCTGGATCGAGGACATGCTGTCGCTGCTCCCGCAGGTCGCCTTCCTCGTCGCGCTGCTCCTCGTGCGGCGGCCGCCCACCCAGCGGCATCCGTACGGCATGCATCGCGCGATGGGGGTGGGGCACGTCGTCGCCGGCGTCGCCCTCGCCACCGTGGGTGCGAACCTGGCGATCGAGGCCGTCGTCGGGCTCGTCTCCGGCGAGCATCCGACGATCGGCACGGTCCGCCTGTTCGGGCACACGATCTGGCTGGGCTGGCTCATGATCGCCGTGATGGCTGTGATCGTCATCGGCCCGGTGTTCTTCTACGGCCCGGCGAAGTCTCGTCTGGCTCCTGTGCTGCACAACAAGCTGCTCCACGCCGATGCCGCCATGGCCAAGGCCGACTGGCAGACGAACGCGGCCTCGATCGTCGGCGTGCTCGGCATCGGCGTCGGCGCGTGGTGGCTCGACGGCGCGGCCGCGCTGTTCATCTCCATCGGGATCGTGCGCGACGGTGTGCGCAATGTGCGCGCCGCCGTGGCGGACCTCATGGATCAGCGCGCCCGCACCTACGACGACGCCGAGCCGCATCCCCTCGCCGACCGCATCGTCGGCTACCTGAACGAGCTGCCATGGGTCGCCGAATCCGGGGTTCGGATGCGCGATGAGGGCCAGGTCTTCCACATCGAGGCGTTCGTGCGTCCGCACCGCGCCCGCGTGCGGATGGACCGGCTGCGCCACGCCTCGGAGGGCGTGGCGCAGCTGGACTGGAAGGTGCAGGATGTCGTCGTCATCCCCGTCGAGGAGATCCCCGACGAGGCGGACCGCGGGCGCTGATCTACCCGTTCAGGGGAGGGAAGTGCGGGATCTCCCACGGACGCCTCGCTCTGCTTCCGGAAGCCGCGGCCACCGCCGCATCGAGATCCGCGAGCATCTCGTCGACGTCGCGGTACCGCGATCTGCTCGGGCAGGGGCTGCGCAGCCACAGCACCTCGATCGCGCCCGTCTCGCTCTTCTCCGCATACGCGACCAGGCGCGCGGCATCTCCGTGCGCCCTCGAGGCGTCGCAGATCCGCCACCCCGCACGGCCGAGCGGCACGATCTCCCATGCTGCCGCGGCGGGAGGGTCCGGAGGCGCCACGATGCTCACAGCGCCTTCCCCCCGGTCACGGCGAGCACCGCGCCCGATGTGTAGGAGGACTCCGGCGAGGCGAGATAAACGTAGGCGCCGGCGAGCTCGGCCGGCTGGCCGGCCCTGCCCAGCGGCGTGTCGGAACCGAAGGATGCGACCTTCTCCGCATCCCAGCCAGTCGCGGGGATCAGGGGGGTCCAGATCGGCCCAGGCGCGACGGCGTTGACGCGGATGCCCTGAGGGCCGGTCTCCTCGGCGAGCGCTTTCACGAAGGCGACCTGCGCCGCCTTCGTCATCGCGTAGTCGATGAGTCCAGGGGAGGGATCGAACGCCTGGATGGAGGCCGTCACGATGATGCTCGCCCCTGCCTCCAGCGACGGCAGAGCCGCACGGGCGGAGAAGAGGAGGCCCGCGAGGTTCGTGTCGAACACGCGCCGCATGTCCTCGGTGCGCAATTGCGCGAGACCGTCGACATCGTGCTGGTATGCCGCGTTGAGCACGAGCACGTCCAGGCCGCCGAGCGCCCGCCTGGCTTCCACGACGACCTCCTCGGCGAACGCCTCGTCGCGGACGTCCCCTGCGAAGCCGAGGCCGGTACGGCCGGCGTCGCGGATGAGGCCGACCGTGACGTCGGCATCCTCCTGCTCCTCCGGCATGTGCACGATCGCCACATCGGCGCCCTCTCTGGCGAACGCGATGGCGACGGCGCGGCCGATCCCCGAATCGCCTCCGGTGATGAGGGCGCGTCGGCCGCGAAGCCGGCCGCTGCCGGTGTAGGTCTGCTCGCCGTGGTCCGGCGTCGGCACGGTCTGCTCGGTGAGCCCCGGCTGGTCCTGGGCCTGCGGGGGGAATGGACCGTCGGTATGGGCGTAGCGGGGGTCTTGGCGGATGTCGCTCATGGCGTCCTCATTCGATCGGGGGGATGGTCTGCCCTCGACACTCCTTCCCTCCGAGCATCGCGTCCAGGGGGTTGACAGGCCGATCGGGGCGCCGCTTCACGCGGGCCCGCGACGCCGACTCCCCGATCCGGATCTGTCAACCCCGCTGACACCCGTACGCCGGATGGCGAGGCTGGAAGCTCATCGAGTGAAGGAGACCACCATGTCAGGCACACGGGCGATCACCGACGAGGAGCTGCCCTTCATCCCCGGGCACGTCGAGCACGCGGATGCCGAGGAGCAGCCGGACACGCAGGGAAGCACGCCCCAGGAGGCCGAGCTGGGCGAGGACGGACAGGGCGATCTCGCCCCCGAGGACGAGCCGGATGTGCTCTCGGCCGACGCGGTGGGCGCCGACGAGCCGACGGACCTCCGCGAGGAGGCACCATGAGCGAGATCGGCGATCAGGGTCTGCGTCCGGAGCACGTGCGGGCGCAACCACCCGGCGACGAGCAGATCGCCGCGGAGGAGAAGGCCTCCCGAACCCGTGGATCTCGCTCGAGAGCCGAGCCGCCGCACGAGCCGGCACCGCGCCCGGCGGGCGAGAAACAGGAGAGGACGGCATGAGCGAGGTCACGGTCTTCGCTCCGTCGCCGACCCTGACCGTGACCGTGGAGGATCACCCGCAGGGTTCTGAGGTGCATGTGCACGCCGGCGGCCAGGGGGTGTGGCAGGCGAGGATGCTGCGCCGCCTGGGCTGCGAGGTGACGATCTGCTGCGTGCTCACGGGCGAGGTCGGAGGGGTCCTCGAACACCTCCTGCACGACGAGGGCATCCGGCTGGCCGCGGTGCAGCGATCCGGTCGCGGTTCGGCATATGTGCACGACAGACGCAGCGGCAGCCGCACCGCCATCGTCGAGGAGCAGGGCGATCCGCTCGGCCGTCACGAGCTCGATGATCTGTACACGACTGCGCTGGAGGCCGGCTCGCGCTCGCGCGTCGTGATCCTCAGCGGACCGGCCGGCGACGACACCGTGCGCGCGGACGTCTACCGCCGACTTGCAGCGGACCTGCATGCGGAGGGTCGCTGGGTCGTCGCCGATCTCGCCGGTGAGCGGCTGCGCGCGGTCGTCGCCGGCGGCGTCGACGTCCTCAAGGTCAGCCATGAGGAGTTGACCCGCGACGAGCTCATCGCCGACGACTCGGTGGACGCGATCATCGAGGCGATGTCTGCCCTGCGCGCGGAGGGCGCCGGTGCGGTCGTCGTCACGCGCGCATCGTCACCGCTGCTGCTCATGGACGCCCAGGGGACGATCGAGGTCGCCCTCCCCGCGTTCCAGGAGGCGGAGACCAGGGGCGCGGGGGATTCCCTGACTGCGGGCCTGTCGGCCGGGCTCGCCGGCGGAGAGACGCTTCGCCAGGCGATCACCCTCGGCGCGGCGGCCGGGGCCCTCAACGTCACCAGGCATGGCCTCGGCACCGGCGACGGCGACGCGATCCGGCAGCTGCGCGACAGGGTGCGCATCGCGGAGCGCCCCGTCTCCTCATCGGTCGAACCCGATCACCGCATCAGCCCCCAGGGCCTCGCGGCACGGGCGAGCAGGGAGCAGGACGCATGACCCGTGCGCTTATCACCAACGATGACGGCATCGACGCCCCCGGTCTCGCAGCACTCGCCACCGCCGCAGTGGCGGAGGGGCTGGACGTCGTCATCGCCGCACCGGCGAAGCAGTCCAGCGGTTCGAGCGCATCGATCCTCGCCGAAGAGGCCGGCGGACGCATCCGCATCGAGCGACGCGAGCTCCCCGGCCTCGAAGACGTGCGCACGCACGCCGTCCACGGCGGACCGGGCCTGATCGCGATGATCGCGACGCGCGGAGCCTTCGGACCTCCCGTCGACCTCGTGCTGTCCGGGGTGAACCACGGCGCCAATGTCGGCCGAGCAATCCTGCACTCCGGCACCGTGGGAGCCGCTCTGACCGGAGGGCTCGGCGGAGCATGGGCTATGGCCGTCTCGCTCGACGTCGGCATGCGCCCAGAACGCTTCTACTGGGATGTCGCCGCGAGCGCAGCCTCCCGTGTCCTTCCTCTGCTGCTGGCGAGGCCGCGGGGCACGGTGGTGAATCTCAACGTCCCGAACACCGAGAGCATCCGCGGCCTCCGAGAGGCTCCGCTCGCGCCGTTCGGCATCGTGCAGACGACGATGACCGAGCTCGACGAGCACGACGTCCGGTTGGCGGTGGAGGACCTACCGCTCACGAGGGAGCCGGGCAGCGATGCCGCGCTCCTCGCCGACGGATGGGCGACGCTCACCGGGATCGTCCCGGTGAGCGATCAGCCCTTCCCGCTTCCCGCTCAGATCGAGGGCGTCGATCCCTCCGGGATGTCGTCACCGCTGGACTCGGCGGGCTCGGGGACGAGGTAGAGGCCGCCGGGCGAGTTCGCCGTGAAGGCGAGCGCCTCGATCCACGCGCGGTTCAGGGCCGGCGAGCGACTGCCGTAGTACTTGAAGACGAGCGCGCTGCTGGGATGCACCCACACGGTGGTCCGCCCGCCGCCGACGCTGGCATCCTCACGCCACGAGAACGGGAAGGGCTCGCCGCGACGAAGCTTCGCGCTGATGACGAGCTGGATGTGGGTCAGCGCGCGATCCTCGATCTCCGCCTTCACACCGTCCTCGTAGATGAATCTGCCCATTTGTCCTCGCTCCTGTCGGTGTCGTTCCCCTACCGGTAGCGTAGGCGGCATGGGCATGCTCTACTACGGATCCTCCGCAGATCCGATCCAGATCGAGGATCGCGCCCTCGCTCATCTCAAGGTGGTGATCGCCACCAAGCTGCGGCGCAACGAGAGCTTCACACTGTCGTGGCAGCACCCGGACGGCGATGACCCGGGGCGTTCGACGCTCTGGCTGCACCCGTCGATCCCCCTCCGCTTCGTCTTCGATACCCCGGAGGCGCCTGAGCTGCACGCCGAATGGATCACGGCGATGGCCAATTCGGCGAACTCGAGCGGCGGGATCACCCTGGTGCCGGAGGATCTCGACGCGAGCTGATCATTCGACCGCGTTGTCGCGAAGACCACGTGCGCGGGCCGTGTCAACCCCCGTGCCGGTCTGCGCACGCGCTCCTAGCGTGGCTCCCGTTCACGTGAGAGGAGAACGACATGACACTCATCAGCGACATCATGACGCCCGGCGCCCGATGCGTCGGGGAGAACGACTCCCTGCAGATCGCGGCCGCACTGATGGCGGAGCTCGATGTCGGCTCGCTTCCCATCTGCGGGGAGGACAGCAGGCTCAAGGGGATGCTGACCGATCGCGACATCGTCGTGAAGGCGATCGCCCATGGCCTGGATCCGGACTCCACACGCGCCGGGGTGCTGGCGGAGGGCAAGCCGGTCACGGTGCAGGCCTCGGACGACGTGACCGTGGCACTGGAGCGCATGCAGGAGCATCAGATCCGACGTGTGCCCGTGATCGAGGATCATCTGCTCGTCGGGATCGTGAGCCAGGCCGACATCGCCAGGTCGCTGCCGGCGCAGGAGACCGGCGAGACCGTCGAGAGCATCTCCTTGTGAGGAGGACGACATGCCACGCGGACAACGATCACGTCTGAAGGATCCAGAGCTCTACGAGGAGCTGCGCAAGGACGGCGCGTCCAAGGAGAAGGCCGCCCGCATCTCCAACGCGACCGGAGGCACGAAGAAGGGCCGAAGCGAGGTGGGGCGTCGCGGCGGCGAGGCCGGCGACTACGAGGACTGGACGGTGGCCGCGCTGCGCAGGAGGGCGAAGGAGCTCGGGCTCACCGGATACTCCGGCAAGCGCAAGAGCGAGCTCATCTCCGCGCTCCGGGACCACTGAGCAGCGGCGGTCCGCCTGCCCATCCGGTTAGGGCGTGGCGGCGTCGCCGAGGGGCTCGGCGCGACGCTCCCTGGCGCCCATGACGCTCACACCGACGCTCGCCGCGATCACGAAGCCGATCGCCACCAGCCGCAGCGGACTCGCGGCCTGCCCGAGGAGCATCCAGCCCGCGAGCGTCGCGGTCGCAGGCTCCAGGCTGAGCAGGATGCCGAAGACGCGCTGCGGCACGCGGCGCAGCGCCGCGAGCTCCAGCGTGTACGGGATGATCGACCCCAGCAGCGAGGTGGCAAGAGCCAGGATGAGGAGCATCGGATCCGCCGCGATGACACCGAACGTCGGCACCCCGAACGGCACCAGCACGACGGCCGAGACGACGAAGGCGATCGCGAGGGCGCCGTTGCCCTCGATCTCGGCGCCGGCATGGGCGCTCGCGCGGATGTACAGCGCCCAGAACAGCGCGGCGACCAGGACGAAGGCGACGCCGAGCGGATCGAGGGGATCGGCGCCGAGCATCCCGTCGACGCCGAGCAGGGCGATCCCGAGGACGGCCAGCGCCACCCAGCCGACGTCCCGCAGCCGACGGGTGAGGATCGCCGCAAGAGCGAGCGGTCCGAGGAACTCGATGGCGACCGCCGGCCCGAGGGGAATCCGCTCGATCGCGGCGTAGAAGGCGCCGTTCATGCCCCCGAGCGCCAGCCCAAACAGGATCGCGGCCTTCCATTGCCTGCGGCTCCAGGTGCGCACCTTCGGGCGGACGACCAGCATGAGCACGATGGCAGCGATCCCCAGCCGCAGCGCGGTCACGCCCCAGGCGCCGAGCGCGGGGAACAGCTGCGCGGCGATCGCGGCGCCGAACGACAGCGAGACGCACGAGCCGAACACCAGCGCTGCGCCGAGGAGCGGGCGGGATGCCGTGGACGAATGCACTGATCAAGACTGCCACGACCTTTCCACGCCGACCGCGCAGGCGTCCGGCGCGCGATCACCGCGGGACGAGTCCCACTCGCAACGGCGCATCCGGTGAGGACGCGGCCGCCACTGCCGCGTCCGCCTGCTCCAGCGGGAACACCGCTCCGACGGCATCGGCGAATGCGAAGGCACGACCCCGGCCGGCGAGGAAGGCGACGGCCTCCGACAGCTCGGTGCCGGTGCTGCCGTGCACACCGGTCACCGTGACCAGCCTGCGGACAAGGCTGTCCGCGGGCACGACGATCGCGGGCGAGGGCGACGCACTCGCCAGCAGCACGACCGTGCCTCCCATGTCCACGGCATCGATCGCCTCGGCGACGGCGTGCCCGGACGTCTCGATCGCGACGTCCACGAGCTCGTCCGTCCGCTCTGCATCCGCTCCGAAGCCGGCCGCGAGCGCACGCCGATGCGGGACCGGTTCGACGATGTCGACCCTGGCGCCTCGATCGGCCGCGATCGCGGCCGCGGTCAGACCGAGCAGGCCCGCACCGAACACCCGCACGCGGGCGCCCTCGAGATCGCGTCCAGTCTTCGCCACCGCCGCCCACGCGGTCGCGGTCGCGCAGGACGCCGGAGCCAGGACGGCCGCGGGCAACGACTCGGGCACCCGCACGATCGATGTCCCCTTGCGCAGGTGCACGTGGCTGGCGAACCCGCCGGTGAGCTCCCAGCGCGGCTCGAGGCGCTCTCGCCCGTACTGCGCGAGAGACCGGCACGCCTGCGGAAGCCCCGCACGGCAGCGGTCGCAGTCCCCGCAGGACACGGCGACCGTCCACACCACGCGATCGCCGACCCGCAGCTCGGTTCCCTCCACCGTCCGTGCGCCGCCCTCGCCGAGGGCGATCACCCTCCCGACGCTCTCGTGACCGAGGACGGCTGGTGCGACGGAGGTGCGGTCGCCGCACGCCACACGCACGTCATCGCCGCAGATCGTCGACAACTCGACGGCGACGAGGACGTCCCCTGCCGCGAGGCCCACACCGGGCACTGCGACGCGCTCCAGCGCCTGTCCTGACCCGAGCCATACTCGGGCCGACGCTGCGGGCCGCAATGCGATATCGCGCAGCTGCGCGTGGGGCAGCAGCGTGCGCACGTCAGCCGTCCTGATCGAGCTGGCGCGGTGGATGGAGGCGGCGCCTGTGATCGGCGATTCCCGTTGCGGTCATGAGGCCCCTCCCGATCCCGTTCATCGTGGATCCGGAAGTCACTCTGACATCGCGATGCGAGCCGGATCGGCGATCGGCGGAAGTGTTCAGCGCCCGTTAACCGGAGATTCCCCCTGGCTCGGAGGGCACCAGAAAAGGCCCGTGAATCCGATGATCGCGAGCGCGTCGGAATGAGAATCCTTGGGGAGCGCGCTCGCGATCTTGGCGCTGGGGACGCCTATCTGGGGATGCTTCAAATCTAAGCAATGACCGCACCGACGGGCAGGTTCGAAGGTCGAGAGGCATATAGACCTTCGTCTAGACCTGCGACGGATGCCTCAGGTGATCGGCACCGTGGCGGCGACTCTCCACTGCCCGTCGACCTCCCCGGCGCTGAAGTCGCCGCTCGCGCCGAGCACCCGATCGGCCATCCGACGCAGACCCGTGCTGCTCGACGGCAGATCGCGCCTCGGCGTCGTCGGAAGAGGGCTGCTGACGACGAGGGTGGATGCCGCGTCGTCGACGCTCAGGGCGATCGTCACCTCGCCGGGGCCGGCGTACTTGAGCACGTTGGTCGCGGATTCCCGCATGATGCGCGCGAGGATGATCTCCGCCATCCGGGGGATCCGGTCATCGCGCGGGTCGCCCTCGCGCCGCACCGCGTGACCCGCCGAGGCGAACTCGGCGCTCGCCTCCTCGATCGATGAGGCGAGGTCGCCGGTCTGCATGCCTTCTGAACGGGGGCCATCGTCTGCGAGTTCGATGACGAATCGCAGGTCGGTCATCGCCTTTCGCGCAGCGATGCGGATCGCATCCTGCGACTCCGTGCTCATGGTCGGGTCGTCGAGCAGCTGCACGTGCAGCGAGACGACCGTCAGGTGGTGGGCGATGCTGTCGTGGAGCTCGCCAGCGATCCAGCGTCGCTCCGCGAGAACCGCCTGCCGCTCCTGTTCTGCGCGCTGCTCCAGTTCGCGCTCGAGACGGCTTCCTCTGTCGAAGGCCACGCGCAGGGCGAGACCGATGCCACCCGCCACCGCGGCGAAGATCAGATAGATGGCGATCTCGCCGGGGAAGACGCTGTCGCCGATGGCAATGATCGCCGTCGCGACAAGGAACGCCCCGGCGTACGCGAGTATCAGGGCGTTCCATCCGAGACGGAGCACGAGCCCGGCGGCCACGGCCGCGGCGGCGAGGACTTCGATCTGGCTGTCGACGATGAATGACAGCCCGAAGATCACGGCGATGGCACACACCGCCGCCAACGGCGACCAGAGGAAAAGGGCGAACACCGCCGTGGAGGCGATGCTCAGAAGAGTGGGACCAGGGTCTTGCCCTGGTGAGCTGAAAAGGCGGAAGAGGTCGAACGCGGTGATGACACCGAGGATCACGACGAAGGCGATCATCTCGAAACGGCTCAGGCGAGCGCCGCGCCCCAGACGGAGCGCAACGGCTTCTCTGCGGCTGAACCGGCCAAGCACCATAGGGTTCACGTTCTCCTATTCGCCAGGTAGCCTAGCGATTGATACCAAGCACCCAAGCAACTGTCTGCCAGAAAGTCATAGTATTTCACCTCCAAATACTTGTCGTTCGGTCAGGAACGATTCCATCTTCTCGGGGGTGAACCACCTCGCACATCTGCCTTTCGATCAGATGTGATTAGCCAAAGGTCTAGGTCTTCCCCGCTCCTCGCCCACAGCGCCGTTAGGCTTCGGATATGCCTGAGATTCGCGTCCTGATCGTCGATGACGACCCGCTGGTGCGCTCCGCCCTCACCCACTTCGTCTCCCGCGATCCCGAGATCGAGGTGATCGGCGATGCCGTCGACGGGCTCGAGGCGATCGCCGCGGTGGAGCGGGAGCATCCCGACGTCGTCCTCATGGACGTGCAGATGCCCGAGATGGACGGGATCTCGGCCACGGCGGCGATCGCCGCCCGCTGGCCGGATGTGCGCGTGCTCGCCGTCACCACTCTGGACGGCAGCGACACGGTGCTGCCGATGCTGAGCGCCGGCGCCTCCGGCTACCTGTTGAAGGACTCCAGCGCGGAGAGCGTTGTCGCGGGCGTCCGCGACGTGTACGACGGCGCGAGCGCCCTGTCGCCGAGGATCGCCTCGCTGCTCGTGCGCCACGTCCGCGACAACGACACCACCACGAGTGGACGCGGCAACGATCTGGCACCCCTCACCGACCGCGAGCGCGAGGTGGTCGACCGCCTCGCCGAGGGCATGTCGAACGCCGAGATCGCACGGGCGCTGATCGTCTCCGAGGGCACGGTCAAGGCGCACCTCGGGCGCATCATGACCAAGTGGCAGGTGCGGGACCGGGTGCAGATCCTCGTCGCCGCCGCGCACGCGGGGCTGATCGACTTCCGCTGAGACCTCCGCCGCGGCGGTCTACGATCGTGGGGGAGCAACACCGGAGGTCATTCATGCCCGTCACCGACACCCGTCTCGCGCACGCGGAGGACCTCGCCGACTTCGTCGCGGCGTCGCCGTCGAGCTATCACGCCGCCGAGGAGGTCGCGCGCCGTCTGCAGGCGATCGGCTTCGTTCGCCTGGACGAGACCGAGGCGTGGCCTGCGCAGCGCGGTGGGCGCTTCGTCGTCGTGCGCGACGGCGCGGCGATCGCCTGGGCGGTCCCCTCCGACGCCGGTCCGACCACCGGGACGCGGATCTTCGGTGCGCACACCGACTCCCCCGGCTTCAAGCTCAAGCCGAAGCCGACCACGGGTTCCCGCGGCTGGCTGCAGGCCGGCGTGGAGGTCTACGGCGGGCCCCTCCTGAACTCGTGGCTCGATCGTGAGCTGCGCCTGGCCGGTCGCCTGGCGATGGCCGACGGCTCCGTCGTCCTCGCCGCCACCGGCGCGCTCCTTCGACTCCCGCAGCTCGCCGTCCACCTGGATCGCGAGGCGAACAGCGGACTCTCGCTCGACAAGCAGTTCCATACCCAGCCGGTCTGGGGCCTCGGCGACCCGACGGCGGAGGACCTGCTCGGCGAGCTCGCCGCCGCCGCAGGAGTGGATGCGGCCGGCATCCTCGGGTTCGACGCCGTGGTGGCCGACTCCGCCCGCGGAGCCGTCTTCGGCAAGGACGACGCCTTCTTCGCCGCAGGGCGTCTGGACGATCTGGCCTCCGTGCACGCCGGCGTCGTCGCGCTCTCCGCGCTCGCGCAGACCCCACTCACCGAAGGCCCGATCGCGGTTCTTGCGGCCTTCGACCACGAGGAGCTCGGCTCAGGATCCCGCTCTGGTGCCGCCGGTCCCTTCCTCGAGGATGTGCTGGTGCGCGTGCACGCCGACCTCGGCGCCGACGCAGCCGCGCAGCGTCAGGCCTTCGCGGCCTCGTGGTGCCTGTCGAGCGACGTCGGCCACTCCGTGCATCCGAACTACGCGGCTAAGCACGACCCCGTGGTGCAGCCGCTGCTCGGTTCCGGCCCGATCCTGAAGCTCAACGCCAACCAGCGCTATGCGACGGATGCCGTCGGGGCCGCCGCCTGGGCCGGATGGTGCGCCGCGGCCGGTGTCGCCTCGCAGGAGTTCGTCTCGAACAACAATGTGCCCTGCGGCTCGACCATCGGGCCGATCACGGCGACGCGCTTGGGCATCCGCACCGTCGATGTCGGCATCCCGATCCTGTCGATGCACTCGGCACGGGAGCTCGCCGGGGTGAGCGATCTGCACGACCTCTCCCTCGTCGCAGGAGCGTTCTTCGTCGGCTGACGGGGTGCGCGGCTTCCGTGCGGCGGAGGTTCGCGGGAATCGCGTTCCGCCCGCTGACCCCTGCCGTGGCGCGACAGTGCCATCATGAGCACATGAGTGAGAAGAGCGGCTCGCTGATCGAACGCGCGGGCATCGAGATCATCCCGGAGTCCGAGCGCACGGCGAGGCCCCGAGACCTGTTCTGGCCGTGGTTCGCGGCCAATGTCTCGGTGTTCGGCATGTCGTACGGCACCTGGATCCTGGGATTCGGCATCTCGCTGTGGCAGGCGACGGTCGTCGCCGTCATCGGCATCGTCGTCTCGTTCGCCCTGTGCGGCCTCATCGCGATCGCCGGCAAGCGCGGCTCTGCGCCGACCATGGTGCTCTCCAGGGCCGCTTTCGGCGTCCAGGGGCAGAAGCTGCCGGGGATCGTCTCGTGGTTGACCTCGATCGGGTGGGAGACCTCGCTGGCGATCACCGCGGTGCTCGCCACGAACACGGTCCTGCACGCGCTCGGCTGGGTCGGCGAGGACGGATCGCTGCTCGCCCAGATCATCGCGACCGTGCTCGTGGCCGCGCTCATCGTCGGCGCCTCCGTGCTCGGCTACCACACGATCATGAAGCTGCAGTCGGTGCTCACCTGGCTCACCGGCGCCATGACGATCGTGTTCCTGTTCCTCACCGCGGGCTCCATCCGCTGGGATGTCGTGACATCGCTGCCCGACGGCTCCTTCCCCGCGATGCTCGGTGCACTGGTCATGGTCATGACCGGATTCGGCCTCGGATGGATCAACATCGCGGCCGACTGGTCGCGCTACCAGAAGCGCACCACGTCGGATGCCAGGATCGTCGCCTGGAACACGATCGGCGGCTCGGTCGCACCGATCGTCCTGGTGTTCTTCGGCCTGCTCCTGGCCGCATCCAGCACCGAGCTGATGGATGCCGTCGGCGGCGACCCCATCGGCGCGCTCGCGCTGCTTCTGCCCACCTGGGCGCTGTTCCCCTTCCTCATCGTCGCGATCCTCACCCTCGTCTCGGGTGCGGTGCTGGGCATCTACTCCTCGGGTCTGACGCTGCTCAGCCTCGGGATCCGGATCCCCCGTCCCTCCGCCGCGGCGATCGACGGCGTGCTCCTCACGGCGGGGACGATCTTCGTGGTGTTCTTCGCGCAGGACTTCAAGGGCCCGTTCGAGACATTCCTCATCACGCTCGGCGTCCCGATGGCGGCATGGGCCGGCATCCTCATCGCGGACATCCTGCGGCGCAAGAAGGACTACGACGAGGCCGCGCTGTTCGACTCGTCTGGTCGTTACGGCGCGGTGGACGGGGTGTCGGTGATCACGATGCTCGCCTTCACCGCCATCGGTTGGGGGCTGGTCTACTCCTCCCTGTTCCCCTGGCAGGGCTACCTGATGTTCCTCGTGGGCGGGGCCGATGGTGTCTGGGCCTACGCGAACCTCGGTGTGTTCATCGCTCTGATCGGCTCGTTCCTGGTGTGCTTCTTCGCCCGCGCAGGGAAGATCCGCCGCCAGGAGGCGTGATGACCACGCGCTGGCTCGTCGTCATCGACCCGCAGAACATCTTCGCCTCGCCGGATTCGGCCTGGGCGTCGCCGTTCTTCTCCGAGGCGATGCCGCGCATCCGGGCGCTCGCCGATGCGTTCGGCGAGCGCGTGCTCGTGACGAGATGGCTCCCCACCGCCGACCGCGCGACGAGCTGGGGCGCATACTTCGACACCTGGCCCTTCGCCGACCAGCCGCAGAGCGACCCCCTGTTCGATCTCGTGCCCGAGGCGAGGGCGCTGTCTCCGCATCCGAGCATCGATCTGCCGACCTTCGGGAAGTGGGGACCCGCGATCGAGACGATCGTCGGGCGCGGGGCGGAGGTGGTGCTGACCGGGGTGTCAACGGACTGCTGCGTGATCTCGACGGCTCTCGCCGCCGCGGATGCGGGTGCGCGCATCACGATCGCCACGGATGCCTGTGCCGGATCCTCCGCGGAGAACCACACGGCAGCCCTGCACGTGATGGGCCTGTATCCACCGCAGATCACCCTCGACGACACGGAAGGCATCCTCGCCGCGCTCTGACGCCTCCGCGCTTCGTCGCCGGCCGTTCCGTGAGCATGCCACTCTTGTGACGATCGACACAAATGCGTAACATATCCGGCATGGCGGAGAACGAACGCGCACTCGAAGACGGCATCGTCACCGACCTCCGCGATCGGATGACCTACGGCTCCTATCTGGAGCTCGACCGGCTGCTCTCCGCCCAGCATCCGGTGAGCGACCATCACGACGAGATGCTGTTCATCATCCAGCACCAGACGACCGAGCTCTGGCTCAAGCAGCTGCGCCACGAGCTCTCCAGTGCCCGCGACCTCCTCGCCAGCGACGACCTCCGCGAGGCCCTGAAGCGGGTCGCGAGGATCAAGCGCATCCAGGACGTGATGACCCAGCAGTGGTCGGTGCTGGCCACCCTCACCCCCACCGAGTACGCCCAGTTCCGCGGATCGCTCGGCAACTCCTCCGGTTTCCAGTCCGTGCAGTACCGGGCGGTCGAGTTCGCCCTCGGCAACAAGAACGAGCGGATGCTGCAGGTGTTCGCCGACCATGCGGAGAACCTCGCCCTGCTCACGGCCGAGTTCGAGCGGCCGACGCTGTACGACGAGTTCCTCCGCTACGCGGCACGCCGGGGCCTCGCCGTGCCGGCATCCGTGATCGATCGCGATGTCCGCGAGCCGTACCGCCCGCACCCGGAGCTCGTCCCCGCCATCAGGGCGATCTACGAGGACCCCCAGACGCACTGGGACCTCTACGAGGCCTGCGAGGATCTCGTCGACCTCGAGGACAACTTCCAGTTCTGGCGCTTCCGGCATCTCAAGACGGTCACGCGCACCATCGGCATGAAGACCGGCACCGGAGGCTCGACCGGCGCGGCCTTCCTGCAGCGCGCGCTCGAGCTGACCTTCTTCCCCGAGCTCTACACGGTCCGTACCGAGATCGGCGCGTGACCATGCCGGGGCTGCGCCGTGTCCCCGGCGGGTTCATCGGCGGCGGCTTCACGGATCACCACGTGCACCTGCAGCTCGTGGATCGAGCGGGGCTCACGGAGTCGGTGCTGGCGCGCGTGATCGATCTGGGCGGGGATCCCCTTCGACTCGCTGCGCTCGCTCAGGGAGCGGAGGGGAGGCAGCCGCTCGCTCAGGATGCCCCCGTCGAGATCGTCTTCGCCGGGGCGTTCCTCACCCCGCCGGGGGGATACCCCTCCGACCGCGCATGGGCTCCGCCCGGCTCGGTGCGCGAGATCGCTGATGCGGACGCCGCGGCGGATGCCGTCGACGAGATGGCCTCGGCCGGGGCATCCTTCGTCAAGGTCGCCTCCAACAGCACCGCCGGGCCGGTGTTCTCCGACGAGCTCCTCCGCGCGATCCTGGGGATCGCGGCATCCGCGCGCCTCCCCGTCATCGTCCACGCGGAAGGGCCGGGTGAAGCGCAGCGGGCCGTCCGGCTCGGCGCGCGGCTGCTCGCACACGCCCCGTTCTCCGAGCGCCTCGACGACACGGAGATCGCCGCTCACGCCACCGGGGTGCAGTGGATCTCGACGCTCTCGATCCACGAGGGCGATGCTTACGAGATCGCCGTCGACAACGTCCGCCGATTCCACGCCGCAGGCGGCACCGTGCTCTACGGCACCGACATGGGCAACGGCCCGACGCCGGTCGCCCTCAACCCCCGTGAGATCGCGGCGCTGCGCGAGGCAGGCATCCACGGCCTCGACCTCCTCCGCGCCCTCGCACCTCGCGACACCCGAGCGCTCTTCCACCCCGCCGATGACGAGATCGACATCGACCCGCTCCGCGCCCGCGCGCTCTCCCCCGACGACCTGGAGGCCTGACATGACCGACCTGCTCACCGCCGCCCGAGCCCTCGACGGAGCCGACCCGCTCGCGCGGTTCACCGACGCGTTCGTCGACGCGCCAGGCGTCACCGCCTACCTCGACGGCAACTCGCTGGGGCGCCCGCTGAAGGACCTCGCCGACAGAGTGGCCGGCTTCATCGGCCACGACTGGGGCACGCGCCTGATCCGTTCCTGGGACGAGCAGTGGATGGAGCTCCCGCTCGAGCTCGGCGACCGTATCGGCGACGTCTGCCTGGGCGCCGCGGCCGGTCAGACGGTCGTCGCGGACTCCACGACCGTGCTGCTCTACAAGCTGATGCGTGCGGCGGTCGAGGCCAGGCCCAGTCGCGAGGAGATCCTCATCGAGGAGGGCAACTTCCCCACCGACCGCTTCATCGCCGAGGGCGTCGCCGCCGAGCGCGGTCTCACGATCCGCTGGCTCTCCCCCGACCCCGTGCTCGGCGTGCAGCCGGACGATGTCGCGGCGGCCGTCTCCGGACGCACGGCGCTCGTGGTCCTCAGCCACGTCGATTACCGCTCCGGCGCGCTCGCCGACATGGCGGCCATCACCGAGATCGCGCACGATGCGGGCGCTCTCGTGCTCTGGGACCTCTGCCATTCGGCGGGGGTCGTGCCCATGCAGCTGGATGCCTGGGGCGTGGACCTGGCCGTCGGATGCACGTACAAGTACCTCGGCGGCGGCCCCGGTTCTCCGGCTTTCGCCTACGTCCGTGCCGACCACCAGGGAGTGCTGCACCAGCCGATCCAGGGGTGGATGGGCGCCGCTGACGTCTTCGCGATGGGAGCCGGATACGTGCCGGACGCCGGGATCCGCCAGTTCATCAGCGGCACGCCGCCGGTGCTGGGGATGCTGGCGATGCAGGGGATGGTCGAGCTCATCGCCGAGGCGTCGATCGAGGCCGTACGGGCGAAGTCGGCATCGCTGACCGGGTTCGCCGTGCAGGCCTTCGACGAGCTGCTCGCACCGCTCGGCGCGCGTCTGCTCAGCCCCCGGGAGGCCGCAGCCAGGGGCGGGCACGTGACGATCGGCCATCCCGATGCCCGGCGCGCCACCGAGACGCTGTGGGCGGGCGGCGTGATCCCCGACTTCCGGTTCCCCGACGGCATCCGACTCGGGCTGTCGCCGCTGAGCACGGGCTACGAGGAGACCGCGCGCGGCATCCTCGCCGTGCGGGACGCACTGGCCGCATGACCGCCGTCGCATCAGCGGACCGTCCCGTGCTCGACGACATCGACGCACGGCCGGGGAGCACCGCCTCGCTGCTGCGGACGGTCGTCGGACTGTACCTGCGACGCCTCGGCGGCTGGATCCCCACGTCCGGGCTCGTGCGGCTCGCCGACGATCTCGGCGTTCCTGCGGCGACCGCGCGCACGGCCATCGCCCGTCTGAAACAGCGGGGCCTGCTCCTCCCCGAGCGCCGCGAAAGCGCCGGCTACCGGCTGAATCCGGATGCGGAGCGGATGCTGGAGCGCGGCGACCGCCGCATCTTCGATGTGCGTCTCATGCAGGACGGCGATTCCTGGTGCCTCGTCTCTTATTCGATCCCCGAGGCGAGGCGGGATCTGCGGCACCTGCTGCGGCGGCGGCTGCACTGGATCGGGGCGGGCGCCGTGTCGCCGGCGCTGTGGATCCTGCCGGGGCACCTCGAGGGCGAGGCGGAGGAGATCCTCGTCGAGCTGGGGGTGCGGACGCAGGCGGTTCTCTTCAGGGCAGGGGCCCCGCTGACCGCCGGCCCGCTGCGCGATGCGGTGCCGCAGTGGTGGGATCTGGTCGCCCTCCGCGCCGAGCACGAGACCTTCCTCGCCGCCGTCGATCGGCTGCCGGCCGAGCCGTTCGCGGCCTTCGTCCGCCTCGTCGACGCCTGGCGTGTGCTCCCGTACATCGATCCTGGTCTGCCGGCTGCCCTTCTGCCAGAGGACTGGCCAGGAGAACGCAGCTTCACGGCATTCACGGAGCGCTCGACGGCGCTCGCCGACGCCGCGTGGGAGCACGTGCTCACCCTCACCGGCCCCCGCCGATAGAGTGCGCTCATGCGCATCGTGGTCTCCGGGACGCACGGCACCGGCAAGTCGACGGTGATCTCGGCGTTCGCCGCACGGCATCCGACCTTCGAGGTGCACGCTGACCCGCACGACCTCACCGGGAGCGGCAGCGGCGTGGATTCCTTCATCGAGCAGTTCCACGTCGCCGCCCGGCGCCTGCAGCGGCTCCCTGCAGGGCGGGACGCCGTGCTCGAGCGCTGCCCGCTGGATTTCCTCGCCTACCTCGAGGCCTGGGATGCGCTCGGCCGCCCCGGACGGGCTGCGGCGGCGATCCCCGACCTCGTCGAGCCGGCCGTGTCCGCGATGGCGGCCGTCGATCTGCTCGTCGTCCTGCCGCTGTCAACGGCATCCGGCATCCACCTCCCCGCCGACGAGGACCTCGACCTGCGCGAGGAGATGGATGCCGCACTACTGACCCTCACCGAGGATCCCGACCTCGTGCCTGGCTCGGTCCGAATGATCGAGCTCGCGGGCACCCCGGAGGAGCGTCTGGCCGCTCTCGAGGAGATCATCCGGTGACCGTCGGCGTCGCCTCGGGCAGATCGGCGGTCGAGCGCAGCCTGATGGGCGGCAGCAGCACGACGGCGAGGAGCCCCGCGAGTGAGATCGCCGTCGCCACGAGGAAGACCGTCGACGAGGCCTGGGCGTAGAGCCCCGGCAGCGCCGATGCGGGTACGGCATCCACGGCGGGGACGTATCCGGCGACGATCGCGCCGAACACGGCGAGCCCCACCGTCGAGCCGAGCGTCCTCGTGAAGATGACCGTTCCGCTCACCGCTCCGGTGTCGCGCAGCCGCGTGGCGTTCTGCGCGACGAGCACGAGGTTCGTCACGGTCATCCCCAACCCCGCGCCGATCAGCGAAGAGGAGACGACCACCCACCACAGCGGCGTCCCTGTCGACAGCGGGATGAGCCCCGCATTGCCGAGGAGCACGAGCACGACGCCGGCGAGCAGGTAGCGCCGGATGCGGCCGGACCTGGCGCTGAGGCGCCCGACGAGCAGTGCGCACACGAACGTGGTCGCCGCCATCGGCATGAGCAGGACGCCCGCGGTGAGCGCATCGAGCCCTCTCCCGAGTTGGAGGTACTGCGTCACGAAGATGGTCCCGCCGAACATCGAGACGCCCACGCACAGGCTCGCCGCCGCGGCGAGCGCCGGCACACGTCCGGCGAGAGCGCGAAGCGGCACGATCGCATCCGCGGTCCGCCACTCCCACCACGCGGCGGCGGCGAGGACGAGCAGACTCGATGCGACCCAGAGGAGCGAGGGCGCTCCGAAGGGAGGCACCACGTCGCCGACGAGGGAGATCCAGCCCAGCATCCCCGTGAGTCCGATGACGAGGAGCACGGCGCCCAGGTAGTCGACGCGACCCCGGGCCGGCGCCGTCGCCCCTGGCAGGACGATCTGCACGACGATGGCGGCGAACACGGCGACCGGGACGCCGAGCAGGAAGCACAGCCGCCACCCGATGCCGGGGACGCCGACCAGCAGCGCTCCGACGAGCGGACCGGAGACCGTCGCGACGATCTGCGAGACCGCCATCACGCCGTTCACCTGCGCGCGCCTGCGGGGGACGACGAGACGCGCGGCGAGAGCCTGGGTGAGCGCGATGTGTCCGCCGATGCCGATGCCCTGGATGACGCGCGCGGCGATCAGCAGATCGGCGGTCGGGGCGAGCCCGCACAGCAGAGCACCCGCCGTGTAGAACCCGAGCGACCACTGCAGCACGACCTTCGCGTCGAAGATGTCGCCGAGCCTGCCCCAGAGCGGGGTCGTGACCGCGGACGCGAGGGCCGTGGTCACGAACATCCACGTGTAGTGCAGGGTCGTGCCGTCGATCTCCCTGGTGATCGCGGGGAGGGCCGTGGCGATGATGGTGCCGCTCATCATCCCGACGAACTGGACGAGCGTCAGCACGGCGATCTGCGCGCCGAGCCGCCCGCGCCGACCCTCGCGCCGGTCGACATCGGCGTGGCGAGCCGGGGGGGGGGGGGGGCCCCCCCCCCCCCCCCCCCCCCCCCCGCCCCAACCCCCCCCCCCCCCCCCCCCCCCCCCCCCCCCCCCCCCCCCCCCCCCCCCCGCCCGCCCCCCCCCCCCCCCCCCCCCCGCCCCCCCCCCCCGGCCCCCCCCCCCCCCCCCCCCCCCCGCTTCCACGCCGCCGCCCGCGCCCCCCCCCGTCCCGCGACGACCG
>NZ_JBSHCA010000001.1:1228276-1868374 GCF_053615555.1 Microbacterium sp. NPDC055903 | reverse complement strand
TTTTGTGGGGCCCAAAAACACCCCACCTAACTGCACTCGCCACCCCCGGGATTTCGGCGCGCCCCCCCCCCCCCCCCCCCCCCCCCCCCCCCCCCCCCGGGGGGGGGGGGGGGGGGGCGGGGCCCCCCCGCGACCCGGCCCCGTGGAACTGCTCACCATGTCAGACGGCCGCGGCGAGCGCTGCCGATCCCACGTTCGCGCGCTGGAGCGGGAAGCCGGGCACCCCGGTCACCTCCGTGCCCCAGGAGCGCTGGACGTCCTCCACCATCGCGACCGTCCCGAACAGGAACTCGATCGAGTACAGTGCGTGCCAATAGCGGCTGGGCTCCGCCTCGCCTGTGGCATCCGCGACGACATAGGTGTCGTAGCCCCTGGCGTGCGCCTCGCGCGCGGTCGTCTCGACGCAGATGTTCGTCGTCACCCCGCAGATCACGACGCTGCGGATGCCGAGGCCGACCAGCAGCGGCTCGAGACGCGTGCCGTAGATCGCGCCGGGGCGCGACTTGTCGACGACCCACTCCGTGTCCAGCGGCGCCAGCTCCTCGATGATCTGCACGTCCATGCTGTCCTCGTGCATGCGGCGGGCGGGGGCCGGCTTGGCCAGCGAGCGTCCTCGACGAGGCAGGGCGTCCGCGTGGTCGTACAGGTTCGTCGCCCGCGTGTAGATCACCGGGACCCCGGCGGCGCGCGCCGATTCGACGAGGGCGACGCAGCCGGGCACCGCCATCGCGAAGGGGTCCTGCGTCGGTGCGATCCCCAGCGAGTACTCCTCCCTGATGAATCCGTTCTGCATGTCGATGACGATCAGCGCGACATCCTTCGCCGCGACGTCCACCGGTTCTCCGTCCGCGCCGTTCATCCAGCTGTCGAAGGTCTTCAAGGGTCTCTTCCTCTCTTCCAGGTCCTGCAGGTCCACCCGCTCCGCGCTCACAGCGCGACCGGCTCTCGCCAGGTCGGATCGGTCACGTTGCCGCCGCGGGAGAACGGATACCCGGGGACGCCGGTCACCGGGACGCCCCAGGAGCGCTGGATGTCCTCGACCGTGGCGACGGTGCCGAAGATGAACTCGATCGTGTAGAGCGCGTGCCAGTGCCGACTGAGCTCCGCCTCGCCGACGGCATCCTCGATGACGTAGGTCTTGTAGCCGCGCTGGCTGGCGTCCCGCGCCGTCGTCTCGACGCAGATGTTCGTCGTCACGCCGCAGATCACGACGTTGCGGATGCCCCGCGCGGTGAGGAACGGCTCCAGCCGGGTCCCGTAGAACGCGCTGGGGCGCGACTTGTCGAGCACGATGTCGCCATCGACGGGCGCCAGCTCGTCGATGATCTCGATGTCGACGGTGTCGGCGACCAGGCGCGGCGAGACGGCCGAGCCCTCCGCCCGCCCCATCGGGTCGAGCTGGTCCTCGTTGCCAGGCAGATAGGCGTACCGCGTGTAGATCACAGGGACCCCGTTCGCGCGGGCCGCTTCGATGAGCTTCGCCGTGCCGGGGATCGCCGAGGCGAAGGGCTGCTGCGATTCGGCGATCCCCAGCGAGTACTCCTCCTTGAGGAAGGCGTTCTGCATGTCGATCACGATGAGCGCGACGTCGGATGCCGGGATGTCCACCGGCGAGGAGTACTCCCCGCCCAGCCATCCCTCGAAGGTCTTGCGAGCCATGTTCGGCTCCTCTCTTTCCGGGCGGGCGGCGGCCGCGGCCGCCGCCCGCGGTGATCACTGGAGGTCGGCGTCCTTCATGATGAAGAGGCCGTCGGGACGCGGCTCCCAGGCCACCTCGGGGTTCACGCCGTATGCGGCGTCCGGGGTGTAGAGCGGCGCGAGGTAGGAGCTGTCCTGGTTGAGCTGCCAGATCTGCCCGATGACGTCGAGACGGGCGTCGCCCGCAACGGCCTTCTGATCGACGACCAGCTGCTCGATGGCGGCGTCGTCGAAGTAGTTGGTCGCCTCGGGGGCGAACAGGAAGCGCAGCGGAAGACCGGCATCCAGGATCGACGGCGAGAACTGACCGAGGTACAGGCCTGTGAGCCCGTGCTCACGGGTGAGGATGTCGTAGCTGGCGTTGTCCGTGCCCTCGAGGCTCACGGTGATGCCGACCTCCTCGAGCTGACCGGCGATCGCCTGCGCGACCTCCGCGCCCATCGGGATGACGCCGTCGAGCGCGTACTGGAAGGCGATCGCCTCGCCGGCGTATCCCGCGGCCTCGAGCTCGGCCTTCGCCGCGTCCTGATCGAAGGCGACCGGCTCCAGGGCATCCGAGAACCCGACCACGGTCGGGGCGACGACCTGGCTGCTGCCCTGCCCGTTGCCGCTGAGGATGGTCTCGACGATGGCGTCCCTGTCGATCGCGGCGGAGACCGCGCGTCGGATCGCGGGATCGGCGAGCGGCCCCGACTCGGTGTTGAAGCCGAGGTAGACCACCTGATGGCTCGGGATGCTGACCACATCGGCGCTGCCGGTTCCCTCGACGGCGGCGATCTGCGCGGTCGGGATCGCCGCGATGTCGACCGTGCCGGACTGCACTCCGGTCACCCTGGCGTCGTCAGCGGGAACGGGCACGAACTCGACGGAGTCGAGCGCAGGGGCTCCGCCGAAGTAGTCCTCGAACGCGGTCACCACCACGGACTGCCCTCGCTGCCAGCTCTCGAACCGGAAGGGGCCCGAGCCGACCGGATCCTCGTTGAAGGCGTCCGCGCCGAGCTCCTCGTAGACCGCCTGAGGAACGATCGAGATGAGCGTCGTCTGGCGCGGCCACTCCGAGAACGGTGTCGAGAGGGTGAAGCGCACGTGCGTCTCGTCGACGGCCTCGACCGAGACCATGTCGGTCAGCCAGAGCTGGCGGTTGCTGTCGGCATCGGCGAGCACCTCCTCGAAGGAGAAGACGACATCGGATGCGGTCATGGCCGAACCGTCGTGGAAGAGGATGTCGTCGCGGAGCGTGAAGTCCCAGACGGTGAAGTCCTCGTTCGAGGTCCACTCCGATGCCGCACGCGGCAGGACGCTGCCGTCCACGCCGATCTCGGCGAGCTGGTCGAAGAGGTTGTACTCCAGGCTGAGTGCGCCGAAGGAGCCGCCGACGACGGGGTTGAGGTTCTCCGGGTCCTGGGTGATGGCGACGGTGACGGACCTCTCGCCGTCGGTGCTCGTGGGGCCGTCCGCTCCTGCAGCGCAGGAGGTCAGGGTGACGACGGCGGCGAAGGAGGCGAGGACGGCCAGGGCGCGCCGGTGGCGGATGCGGGACATGGAACTCCTATCGGGGGGCGGTGCGGGGTCTGAGGCTGTGGTTCGAGCGGTCAGCTCGCCCGACGTCGTGGGTCGGGGATCGGGATGGCATCGAGGAGGGTGCGGGTGTACTCCTCCTGCGGGTCGTCGAAGATGGCGCGGGTGGGGCCCTGCTCGACGATCGCCCCGCGGCGCATGACGGCGACGCGATGCGAGACGTGACGGACGACGGAGAGGTCGTGCGCCACGAAGAGGTAGGACACGCCGAGCTCGCGCTGGAGCTGGGCGAGCAGGTTGATGATCTGCGCCTGGATCGAGACGTCGAGCGCCGAGACCGGCTCATCGAGGATCACGAGGCGAGGGTGCAGGGCGAGCGCCCTGGCGATGCCGATGCGCTGGCGCTGCCCTCCGGAGAAGGCGGATGCCTTGCGGGACGCGTACTCCCACGGCAGCCCGACCCAGTCGAAGAGCTCGCGCACCCGCTTCTCGGAGTACTGGCGGTTCAGCCACAACGGCTCGGCGACGATGCGCTTCGCCGTCATGCGGGGATCGAGCGAGGAGTATGGGTCCTGGAAGACGACCTGCGCGTTCGCACGCGCCCGTGCCCGCTCGGCCGCACCCCAGGCGTTCACATCGGCCCCGAGGACCCGCACGGTGCCGGACGTCGGCTGGTGCAGGCCGAGGATCGTGCGCACGAGCGTGGATTTGCCGCAGCCGGACTCGCCGACGAGGCCCAGGGTCTCCCCCGCGGCGATGTGCAGAGACACTCCGTCGACCGCGCGGAACGTCTCGGTGCGCAGTCCGGCGCGCTTGGTGAAGTGCTTGCGCACATCGACGACCTCCAGCGCGAGCGCGCCGTCCGCGCCGGCCGACGGCGGGGCGGCGGGGAGCCGGCGGAGCCGGCGACGGGGTGCGGTGAGGGTCATGATGCCTTCGCCTCCTCGGGGATGCGGACCGGTTCGGGTGACGCGTCGATGACGGGCAGACGGCCGTCGATGAGCGGGAGGTGGCAGGCCGTGCGTGCGGTTCTGAGGGCCACGAGATGCGGTGCCGTCGCGCATTCCGCCCTGTCGCGTCCGACGACGCAGCGCGGCTGGAACGCGCACCCCTCCCCCCGCGTCGCCGGCGTCGGCGGCTGGCCGGGGATGGCATACGCGGAGCCGCCGTCGTCCTCGAGACTCAGCACGCTGGCGAGGAGACCCGCCGTGTACGGATGCCTCGGCGACTCGAAGATCCCGTAGACGTCCTGCAGCTCGACGATCCGGCCGCTGTACATCACGGCGACCCGGTCAGCGACCTGCGCGACGAGGCCCAGATCGTGCGTGATGAGGATCATCGCAGCGCCGGATGCCGCCCGCGACGCGGCGAGGACCTTCATCACCTGCGCCTGGATGGTGACGTCCAGGGCCGTGGTGGGCTCGTCCGCGATGAGCAGGGCGGGGTCGTGGGCCATGGCACCGGCGATGAGCGCGCGCTGACGCATGCCTCCGGACCACTGGTGCGGATAGTCCTTCGCCTTCGCCGCCGGGTCGGGGATCCCGACGCTGTCCAGGAGCTCGACGACGCGATCACGGGCCCCGGCCCGCGTCATGCCGCGGTCGTGCAGCCGGATGCCTTCGGCCAGCTGCGCGCCGATCCGGCGAACCGGGTTCAGTGTCGTCATCGGATCCTGGAACACCATGGCCAGCTCGCCGCCGCGGATCCGGTTCAGCTCCCTGTCGCCCAGACCGGTGAGCTCCGTGCCGCGGAACACGATCGAGCCGGAATCCACCCAGGCACCCGGCGGGAGCAGTCCCATCACCGCGAGCATGGTGATCGACTTTCCGGAGCCCGATTCGCCGACCAGGCTCAGCACCTCGCCTTCGGAGACATCGAGGCTGACGCCGTCGACGAGGGTGACGTCGCCCGTCGCGGTCTCGGCCTTGACGACGAGGTCTGTGATGCGCAGCACGGTGTCGGAGCTCATCGGCGGCCGGCCTTTCTCGCGGATGCGACGGATTCGGTGGTGAACCGCTGGCTGAGGAACTGCATGCCGGCGACGAGGAGGAACAGCGCGACACCGGGGAGGATGACGAGCATCGGGTTGAGCTGCAGGTACTTCTGGCCCTCGGTGATCATCGCTCCCCAGCTGGGGATGGGTGGCTGGACGCCGAGACCGAGGTAGTCGAGCGAGGACTCGATCCCGACGATGACGGCGATGTCGAAGGAGGCGATCACCGCCATCTGCGGGAGCACCTGGGGAAGCACGTGGGTGAAGACGGTGCGTCCGTGCGACCCGCCCTGGGTCAGCGGCGCCACGACGAAGTCGCGGTCGCGCAGCCCCATGGCCATCGCTCTCGCGACCCTCGCGTAGCCGACCCAGTAGGTCAGCCCGAGCGTGATCACCATGAGCTGGGTGCTGGGACCGAAGACCGCGGAGAGGGCGATGAGCAGGATCACCACGGGCATCGCGAGCTGGATGTCGGAGATGGATCCCAGCGCCGTGTCCAGCCAACCGCCGCGGTACCCCGCGATGAGGCCGATCGTCACTCCGATCACGAAGTTCAGCGCGACGACCACGGCGGCGATGCCGACCGAGACGAGGCCGGCCAGGGCGAGACGAGACAGCACGTCTCTGCCGAGGGAGTCGGTGCCGAGCGGATGCGCGGCGTCCGCGAACGGAGGGAGCATCGCGTCGGCGAGGCTTTGCGCGAAGGGGTCGTAGATCGGCAGCAGCGGCACGGTGACGACGAGCAGCACGATGATCGACAGCAGCGCGATCCCGATCCGCATGGGGATGGTGCCCTGGGGGCGACGGGTGCGGACCCGCACGCGCCGCGGGATGTCGGGCCGGAGCAGCCGGGGGGCGACGGCGGTCATGACAGCCTCACTCTCGGGTCGATGGATGCCGTGACGAGATCGACGACGAGGTTCACCGCGACGAAGAACACGGCCACGATCGCGAGCCCGGCGAGCACGATGGGGAAGTCCCTGCCGTTCACGGCCTGCAGGAGGACCTGGCCCATGCCAGGCCACGCGAACACCGACTCGACGATGACGGTGCCGCCGAGCAGCCCGCCGAGGTTGAGACCGGCGATCGTGAGCACGGGCACCAGCGCATTCGGCAGCATCTGGCGCACGACCACGACGGGATGCCCCTGCCCGCGCGCATAGCTGGCCCTGACGTAGTCGAGGCCCTGCTGCTCGCCGAGGGCGGAGCCGATCAGTCGGAGATAGAGCGCGAACTGCGCTGTGGCGAGGCACGCGACGGGGAGCACGAGGCTCTGCGGGCCCTGGTTGCCGAGCGAGGGCAGCAGGCCCAGCAGCACGGAGAAGACGAAGGCGAGGAGCACGCCGAACAGGAAGTCCGGCACGGCCTGACGGAGCGAGCCGAGCCAGAGCAGGCTCAGCCGCAGCCAGTTCCATCGGGTGACGAAGATGAGCAGGGCGACCAGCAGCGCCGCGCCGAGGCCGATGACGAAGGAGGTGATCGCCAGCTGGAAGGTGGCCGGAACCCGATCGATGAGCAGGTCGAGCGCGGGAACCTTCTGCCGGTAGGAATCGCCGACGGTGCCCTGGAAGAGCCCGGCGAGGAAGTCGCCGTACTGGACGAGCAGCGGCCGATCGAAGCCCAGGTTCGCATTCATGGCGTCGATCTCGGCCTGGGTCGCGCCTTCCGGAAGGATCAGCGCGCCTGGCTTGCCGCTGAGCCGTCCGAGGAAGAAGCCGATCGTGAGCACGGCGAAGACCGTGATGACGGCCTGCGCGAGCTTGCGGGCGACGTATCTCGACATGTCTCTCCTCTCGGTGGTCGAAGCTCGCCATCGAGCAGGAAGTAAAACATCGGACATATTCGGGGTACTGCCGATACTGGAGCACCAGCCGGGCTTCATGGGTTTCAGGATTGTTAAATCGGAGCTTCAAACGTGTTTCACGGCCGCCTCGCCATCGCTCAAGAACGCAGCGACGAAAACATTGGACATTTCATTGCGAACCCGATGCAGTGCCCGCTATCGTTCCCAATGACACCCCGCACGAGGAGGACGAATGCCTGTGGAAGCCGACTTCGAGGTCGCGCGCATCCGCCCGGCCTACGACCAGGTCGCCGGCCAGCTGAAGCTGCTGATCCTGAACGGATCGCTGGCCCCCGGCGAGCGCCTGCCCGTGGAGTCCTCACTGGCCGCCGCCTTCGGCGTCTCCCGGAACACGGTGCGCGAAGCCCTGCGGATGCTCAGTTCGATGGGACTCGTCCGCACGGAGCGCGGTGTGAACGGCGGGACCTTCGTCGCCCAGATCGCCGTCGACGACGTCAGCGAGTTCCTCGAGTCGCGTCTCGGCCTCCTCATCGGGAGCGACTCGATCTCCCCGGAGGAGCTCAGCGAGGCCAGGATCATGCTGGAGGTGCCCTGCGCGCGGCAGGCCGCCGTGCGCCGCACGCCGGAGGATCTCGACGCGCTGCAGGCGCTCGTCGACGCCGAGCGCGACGACCACACCGGGTGGTCGCGGGGCGAGCACAGCCACGAGTTCCACCTGCAGATGCTGCGCGCGACGGGGAACACCGTGCTCGAGCTCATGCTCGCCCCGGTGCTCTCGATCTCCCGCCCGAACATGCTCCAGCCGAAGCCGGGGACGTGGGATGCTGCGAACGACGACCACGCGCGCATCCTGGACGCCGTGCGTCGCGGGGACGCGGACGCCGCCGGTGCGCTGACGCTCGAGCACCTGCATCGTGTCAGGGAGATCACCGACCCGGAGTACACGCCCGCGCACTGAGACTCCCCCGACAGCGCCGTCGGTCATCGCCCCGAAATGAAAGGACGCACCACCATGACCGACATCACACAGGCCACCGCCGTGACGATCACCCCCGAGCTCGCACGCACCTGGATGGACATCGCCCTCACCGAGGCGGCCGCCGGAGCGGAGGAGGGCGGGCAGCCGATCGGCTCCGTCCTCATCGGCCCGGACGGCGAGGTCCTCGGACTCGGGCGCAACCGCTTCGTGCAGCACGGCGACGTCTCGGCGCACGCCGAGACCGAGGCGTTCTCCGACGCCGCGCACCGGGAGTCCTACGAGGGCACGACGATGGTGACCACCGCCGAACCGTGCTGGTACTGCTCCGGCCTCATCCGCCAGTTCGGGATCAGCCGCGTCGTGATCGGCGCCGCCACCGGTACGGGTGGTGCGGCCTGGCTCGAGGAGCTGGGGCGCGAGGTCCACCGGATCGACGACCCGGCCTCCATCGCCTACCTCGACGGTCTCCGCTCCGCCTGGAAGAAGTGAGCGGGCGTCCAGGTCGCAGCGTGTGCTCCCCCGGCACGGCCGGGATGACGTTCACTGCGACCTGGACGGCTCCGGCCTGCCTGACTCAGCCGGCGACCTCCCTGAGGAAGGCGCTGACGTGCTCCTGCAGGCGGAGGATGCGCAGCTCGCGCGCCGCCTCGCGGTCGAAGCCCTCGTAGGCCAGGGGCGGAAGCATCCTCACGGTGCGGGAGCACCCGAACTCGGCGCAGATGAGCGTGCCGATGGTGTCGCCGTTTCGACCGGCAGCCCCCGCGCGCCGCGCGGCGTAGAACTGCACGTCGTTTCGGAGGGTCACGTCATCGCACCACGAGCACTGCGCCCTCATCTGGACGCGCTGCTCGGCCCGCTGCAGCAGCACGCCGACGGGAGCGTCGTCGACCACGGCGACGACATACGCGCGCCGAGGGAGCTTCGGGTCGGTCCAGCCGAGATAGTCGAGACGGTCGAAGTCGATGTCGCCGAAGCCGGGCGGCAGGGTGAGGGTCGCCGTCTCCTTGCGGGAGGCGTTGAGGAAGGATGCGCGGACGGCGCGTTCGTCGATGGGACGCATGGCAGAAGCTGCTTTCGAGAGGCCCGGGTCAGCGGGTGAAGAAGGGAGGGATGGGCCCGGCATCGGATGCCGGGTACGACGCTCTTCCGGCGAGGGGCGTCCCCCCGTCGGTGAGGCCTTCAGCCTCTGCCGCCGGCGCTCGACGCGCCTGCGGCTCCCTTCCACGCCGCGAGGGCGCTCTTCGCATTCAGCACCCGGCGAGTGTACACCCGCGGGCTGAGACGGCCGCTAGCGGCCTTCAGCGCGCGAAGACCCGCTCTCCGCGGATCCAGGTCTCTGCCACGCGCACGGCGGCGATCTCCTGCACCGGCACCGTGAACACGTCACGCTCCAGCACGGCGAAGCTGCCCTCGCTCCCCGGGGCGAGCAGGCCGACGCCCTCGAGCGGCGAGAGCAGCCGTGCACGGCCCGTGTACAGCAGCAGCGCCTGCGCGACCGTGATAGCCGCCTCCGCACCGAACTCCACGCCGTCGTAGGTGCGTCGACGCACCGCCGCCTCGACGGAGAGCATGACGTCGTCCGCACCGTTCCACGCCGTCGCGGGGCGGTCGGACGACAGCGCCAGCGGCTCGACCGCGGCGTAGAGCCGGCCGATGGGGTAGGCGTCGGGCACCTGCTCGGCACGCAGCGCCTTCTCATAGCCGTCGTATTCGGCGAAGAAGAAGACGGTGTGCGTGGCGATGCCGAAGCGCATCCGCCCGCCGTTCAGCCGCGCAAGATACTCCTCGCTGACGATCGTCGCGTGCTCGATGCGCACCGAGGGGACGCCGTCGAGCCACGGCTCCGCCTCGGCGAAGAGCTCGACGATGCGGTCCAGCGCGCGATCGCCCATCGCGTGCACGGCCAGCTGGACGCGATTGCGGCGCGCCCAGTCGGCCGCGGCGAGGACGTCGGCGTCATCGACGAGACTCAGGCCGTGATCGCAGGAGCCGGGATAGGCCTCGTGCACATGCGCGGTGCGATTCGAGTACGCACCGTCGAGCACGACCTTGACGCCCGCGATCCGCACCTGCCCCTCGGTGTCGCCTGGCGCGAGGTCGGCGAGCGGATGCTCAGGGTGCCAGCCGGGATACAACGCCACCTGCGTCCTCATGCCCTGCGCGGCGGCGGCGCGGAAGGCATCCAGAGGATCATCGATGCGGTCGGAGAGCAGATCGCACACGGCGACGATCCCGCGCGAGGCGAGCTCGTCGCCGAGCGCGACGATCGCGGCGATCTGCTCCTGCCTCGTCGGGGCGGGGATGAACGCCGCGACCGCTCCGGAGGCGGCGAACTCGGTGAGGATCCCGTTGGGACGGCCCTCGGCATCGCGCTCGAAACGCGCCCCTTCTGGATCCGGCGTCTCCGCGGTGATGCCCGCGATCTCCAGCGCCCTGGAGTTGCAGACCGCGGAGTGCGCGTCGCAGCGCCAGACGAACACGGGGCGCTCGGTCGAGACGCGGTCGAGATCGGCGGCGGTCGGCATCCGGCCGCCGGGGAACTTCGTGTCGTCGAAGCCGCGCCCGACGATCCACTCGGGGTCGGCGCGCTTCGACGGGCTCAGCGAGCGGGAGGGGGACGGGCTCAGCGAGCGGGAGGGGGACGGGCTCAGTCCAGCGTGCTGCCGCAGGACGGCGACGAGGTCCTCGACCGACGTCACCGTCGGCGGGTAGCACTCCACCGCAGCGATCGAGCCCGCCATGATCGCGGGATGCGTGTGGCTGTCGATGAGCCCGGGAAGCACGGTCCGACCGCCGAGGTCGATGCCCTCCTCGCCGATCACGTCGGCGGCATCCCCGACCCAGGTGATGCGGTCGTCCTCGACGCGGAACGCCGAGGCGAACGACGTCTCGGACGCTCCGGTGAACACCTTCGCATGCGTGAACAGGGTCATCGGCGCTCAGATCCTCCGGTGCGTGAATCGGCCGCCCACGAGCGTCGCGGCGACGGGCATCTCACGCAGCTCGTCGCGGTCGGCGGTGTGCGGATCCCGCTCGGTCAGCACCAGGTCGGCCGGCTCACCGACGGCGAGCGCCGAGCGCGCGGAGGCCGCAAGGGCGACGTCCATCGGCAGACGCTCCGCAGGATGCCAGGCGGCGCGATCGCCACGACTGCGGGCCGTCGCCGCGGACAGCGAGATCCACGGATCCAGGGGCGCCACCGGCGCGTCAGAGCCGAGCCTGAGCTCAGCGCCCGCTCGGTGCAGCGAACCGAACGCGAAGGCGCGATCCGTGCGCCCCGCCCAGTGATGATCCGCGACATCGCGATCGTCCATGGCATGCTCCGGCTGCACGCTCGCGACAAGCCCCAGCTCGGCGAAGCGGGCGAAGTCGTCCCTGCGCACGAGCTGCGCATGCTCGATCACTCCCTGCATCCCGAGCTCGGCGAAGGTTTCGAGGACCTCGCTGTTCGCCCGGTCGCCGATGGCATGCACCGCGGCCTCGATGCCGGCTCCTCTGGCCCGCTCCAGCAGCCGTCGCAGCTCGGGGATAGGAACGCTCTCCAGCCCGCACGCGTGCGGATGTCCGGGATCCATCCCCGGGTAGGGATCCCAGCACCAGGCCGTCCTGGTGTTGAGCGAGCCGTCCACGACGACCTTGAGACGCCCGAAGGTCACGAGCCCCTGCGCGTCGATCGGGTCGCCGGTGCGCCAGCCGTCCTCGATCACGCGCTCGAGCCGATCCGGCCAGACCGCGGCCTCGACGCGCAGTCCGGTGATCCCGGCATCCGCACGCGCGGCCCACTCGGTCACGTTGTCGGTCTTCTCGTACTCCACGATCCCGACGACGCCCCTGGCCGCCGCCGCCTCCGCGGCCTCGCGGTAGGCGGTGAGCGGCAGGTCGCCCGACTGGTCGAAGCCGTGCAGGAGCTCTATCCACGGCCCTTCGCGCAGGAGCCCCGACTCGTCGAGGTCGACGCCCAGACGCGCCGCGGCCGCGCGGTTCATCCATCCGCAGTGCAGATCGCCGCTGACGAGCACGACGGGCACATCGCCGATCGCCGCATCGAGAGCGTTCAGAGAAGCCGGTTCCGGCCACAGACCGTCGCGGAAGCCGTACCCCATCAGCATCCCGTCGGTCAGCGGCCAGCCCTCCACCCTGGCTCGCAGGACCGTATCGATCACCTCGCGCGCGCTACGGGTGCCTGCGAGATCGATGCGCCGACGGCGGATGACGTGCTGGGTGAAGTGGACGTGCGCATCCCACATCCCTGGGCCGATCCACAGGCCTGCACCGTCGATCTCCTCGCCCGCGGGGAGCACGGTGCCGGCGGGCCCGATCTCGCCGATCAGGCCGTCGCGCACGACGATGTCGACAGGCTCGGCGCCGTAGGGGCGCACGCTGCGCAGCGTGAGGTTCATGCCGCCCCTCCGGAGTGGATGCGCGTCATGCGCGCGGCGAGCGCCGGGTTCTCATAGGGCCCCGGTCTGCGGAGGGCATCGATCACGCGCTGCACGACGTCGGCCGGCTTGTCCTGGCTCATCTTCTCCTTCGCCTCCACGCGGTTCACCCGCAGGCGGAAGCCGACGGTGCCGTGCACGATGCGTTCCGCGTATGCGGCGTTCTCGAGCGTCGCGCGCAGGAGGAAGGGCTCGGGCAGCGGCGCCTCGAAGTGCGCGACGAGCCGCTCGAGCACGTCGAGGTTCTCCTCGTCGGAGAGGATCTCCGGGGTGCCGTGCAGGTGCGCGACCGCGAAGTTCCACGTCGGCACCGCGGGTGAGGCGTCGTACCAGCCGGGAGACACGTAGCCCTGCGGGCCGTAGACGATCACCATGACCTCGTGCACGCCCAGCTCGTGCAGACGCTCGTCGGGGCGTCCGACGTGGCTGAGGAGGACGATGCCCTCCTCGTCCTCCTCGAGCAGCAGAGGGTAGTGCGAGGCGACGAGGCCGGTGCCAGGCACGGAGCTGACGATGGTGCCCCACGGGTTCTCGCGCACGAGGGCGCGGATGCCTTCGGCATCCTCGAAGGCGTAGTCGGGATTGGGCCTCATCGGGGATGCATCTCCTAGAGCAGCGGGATATCGTGCCGGTGCGGGGTTCCGAACCGGTGCGCCGAGATCGAGACGGCCTGCTCCCGCAGGTACGGCAGCAGTTCGATCCTGCCAGCCGTCACGACCGGACCGGCGTACGCCGCGACCGCTGGCGAGCCGCCCGTGGCCTCGGCCAGCTCCCGCGCGCTGCCGCCGACGAGCCTGATGCGTCCGTCGGACTCGGCCAGGCGCGCTGCGCGCGCACTCCAGCCCGCGGCATCCTCGACCGCGACACCGATGCCGTTCTCCCCCGCCCATCCGGCGATCGATGCCGACAGCGGCGCGCTCGTCGAGACGGAGAGCCGTGCGCCGGCGCGGATGCCCGCAGCGATCACGCGGATCGCCTGAGCGTCGGTGGCCCGCTCCAACCGGATCGTGACGGGGACCGCCTGATAGCGCAGGGCGTTCTGCTCGGTCGTGAGCCCTGTGACGTCGCGCACGACGCCGAACTCCGCATCCCAGGCGGCGACGTCCGTCGCGAGGGCGCCCTGCAGCCAGGCGCGGTCCTCGTCCGCCAGGGCGGATGCCGCGGCGAGCGCCGCCTGCGAGACGGCATCCGTCGGAGCATCCGCAGTGATCGGGGCGTCGTCCCAGTCGGAGAGGCCGATGAGGTAGCTCGGCCCTCCCGCCTTCGTGCCGGCGCCGACGGCCGCCTTCTTCCAGCCGCCGAAAGGCTGGCGCTGGACGATCGCCCCGGTGGTGCCTCGGTTGACGTAGAGGTTCCCGGCCTGGACGTCCGCGAGCCAGGCGGCGATCTCGTCCTCGTCCAGCGAGTGCAGACCGCTCGTGAGGCCGTAGTCGATGGCGTTGACGAGGGCCGTCGCTTCCTGAAGCGTCTTCGCGGTCATGATGCCGAGCACCGGCCCGAAGTACTCGGTGAGGTGGAAGGGGCTGCCGGCGGCGACGCCGTCGCGGATGCCCGGGCGCCAGAACCGGCCATCGTCGTCCAGCTTCTGCGGCTTCAGCACCCAGCTCTCGCCGGGCTCCAGCGTCGTGAGGGCATGCAGGAGCTTGCCCTCGGCGGGGCCGATCAGCGGGCCGATGCGGCTGGAGCCGTCGCTGGGGTCGCCGACCTTGTAGGAGCCGACCGCGTCGACGAGCTGTCGACGGAAGCGCTCGCTCGCGGCGACGGTTCCCACCAGGATGACGAGGGATGCCGCGGAGCACTTCTGCCCTGCATGCCCGAAGGCGGAGTACGCGACGTCCTTGGCCGCCAGGTCGAGGTCGGCGGAGGGGGTGACGATGATCGCGTTCTTGCCGCTCGTCTCGGCGAGCAGGGGAAGGTCGGGACGGAAGCCGCGGAACAGCTCTGCCGTCTCGTACCCGCCGGTGAGGATGACCCGCTCGACGGCGGGGTCGCTGATCAGCCGCTGACCCAGCTCGCGACCGTCGAGCTGCACGTACTGGAGCACGTCCCGAGGGACGCCGGCCTCCCAGAGCGCCTCGACCATGACCGCGCCGGAGCGGCGGGCCTGACGGGCCGGCTTGATGATGACCGGGGAGCCGGCCGCGAGCGCCGCGAGTGTGGAGCCGGCCGGGATCGCGACGGGGAAGTTCCACGGCGGCGTGACCACGGTGAGCCCGACCGGGCGAGGAGTCGCCCCCTCGATCGCCTCGAGGCGCTTCGCGCTCTCCGCGTAGAAGTGCGCGAAGTCGATCGCCTCCGAGACCTCGGGGTCGCCCTGCTCGAGGACCTTCCCCGCCTCGGAGCCCATCACCTCCAGGAGGTCTCCGCGCCGGGCTTCGAGCACGTCGCCGGCGCGGTGCAGGATCGCCGCGCGCCCCTCGGCACCGAGGGCGCGCCACGACTCCCCTGCCGCGGTCGCGGCGGCGATCACGGCGTCGAGGGCTGCGGCATCCGCGAGCGTGTGCTGCCGGACGGTGTCGTCACCGAGCTCCGAGGTCCGCATGCGGGAGCGGATGCCGTCGCCCCACGCCCGGTTGGCTGCGAGGCTCGGGTCGGTGTCCGGGGTGTTCGCGAAGGAGCTGCTCGATGCGGGCGTCGCGGGCCGCGTGCGATCTTGCGTGCGATTCGGCCCGGGCACCTCCGCGGGCATCGACGCGATGGATGCGAGGAACCGGTCGCGCTCGCGCGCGAACAGTGCGGGGTCCTCATCGAGGTCGAAGACGGCGGACATGAAGTTGTCCGTGGACGCGCCTTCCTCGAGCCGACGGATGAGATAGGCGATCGCGACGTCGAACTCACCGGGGTGCACGACCGGGGTGTACAGCAGCAGCGAGCCAACGGTGCGGCGCACGACCTCGGCCTGCGCCGAGGCCATCCCGAGGAGCATCTCGAACTCGACGCCCTGGGGCGCCGAGCCGGGAGAGACGAGCCCGCGCTGATTCGCGAGCAGCCACGCGAGGGCGATGTCGAAGAGGTTGTGTCCTGCAATGCCGAGTCGGATATGACGCACGTGCTCCGGGCGCAGCGCGTAGTCGAGCACCGCCTTGTAGGAGGCATCCGATGCCTCCTTGCTGTGCCAGGTCGCGAGCGGCCAGTCGTGGCTTTCGGCATCCACCCGCTCCATCGGCAGGTTCGCGCCCTTGACCAGGCGCACCTTGATGTCCGCGCCACCGCGCGCGACGCGCGCCGCGGACCACTCCTGCAGGCGGATCATCGCGCCCAGGGCATCCGGCAGGTACGCCTGCAGGACGATCCCCGCGGAGAGCCCGAGGAACTCGTCCCGGTCGAGGATGGCCGTGAACACCGCGATCGTGAGGTCGAGGTCCTTGTACTCCTCCATGTCGAGGTTGATGAACTTCCCCCGGGTCGCCGCGATCCGGTAGAGCGGGATGAGCGCCTCCGCCGCATGCTCCACGGCATCCTCGAACGCCCATGGGCTGTGCGGCGCGACCGTCGAGGAGACCTTGATCGAGACGTAGTCGACATCGGGGCGCTCCAGGAGCCGTCGGGTTCCCGCGAGGCGGCGCGCGGCTTCCTCCTCGCCGAGGATGGCCTCGCCGAGGAGGTTGACGTTCAGGTGCACGCCGTCGGTGGAGCGGATGCGACCGATGGCCTTGCCGAGCTTCGCATCCGTCGCGTCGACGATGAGATGGCGGACCATGCCGCGCAGGACGCGGCGGCTGATGGGCACGACGATGCGGGGGAAGGCGGGGGCGAGCGCTCCGCCCAGCCGGATGAGCCCCCGCAGCGGCGCGGGCAGGAACCTCGGCGTGAGCGGCACGAGGTCATGGAGGTTCGCCGCGGCGACCGCGAGATCCTCCGGACGGACGACGCCGTCGACGAAGCCGACGGTGAAGTCGAGGCCGTGCGGGTCGCTGAGGACGCCGGCCAGGCGCTTCGCTGCGGTGTCGGTCGGCACGTCCCGGCTCTCGACGAGCCAGCGCCGCACGAGCGCGACGGCATCGTCGGCGAGGGCGGCGAGCTCGGCGCGGCCGGTCGGGGCGGGAGTCGTCTGGGTCATGTCTCTCAGTGTGCGACCGGGTATCGTTCAGGAAAAGCGAGCATTTACGATGAGTACCGTTCGGGATCATCGAAGATCGGAGGGATGCTGTTGTTCGAGCTCCGTCGCCTGAGGATGCTGCACGAGCTGGCGCTGCGCGGCACGATCGCCGAGGTCGCCGCCGCGCTGTCGTACAGCCCGTCGACCGTCTCGCAGCAGCTCGCCCTGCTCGAGCGCGAGGCCGGCACCCCCCTGCTCGAGCCCGACGGCCGGCGGGTGCGGTTGACGCCGCAGGGGCGTCTCCTCGCCGACCACGCCGCGCGTGCTCTCGAAGCCGATGAGGCGGCGCGCGCCGAGCTCGCCGGATCCCGGCACGCACCCGCCGCGGTGCGGATCGCGGTGATGCCCACCGCCGCAGAAGGCCTCGTGCCGCCGGCGCTCTCGCTGCTCGCCGAGCGGATGCCGGGGCTCCGGCTGGAGATGGTCGAGCTCGCACCGGAGACGGCGCTGTTCGAGCTGCGCGCCCGGTCCTTCGACCTCGTCGTCGCCGAGCAGTACCCCGGGCACACCCGTGAGGTTCCCGCGGGCGTCGACCGCACCCTCCTGGGGCGGGATCCGATTCGTCTCGCCGTGCCACCGGGGGATTCGGCTCAGGGCCTGGCCGACCTCGCCGATCGCCCGTGGGCGCTCGAGCCGCAGGGCGCGGCTGTTCGCCAGTGGGCCGTGCAGCAGTGCCGTGCGGCCGGGTTCGAACCGGATGTCCGGTTCGAGGCGACGGATCTCATCGCCCACGTGCGCCTCGTAGCCGCGGGGCACGCCGCCGCGATGCTGCCGGATCTGGTCTGGACCGGCGATCGGTCGACGGTGAGGCTGCTGGAGCTGCCGGGCTCGCCGGTGCGGGAGATCTTCGCGGCGACGCGCTCCGGATCGCGCGACAGCGCGGCGATCGCCGCTGTGCGGGACGCCCTGGCCGAGGCGCTCGCGGCGCATCGCCCCCGCTGAGAGCGGTTTGTTTCGCCCCGTTTCGCGTTTCTTGGCGGGCCGGTGAAGCCGACCTACTCTTGCCTGAACACCACACCCGTCGATCGGAGATCATCGTGTCCAGCCAGCAGCCCGCCTTCTCGCCCCTTCAGGTGCGTGAGCGTGCGGCGTGCATGTGCGACCACGGCGATGTCTGCTCCTCGTTCGCACCCGGCCACGCGCTGCATCTCATCCAGGCGCGCCTCGCCTCCGCGACGCCGGCGGAGTGGGTCGACGGGATCGTGGAGTCGGCGGATGCGATCACCGGCGACCTCGTCGTGCGCGATCTCGACGGCACGGCGCACACGCTGTGGAACGGCTCGGGCGCAGCACTCGAGGCCGCCGTCGGAACGCCCGTCGCCCTGCACCCGCGCTATCACGTGCTCGCGGTGGGGCGCACGCAGTTCAACGTCGCCGCCTGAGCACCGCCAGGCAGCACGCTTCGACAGGCTCAGCGAGCAGGGAAACAGGCTCAGCGAGCGACGGTCACGCGCTCAGCAAGCGCGAGTGCGGGCGCCCTCAGGCAGCCGCCATCATCATGTTCTTCATCGCCATGCAGGCATCCATGCACGCCTTGCAGGCCTGAGCGCACATCTTGCAGACCTCGCTGTGGTCGGCGTGCTCCATGCAGGCATCCATGCACATCTGACACATGGCCATGCAGGCGTCGAGCATCGACATCATCACGGCGGGCGTCATGCCCTGCATCCGCAGCATCGACCGCATCATGGTGCCGGCCATGTCGGCGCAGTTCATGCACGCCGGCGAGCAGTCCATCATCTGCATCGAACACACCGTGCAGGCCTGCTCGCACGCCGCACAGGCATCCATGCAGGCCTGCATGACGGACATGTCCATCATGTCCATGCCGGGCATCGCCATCATGTCCTTGGACATGGCGCCCATCATCATTGAATCCATCTCGCACCTCGCTCGTCGTGGCGGCTCTCGCCGGTGAGAAGCGGGCAGGAGACCCGCCTGTGGTCAGAGTAGCCCCGCGACCCGGTGCGCGTCGATGGTGGATCCGATGAATCCGGTGGGAGCGGGCGTCAGGCGTTGTCCTCCGCACGGACGCGGAACGCCTTCGTGAGGTTCTCACGCAACTGGTCGGCGTCCTGGCGGACGACGTAAGCGGGGCGGTCGCGTTCGAGGCGCCAGGAATCGGCCAGAGAGCCGGCCGAGACGGTGTCGAATCCGATGCGGTCGTAGAGGTCGGTCACGAAGGCGATGGCGTCGGCGTGGTCGGATGCCGTGCCGAGCGCTCGGCGGCCGGGCGTGCCGGCCGGGCTGCCCGTCGTCGTGATGTCGGCGGCGCCGATGTGGTTGAAGGCCTTCACGACCTTCGCCTCCGGCAGGTGCGCCTGAAGCAGACCCGAGGTCGTCGCCTCGCCACGATCCAGCTCCGCGATGTGGCCATCGCGCTCCCAGTAGTAGTTGTTCGTGTCGAGCACGATCTTGCCTGAGAGCGGTGCGGCGGGGATGCTCCGGTACGCGGAGAGCGGGACGGTCACGATGACGACGTCGCCCGCCTCCGCCGCCTCCTGCGCGGTCGCGGCGCGCGCCGTGGGACCGAGCTCGGCCACGAGGCCGGCAAGGGTCTCGGGCCCCCTCGAGTTCGCGATGACGACCTCATGGCCGAGCGCGGTGACAGCGCGCGCCACCTGCGATCCGATGTGTCCTGCTCCGATGATTCCGAAAGTGGTCATGCGGGCGTCAACCGCGACCCGGGGCCGAGGATTCCCCGCAGATGCAACATGACGTCACGCTGCACGGGCATGGACCGCGAGGTCGTATCTCGCCCGGCCGCCCAGGCGAGGAACGCGGTCGGGATCGACATGAGGCGGCGGGATGAACCAGACCTTCGCGAACACGCCGACACCCTCGATCTCGATCTCCCAGCCGTTGTCGTGGGCGCGATGGTGACACGTCTCGCAGAGCAGGACCCCATCGGCGAGATCCGTTCTTCCCGCATCCCGGTGCCACCATCGGAGATGATGCGCCTTGGTCATCCCCGGCGGCAGCCCGCACATCGCGCATCCGCCGTCCCGCTCGACCAGAGCCAGCCGCTGAGCCGGGGTGACGAGGCGCCTCTCCCTGCCCCAGTCGAGGATCTCGCCCTCTGATCCGCAGACCCACGGGATGACCCCTCCGCCCGCCGCGAGCCTCCGCGCCGCGGCCGCGCTGATCGGCTGGTCGACCCCGTCGACCGTTCCCATCCCCGTCCCTGATTCCAGCGCCGAGAGATCGATGCGCACCACGACGCGCGCGCCGTTCAGGGGCACGTCCTTCTGCTCGCAGCCGAGGGCGTGTTCGGCGAGAGCCGTGAGCCCGTCTGCGCGGAGCTGCGCCACCGTGCGGCGATCCTCCTCGAGAGCATCGCTCCTTCGCGCCTGGAACTGCGCCGAGACATAGCCATCGATCGCGGTCTTCACGGACGCCCCGGCGATCGCGTCCAGCACGGCATTGATGTGCAACAGCCCGTCGCGCTCGAACATCGTCATAGACCTGCTCGCCCTGGCCTCCTCCGCGCGGGGCTCGATGCCGTCCGGATCCAGCCACGCCTCGACCCGCACGATCAGCTTGCCGACCTGGTCGAGACTGAGACCCGGCGCCTGCTCGGCCAGCATGCGCTCACCCTCATCCACCCGATCACGGCCGGCCGTGATCGCGACACGGTCGAGCATCGTCACGATCCGGGATGCGGCAGGCATCCCGAGCCGTCCCGCACGCAGAGCCTCGGCGACGTGCGGATGCCGCGCCGGCGCCGCTTCTCCGCCGAACGTCATCCGCGGCGCCGTCGCCTCGCCCGTCTTCACGAGCCGGAATGCCTCCCCCGTCGACGCTCCCGTTCCCGCCGCCACCAGGTGCGCGGTATTGCGGTAGCCCTGCTGCTTCGCCAGCGACTCCGCCCCCAGCTCAGGACGGGACTCCTCCGCGATCCGGGCCGCCACCTCCGCGAGCGCGGCATCCGCGAGGCGGTGCACGAGACCGAGAGCATCAAGCAGATCGACCAGCGGCGAACCCGTGAGGCCGGAGACGTCCGGCGCGTCACCCCATGCAGAGCGGAGCGCATCGACCGCCTCCACGAGACCCTGCATCGGATTCTTCATGATCCAAATATACCAATAACATTTCTCTTCTGTCAACAATAGATAGAACATTGATTCGATGGACGCCAAGGGCGTAGAGTCTGGCCATGGCGACCTTCTCTCCCACCCAGCGCCTGGTGATCACCATCGCGGTGCTCGCCTCCTTCGTGACGTTCCTCGACGGCACTGTGGTCACGGTCGCCCTGCCCGCGATCAGCGAGGAGCTCGGCGGCGGCATCACCACGCAGCAATGGGCTGTCGACGCCTATCTCATCACCCTGAGCGCGCTGATCCTGCTCGCCGGCTCCGCCTCCGACGCCTACGGCCGCGTGCGGATCATGCGCATCGGGCTCATCGCGTTCGGCATCGCGTCGATCGCCGTGGCAGCATCGCTCGATCCGGTGATGCTCATCGCCGCCCGCGCAGCCCAGGGCGCGGCGGGCGCGCTGCTCGTCCCGAGCTCGCTCGCCCTCATCACGGCGACGATGCACGCCGGCGTGCAGTCCAGGGCCATCGGCGTATGGACCGCCTTCACGACGGCGGCACAACTGGTCGGCCCGCTCATCGGAGGGCTCTTCGTCGACTATCTCTCCTGGCGCTTCGTCTTCCTCATCAACGTCATCCCCATCGCCATCACCCTCGTGCTGCTCGCACGGTTGAAGCTGGACGAGCACCCGAGCGGCGTCCGCGTCGACTGGCTGGGCGGAGCATTGTGCGCGCTGGGCCTCGGCGGCGTGGTGTTCGCGCTGATCGAGCAGCCGAACCTGGGCTGGACATCCCCCGCGATCTGGCTCCCGGCCGCCGCAGGCGTCGTGATGCTCGCCGCATTCCTCGCCCGCCAGCGCACGGAAGCATCCATGATGCCGCTCTCCCTCTTCCGAGTACGCAACTTCGGCTGGGGCAACCTCGCCACCCTCTTCGTCTACGCCGCACTGTCGCTGAACGGGTTCGTCATCGGCGTGTACCTGCAACAGGGTGCGGGGCTCAGTGCCACGGCGGCAGGGCTCGCGAGCCTGCCCATCACGATCCTCATGATCCTGCTCAGCTCGAGGGCCGGCGCACTGGCCGGGCGCTTCGGCCCGCGGATCTTCATGACGGCCGGCCCGCTGATCATGGCCGGCGGAGCCCTGCTGCTGCTCCTCGTCGGAGCGGAGTTCGACTACTGGTGGCAGATCCTGCCAGGGATGCTCGTCCTCGGCGTCGGCCTCTCGCTGACCGTGGCCCCGCTCACCTCTGCCATCCTCGGCGCGATCGACGAGCGGCGCTCGGGGATCGCCTCCGCGGTGAACAACGCGGTCTCGCGCGTCGCGGGCCTGATCGTCGTCGCGATGCTCTCGACGATCGTGGGCGGCACTCTCGATCTCGCCGGGTTCCACAGCGCGGCGTGGGTGACGGCGGCGCTGTTCGCTGCGGGCGGGGTCGTCTCGTGGATCGGCATCCGCACACCCACGGCCGCAGGCGAGGGCGACATCGGATCACCCCCGCCTGCGGCTTGACAGGTCACCCCCGGCCCGTTTCCCCGCGTCCCGGGGGGGGGCGCAGCAGCCCTCAGCCCATGAACGGACGCAGGTCCGGGTAGCCCGTCGTGGCCCATGCGCCGTCGACGACGATGTTCTCGCCGTTCACGTACGAGGCGTCAGGGGACGCGAGGAACAGCGCGACGCCCGCGATCTCGTCGGGATCGGCCGGGCGCCCGGCCGGGATGCGGTCGATGTACGCATCCATGACGCCGTCGAGCGACAGCAGCCCGCCGGTGAGCGGGGTGGCGACGAGACCGGGAGAGACCGCGTTGACCCGGATGCCCTTCCCGCCGAGCTCCAGCGCGGCGTTCTTGGTCAGCATCACGACACCGGCCTTGGCCGTCGAGTATCCGGCACCGAAGTGCATCGGCACCTGCGAGTTCAGCGAGGCGATGTTCACGATCGCGCCCTGCTTGCCCTCGGCGATGAACTGCTTCGCGCCGAGCTTTGTGCCCAGGAACGCGCCGTACAGATTGAGCTTGATGTTGAAGTCCCAGGTGGCGAGGTCCATGTCGACGACAGCCGCGGGCTTCGAGCCGCCCGCGACGTTGTAGACCGCGTCGATGGTGCCGAACCGCTCGACGGCCGCCGCGAACAGCGCCTCCATCGAGGCCTCGTCGGTGACGTCGGTACGGAGGCCCTCGACGTTCGGCCCGAAGGTGTCGGATGCCGCGGCCACCGCGTCGGCGTTGATGTCGGCGACGAAGACCTTCGCGCCGCGGTCGACGAGTCGCTGAGTGATCGCCGCTCCGATACCGGACACCCCTCCGGTGACGACGGCGACGCTGTTCTCGAATCCAGTCATTGCTCTCTCTCCGCGACGCGACTTCCGCGTCGCTTCCGTCCACAACACTACGCTCCTTATCTGACATGTGTCCGATATAATCGAAGCATGGACGCACGGTCGCGACGCTCCAGGGAGAGCCTCCGCAGCGCTGTGCTGACCCTCGCGAGCAGCATCCCGATCGACGATGTGACCGTCTCGGCGATCTGCGTCGAAGCGGGCGTCACACGCGACACCTTCTACCGGCACGCCCAGGGCCCTGTAGAGCTTCTCGCCGATGCCCTCGCCGCCGAGATCGCGCAGGCGATGGAAGTGCTACCCGACACCGACGCGATCGGCGACGGCGAGCGGGCGCTCCTCGCGCACATCCAGCATCGCCTCCCCGTGTACCGCGGCGCGATGAGCCCGCTCCTCGCAGCTCCCGTGCGCAGCAATCTCGAGGGAGCGATCCGCTCGGGCCTCGACCTCTGGGCGCGGCTGCACCCCGGCATCCTCCCGCCCCTGTTCGCGGACGACGAGGCCGCCCTGCGGATCGCCACCGCGTACGCCGCGGCCGGAACCGTCGGCGCCATCGAGGAGTGGGTGCGCGGCGGTGCCGCGGACATCGACCTGGCCGTCGAGCTGATCCTCGCGGCCTCCCCCGAGTGGTGGCTGCGCTGAAGCCGCCGCACGACAGAAAGAAGGAATCATGAAGGCAGCAGTGTTCCACGCGCAGGAGGACCTCCGCGTCGAGGAGGTCACTGAGCCGAGCCCCGGCCCTGGCGAGGTCAAGCTCCGCAACGCCTACGCGGGCATCTGCGGGTCGGACCTGCACGTGTACTACTCCCCTGAGGCGGCCGGCCTCGACTTCGACCACCCGCACCCGGTGACCGGCTCCACCCTGCCGCAGATCCTCGGACACGAGTTCTCCGGCACCGTCGTCGAGCTCGGCGAGGGCGTCACGGATGTCGCCGTCGGCGACCGCGTCGCCGTCTGGCCGGTGTACTACTGCGGCGAGTGCCCGGCCTGCCGCAAGGGCATGTACAACGCCTGCCGGACGATCGGCTTCCACGGCCTGAGCTCGAACGGCGGCGGCATGGCCGAGTTCACCACGGTCCCGGCATCCAAGCTGCACGTGCTCCCCGAGAACGTCGACCTGCGCCTCGGCGCACTCGTCGAGCCCATGTCCGTCGCCTGGCACGCCGTCTCGCGCAGCGGCGCGGATGCCGGCAGCACCGCCCTCATCGCCGGGGCCGGCCCCATCGGCATCGGCGTCTGGTTCGCCTTGAAGGCGCGGGGCATCGAGAAGGTGCTCGTCTCGGAGCCCAGCGCCGACCGCCGCGCGACGATCGCCGCCCTGGGCGCCACGGTCGTCGACCCTGTGAACGAAGACCTCGCCGCGGCGGTCGCCGTCCTCAGCGACGGGAACGGTGTCGATGTCGCCTTCGACGCCGCCGGAGCGGGCCCCGCGATCACGTCCGGCCTCGCCAGCCTCGCCCCCGGCGGACGCCTGGTGGTGGTCGCCATCCACGAGCGCACGATGGACTTCCTGCCCACCCAGCTCGTGATGGCGGAGACCGAGATCGCCGGCGCTCTGGCCTACCTGCCCGAGGACTTCGACGCGGTCATCGAGGCGATGTCACGCGGTGTCTACGACACCACGGGCTGGGTGCAGGAGACGACGCTGGAGGGCGTCGTCGACGCGATCCACGCCCTGCGCGGCGGCGTCGGCGCGAAGATCCTCGTCTCGTCGCACTGAGTCGTTCAGCCGGTGTCCCGGATGGTCGCGTCGACGACTCGAAGGCGACCATCCGAGACACCGGAGGCGGCCGGCCCCGCCGTCAGTGAACGGTTCCGGCCTCACGACGGTAGAGAGTGGCACCGTGCCGCCCGCGCCGCCGCTGAAGGCCCGCTCGCTCGAGCCGCGTCCGTATCGGACGCGTCAGCTCCGGCAGCTGCGGCGCCACGCTCTTGGGCACCTTCGCGAGCCCGGCGTTCAGAGTGAGGTGGAGCCGATCTGCGCGCACCTCGAAGCGCGCATAGTCGCTGTCCGGACGCCAGAGCAGCTCGTCCACCTCGTCGAGGGCGAGATCGACGCGGATGCCCCCGGCATCCACGCGCAAGCGGTCGCGGGATATCTCGACCGTCGCGGCGACGGTACGACGCCGCAGCACCGCGCTGACGATGGCGTACGCGGGCAGAGCGACGAGGACGCCGATCACGATGATCACGATGCGCGCCCCGAGCCGTTCGGCGAGATCGCCCGTGGCGATCATGACCGCGGCGACGATCGACCCGCCGACCACGACGACGCCGACGATCACCGCCGTGAGCGCCTTCATGTCCAGCGGGATCGCGGCGAAGCGGAGCTCTGCTCGATCCCGCTCCTCCTCCCACGCCGGACCGATGCGTACCGGTGCCTTCGCGGCGTCCCTCGCACTGATCGCCGAGCCGATGCGGCCGAGCAGTCCGATCAGGATCCAGCCTGCGGCGGGAATCGCGGCGAACTGCACGACGGTGACCACGATGACGACGGGGCGCGGGGCGCCGTCCATCGACGCGGATTCGATCGAGGCGAGCACGGCCAGCGCCGCTCCGCTCGCGACGGCACCCAGCAGGTGCACGAGCAGACCGGCGCGAGGCGGCATCCGGAAGGTGGCGTTCACGAACCCGACGCCGACCAGCACGCCCCCGACGAGCATCAGGAGGTACGCGGCGAAGCCGAGGTCGTCGGTCACCCGCAGCCAGACGGCCGCGGCGACGAGCAGCATCACAGACCACAGCCACGGGCTGAGCAGAAGCCGCCGCGTGGGGTCCGTGCTCTCCCGCGCGTTCTGGCTCACCCGATCAGCATAGGGGCGAGCCAGAACGACCCGGACGCTCAGGCCACCGCAGGCTGCGTCGATCCCGCGCGCTCGGACACGGCCTCTGCGGCACGGGTGCGCCGCGCGGGCAGATCGACCGCGGTGAGTGCGAGGCCCACGACGGTCCAGATGCCGAGCACCAGCCATGGCGCGGTCACGTCGGCGTCGGGGAAGTACGAGATGCTGCGCAGCAGCGTGCCGGCCGCCCCCGGAGGCATGAGCTGTCCGATCGCACCCCACGGCGAGACGAGGAACTCCACCGGAACGGTCGCTGCGGCGATCGGGTTGGCGACGAGCATCATCAGCACGGCGCCGATCGGGACGCCGACAGCGCCGAACAGCCCGCCGAGCCCTGTGATGGTCGCCGAGATCGCCGCGATCGTGAGCGCCAGGGCAGCGGCATTCAGCCAGTAGCCGGCGGGGAGCGCACCGAGCCATGAGTGCAGCACACCGCTGAGCACGAGTCCCGCCGCCGCGGAGTACACCACGACGCCGATCAGCCGACGAGCCGTGCCCTTCACGAGAAGGGTCAGCACGATGCCGCCCATCATCCCGCCGAGCAGCATCGGGAACATCGCCACGGTGAGTCCGGCTCCGTTGGGATCATCCTCGGAGAACGGTGCGATGTCGGTGACGACGACCGTCACCTCGGGGAGCTCGACGGCTGCCGCATCGCCGGGCGCCGTCGGGGCCCGGCCGGACAGCGCCGCCTGCACGGCAGCCTGGACGGCTGCGGCCATCCCCTCCTGGGCCTGCGTCAGGGTCTGCTCGATCTGCGTGCGGATCTTCCCGTCGATCTGCGATTGGAGCTGTCGTGCGAGGCCGTCCATGACCGCGGCGACCTGGGCGCTGGCGGCGGTCGCCTTGAGCACCTCCGGCGCGTCCGTCATCTCCGCTCCGAGCACGACGGCGCCGTACGCCTCGCGCTGCTCGATGGCGGCGACGGCGTCTTCGCGATCGTCGTAGCGCTGCAGGGCGACAGCGCCGTCCGACTGCTCGGCGACGGCATCCTCCAGCTGCTCGACCTGATCATCGGTTCCGACGATGCCCACCGGCAGATCCGTCGGGGATGCCGTGATCGACGGCCACGCGAAGGCGAGGAGGATCACCCCGACAACGAGGGAGAGGGCGACACCGATGCCGACCACGCGCCCCCACGGGGTGTGTGCGGCGGTCTCGGAAGCTGACATGATGGCCTCTTTCAATAAAAACGAATATTCGTTCTTTATAGAATGCTCCTCCTGTCCTAGGCTTGTCAATCGAAGGGGGCCGGATGCCGAAGATCAGCGAGCGCACGCGCGAGGAGCGCCGGCGTGCGATCCTCGAGGCCGCCCTGAGATGCTTCACCCGCAACGGGTACCAGCAGACCTCCATGGTCGACATCATCACGGAGTCAGGGCTGTCCGCCGGCGCCATCTACGGGTACTTCAGCGGCAAGCAGGACCTCATCCGCGGCGTCGCCCTGCTCGTGATCGGCGACCGCAGGTCCGAGCTCAGCGGGGCGGCCTCACGGCGCCCACTGTCCCCCGCCGATATCGCCCGGCTGCTCATCGACGGCGTCCGGACGCAGGCGCCGATGCCCGCGGTCGTGCAGGTCTGGGCAGAGGCCGCGGTCGATCAGGAGCTGCGGACCCTCGTCGCGGAGACCGTCGGCGGGATGCGGGAGACCATCGCCTCGACGCTCGAGCCGTGGGGCCGGGCCAACCCCGAGCAGCTCCCCGTCGGCGCCGACCCCGCGGCGTGGGCGCGGGCGACCGCGCCGGTCTTGATGTCGCTCATCCCCGGCTTCGCACTGCAGAAGACGATCTTCGGCGACTTCGACGAGGAGAGGTTCCTCGCGGCGATCCCCGGAGTCCTGCGCGGCTGAACGGCGTCGCAGCGATCAGCTCGACGGACCGAGCACGAGGCTCGGTGCGATGAGTCGCTCTCCCGGTTCCCCCTGGGGGTCGACCACATTCGCGGCGGCCCTGCGACCGAGCCCTGTGAGATCGAGGTCGATCGTCGTCAGGCGCCGCAGCTCCTGGTCGACGATCACCTCCTCCCAGTTGTCCACCCCGACGACGGCGACATCGTCAGGAACGGAGAGTCCACGCGCGGCCAGCGCCTCCAGCACGCCGAAGCCGATGTGGTCGTTGCCGCAGAAGATCGCGTCGAACACGACGCCCTCATCGAGCAGGCGCTCGGTACCGGCGACACCCCACTCCCGACGCCAGTTCCCGTGCACGGTGCTCACCGGCTTCAACCCGGCCTCTTCGAGCGCGCGCCGCATCCCCACCTCCCGACGTGCGGTGGGGATGTTCGTCTCCTCGGCGGTGACGTGCGCGATACGGGTGCGCCCTCGTTCGATGAGATGCCGGGTCGCGAGATAGCCCGCCGCCTCGTCATCCGGCAGATAGGTCACGTCGTCCTGCGCATCCGACGATGTGTACGCATAGGTGACGGGCACCTCGAACTGATGCGTCACGGACGGCATCGCCTGCCGATGACCGGCGCCGACGACGAGGAGCCCGTCGATGCGTCGGTCGCGGAGCTTCCGGATGCTCTCGGCCATCTCCTGCTGCACGCGGATCCGACCGTCCAGCACGAGCGCGGCCCGCTCGCGATCGCCGAGCTCCACGACGGCCCCCATCACGACCAGACGAGCGAAGCTGCTGCTGGCGCGGTGCGTGAGCACCCCGATCACCTGGCTCCGCCCTGAGGCGAAGGACTGCGCGAGGGCGTTCGGACGGAAGTCGAGCCGCGCCGCGACCTCCCGCACCCTGGCCTTGGTGGCGGCCGACACGAGAGGGCTGTCGTTGAGGGCCTTCGACGCCGTCGCCAACGACACTCCGGCGACGGTGGCGACGTCGCTCAGCCGAACGATCCGTTGAGTCGACATCTTCGAGATTCTAGGCGTGCGCATGCCGGACCAGCGGGCTCGCGGGGCCGAAGTCGAGTTCGCGGACGACGACGGGCATGCCGGTCGCCAGGGAGCGGTTCGCCGCGACGCCGACGGAGAGGGCGCGCACGCCGTCCTGCCAGGATGCGGCGCATCCGAGCGGGTCCTCGCCTGCCCCGTCGAAGACATCGGACATCAAAGCGGCGTCGGCTCCGCCGTGGCCGCCCTCGACGACCGGGATGTCCCGCTCCTGCGCGGCCGCGAAATGCGCCTGGACCACGAGGTGCTCGCCGACGGGGCGCCCCGTCTCTTGGGCGACGTCCTCCGGCGTGGCGCTGGGATCGATGACCCGCACGCGACCGTCGTCATCGAGGAGGATGGCTCCCCGCTCCACGACCGTCAGCTCGGCGCGTCCCCGTGTGCCGTTCACGGCGACCCGGTATCCCTCCCAGGGCGAGTGGGCATTGAGGCTGTAGTTCAGGGTCGCGCCGCCGACGTAGTCGACGATGACGGCGAGGTTGTCCTCGATCGTGATCCCCTCGTCGAAGACGTTCCGATCACGCAGGTAGCCGTCATGCCCCTCCTGGTCGTAGTAGAGACCGCGAAGCACCTCGTGCGCGCGCAGGTCGAGCGCGAACGGGTCTCCGCCCGCGGCGTCGTCGGACCCGCGTGCGGGCCCCTGACCGAGGCCCCGCCGTCGCGCGTTGTCGGCGCCGTAGAATTTCAGCCCGCCGCTGGCGTACACCCGCTCGGGCACATCGCCGAGCCACCAGCCGACGAGGTCGAAGTGGTGGGAGGACTTGTGCACGAGCAGCCCGCCGGAGTTCGTCTTCTGCCGGTGCCACCGGCGGAAGTAGTCCGCGCCGTGCGAGGTGTCGAGCATCCAGTCGAAGCTCACCGAGGTGACCTCGCCGATCTCCCCGCTGGCGATGACCTCACGCAGTGCGCTGTTGCGCGGGGAGTAGCGGTAGTTGAAAGTGACGGTCACGTCCCGACCCGTGCGCTCCACGGCATCCGCGATGCGCCGCACACCGTCCTCATCGATCGTGAGCGGCTTCTCGACGATGACGTCCGCTCCCCCGTCGAGCGCGGCGACGACGAGATCGGCATGCGCGAAGTCGGGTGCGACGACGATCACGCGGTCGATGTCGAACCGGCCGACGGCGCTCTCGAGGTCGGCGACGTCGAAGCGCTGCGGCACCACGGCATCCACCTCGATCCAGCGCTCCTCGTTCCAGTCCAGGCGTCCGGCGTTCGTGTCCGCCCAGGCGACGAGCAGGGCAGACTCGTGACGCTGCATGATCGCGTCGAGGTAGACCTGTGCGCGGGAGCCGGTGCCGACGAGGGCGTAGCGGGTGGGATGGGACATCGGGGCAGGCGCTCCTTGCAGGGTCATGGCTTCGGCGCGGTGCAATCCACCGCGGGGCTGGGGATGCGGAACTCCGCGTAGGAGGCGGCTCGGTCGGGCGCCGCGTACGGGACGTAGGCCGCGATGCGGACGTCGCCGGCCGAGAGCACCGCATCATCCGTGGCGAGGGTCAGCTCGACGGTGTCACCGGCGGCGAGCCGTGCCTTCTTCTGATCGTCGAACGTCGTCGTCGCCCTGACGTCCTCTGCGAACGGCCCGGTGTTCTCGACCACGACGCGCAGCGCCGCGCGGTCGTCCACGCAGATGCCGGTGACGGATGCCGCAGCCGCCGCGTCGTCGCCGACGTCACGTCGGAGGGCGACCGTGTAGGTGGTGCTCGGCCGTCCATCCTGCGAGACGGTCACCACCGCACTGCCGGGCGCCGCTGCCGCCTGGACGATCTCGATCTCGGCCCCGTCCTGGGCCGTGGCGCTGATGACCGGCAGCGGCCCTCCGGCGAGCGCGCCGATCTCGTACTCGGTCGTCGCTGCGTCGAATCCCGCGAGCTCCTGCCCGTCCACGAAGATGGCGGATGCCACAGCGGCGGCCGGCATCGGCACGACGGGCAGGAACAGCGCGGCGTTCTTCGACGACCCGATGCCGCTACCCCATTCGTAGAAGCCCTGCCTGACTCCGCCGTCGTTGTCGTTGACGAGGAGGGAGAACGAGAACGCGCCGTCTGCGGGATCGATGCCGAGCTCCCCCCACGGCACGAGCAGGTCGTAGCCCGTCGTCGTGCCGGTGCGATCGATCTCCGCCGAGACCGTGGTCTGCGTGCCCACCGGCGCGGTGTACCGGTAGACGCCGGGTCCGTCCGTGCCGAGGAACGCGCCGAACTCCACGCGCGATGCGGTGGCCTCTCCCGGAAGCCCGCGGGCGACGGCGAACTGCACGGAATCACCGCTCCACAGCCGATCGACGGTGGCCGCCGCCGTGTGGTCGTCGTCCTGCACGTCGACGCGGATGCGCAGGCCTTCCGAGCTCCAGCTCAGAGCGAACTCCGGATCCAGATCCGCCTGATCCGGGGCCTGGCCGGCGATCGCGACGTAAGCACCGTGCTCGGTCATGCTCACGCTGTCCGCGCCCGCGGACGTCGCCGCGATCGGGGCCGACACGGTCGTGCCGCTGAGCGTGCGCGTGGCGCCCTCGGCGACCGCCGTGATCTCGTAGTCGACGGGCGCCCAGTCGGCGATGCCGTCGACGGGGATGGGGATGGAACGGCTCTCGCCACCCGGCACCGTCACCGTGTCGAGCACGCCCTCCTGCCCGCCGATCCGCCACGCCATGTCGCTGAGCGCAACGTCTCCCGCGCCGGCGAGGCTGCGCACGTCCAGCACCTGGTCGACCGTGCTCCCGGCGGCCACCGGGCCGAAGGCGAGCACGGGATTGGTCACCACCTCCGTCTCGGCGTCGACGAAGGCGACGACGCCGTCGCCTTGCCGCACGGTGTACGAGAGGGGCATGAGCCCGAGATCGCGGAAGGGGGCGAGGGCGAGTGTTCCGGTGTACTGCGAGCCCGTGGCGGGGAGGGCGGCTGCGGCACCCACGGGGCCCGCGACGGTCACGCTCCCGGTGAGCGCGAGGGCCGATCCATCCACCTGCACGGGGACGTCCGCTCCCGCATCCAGCGCGATCTCCGCGGGCGTGGCGACGGAGACGGCGGCCTCGGCTGCCGCGGGCGCACCCGAGGCCCCGACGACGAAGACGGGGTCGCCGCTCAGCGCGAGCTCGAGCGGTCCGTTCGGGCGCACCCGCCACTCGCGCCCGTCCGTGTTGACGAGCCGTGCCGACGCGCCGATCTGAGTGCGCACCACCCCGTGGCCGTCCGGCGCCCAGAGCATCCTGACGGTGTCGGATGAGGCATCCCCCGTCCACGTCGCGATGCGCACGTCGCCCACGGTCTCGACGCCGACGAGCTCCCGTCCGGCGGTCAGCCGGATGAACGCCGCCAGCGCCGAGTAACCCGGTTTGGGCGAGAGCGCGGTGCCGCCGTCGGTGGGCCTGCTGACGATGCCGAAGTTGTGTTCCTGCTCGGCCGGGTTGGCGCCGGAATCGATGAGCTCGTAGAACACGATCTTCTCGATGCCGGCGGCCTCCAGCAGCGCGGCCGAGCGCAGGTAGTACGCCGCCTGCTCCTGCTCCGTCGTACCGCCGGTCGTCGTCGGCCAGCCGTGCTCGCTGAGCCAGATGGGGATGTCGGCGCCCTCCGGGGCGTACTCCTCGATGAGCCCGCGCAGTCGCGCGACGCCGGCCTCGGTCTTGCCCTCGGGAGCGACGGGGAAGTCGTAGGTGTGATAGCTCACCACATCCAGGTGCTCGAGGGCGCCGAGGGCGAAGAGCTCCTCGAAGAACGTCCAGTCCGCGCCGGCGAGGACAGGACCGACCACCCTCGCGCCGGGGGCCGCCGCGTGGATCGCCGCCGCCGCCGGTTCGAGGAGCTGCTCGTAGCACGCGGCGGTCATCCCGCACGCTCCCGTGTTGAAGGAGTGGTTGAACTCGTTGTAGATCTCGTAGTCGACGTCCGGCCCGTAGTGCTCTGCCGCGGCGGCCGCGTAGGCGGCGAAGGCCTGGATGCCCTCCGGGGAGCTCGGGGTCTTCCCCTCGTCGTACCAGCGGCTGAAGTACGCCAGGATGACGAGCGGCCGCTCGCCTCTGGCCTTCGCCGCAGCGATCTGCGCGTCGAACAGCGCGGGGAACTCGTAGACGCCGGGAGAGGTCTCGATGGTGTCCCACGACGGCCCCTCGCGCAGCGAGCCGGCGCCCAGCGGCGCCATCAGCGCATCCACCTGGTCGACCGAGTAGCGATTGACGTGCACGGCGAGGCCGACGGGGCTCTCACCGGAGGCCTCGGTCGCCGAGACGATCGACAGCGCCGCTTCGCGCACGGCGACGACCGGCTCGTCGATCGTCATCCTGATCCGGTAGTGGCCGACCGGCAGGCCCGCGAGGTCGATCGACGCCTCCCCCGCAGACGCGGTCTCCTGTCCGGCATCGACGCGCTGCCCGGAGGCCGCCCGCACCTCCCAGTCGACCTCCGTGCCGAGCGTCGTGACCCCGAGGGATGCCTCCCCGGCGGTGTAGACCAGCGCGGTGTCCGAGAAGGCGAGAGTGCCGGGCGGCGGGTCGTGCTCCTCGAAGGAGCCGTTGATAACGAGGTTCGCATCCGCGCCCTGGGCGACCATCCGCACGTCGTCCACCCACACCGTGCCGACGCCGCGGACGAGCAGTCGCATGACGAACGTCATGCTCCCCGCGGGCTGGGTGTAGCTCCACTCCAGCTTGGTCCACTCCGATGTGCCGGCCGGCAGCTCGACCCGCTGGGAGTGGTCGCCGCTGAGCACGACGTAGGCCGCGCTCGAGGAGGAGAGATCCTCGGTGCGCACCCAGGCGCTCATCGCGTACGTCGTCCCGCCGTTCGCCCTGATGGACTGCCGCAGGTCGACGTAGCTGTTCGAGTACGGGGTGTCGTATCGGATGCGTGCCGAGGCCGCTCCGTCATGGACGTTCTCCTCGTCGGCCGAGACGATGAAGTCCGGCGAGCCGGAGACCGTCGTCGTCCACCCTTCGAAGGAGTCGGATTCCGCGATGCTCGCCTGTGCCGCGATCGGCGTCGAGGCGAACAGGACGGCGGTGAGGAGCACGGCCGTGGAGGCCGCGATGAGTCGCCGGATGCGCATGGTTCTCGCTTTCCGGACCGAGCGCCGTCGCTCAGCCCTTGATCGCGCCGGCCTGGCCGGCGCTGCGGAGGAACTGCTTCTGGAAGAGGACGAACAGGAGGACGGGGATGATGACGGAGATGAACATCCCTGCCATGAGCAGGCTCGTCGGGGCCGTGTCACTGATGCGATAGAGGCCGACCGACAGCGGCTGCAGCTCGGGCGAGGGGAGCACGAGCAGCGGCCACAGGAAGTCCTTCCACGCCGCGACGATCGTGAGCAGCGAGACGACGCCGAGCACGGGCCTGGACATCGGCAGGACGATCGACCAGAGCACGCGGAACACACCGGCGCCGTCGATCCTCGCCGCCTCGAAGACGTCCTTGGGGAGGCCGTCGAAGAACCGTGCGACGAGCAGCACGTTGAAGGCGCTCGCTGCACTGGGCAGCCACACCGCCCAGAAGGTGTTGACGAGGTTCGCCCCGATGAGGGGCACGTCGAGCACCGTGACGTACAGCGAGATGAGCGAGACGACCCCGGGGATGAACAGCGTCGCGAGCACGGCGGCGTTGACGACGCCGGCGTACTTCGGCTTCAGGATCGCGATGCCGTAGCCGCCGGTGACGGCGACGAGGAGGCCGAAGAACCAGCATCCGAGGGTCATCCAGATCGTGTTCAGCAGGTACTGCCCGATGCGGATCTTCTCCCAGGCATCCGCGAGGTTCTGCCACTGCACGCCGCTCGGCCACCAGCCGAACGGATCGCGCAGGATGTCCTGGCTCGTGGACAGCGCCGACTTGAACAGCCAGAGCAGCGGGCCGGCGGACATCACGGCGAGCGCGCCGACCACGACGACGGCGATGACCACCATCGTGATCCGGACTCCGGGGCGGCGCCGGTCGAGGTCGGAGACGTTGGTGCGGTCCTCCGCATCCTGCTCGTCCCTGCGCTTGCGGGCGATCTGGCGGACGGTCGAGGTGAGGGAGGTCATGACTGGCTCCACTTCTTCGTGAGGCGGAGGTAGATGACGGAGATCACGCCGAGCACCAGCGCGAGCAGGAGGCTGAGAGCGGTGGCCTTGCCGAAATCTCCGGACAGGAACGCGTAGTTGTAGATGAGCATGAGGAGGGTCACGGTGCGGTTCTCCGGCCCGCCGCCGGTCATCACGAACGGGTCGGTGAACACCTGCATGGTGCCGATGATCTGCAGGAGCAGCATGAGCAGGATCACGCTGCGCAGCTGCGGGAGCGTCACGTGCCAGATGCGGCGCAGGACCGAGGCGCCGTCCACCTCGGCGGCGTCGTACAGCTCGGTGCGCACCGACATGATCGCGGCGAGGTAGATGATCGTGGCCGTTCCCGCGGTCGCCCAGGTCGACTGGATGACGATGCCCGGCATCGCGAACGCCGGGTCCTGCAGCCACCCGACGGGCCCCGCCCCGAACCAGCCGAGCACGGTGTTGAACAGGCCTGACTCGCTCGGCTCGTAGAACGTCTTCCACAGCAGCACGCTGACCACGGGCGGGATGATCACCGGCAGGTAGACGAGCACGCTCGCGATCTGCCGTGTGCGCCGGAGCTCCGCCATCGCGATGGCGCCGAGGATCGGCAGCGGGAAGCCGATCAGCAGCGCGAGCACGGCGAACCACACGGTGTTGCCCGCCGCCGTCCACAGCAGAGGATCGGCGAGCACCCGTTCGAAGTTTCGGAGGCCGACCCAGGTCGGCTCCGTGAAGAGGTCGGTCTTCTGGAAGGCGAGGATGAGGCTCTTCAGGATCGGCCACCAGGCGAAGTAGCCGAAGGTGACCAGCAGCGGGACGAAGACGAGAAGGGTGGCGAACCCGCCGCTGCGAGACCACCGGGTGAGGGCCTCGAGGGGGGTGCGGCGGGCTCGCCGAGGAGGAGCACCGACTTCGACGGACCCGACCGCCTGCGCGGGGGCGTCTTCGACGACGGATGCGGACATGGTGCTCCTCCTCTTGATCACGGATGCGTCAGCGGATCACTCGGCGTCGACCAGGTCCTGGACCTGGGCCTGGGCGGTCTGCAGCAGCTCGGTGATGTCGGCGTCCTCTCGGGTGAGGACGGCCTGGACGACCGGGTCGAGGGCCGCGTACAGCTCCTGCGCCTTCTTCGCCGGTTCGGGGACGATCACGGCATCCGCGAGGCTGTCGATGTACGCCGTGTAGTTCTCGCGCGGGACGTTGATGTACGGCTCGATCCAGCCGAGGAACTGGGCGTACTGCTCGTCGGAGACGACGGGGACCTCGGGCAGCCCGACGGGGAGGTCGTCGGCGACCTGGGACTCGGCCCACGCCACGGCGGCGTCCTCGTCGACGTAGCGGTTCAGGAAGTAGTACTTGGTCCACTCCAGGGCCGCGCAGAGCTGGTCGGGGGTGGCGGAGGGGTTGTACCACTGGATGTTGCCGCCGCCGAGGACGCCGACCGCGTCATCGGATGCCGGGAACGGGGCGAGCCCGAAGTCGTCCTTGGGCATGCCGCGACCGACCACGAGGCTGTTGTAGAGGTTGGCGCCGTTGAGCGTCTGTCCGATGTAGCCGGCGGCGATGTCGTCACGGGAGCCGTTGTTGTCGAGCAGGAAGTTCGCGCCGGCGGCGTTCGCGTCCCAGCGCACGTCGTGCAGGAACTGCAGGCTGGCCTGCATGCCGTCCGTGTCGAGGGTCACCGTCGTGGTGTCGCCGTCTGCTTCCTGGACGACGTCGCCGTTGGAGTACGCCATCGAGGTGAGCAGCCAGCCGCCGACGTTGCCGGTGGTCGGGATGATGAAGCCGGTCTCGCCGGTCTTCTCGGTGATCGCCGTGGCCGCTTCGAGCGTCTCGTCCCAGGTCGTGGGCGGGGCGTCCGGGTCGAGGCCGGCGTCCGCGAACAGCGAGCGGTTGTAGATGAGGCCCATCGTGTACGCGGCACGGACGATGCCGAAGGTGCTGCCGTCGCCGTCCTGGGTGACCGCGGTCAGCTGCGGGTTGAGCTGGCTGAGCACCTCGTCGTCCTCGACGTAGGAGGTGATGTCGGCGGCCTGGCCGCGCGAGATGAGCGCCTGGATGTCGGTGAAGGGAACCTGGAGCGTGGTCGGCAGCGTTCCGCCGACGAGGAGAGCCGAGAAGGTGGAGACGTCGTAGGCGGTCTCCTCATCCTCGATGGTGATGTTGGGGTGGAGATCCTCGAAGGCGGCGATGGAGTTCTCCCACGCCTCGAGCGTTGCCGCCTGGTCGGAGGTCGGGCGCTCGCCGACCGTGATCGTGACGTCGGCCTCGGGGTCGCAGGTCGCGCCCGCCCCGGAGGTGGGGTTGTCGTCGGCTGTTCCGGGGGAACAGGCGGAGAGGCCGGCCGCGACGACGACGAGGCCGGAGACCAGGCCGATCGTGCGGACCCAGGACTGCTGTGTCATGTGTCTACTCCTTCGTAGAGGTCGTGCTCAGCACGACTCAGGAAACGCTTTCTTGAAACCGGTTTTTATACTCTCGCGCATCCGATTCGCAGTGTCAAGAAGGAGATTCAGAAACCGCTTTCAAACCCGTGGAGCGACTCTGCCTTCCCGCGGCGCGAGGACACGCAGAAACCCGCCGCACGCACAGGGCGGGCGGTGGGTTTCGACGAAGGAGGTGCCGGCGAAGCGTCAGGCCAGGATGGCCTCGACGTCCGCGACGGCCTGGGAGCGCTGCGGCTCGGGCACGGCGAAGCCTCGCTCGGCGAGCCAGGCGTCGTCGTAGACCTTGTCGAGGTAGCCGCGACCGTGATCCGGCAGCAGCACGACGACCACGTCGTCCTCGCTGAGCTTCTCTGCGACCCGGAGGGCGGCGACGACGGCCATGCCGCTGGAGCCGCCGACGAACAGCCCTTCCTCCGCCGCGAGCCTGCGGGTCATGGCGAACGACTCGGCATCCGAGACCATCTCGTAGCCGTCGACGACCGAGGCGTCGAAGGTCTCGGGCATGAAGTCCTCTCCGACGCCCTCCACGTGGTACGAGTGGATGGGTCCGCCGGAGTAGATCGAGCCCTCAGGGTCGGCGCCGATCACGCGCACGGCGCCGGAGCTGGCTTGCTTCAGATAGCGGCCGGTGCCGCTGATCGTTCCGCCGGTGCCGATGCCGGCGACGAAGTGCGTGACGGTGCCGTCGGTGTCGGTCCAGATCTCGGGGCCCGTGGTCTGGAAGTGCCCGCGCGGACCGTTCTGGTTCGCGAACTGGTTCGGGTTGAAGGCGCCGGGGATCTCGGCGGCGAGGCGAGCCGCCACGCTGTAGTACGAGCGCGGATCGCTCGGCGGAACGTTCGTCGGGGTGATGACGACCTCGGCGCCGTAGGCGCGCAGCGTCGCGACCTTCGCGCCGTCGAACTTGTCCGGCACGACGAACACCATCCGGTATCCGCGCTGCAGGGCGATGAGGGCGAGGCCGACGCCGGTGTTGCCGCTCGTGGCCTCGACGATGGTGCCGCCCGGCTTCAGGTGGCCGTCGTGCTCGGCGGCGTCGATGATGGATGCCGCGATGCGGTCCTTCGCGGAGCCGCCGGGGTTGAAGTACTCCACCTTGGCGAGCACGGTGGCACGGACGCCTGCGGTGACCGCGTTCAGGCGGACGAGCGGGGTGTAGCCGACGAGTTCGGCGATGTGGTTGGCGTAACGCACGGGAGGTTCCTCACGGGAAGAGCGCCGCGGGGCGCAGGTGTTCTGGGGTCGGTCGATGGCGAGCGGAGGCGCTCAGCGACAACAACGACAGGTCAGGGACACACGAGCACGATACCCCGGGCTGCGCACTCGGCACAACACGCACCCCCTAGGCTGGCCTCGTGATCGAGGGGCGAGGAGCGGGCCGCCGGCTGCGCGATGCCACGGCTCCGCTGCGCCGCGCGTTCGGCCGCCGAGCGGTCCCCGTCTGGATCGCCGTGGCCGTCGCAGCATCCGCCTCGGGAGCCGTCGTCGCCCTCGGCGGACTCGACGAGAGTGTGTCACGCCCCGCCGACATGGCGCTGGGTGAGGAGATCCGCCTGCCGACGCATGCGGTGACCGTCCTCGATGCGACCTTCGCGGATGCCGTCGAGGAGGAGTTCCTCGAGGCCGAACCCGGCGAAGCGCTTCTCGTCGTCACTCTGCGCCTGGAGAACCTCACGGACCGCCCCATCGGGCTCGACACGACGTCCGACCGCATCTCCTCGCGTCTCGTCAACGCCGCAGAGCCCCTGCTCGCACTGTCTGGCGCGGAACCCGTCGCAAGCGCATCCACCTGGCTCACCGACGGCTCGGCCGGCTCCGTCGTCCTCCAGCCCGAGGTGCCCGCCGAGGTGACGATCGCGTGGCCCGTCAGCGAGGCGGATGCCGTGGAGGGCATCGCGCTCGACGTGCACGAGGCACGGATCCGCAGCGGACAGATCATCCTCGGCTCGGATGTCATCACGTGGGAGCAGGCCGCCCTCGTCGCCCGGGTCGACCTCGGAAGCCTCGGAGGCCTCGGATGAGGCGGGCCGCACCGTGGCTGGCCGGAACCGCTCTGGTGCTCGCGGCGGGGGTGGCGACCGCGCTGACTCCTGGACCCGAGTCGCTGACCGGGGCCTTCCTCGTGCACGGCGCCGCCGGCGAGGCGGTCTCCTCGCGCACCCTGACCGCCCAGGTGCACGAGTCGCTGTTCGCCGACCACATCACGGTCGAGGACGACGGCTGGTCGGCCGACGGCAACTGGCTGGTGCTCCGGCTCTCGGTGTCCGCCCCGCACGACGAGGAGGATGCGCAGTTGCGCCTGGCGAAGCTCGTGATCGGCGACCGCGAGTACCTCGCGAGCGAGCGGGCCGGCACCACGCTCGTGAACACCGATCTGCGCGTCGGCATCGATACGACCGGGATGCTCGTCTTCGAGCTGCCGCCGGCGCTCGAAACCGACTCCGCCGAGCTGCGACTCTCGCTGCCGTACGCGACGCCGCATCTCGACGACGTGGTGGTCATCCCGCTCGATCTGACCGACGCGGACCGCGAGACGAGCGTCGAGATCGCCGAACCGGTGGTGGAGGGGATGCCATGACCCGGTCGCGCCCGCAGGCCCGCGGTCTCATCGCGCTCGCCGTCGCGACGGTCGCCGTCGTCGGCGTCCACGTCTGGCTCGACGTCCTGCCCGTGGTCGAGGCGGAGCGGAAGACGGTCATCGAGGCAGACGGCCCCGTCGCCGTCGCCGGGCAGGAGCTCAGCCTCACCGGGGCGCGGTGGGACGAGTTCGAGGTCGCCGACGGGTCCCGCTCGCTGAGCATCCGCATGCGCTCCAGCGGCGGCGCCGACGCGACGATGTGCGGGCTCTTCGTGCTCCGCGAGCCAGGAGGCGGCCGGAGCTGGCTGGATGCCGACGACCTCATCGACGTGCCGTACGACGAGGGCGAGCCCTCGTGCATCGCGGAGTCAGCGCCCTACGAGATCCTCGCCGTCTTCCTGGTTCCCGATGACGCCGACGGGCCCTTCGTCCTCGACGTCCCCGGCGAGGGAGACGTCGTCGCCCGCTTCGACATCGAGCCCTGAGGCGAGCCCCGCCCCGGTGTCCAGCCCCGCCTCGGGGCGGCGGATCACGGCGTCGTACGCCGTGGCGACGACGGCGACGCGCAGCGGCTCGACCAGCGCGGCGATGCCGACGAGGATCAGCGGCAGCAGCGCCTCCCAGAAGGCCTCGTCCCGCCCTCCGATGAGCTGCAGCACCAGGCGCGATCCCGAGCGCTCGAGAAGCGCCCACAGCGCGTAGGCGAGCGCCGTGCAGCCGAAGAGCAGGGGGCCGCCGCGCCAGATCACCGCGACGGCCGCCCAGAGCGACTCCAGCCGCAGCACCAGAGTGCGCGCGAGCGTGCTCGCCGCGCCGCGCTCCGCCTGCGTCCACCGTTCACCGAGCGCCGTCTCGGCGCCGAAGCTCGTTCCGTAGATCACGCCGGCGACCGTGAGCCATGCCGCTGGGATGATGACGACGGCGATCAGGATGCCGACCAGCCAGGAGCCGATCTCCCAGACCACCGCGACCGGGGCGACGTTCGCCGCGAACCAGTCGCCGATGCCCTGCAGCCAGCTCGCCCCGACCCGGCCCGACAGCCATTCGCGCACCCCGGCCCACCATTGGCCGACCAGCGTGAACAGCATGAACGTCCAGAGCACCTCGGTGTACGCGGCGAGCGCGTGCGTCCACGCCGGGAGCCTGCTCTGGTACCGCGACAGCACGAGCCGCAGCACCAGGGCGATGACGAGCACGCTGACCGAGAGCGCCCCGACGGAGACGAATCCGCCGCGGTCTCCGATCGCCTCCGCCCCGTACCCGGTCTCAGCCAGGGCGATCCCGCTGGCGATCGTGAAGAACTCGTTGCGGTCGGCGTCGAGCATGCCCCAGGCGGCATAGAACGCGAAGAACGGCAGGATCGAGACCAGCACCGCACGGGCGAAGCCGCGGTAGCCGCCGGAGTCGGCGAGCGCGGCACCCGGCAGGGATGGCCGCACGATCAGGTACATCGCGACGTAGGAGATGAGCCGTGCGGCGACCGCGAGCGGCAGGAGGAGCAGCCCGCCCAGCGTCGTGTACCCGCCGACGAACCCCGCGAGCAGGAGCGTGACCCTGTGCACGGCCTCGCCGGCGAGGTACCAGGCGATGAGCCATGGCCAGTGCGCGGCGAGGATGCGCCCGAAGGTGCGGAGGGCCTCGATCATGCCCTCACGGTATCGCGTGCCGCGGGGTCGAGGTCGATGCGGCGCAGGAGCTGCGCGTTGAGGGCGACGACCACGGTCGACGCCGACATGAGGATCGCCCCGACGGACATCGGCAGCACGAATCCGATGGGCGCGAGCACTCCGGCCGCCAGCGGAACCGACAGCAGGTTGTAGCCGGCCGCCCACCACAGGTTCTGCGTCATCTTGCGGTACGCGGCGCGCGAGAGCTGGATGACCGAGACGACCGAGCGCGGATCGGATCCGGCGAGGATCACCCCCGCGGAGGCGATCGCGACGTCGGTGCCTGCGCCGATCGCGATGCCGACGTCCGCCTGCGCGAGGGCGGGGGCGTCGTTGACGCCGTCGCCGACCATGGCCACCCTGCGGCCCCGCCGCTGCAGCTCGGCGACCGCGTGCACCTTGTCCTCCGGACGCACCTGCGCATAGACCTTGTCGATGCCGAGCCGCGCGGCGACGGCGTGCGCCACCGCCTCGGCATCGCCCGTGATCATGACGACCTGGGCGCCGAGCGCGTGCAGCGCGTCGACGGCATCCCTGGACTCCGGCCTCACCTCGTCCGCCAGGCGCAGACCGCCGATTACGACGCCGTCGCGCAGCACGTGCAGGATGATCGCCCCCTCGTCGCGCCATGCCGCGGCCGTAGGCACCTCGGCGACGCCGACCTCGTCGAGCAGCCGCGGACCTCCGACGCGGATCTCGGCCTCGTCCACCGCCGCGGTGACACCGACGGCGGGCGAGGAGCGGAAGCCGGACGCCTGCGGTACGGGCAGATCGCGGTCGGCGGCGGCCCGCACGATGGCCTTCGCGAGCGGATGCTCGCTGTCCGCCTCCGCGGCGGCGGCGAGCGCCAGCACGGCGTCCTCGTCGAAACCGGCCAGGGGCGCGACGGCGGTGAGCGTCGGCTCGCCCTTCGTGAGCGTGCCCGTCTTGTCGAAGAGCACGGTGTCGACGGTGCGCATGCTCTCCAGCGCGAGGCGATCCTTCACGAGCACTCCCCCGCGTGCGGCGCGCTCGGTGGCGATCGATACCACCAGCGGGATCGCGAGGCCGAGCGCATGGGGGCAGGCGATCACGAGCACGGTGATCGTGCGGATGACGGCGTCGTCTGGGCGGCCGGCGATCGTCCAGACGACCGCCGTGAGCACCGCGGCGGCGAGCGCGAACCAGAACAGCAGCGCGGCGGCGCGGTCGGCGATGCGCTGCGCGCGCGACGTCGAGTTCTGCGCTTCGGCGACGAGCCGCTGGATGCCGGCGAGGGCGGTGTCGTCACCGGCGGCCGTGATCCGCACCCGCAGCCCTGAATCGGTCGCCACGGTGCCTGCGGTGACCGGATCGCCCACCCCTCGTTGCACGGGGCGCGATTCGCCGGTGATCATCGACTCGTCCATGTCGGCGCGTCCGTCGATGATGCTGCCGTCGGCGGGCACGCTCGCGCCCGGTCGGACGACGACGACATCTCCGACGCGGAGCTCGGCGGGGGATATCCGCACGATCTCGGCCCCCTCGACGCGCTCGGCCTCGTCGGGAAGCAGAGCCGCGAGGCCGTCCAGCGCGGACCCGGTCTGGGCGAGCGAGCGCATCTCGATCCAGTGCCCGAGCAGCATGATCACGATCAGCAGCGCGAGCTCCCACCAGAACTCGAGCTCGTGGTGCAGCATCCCGAGGGTGGCACCCCAGGAGGCGAGGAAGGCGACCGTGATGGCGAGGGCGACGAGGAGCATCATCCCCGGGGCACGAGAGCGGACCTCCTGCACGGCGCCGGTGAGGAAGGGCCACCCTCCCCAGAGGTACATCACGGTGCCGAGCACGGGGGCGATCCAGGACGCCCAGGAGGGCACCTGGTAGCCGATGAGCATCGCGAACATGCCCGAGCTCGCGACCACGGGCACCGCGAGGAGGAGTTGGATCCAGAACAGGGTGCGGAATCGACCGGCGTGATCGGCGTGGCCTGCATGACCGGTGTGGCCGGCGTGGTCCTCGCCGTGGTGCCGCGCAGGGTCTGCGTGCCTGTGATGCCCACCCGGCGTGCCATGGTGCTCGTGCGCGATGTGCTCCGACATGAAATCCACTCCCTATGGAATACCCCCCTGGGGTATGGGTTACACTGTATCGCATACCCTACTGGGGTATCTACATCGAGCGGGAACGATCACGGAGGAAAACCATGTCGACGACGAACGAGTACCGGGTGACCGGGATGACCTGCGGCCACTGCGAGCTCTCGGTACGCGAAGAGGTCGAGCAGCTCGCCGGTGTCGAGGACATCGAGGTGAGCGCCACCACCGGCAGGCTGATCGTCCGAGCGGGCGGACCCATCGATGACGCCGCCGTTCTCGCCGCCGTCGACGAGGCCGGATACTCGGCGGAGCGGGTCTGATGAACGCCGCCGGCAGGCTCGGCCTGTACGCCGCGGGGGCCGTCGCGGTCTTCGCGGCGGCGTTCGGCCTCGCGGCGGCGATCGCCCCAGCCCCCGACACGACAGACCAGGAGGAGGCGATGAGCATGTCAGAGCATGAATCGACCGACGAGGGCTCGGCACCCGGTCGCGAGTCGGCCCTGCCCGGGTCGTCGCTCGCCGCGGGCGGCTACCTGCTCTCCCCCGTCGCCGCCCCGGGCGCGACAGGTGAGGACGGCGAGCTCGCCTTCCGCATCCTCGACGGGAAGGGCACCGCGCTGACGCGCTTCGAGACCGCGCACGAGAAGCAGCTGCACCTCATCGTGGTGCGCAGCGACGGAGCACTGTTCCGGCATGTGCATCCCGTCCTCGACGAGCACACCGGCACGTGGTCGCTGCCCTGGCGATGGGACGAGGCAGGCACCTATCGCGTCTACGCGGACTTCACCGCCGCAGGCGGGGAGGGCGTGACGCTGAGCAGGACCGTCGAGGTCGCCGGCGACTACGCGCCCGTGGCCTCCGTAGCGGATCGCACGGCAGAGGTCGATGGATACACGGTGACGCTGACGGGCGATCTCCGGGCCGGCAGCATGAGCGATCTGACGCTTTCCGTGGCGCGCGATGGCGAGCCCGTCACGACCCTCGAGCCCTATCTGGGCGCGTTCGGACACCTGGTCGCGCTGCGCGAGGGCGACCTCGCCTACTTGCACGTTCACGCCGAGGGCGATGATCCTGCCCCTGGCACCACGGCCGGACCGGAGATCGCCTTCATGGCCGAAGCCCCGACAGCAGGGCGCTACTTCCTGTACCTCGACTTCCAGATCGGCGGCGAGGTGCGCACGGCATCGTTCGTGGTGGACGCATCGGCATCCGCCACGGCATCCCCGTCGCCGGCAGATGACACCGACGACTCGGATGCCGATGAGGAGTCGCACGGCCACTGAGCCGCGCGACAGAGAAGCGAAGGACCCACGATGAGCACCGCAGCATCGGCAGCATCCCCGGCGGCCGGCGTCGAGCTGGAGATCGGCGGCATGACCTGCGCCTCCTGCGCGACACGCATCGAGAAGAAGCTCAATCGGCTCGACGGCGTATCGGCCACGGTGAACTACGCCACGGAGAAGGCCAGGGTCGCCGTTCCAGACGGTTTCGACGCCGAGGTGCTGATCGCCGAGGTGGAGAAGGCGGGATACACCGCGAAGCTCCCCGCACCACCGCAGCCGGCGGGCGAGGACGACACGCCGCCCGACCCGGAGCTCTCGTCGCTGCGCACCCGTCTGATCGTCAGCGCAGTTCTGACCGTGCCGGTCATCGCGCTGGCGATGATCCCGGCGCTGCAGTTCACGTACTGGCAGTGGGCGTCGCTGGCGCTGGCCGCGCCGGTGATCGTCTGGGGCGCCTTGCCCTTCCACCGCGCGGCGTGGACGAACCTCCGCCACGGCGCGGCGACGATGGACACGCTCGTCTCGATGGGCACCCTCGCAGCCTTGCTGTGGTCGCTGTACGCGCTCTTCCTCGGAACGGCCGGGGTCCCCGGCATGACCCACGGGTTCGAGCTCAGCCTCGCCCGCACCGACGGCACAGCGAACATCTATCTCGAGGTCGGCGCAGGGGTGACGACGTTCCTCCTCGCGGGCCGGTACTTCGAGAAGCGTTCCAAGCGGCAGGCGGGGGCTGCCCTTCGCGCGCTGCTGGAGATGGGCGCGAAGGAGGTCTCTGTGCTCCGCGAAGGCGTCGAGGTGAGCACGCCGATCGGCGAGCTGCGTGAGGGCGACGAGTTCGTCGTGCGTCCAGGGGAGAAGATCGCCACCGACGGCGTGGTCGCCTCAGGGTCCTCCGCCGTGGATGCATCCATGCTCACCGGCGAGTCGGTGCCCGTCGAGGTGCGCGAGGGAGATGCCGTCACCGGCGCGACCGTGAACGCGGGAGGACGCCTGGTGGTGAAGGCGACGAGGGTCGGCGCGGACACGCAGCTGGCGCAGATGGCCAGGCTCGTCGAGGATGCTCAGACCGGCAAGGCCGAGGTCCAGCGCCTCGCTGACCGCGTCTCCGGTGTGTTCGTCCCGATCGTCATCCTCATCGCCGTCGCCGCGCTCGGCGCCTGGCTCGGAGCCGGGTACCCGGCCGCTGCGGCGTTCACCGCGGCCGTCGCCGTGCTCGTGATCGCCTGCCCGTGCGCGCTCGGGCTCGCCACCCCCACCGCGCTGCTGGTGGGCACCGGTCGGGGCGCGCAGCTGGGCATCCTCATCAAGGGGCCGGAGGTGCTGGAGTCCACCCGGCGCGTCGACACGGTCGTGCTCGACAAGACGGGAACCGTCACCACGGGCCGGATGACGCTCGCCGAGGCGATAGCCGAGCCGGGCACCGATGCCGAGGAGCTGCTGCGGCTGGCCGGTGCGCTGGAGGATGCTTCTGAGCATCCGATCGCCAAGGCGATCGCCGCCGCGGCGGGCGCGCGCGTCGGCGCGCTCCCCGCCGTGGAGGCGTTCGCGAACATCGAGGGGCGCGGCGTGCAGGGCGTCGTCGAGGGGCGCTCCGTGGTCGTCGGCCGCGATTCCCTGCTGGCGGACTGGGCGCTGCGGCTGAGCCCCGAGGTCGCGGCGGCAAAGGTGCAGGCGGAGGGCGAGGGCAGGACGGTCGTCGCCGTCGGCTGGGACGGCGCCGCACGCGGCATCCTCGTCGTCTCGGATGCCGTGAAGCCGACCAGCGCCGAGGCCGTCGCTCAGCTGAAGGCCCTCGGGCTCACGCCCGTGCTGCTCACCGGCGACAACGAGGCCGCGGCGCGGAGGATCGCCGCAGAGGTCGGGATCGACGAGGTCGTCGCGGAGGTTCTCCCTGAGGGAAAGGTCGAGGTCATCACCCGCCTTCAGGGCGAGGGCAGAGTCGTGGCGATGGTCGGCGACGGCGTGAACGACGCGCCGGCGCTCGCCACCGCCGACCTGGGCATCGCGATGGGCACGGGAACGGACGTCGCGATCGAGGCATCCGACATCACGCTCGTGCGCGGCGACCTCCGCGGCGCCGTCGATGCCATCCGGCTCTCCCGGAGGACGCTCGGCACGATCCGCTCGAACCTGTTCTGGGCGTTCGCCTACAACGTGGCGGCCATCCCCGTCGCTGCGCTCGGACTGCTCAACCCGATGCTCGCGGGCGCGGCGATGGCGCTCTCCAGCGTGTTCGTGGTGGGCAACAGCCTTCGACTGCGCGGGTTCCGCAGCACGGCGGAGTGACGCAGGCTCAAACCCGGATTACCGCGGCCCCTTCGCGTAGGCGAGCGTGATCGTCCAGTCGCCGTGCGACAGGTCGGCGATCTGATAGTGCACCCGCCTGTCCCTGAGCCACCCCGTGCTGCTCTCAGGATCGAGCAGGATGCGCTCGAGCTGGATGAGCGAGCCTCGCCCGTCGGCTTCGCGCACCGCGTGCACGCGCGTCCAGTGGTCGTGCAGCTCCTCGTCGCGGGTTTCGGGGAAGAGGTGCGAATGCCGGCGGATCTCGGCAAGCTCCGCCTCGTCCGAGACGGAGGGACGCAGGTCGAGGCCGAGCGGAACATGGAGGTCGGCGATGGCGACGACCGTCGCGTCCCCGTAGCTGGCGGCCTTGATCACCAGCGGCAGATGCTCCCCGTCGATGACCGAGCGCAGGTGCGATCGATGCCCGAACACGCCGGAGTCCTCGCGGCGGAGACGAATGTCCCTCAGCCCGACATCGCGTTGTGCGGCGAGCATCTCGCGCGTGACCAGGTGACGACGCCGATGCTCGCTCAGCTTGGCATCCACGCCGAGCCGCACCGCGATGCCCTCCGGCCCGTTCAGCGTCATCGTATTCATCGCATGCCTCCCCATCCTGTCTCGACCGACCTGTCGGGCGAGCCCACCCAGAAGAGGCAGGGTTGCCCACGGCCCGCGAGCGGCACCAGACTAGCGCAATGGGCGCAATCGAGAACTCGAAGGTCACCATCGTCGGAGCGGGCAGCGTGGGATCGAGCGCTGCATACGCCTGTCTCATCCGCGGATCGGCGCGACACGTCGCGCTGTACGACATCGCCACCGAACGGGTCGAGGCGGAGGTCCTCGACCTCGCGCACGGCGCGCAGTTCACGGGGGCGAGCGACATCGCGGGCGGCAGCGACATCTCTGTCGTCGCCGGATCCCACGTCGTCGTGATCACCGCCGGGGCGAAGCAGAAGCCGGGTCAGACCCGCATCGAGCTCGCCGCCGTGAACGCCGGCATCATCGCCGACATGATGCCGAAGCTGCTGTCGGTCGCACCCGATGCGATCTACGTGCTCGTCTCCAACCCCTGCGATGTGCTCACCGTGCTCGCGCAGGAGCAGTCCGGCCTCCCTGTGGAGCGGATCTTCGCATCCGGCACCGTGCTCGACACCTCGCGACTGCGGTGGAAGCTGGCGCAGCGCGCCGGGGTGTCCACCTCGAGCGTGCATGCGTACATCGTCGGGGAGCACGGCGACACCGAGTTCCCGCTGTGGTCGCGCGCCACGATCGGCACGGTGCCGATCCGCGAGTGGGTGAACCCCGACGGAAGCCGCTTCACCACCGAGGAGCTCGACGCCGTCGCGATCGATGTCCGCGATGCCGCCTACAAGGTCATCAAGGGCAAGGGCGCGACCAACTACGCCATCGGGCTGTCCGTCGCGCGCATCGTCGAGGCGATCCTGAACGACGAGCACGCGGTGATGCCGGTCAGCACCGTGCTGCATGGCCTCCACGGCGTCGAGGGCGTCGCCCTCTCCGTGCCGTCGATCGTCGACGTGAACGGGGCGCGTCCCGTCTCGGAGACGTCGTTCTCGGACGCGGAGCTCGAGCTCTTCCACCGTTCCGCCGAGGCGCTGAGCTCCGTCGCGGCGTCCCTGCGCTGAAGGCCCGCTCGCGGGCGGTGAGTGGGATCAGGCGGCGACCGGGAACATCAGCGAGAGCGCGAACACCCAGACGCACACGACGCCCAGCATCCCCAGGCTGTAGCCGATCGAGGCCCGCAGGATCTCGCCCTCGCGTCCGGTGAGCCCCACGGCGCCGGCCGCGATCGCGATGGACTGCGGCGAGACCACCTTGGCCACCGTGCCGCCCGCCGTGTTGGCGGCGACGAGGAGCGTCGGATCGACCCCGATGTTCTGCGCCGTCGAGGTCTGCAGGTGGGCGAACAGAGTGTTGTTGTTGACGACGGATCCGGTGATGAAGACCCCGAACCAGCCGATCACCGGTGCGAGCAGCGGGAAGACGACGCCCACCGCAGTGAGGGCGTTGGCGATGCTGGCGGAGCCGCCGGAGTAGTTGGCGATGTTGGCGATGACCAGCACCAAGGCGATGAGGATGATCGGCCGCCACAGGTCGTGCAGCGCGGCGCGCAGCTGCGCCCAGAGGTCGGAGGCTCGCAGCTGCGGCGTCGTCCAGAACGTGATGAGCACGGCGAGGAGGATCGCGGTTCCCGTCGCGTTGACCGGTGTGAAGGCCCAGGTCGTCGCGACGGGGTCGGATGCCCCTGGAGTCACCACGCCGGTGATGCCCGGGAGCGGAGCGGCGAACACGAGCCAGGAGAGCGCGCCGCCGTCGGCGAAGAGCGCCTTGAACCAGGGGATGCTCCACACGAAGACGACGCCGGTGAGGATGTAGAACGGGCTCCAGGCCACGACGACGTCGCCGAAGTCATGGTGCTCGGAGGCGGGGGCTTCGCCGCCGTCCTCGCGATAGACCCTGGACGGCTGCCAGACGCGTCCGATGGCGAAGATCACCACCATGCCGGCGAGCCCGGGCAGGATGTCGGCGAGTTCGGGGCCGAGGAAGATGAGGATGCCGGCCTGCGTCGCGCTGTAGACGAGGGTCGTCGCGAGGAGAATAGGCCAGGTCTCGCGCACGCCGCGCCAGCCGTCGAGGATCATCACGAGGATCACGGGGACGAGCAGGGTGAGCGCCTGGAGCACCATGACCATGTCGACGGTGAGGTCCGCGAGGGGCACCTCTCCGACCTGCGCCCCCACGACGACGGGGATGCCGATGGCGCCGTACGCCCCCGCGGCGACGTTGGCGACGAGGCAGAGCATGGCCGCCTTGATCGGCGCGAAGCCGAGTTGCACGAGGAGTGCGGCGCAGATGGCGATGGGCACGCCGAAGCCCGCCGCACCCTCGAGAAAAGCGCCGAAGCAGAAGCTGATGAGCAGCACCTGAATCCGCTGGTCAGGTGAGATCCCCGAGATGCTCGCCCTGACGACGTCGAAGCGTCCGCTGGCCACCGCGAGCTTGTAGAGCCACACCGCCATCACGATGATGAAGGCGATCGGCCAGATGGCGGTGAGCACCCCGAGGAGCCCCGCACCGGCGATCGAGGCGGCCGGCATCCCGAACGGCCAGACCGCGACGATGATCTGCAGCGCGGTCGCGATGAGCCCTGACGCGATGCCGCTGAGTTTGAACACCATCAGACAGAGCAGGAAGACGAGGATGGGCAGGACGGCGATGATGGCCGAGAGCCACGGCATGCCGGTCGGATCGATCTGCTGAGTCCACATCCGTCGCGCCTCCGTCGTCCAGCCGCTTCTTGGGGTGTCAGTCTGAATGGCCGGCGGCTCGATGCTCGCCTCGAATCGTTCGTCTGACGGGAGTCTGCCGCATCCAGTCACGGATGGGCAATGGTTCGGGCGGGAACGTCGCTATCCCGCCCGACTCGCGGCCTCGGCGCGCGCGTGCAACCGCCTCTGCTAACCGGCTGGGCGATTCACCGCGCGAGCAACCGCGGCACCCTCTCAGGCGCCGCGAACCATTCCGCGCTGAGTTCATGAGCCTTCGTGGCCTGGAGGGTGGCCTGCGCTGCAATCGCGTTGCCCTTGATCCGAACCCAGGCGGCAGTGGAGCGACCTTCGGCCTGCAGGTGTCGTATCGTCGGGACGAAGTGCTGGCTCGATCCCGGGGTCAATTGTCCGATGCGCTCATCGTCGATGCAGACCTCGACGATGTCTTTGGGAGCGCGTGCAGTACCTCCCTGGATGACCCGGAGAGTTCCGAGCACGACGCCGTCGCCGAGCGAACTCATGTACCGCGAAAGCACTCCCTGGTGGCGCTCTTCCCCTGTGACCTGTAGTGCGCTGCCCCACGGCAGGGTGCTGTGGTCTTCCAGCGGCGGGTCGTTGAGCGGGAGAAGGAGATGTGGCTCGTTGAGCGCCAGAGTCACCCGGGCGACGTACCTGAGCTTCTTGGAATCGTAGACAGTCCGCGCGGATACCCACACGCGCGCACGGGTCGCAGCGACGAAGCCGGCGTCCCAGACCCGAGAGATGACCGGACGATAGCGCACAGCATCCTCCTTCTCGAGGTAGCCGACGTGCTGACCGTTGATCTGGACCATGATCGCGTTGGAATCGTGGGGGTTGCTCGGCTCCGGCACGAGGGCAGCGACCAAGTCGGTCAGCTCGATCTCCTCATCTCGCTTCGGCTTGCGCGAGATCGCCCGGTGAATGCTGTCGACGCGAGCGAACTCGCCCGCCACCTCCGTGTTCGGGTAGCCGTCGGCACCGAGCAACAGATAGCCGCTACGCGTCCCTTGGTGGTGCGATGCTCCAGTCGACGCGGCGGATGCTTCAGCTGTCGATGCTGTTCGATTCGTCGGATGCAACGGATCAACTGCTTGCACGCCGTCGTCCGCGACCCAGTCCGTCCAGCGATGACCGTCCCAACACCGATACTGGTGTCGGCCCGCCGGATCGGCGTGCCAGGCGGCGGGAATCCCGCCCGGATGCTCCGTCATCTTTCCTCTTCCCCATGGCCCTGCTCGCAAACGACGTCGTCAGGAAGCGCACTTGACGACAACGTATCGCGAGGCGGGTCCTTGAGGCGGCTACCAGCGAAGCGCCACTGAAGCAGAAACTTGGCGGCGGACGGGGCGGTCGTCAGCTCAGCGCGTCGATGGCGGCGTCGATCCTGGCCTGCATCACGGCGATGGAGCGGGCGTCCGCGCCACGCGATTCGGCGAGTCTCGGCAGCGTAGGCAACACGGACTTCGTTCTCGCCAGGAACGCCTGTGCGTCCGGCTCCTTCACTCGGAACAGACGGAGCGCGTCGCGCGTCATGAACGATTCGAGCGTGAGCTCGTGGTTCCCGAACAGGGCGAGCTGGTGCGCATTGCCATCCCCGAGCGGTTCCGGGTTCACGTCGAAAGCGGGGGCGAGCATCCACGCGACACCTCGGCGAAGAAAGCCGTGGTTGCGGAGGTGGTCGTCGAGATTTCCGACGAGCACTCCGAAGACGGCCCGCCGCCAGAGCTCATTCGTATCGGCACCGGAGACCTGCGCGAAGTCGACGAGGTCGAGCCAATCGCCTCCTTCGCCGTCGATGGCTTCCAGCGCGGTCATGGCCGAAATGTAGGGGATGCGGGTGCCGCCGTCGGCACGATCGAAGCGTCGCAGGAACAGCACCGTGCGTTCGGTACCGTCGACCGGGATCCGCCGGGTCTCATGTGAAGCGACGTCGATGCCGACCGCGCCCATCGCGTCGTGCATGGCGGCTTCCCACGCCATCACGTTCCAGTCGTCTCCGACGGGTTTCGGGAACTTCGCCAGCCACAGGTCAGCGCCGATCCGGACGTTCGCCTTGGGCCGCGCACCGCCCAGCGATCCGGTCGCACGGAACAGACGCCGCACGGCCACGTCGTCGATGTCCGTATCGCCCCGCTCCACCTGGTCGGCGACTCTGATGATCTCAGCTAGGTCCGCATCCACGGGCACGCCCTCACCGGCGGCGATCGCGACGCCGTTCTCCCAGAAGCGCGTCGCGCCCTGGCGCCCCTCGTCGTTCACACCGAACATCAGTGTGAGCTCATCCAATCGCCGGCCGGCCGCCCTGTTCTGGACCTTTCGACCCCAGGTATCCGGTGCCGAGTCGCCAAACGGGTTGACCGGTCGCAACGATTGCGCTCCGGGGTACAGTCCCAGACCTGGTGTCAGCGCGAAGGCCTCCCGCATCCTCAGATAGTTGGAGTCGTACTCGAACGAACCCGACGTGCGGGTCCGGTAGATCCGCCCGGCGAGCACCTCGGTGCGCCCCACCACGGTTGAGACCTCGTAGACGTCAGCCATCGCCGCGCACCCTCACCCGCTCCGGCAGCTTCTCGTCCGCGAGGAGTCGACCGCGCTCTGTGGCGAATGGGTCCGTGGCGGCGACGACCGCATCCATGAGTCCGAGTACGCGCATCACCCGCAGCGTGATCTCCAGTGTCGTGCCCTCACCGTTCTCCAGCTTGCTGATCGTCGGCGGTGTCGTTCCGGCACGTTCCGCGACCATCTTCGCGGTCAACCCCAGCAGCTTTCGCTGGTTCGCAAGATTCTTCCCGATCTCACGCAGGGAGCGCTTCACGGGGATCGGCGTCATGGACATAACGCCATTTTAGATCAATGAATGTTTTCTTTAAAGCCGCTCAAGTAAACAATCATTTATGTAAAGCTCGCTTCGACAAAGCCCATGCCCGCACCGAGAACATGTATCACCCGCTTCCGAGGCAATGACGAAGGCCCCGCATCCCAGTCGTTTCAACGGGAGGCGGGGCCTTCGTGGTGGCGGTGACGGTGGGATTTGAACCCACGGTAGGGGGTTACCCTACACAACTTTTCGAGAGTTGCACCTTCGGCCGCTCGGACACGTCACCGCGGATCAGTTTACGCGAGACGCGGCATCCGCGCGAATCGAGCAACAGGCGCGCCTCAGACCGCCTCCACCTCGAGGACGAGCGCCGACGCCGGCGCCAGCAGCGGCACCCGCACACCCACGGCGCCGAGCAGCGCCCCCGGCAGGACGCAGCTCCCGTCCGCGATCCACGGCACGGGCTTCGCATCCAGGAACTTCCGCGTCGTCAGCGCCGGGACCGCGCTGATGCGGTACTCCGCCTCGGGGTCGAGGCCTGGCAGCCGCAGCGCGGGAGGCACCGCCCACTCCCCCGTCGACTCGCGGGTCAGCCGGAACAGGCCGTGACGGCGATCGGGCGAGACGGCACCGGTCAGCACCTGTCCGTCGTCATCGCCGTCCCCGTGCACGAGGTCACCGGTGTGCATCAGGTGCCGCAACCTCTTGTACTCGACGATCCAGTCCTTCAGCTCCGCGCGGTCGTCGGCGTCGAGACGGGTGATGTCGGTCTCGATCCCCGCATGCGCGAAGAGGGTGGCGGCGATCCGGAACCGCAGGTCGGTCGTCCGCTGCGTCGTGTGCGCCCTCGCCGGCCCGACGTGGCTCCCGATAAGCTCCGGCGGCAGGAGCAGCTCGGTCCAGCGCTGGATGCGTGTGCGCTCCAGCGGATCGTTCGTGTCCGAGGCCCAGATGCGATCCGTGCGCTCCAGGATGCCGAGGTCCACGCGAGCCCCTCCCGACGAGCACGACTCGATCTCGACCCCGGGATGCCTCCGGCGCAGCTCGTCGAGCAGGGCGTAGACGGCGCGCGTCTGCGCATCCACCCCTGCACGTCCCGCGTGCACGGCTTCCAGCAGATCGCGGTTGTGATCCCACTTCAGATACTCGATCGGGTACTCGCTCAGCAGCGCATCAAGGCGCTCCAGCAGATACCCCGCTACCTCGGGCCGAGCGACGTCGAGCACGAACTGATTGCGCCACGAGCGTGTATCCCGCCCCGGCATCCGCAGCATCCAGTCCGGATGGGCTGCGGCGAGCTCCGAATCCGGGTTGACCATCTCGGGCTCGACCCACAGACCGAACCCCATGCCGAGCTCACGCACATGATCCACGATCGGATGCAGGCCATCCAGCCACACCGAACCATCCACATGCCAGTCCCCGAGGCCTGCGGTATCGCTGCGGCGACCGAGGAACCAGCCGTCGTCCAGCACGAATCGTTCGACGCCGACCTCGGCTGCCACGTCGGCGAGGGCGGTCAGCGGCGCGAGCGTGTGATCGAAGTACACCGCCTCCCACGTGTTCAGCACGACCGGTCGAGGCGACGACGGATGCTGTGCACGAGCCCGCAGCGAGCGGTGCAGCCGCCGGGACAGCCCGTCCAGCCCCGCATCGCTCCAGACGAAGACCGCGGCCGGCGCGGCGAAGGACTCCCCGGGGGCGAGCACGATCTCATCCGGGCGCAGCAGTTCACCGGCGCCCAGGACGCTGCGCCCCTCGGGCAGCCGGTCGGTGCGGTAGACGGCGTCCCCGCTCCAGGCCAGGTGCACCGCCCACAACTCGCCGGCACGGTCTCCGAAACCGGGGGTGCCTGCGACGGCGAGCGTCGGTGCGTCATGCCCGGTGCGGCCTCGGCGCGACTCGCGCAGATGCGTCCCCATCGCGACCGGTCGACGCTGCGGCGAGCGCTCGCGCGTCCACCTCCCTGTGAAGTCGAGCAGCTCCCGCGCACGGGCCGGCACCGGCAGCGTGGCGTCGAGCGCGGCGACGCCCAGCGGCGCATCGCCGTCGTTCGTCAGGCGGTGATCGACGCGCAGCACACCGGCGGCGTCGAACCGCAGCGCACTGTGCAGTGTCAGCCCCTCTGCCGTCGCGACGATCGAGAACCCCTGCTCGTCTTCCGCCACCGAATCGACGATCCAGTCCGGGTAGAGGGGAGCGCCGGCCACCGCACCGGACAGCGCGGGGCGACCCTCCCATCCATCGCGCTCCGTCGGCAGGATCGTCAGCGGCCATGCCGCATCGAGCGCGCTGGCAGGGATCTGCCGCTCGTTCGTGCGATCGAGCTCCGCGAGCGCCACGTCCGAGACGTCGCCGACATCAGATCCCCAGTGCAGGACCTCGGGCAGACCGCGCTCCCGGAAGACGACGATCAGCGCCGTGTCTGCGGCATGGAACCGGCGAATGGTTGGCATGAAGAATCCTCCGTCACGACGACGTCGTCGTCGTCCAGACAAGCGTGGCGCGAGGAGCTTACTTTGTCAATTGTTGAAACAAAGACTCATGTCAACATCTCGCGGATCGCGATCCCCGCGCCCGCCCTCGCCCACTGCGAGAAGTCCCACGCCCGCACCTCGAGGTTGACTTCCGCGGCGTCCTTGTCGAGTCTCTCGGCCAGGGATGCGCGCAGGGCGTCACCCCCCAGCTCATAGACGGCGATGCCGTCTCCGGTGAGCACCACCTTCTTCGGATCCACGAGATTCACGACCGCCGCGATGAGCGCTCCCAACGCTCGCCCCGCATCGGCGAAGGCCGCCTGCGCGATCGCATCGCCGGACCGCGCCGACTCGACGGCCTCGGCGTACTCGTCCTCGGTGCGCCGCACCGCGTTGCTGATCGCCGCGTTCACCAGCATGCTCGATACGCATCCGCGATGCTTGAGACCGCAGTACGGTCCCGCCTCGTCGACGATCATATGGCTCACCTGACCGGCACGCGCGTGGGCGCCATCGACGACCCGACCCCCCACGACCAGGCCGCATCCGATGCCGACCCCGACCGTGATCAGCGCCATGTCGTCGATGCCCGCACCGGCGCCGAACCAGTGCTCGGTCGCCGTGAGCGCCTGCACATCGTTCTCGACCGCGCACGGGAGCCCGATCGCCTCGGTCACCATGGATCCGAGCGGCACATCCGTCCAGTCGAGGAAGGCCGACCGCTCGACGACGGCACCATCAGGCCCCTGGCTGGCACGCCCCGCCAGGGCGATGCCGGCCGCCGACAGGTCATGTCCCGCCTCGACGAAGCCCTGCGCGACGGACGCGATCTGACGCACGACGTCTGCCGGATCAGCCGACACGATGGGCTGCTCCTCGGTGGCGACGATCTGCGCCGACAGATCCGTGACCACGCCGTACAGCCGGTCACCGGTGAGCTTGATCCCCAGGAAATGCAGCGCCTCCGGCCGGACGGAGAGCATCTCGGAAGGACGGCCGGTCTGACCGACCAGGCGGATCTCCCCCTCGGCGAGGAACCCGCCGTCGACGAGCTGGCGCGTGATGCGGGTGAGGCTCGCCCTGGAGAGCGCCAGGCGCCGCGCGATCTCTGCGCGCGGCAGTTCCCCGTGGATGAGAACCTCCAACAGGGCCGCACGCATGGGCGCGGGCATCTCGGGCATCTTTGTCACCTCAATAAACATAGTGGCTTGCGCGGCTGCGGTCACGCTTGCAAGGATTTCACCACACCCCCGCGCGAAGGAGCGTTCATCCATGACCACCGACCAGCCCCGCATCGTCTGGGACACACCGGGACTCTCGCTGGTCCTCGCCGCGCCAGAGGACGGCCCGGTCTCTGTGCTCGCGGTGCGTCCGGCCGGTTCGGCCGCACCGGTGCCTGCGCTGCCGGAAGGACACGGCGAGCAGCCCCTGGTGGAGCTCTCCGCCTTCGGGCACGGCCGCTTCCCCGGCAGCTACCGCCACGTCGACACGATCATCGGCCGCGACCTGCGGTTCGCCTCCGAGGCCAGAGACGAGCAGGGCGGCTGGCATCGCCTGCGGATCCTCCAAGAGGATGCCCGGCGCGGCATCCGCGTCACGAGCATCTTCGAGGCCCACGGGTCCACCGCAGCCCTTCGCACCTGGACAGAGGCGACAGTGGACACCGACCTCGTGATCGACGCGGTGTCGAGCTTCGCGACAGGTTCCTTCCTCGCCGATGCGGGCGCGACGTCCGTCGACGCGTTCGCCCTCGCGCACGCCGACAACGATTGGATCGCCGAGAACCGGTGGAAGGTCGAGCCGCTGCGCGCCGCAGGTCTCGTGGACGTCGGGAGGCATGCCCACCATCACCAGCCGCCGCGCACCCGCATCGCCCTCGGCAACCGGGGCTCCTGGTCCAGCGGCGAGAAGGTGCCGGTCGCGGCCCTCACGGCGACGACCGCGGCGGGTCCGTACGCGATCGCCTGGCAGGTCGAGCACAACGGCCCATGGCTCGCCGAGCTCGGCGAGAACGGTCGCGGCGCCTACCTGCTGCTGTCCGGTCCCACCGACCAGGAGCACCAGTGGAGCGTTCGACTGCAGGGCGGGGAGACGTTCCGCTCCATCCCCGTCTCGATCGCCGTCGCCCTCGGCGACGAGACGGATGCGCTGCGCGCCCTCACCGACCACCGCCGTGCCATCCGGCATCCCCGGGCCGCCGACGATGCGCTGCCCGTCGTGTTCAACGACTACATGAACACCCTCATGGGCGATCCGACCACCGAGAAGCTGCGCCCGCTCATCGATGCCGCCGCCGAGGCCGGCGCGGACTACTTCTGCATCGACGCCGGCTGGTACGCCGACGGCCACTGGTGGGACGGCGTGGGGGCCTGGGAGCCGTCATCGGTACGCTTCCCTGGCGGCATCACAGAGGTCACCGAGTACATCCGCGCACGCGGGCTGACCCCCGGGCTCTGGCTGGAGCCCGAGGTCATCGGCATCCGCTCCCCGCTGGCCGAGCAGCTGCCTGATGAGGCGTTCTTCCAGCGCCAGGGCGTGCGCATCGCCGAGCACGGCAGGCACCTGCTCGATCTGCGTCACCCCGCCGCCCGCGCGCATCTGGATGCCGTCGTCGACCGGCTCGTCGGCGAGTACGGCATCGGCTTCATCAAGATGGACGAGAACACCATGACGGGGCCGGGGAGCGATCTCGGCGGGCTCGCCCCCGGCCAGGGGCATCTCGAGCACGCCAGGGCCCTGCTGGCCTGGATCGACGGCGTGCAGAGCAGGCATCCGGACCTCCTCATAGAGAACTGCTCCTCCGGCGCGATGCGCATGGACTACGCGCTGCTCTCGCGGCTTCACATGCAGTCGACCTCCGACCAGCAGGACCCGATCGCCTACGCCTCGATCGCCGCCGGGGCGCCGGCCGCGATCCTGCCGGAGCAGGCGGGCAACTGGGCCTATCCGCAGACCGGGATGAGCGCAGAGGCCCGCACCTTCGCGCTCGTCAACGGCATCCTCGGCCGCATGTACCTCTCCGGGTACCTCAACCGCATGACCGAGGTGGAGGTGGATGCAGTGCGCGCCGCGGTCGCGGCGCAGAAGACCGTCCTCGCCGGCGTCCGCAGCCGCCGCCCCGTCTGGCCGCTCGGGCTGCCCGCCTGGGAGGCGGACTGGGTCTCGCTCGGCCTGCACGACGACGACGCGGCGCACGCGTACGTCTCGGTATGGCGTCGATCAGGAGTGGCGACGGCATCCCTGCATCTGCCATGGGCGCAGGGCAGGGAGCTCGCCGTCAGCGCCTTCTTCCCCGCCGACGCCGGTTCCTGGTCATGGAGATGGGATGCCTCGACCGGCATCCTCGTGACCACCGCGCCGACCGATGAGCCGAGCGCCCGCACGTTCGAGGTGCGAGCGCTGTAGGACGAAGCGGGAGGGCCGCCCTGGCCGCCCTCCCGCTTCCTTTCTCAGGCGTCTGCCGTCTTCGCCCGCTCCCACTCACCGGTGAAGTGGTTGAAGCAGACGGAGTTGTCCAGCTTCGCGCGATCCGGAGCCTTCTCGCCGCTGACGATCTTGCCGATGCGCTCGGGGTCGGGTGCCGCCATCGCCAGCAGCCGCGTGTAATCGTGATGCGGATCGAGGATCACCGCGTCCGCCGGGCCACGCTCGACGACACGGCCCTTGTAGAGCACGAGGATCTCATCCGAGAAGTGCCTCGCGGTCGCGAGGTCGTGCGTGATGTAGAGCACCGCGAGGTCGTCCTCGCGCTGCAGCCGCCCGAGCAGATTGAGCACGCCGAGGCGGATCGACACATCCAGCATCGACACCGGCTCATCGGCCAGCACCACCTGAGCGCCGGGCGCGAGAGCGCGGGCGATCGCGACGCGCTGGCGCTGGCCGCCGGAGAGCTCATGCGGCCGCCGGTGCGCGAAGGACTCGTCCAGGTTCACGCGCTCCAGCATCTCGACGACCCGCTCATAGGTCTCCTGCGCCCCGCGGGTGCGCTTGTGGATGCGCAGCGGACGGGCGATGTGGTGCTCGATGGAGTGGAACGGATTGAGCGAGGCGAACGGATCCTGGAAGACCATCTGCACGTGGCTGCGGTACTCGCGCGCCGATACGGCGCGTCCATCCAGCTGCGTGACCTCGATCGTCCCCGACGTCGGCCGCTCGAGCCTGGAGAGGATGCGGGCGATCGTCGACTTCCCCGATCCGGACTCGCCCACCAGGGCGACGGTGCGGCCGGGGACGAGCTCGAAGGAGACGTTGTCGACGGCGCGGAACCGATTGTGGCGCAGCCCCTTGCGGACGCTGAACTCCTTGACGAGGTCGGTGACCTTCACACCGGTCATGACCGGGCCTCCTCGGTGTCGGTATCGGAATCGGTGTCGGTGTCGGTGGCTTCCGTGTCGGTGACCTCCGTGTCGATGCCGGTGCGGATGAACGACCCCCGCGAGCCGCTCAGGCTCGGGAAGGAGCCGAGGAGCTTGCGGGTGTACTCGTGATGCGGATCCCGGTACATCTCGTCCGCCGAGCGCAGCTCGACGATCTCGCCCTGCAGCATCACCGCGATGCGGTCGCTGATCTCCAGCAGCAGCGGCAGGTCGTGCGTGATGAAGATCACGGCGAAGCCGAGCTCGTCGCGAAGGCGAACGATCTCTCGCAGGATGTCGCGCTGCACGACCACGTCCAGCGCGGTGGTCGGCTCGTCCATGATCATGATCTTCGGCTCGAGGATCATCGCCATCGCGATCATCACGCGCTGCCTCATGCCGCCGGACAGCTCATGCGGATAGGACGTCAGTCGAGCAGGATCCACCCCGACGCGGCTGAGCACGTCGGCCGCACGCGCCCGGCGTTCGGCGCGGGACATCTGCGGACGGTGCGCCTGCAGGACATCCTCCAGCTGGACCCGGATGCTCGTCACGGGGTTGAGCGCGTTCATCGCCCCCTGGAAGACCATGGACAGCTCGGACCACCGGAACGCCCTCAGCCGCTCCTCGCCGAGCTCCAGCAGGTCGACGTCCTCGTCGCGACCGTGGAAGACGATGCTGCCGGTCGCGATCCGTGCCGGCGGCTTGTGCAGCCGGTTGATGGCGTAGGCCAGCGTCGTCTTGCCGCAGCCGGACTCACCGGCCAGCCCGAGGATCTCGCCCGCGGCGAGCTCGAAGGAGGCGTTCCTCACGGCCGTGACCGGGGTGTCGACCTCGTAGACCACGGTGAGATCGGAGACCGACAGCACCGGTCGGCGCTCCTGGATGACAGCAGCCATCAGGCACGCTCCTTCCTGCGCGATGCGCGGCGCTCGCGACGCTCTGCCCGCGCATGCAGGCGCACGTTCTTGAGCTTGGGGTTGATGATCTCGTCGATGGAGAAGTTGACCAGCGACAGGCCCATGCCGAACAGGGCGATGAGCAGCCCTGGTGGGATGAACCACCACCAGGCTCCGAGCGGCAGGGCGAAGCCGTTCTGCGCGTAGAACAGCATCGTGCCGAGCGTCGAGGCGTTGGATGCCCCGAGCCCGAGGAACGACAGCCCCGCCTCTCCGAGGATCGCGGCGATGACGGCGAAGACGAACTGGGAAGCGAGCACCGGAAGCAGGTTCGGCAGGATCTCCACGACGATGACGCGCCACGCCCGCTCTCCCGCGACGCGGTTCGCCGCGACGTAATCCCGGCTGCGGATGGACAGGGTCTGCGCGCGGAGCACCCGCGCCGACCCCGCCCAGCTGGTGATCGCCAGGACGACCGCGATGGTCCACAGGCCACGGGCCTCGGCAGGCACGAAACCGGAGATGACGATGACGAGCGGAAGGCCGGGGATCACGAGGAACACGTTCGACAGCAGAGAGAACGCCTCGTCGGCGAAGCCGCCGATGTATGCGCCGAGGATCCCGAAGAACGCCGACAGCACGGTGGCGAGGACGCCGACGATGATGCCGATCTCGAGCGAGCCTCGCGTCGCGTAGGCCAGCTGGGCGAGCACATCCTGACCGGTCTGCGTCGTGCCGAGGAGATGTTCGGCCGACGGCGGCGTCAGCCCGATGTTGCTGATGGCGGCCGGATCTCCGACGAAGAACGGGCCGATCAGCCCGAACAGCGCGATGGCTCCGATGAGGATCAGGCCGGTGGCGAGCCACGGCGTCATCGTCGGGAGCATCTGGCGCAGTGCGGAGCGCGAACGCCGGCGCGCGCCTCCGCGCTGCCTGGTGATGATGAGCGCGGTGCCTTCGGCGACCGATGGCTCCGTGTTGGGGGCGATGTTGGTCATGGCGATCAGCTCCGTGCCCGCGTGCGGGGATCGATGAGGCCGTAGAAGAGGTCGACGATGAAGTTCGCGCCGAGCACCGCCAGGGTGATGAACAGGAACAGCCCCTGCATCAGCGCGTAGTCGTTGTTGGTGACCGCGGACAGCAGCTTCGACCCGATCCCCGGATACGAGAACACCTGCTCGGTCACGACCGAGCCCGAGACGACGAAGCCGAGCGAGATGGCGAAGCCCGCGATGGAGGGCAGCACCGCGTTGCGTGCCGCGTACCCGCGCAGGATCGTCCCGTTCGACAGCCCCTTCGCGTGCGCGGTGAGGATGTAGTCCTCCGACAGCGTCGACACCATCATGTTGCGCATGCCGAGCAGCCATCCGCCGAGGGAGGCGATGACGATCGTGAGAGCGGGAAGGAACCCGTAGTAGAGGGCCGACTGGATGAACTCCGCGTTCCAGCCGGGGTCGAGGACCACGTCGTAGCCGCCCTGCGAGGGGAACCAGCCGAGCTGCGTGGAGAGGAAGTACACCAGGATCAGCGCGAGCCAGAAGTACGGCACGGCGGCGAGCAGCGTCGTCGCGGGCACGAGGGAATCCAGCCAGGTGCCCGGCTTCCACCCCACCAGCGCGCCCAGGGTGATGCCGATGAGGAACGACAGCACGGTCGCGATGCCGATGAGCATGATCGTCCAGGGCAGCGAAGTCGCGATGACCTCGGTGACCGGGGCGGGGAAGTACGTCACCGACACCCCGAGATCGCCTTTGAAGACGTTCACGAGGTAGTTGCCGTACTGCGCGATCAGCGGTTGAGAGGAGTCCCCACCGAGGAGGAGTTCATAGGCCTGCCTGGTCTCCGCCGTCACCGTACCGCCGCGCTGCTGGAGCTTGGCGAGCAGGATGTCGACGGGGTTGCCCGGCAGCAGGCGCGGAATCAGGAAGTTGAGCGTCAGCGCCGCCCACAGGGCGACGATGTAGAAGCCCACTTTTCGCAGGTAATAGTTCACCGGTCCTGGCCTTCCGTTCTCTTGAACTCCTCCTCGGTCATGGTCACTCGCCCGTAGGCGTCAGCGCCTTGAAGATCTGGGCGTTGTCCGGAGAGGCCCAGATGGCGGGGAAGGCGTAGAGGTTGTCGAGCGTCGGCCAGCCCGTGAACTTCTCGGCGTTGAACTCGCTTGTGGTGCCACCGGTGAGGATCGGGATGTACGGCATCTCCTCGACGATCGCCGCCTGGATGATGTCGAACTGCGCCTGACGTGCGGCCGTGTCGTCCGGGTTCGTCCGCTTCAGCACGGCGAGGGCCTCATCGACCGCGGGGTCGCTGAACCGCGACACGTTCACGGGAGCGGCCTCCCCGACCTTGGCGGTGTTGGCCGTCGAGAAGTTGTTGTTGTAGAGGTAGTACGGATCGCTCGCGGCCCCCTGGCCGAGCGAGTCGATCGCGAGCTGGTAGGTGCCCTTGCTCTTCTTGTCTGTCCACTCGTTCCACGAGGACTGCGCCGCGGTGACGCCGATGCCCGCCGCCTTCAGCTGCTGCGCCATGGTGTCGATGGCCGTGATGTAGTCGGTCCAGCCGGTGACGACCTCGATGGTGAGCGTGAGCGGCTGGCCGTCCTTGGCGTAGATGCCGTCGGCGCCCTTCTCGTATCCGGCGCCGGTGAGCAGCTCGTCGACCTTGTCGAGGTCCGGTGCGCTCGGCACGGTGGTCTCCTCGATCGCGTCGGAGATGTACTCCTCCTGCGCGGGGAGCAGCGCGAAGGTGGGCGACATGTCGCTCGCGGTGTTCTGGAACGCCAGCGAGTTCACCTGCGGCCGGTCGATCGCGTAGTAGATGGCCTTGCGGACGGCGGGATCGGTCTGCGGGCCGGTGCAGCCGAGGTCGGCGTTCGAGCAGGTCAGCAGCGCCATCTGGTTCATGCCGATGGTGATCGCCTCGTAGCCGGGGTAGTTCTTGGAGACGTTCTCGATGTCGGGGACAGGGCCCGTCTGCCAGTCGATCGTGCCGGCCGCGAGGGCGTCGACACCTGCCGTGTTGCCGGACAGCGACAGGTAGCGGATGTTCTCGACCTTCGGGGCGCCGTCCCAGTAGTCCTCGTTCGCGGCGAGGGTGAACGCCTGCGGCTTGAAGTTGTCGAGCACGTAGGGACCGGTGCCGACGGGCTCGGCCACGACATCGGCGACCGGGTCGATCTCGCTCCAGATGTGCTCGGGGACGATGAACGTCTTGCCGAGGACCTCAGGGCCGGTCACGAACGCCGGCTCGGGGAACGCGATGCTCACGTGCGTGTCGTCGACCTTCGTGATCTCGCCCTGGAAGCCGCCGGTGTTGATGGCCGGGGTGTCCTTGATGAGCTGGAAGGTGAAGACGACGTCGTCGGCGGTGAAGGGCTCGCCGTCCGACCAGGAGACGTCGTCGCGCAGTGTGATGTCCAGCTGCGTGCCGTCCTCGTTCCACGTGTACTCGGTGCCGAGCAGCGGCGTGAACGCCTCCGTGTTGACGTTGGTGACGAAGAACAGCGACTCGTAGATGGTGCCGAGGCCGCCGATCTTGGTCGGCGAGTACGGGTTGAAGTTGATCTGGTAGTCGCCGGCCTGTCCGGTGAAGCCGATGAGCGTGCTGGCGTCGCCGGACGCCCCGCTCGAACCGCCGGATTCGCCGCCAGGGGCGCATCCGGTCAGAACCAGCCCGAGCGCCGCGGTGCCTGCGGCGAGGGCGAGCGTCGCGCGTCGCGCGCGTGGTGAGCCAAGAAGCATCGGTGATCCTTTCCTCACGCCACGGCGTCATCACCGTCGGCGTCGCGTTCCCTGCGCTGTTGCAGGGGCGGGGAGTTCGCTCTCCCCGCACCGGTCATTGTTACGCACTGAAACGAACTCCGTCAAGAGCCTTTGTCACAATTGAAACTAAGTTGCACCCTGGGTCGGCCGGAGACGACGAGAGCGCGCCCGCCGACCGAGGTCGACGGGCGCGCTCTCCCTGTGCAGACGATCAGGCCTGCAGGTCTCCCGCGTGACGCAGCACCAGCGCGCCGAGGAACGCGCTCGGATCGACATCGGCCGGGGCACCCGTCACGACGAAGACGTGCTCCTCCCCCGGCAGCAGCGACACCAGACCGCTGTCGACAGCGGCATCCGCGTGACCGCGATCGGCGAGCACGAAAGCATCCCGCACGTACGCGGAGGCCGAGATCCGCACGTGGATATCGGCACCGACGCGCGTCGCCCCGGTGGTGAACGGCGCCCTGTCCAGTCGCTGGTCCACGACCTCGGCGAAGTCGTGGATGGTGCGCGCGAAGCCAGGAGCATCCACGACGAGAACCTCGCCGGAGGCATCCGCCGCCGCCCGCAGCCCCTCGGGAAGCGCGAGCGTCTGCTCGCCGCGCGCGGGAAGGTCCGCCGCGATCGACGCCTCGGCCAGCACCGTGCCGTCGAACGCCAGACGACGAACGGCGACCTCGCCGGCCCAGGGCTCGTCGTGGTCGTTCAGCAGCACAGCGGCCAGGACGCCGTCACGGGGCTGCACGGTGATGAACCGCGGCTCGTACACGGCCTTGAGCGCGTACCAGAGCGGCTTCCGGCGCTCCTCGAAGTCGACCGCGGCCCAGGAGATGACGGGCCAGTCGTCGTTGAGCTGCCACACGATCGAACCCGTGTTGTAGGGGGCGAGCGAACGGAAGTGGGAGATGCCGAAGCGCACGGCCGCCGCCTGGTTCAGCTGGGTCGCCCAGTGCCAGTCATCGATCGTCGCCGGCTTCGGCAGGTGCGGCAGATACCCGCGCTCGAGCTTGAGGTTGCCCTCGTGCGCCTTCTGATGCACGAGCATCTGCTCGCCGTAGGGCTCGAGCGGACTGTCATGCACGGCACCGACCAGCGTCGTCCACGCCGGCGGCCCCTGGAAGCCGAACTCGGCGACGAAGCGCGGGTTCCACTCAGTGTAGGCGGTGTAGTCCTTCTGGTTCCAGACGTCCCAGATGTGCACCGTCCCATGGGTGTCGAGGTTGGGACTGACGTACGAGGAGAACGAGTAGGGGCTGCCCGCGGAGTAGAAGCGGGTCGGGTCGAGCTCGGCCAGCAGGCGGGGGAACAGCCGCCGGTAGTACCCCTCTCCCCACGTCTTGCCGCCCAGGCGCGGCCGCCATCCCCAGTCGGTGTAGCCGACGATGTTCTCGTTGTTGCCGTTCCAGATCGCCAAAGACGGGTGACCCGAGAGGCGGGTGATCGCCTCGCGCGCCTCGGCCTCCACCTCGACGGCGAGCCACTCCTCCTCCGCGTAGGCGGCGCACGCGAACAGGAAGTCCTGCTGGACGAGCACCCCCTGCTCGTCGCAGATCTCGTAGAAGTCGTCGGCCTCGTAGATCCCGCCGCCCCACACGCGCAGCAGGTTCATGTTCGCCTCGGTCGCATCCGCGATACGGCGCGCGTAGCGATCGCGATCGACCTCGGTGGTGAACGCGTGGTCAGGGATCCAGTTGGCGCCGCGGATCTGCACGAGTCGGCCGTTCACGTGCACCGCGTACGGGCTGCCGTGCTCGTCGGGCGCGATGTCGACGCGGATCGTGCGGAAGCCGACGCGCCCCGCCCAGGAATCGATCGTCGAGCCGCCGCCCTGGCCGACGCTCACGGCGACGTCGTACAGCGGCTGGGCGCCATGGCTGCGCGGCCACCACAGCTGAGCATCCGGCACCTCGACGCGCACGGATGCGGCCGTCTCATGCGCGGGGATCTCGACCGCGCCGACACGTCCGTCCACCTCGACCTGCACGGTCACCGGGCCCGCCTTCAGCCCGTCTGCGCGCTCGATCGCCACATGCGCGTTCAGGATGCCCGTGGTCCCGTCCACATCGACGAGCGGCCGGACGGACGCGATCCGCACCCCGGACCACGTCTCGAGACGAATCGGCTTCCAGATCCCGGATGCGGCGACGTCGATGCCCCAGTCCCACCCGAAGCTGCTGGCCATCTTGCGGAGGGCGTTGTAGGCATGGTGGTTGGTGTGCGGACGAGGATCGTGCTCCTCGGATCGCGCGAGGGCGGCCGGCACCGGGGCGGCGAAGTCGATGCGCAGCTCGTTGCGCCCGTCGACGAGCGCGGCGCCGACGTCGAAGCGGTAGGAGCGGTGCTGGTTCTGGGTGCGGCCCACCTCCACGCCGTTCAGGGTGACCGTCGCGATCGTGTCGAGCCCGTCCGCGACCAGGTCCCGGCGCTCGGAGCCGTCCTCGTGCCATTCGAAGCTCGTCGTGAACGACCAGTCGACATCGCCGATCCACTGCTGATCCGTCTCGTTCGCGCCGTCGAACGGTTCGGCGATGAGACCCTCACGGTGCAGATCGAGGTGCACGGCGCCCGGCACTCGGGCGGGGATCGCCACGCCTGCGACGCCATCCGGAGCCGGTCCTGAGACGGCGGTGACGGTCCAGTTCTCGGACAGTTCGATGACGGCCATGCGGCTCCTTCGCCTTGGGCACCCACGGACCAGGTGCGCTACTTAGTTCCAAAATCTAACAAACAGGACGCCCGAGCGGAACCCCCGGGCGCGCACTCACCAGGCAGCGGCGACCTCTGCGTGGGTCTGGAGGATCCCCTCCGTCGTCCCCTCCGGCGCACGGCCGATGCCGCATTCCGTGGCCACGCCGAACGTCGACACGAAGCGCTGCGCCACGGCGATGCGCCGCTGCGCACCGGCCACTGCGTCCTCGCGGTGCACGAGTCCGATGTACAGCTCGCCGGCATAGGACAGGTCTGCCAGCGGGGCGAAATACGCCTCGTCGTCGCGCTCGATCGGCACCGGCAGGTGCAGCCAGGTGACGGGGCGTGCGGATGCGGCGATCACGGCGTTCGCATAGCGGACGAGGGTCGCCGTATCCGTCGGCTCGAAGAAGTGCTTCTCCGCGACGTCGCCGTAGCAGAGGTGGATGCCCACCTCGACGTCGGCGGGAACGGCATCCACGAACGCCGCGAGCCGCTCGACGAGGCCGGGGAACGGATCGCCCTCCCACCACACGTCCATCACGCGCCCGAAGGCGGGAGCGGCCTCGATGACGCCCATCTCGCTGGCGACGTCCCACTGGATCGCGAGGTCGGCGTGCGGGATGGTGGCGAGGATCTCCTCGACCTCGCCGAGCAGTGCCGCGGTGTACACCGGGTCGATCCTCGCCCGGTCCTCGCCGAAGAAGAACGACGAGACCACGGCGACGGTGGTCGGCAACGACACCTGGAAGCGGATGCCCGCGGGGATCGCTCCCTCGGCCCTCAGCCGGGTGAACACCGCATACGACTCGATCGCCGCCGCCGCGTAGCCGAGCGGCGGGAGCTGGATGCTCGCGGCATCCACCCCCTCGGCGATCCGCAGCGGCCGCGCGTCGAGCCCGGCCTTGAACGGGATGGGCTCGTCGCCGATCCGCTCGATCCCCTCGGCCTGCCCGAGGACGTCCGGCTGGAACATGATCCAGTGGAATCGCTTGCCGACCTCGCCGTCGGGGATGCGCCGGAGGCGATCGCCCAGGAGCGATGCGGCGACCCGCATGGTCTTCTCTGCGTCGTCGTAGTTCACACTGCCCACGAGGAGGGCGCCCTGCGGCTCGGTCATGCCTCCAGGCTATCGGCGCAGGTTATGTCCGGCCGAGGCCTCTGCCGATGTCCGCGCCGCTGGTTAGGATGTCCTAAACGGATGCTCGACAGGAGGGTTCATGGACTTCGTCACCTCATCCGCCCTGCAGGAGACGGGCTATGTCGTCCTCGACCGCGACGAGCGGTCGATCGACCCCGCCGAGTGGCGGGAGCTGGAGTACGTCGGATGGCGCTCGTCCGGAGTCACCCGGTTCGCGCCGCTGGCCAGCTATGCCGGCGATCTCGAGTGCAACGGCTTCTGGAACCACACCCCGCCGCGCACCGACAAGGACGGCGTCTGGGTCAGCATCCACGCCGAGAAGGCCCCGACGCTCGTGGCCCGCGCGACCGAGCCCGGCGCGAACATCGGCCGCTGCCGGGTCATCGAGCTGCAGCCCAACACCTATGCCGACGCGATCTACAACCTCCACCAGGACGACAACAACCGCCTGAACGAGGAGGGCACCGGCTGGGTGATCCGCGGCTTCCTCAACCTCACCGACGACGCCGACTCGCTGCTCATCCTCCGTGAGGACCGCTTCGACCCGGCCACCGAGGTGCGCCTGCCCCTGCCTGCCGGCTCGCGGATCCTCGTCGACACCCAGCGCTTCTGGCACGCCGTCTGGCATCGCGGCGACGCCCCGCGCTATGCGCTCATCACCTCGTGGACGTCGGGGCCAGAGCTCGACGCCTTCATCGCCCTGCACCACGGCGACGCCTACCCGGCGAACATCCCGCTCGCGCAGCAGACGATCGACGATGCGCAGGTCGAGCTGCACCGCCGCATCGAGGAGCGCCGCCGCGCGTTCGAGGCGGCGGGCATCACGATGCAGCCGCGCGCCTCGCTCTACGGCTGAGCCGTCAGGCCGGGCTCAGGGCGAGCCGCACCGTGCACTCCTCGGGCCGCTCGGCCGCCAGCACGCAGGCGGCGACGAGCGGCCCTCCGGACTCCGCGAGGACGCCCTGCATGAGCCCCAGATGCACGGCGCACAGCACCTCGCGGTGCTCGGAACGCCCCGCCGCGTGCGGGCAGGGCGTGAGGTCGACGGTGAGGGCGGCATCATCGACGACGGGTTCGAAGCCGCTCTCCTCGAGGTGCTCGACGAGTGCGTCGAGCTGGTGCGTGGCCTGCGCGCCGAGGTCGGATGCCGCAGCGGGCATCACCCGGCGCAGCAGGTCGCCCCGCTTCGCGGCCGCGGTGACCTTGGCCTTCGCGACAGGACTCGATGCTCCAGGCGCACCGGTCGCCGCGCTGTACAGCGTGCGGGGCCGACCGCGCGTGGTGCGCCGCTCGACCTCCGCGATCACGTAGCCGCCGTCGATCAGACGCTGCAGGTGCTCCCGCACGGTGTTCGGATGCAGTCCGGTCGCCTCGCACAGCTCCTGGATCGACCGGCCGGCGCGCGACTGCACCAGGTGCAGGATCTGCACCCGGGAGTAGCTCGAGATCGGCCCGTACGCGGGCCTGCCGATGGCCATGCACCCATGATCGCCGATGCACCTGAACGCCAACCTCCCGCAGGGCCGTGAATAACCATGGTGGTGTCGGATGCCGCGACTAGCCTGGCTTCATGGCCAAGACCCGCACCGCTCCCCCCGCCTTCGTCTGCACGGAGTGCGGGTGGACGGCCGCGAAGTGGGTCGGGCGCTGCGGGGAGTGCCAGCAGTGGGGCACCGTCATCGAGCAGACAGCGTCCGTCGGCATCGCGCGGCCGCAGGTGACGGCGCTCGCGCCGTCGGTGGGCGCACGCCCGATCACGCAGATCTCGACGGCAGAGGCCCCCCGCCGCACGAGCGGCGTCGGCGAGTTCGACCGCGTGCTCGGCGGCGGCGTCGTGCCCGGCGCGGCGATCCTCCTCAGCGGAGAACCCGGCGTCGGCAAGTCGACGCTGCTGCTCGAGGTCGCCGCCGCCACCGCACGCGCGGGGCGGCGCGTGCTCTACGCCAGCGCGGAGGAGTCGCCCGGCCAGGTGCGGCTGCGGGCCGAACGCACCGGGGCGCTGCACGACGACCTCTATCTCGCCAGCGAGACCGACCTCGCCACGATCCTCGGGCACATCGACGAGGTGCAGCCGGAGCTCGTCATCGTCGACTCGGTGCAGACCGTCGCCTCGGGGCTCATCGACGGAGCGGCCGGGCAGCCGAGCCAGGTGCGCGAGGTCGCGGCGACGCTCATCCGCATCGCGAAGGAGCGCGATCTGCCGATCGTCCTCGTCGGGCACGTCACGAAGGACGGCCAAGTCGCCGGACCTCGGGTGCTCGAGCACCTCGTCGACGTCGTCTGCCACTTCGAGGGCGACCGCCAGACCTCCCTGCGCTTCGTGCGCGCGCTGAAGAACAGATTCGGGCCTACCGATGAGGTCGGCTGCTTCGAGATGGCCGGGCACGGCATCGTCGAGGTGCCCGACCCATCCGGCCTCTTCCTGTCTCAGGGCACCCCGGAGCCCGGCACCTGCGTCGCGATCGCCATGGAGGGCCGCAGGGCCCTCCCCGTCGAGGTTCAGGCGCTGACCATCCAGGCCTCCGGCCCGAACCCGCGCCGCATCGTGCACGGGCTCGACGCCTCGCGGGTCGCGATGGTGCTCGCGGTGCTGGAGCGACGGGCGGGTGTGAAGGTCAGCGACCAGGACGTCTACGTCTCCACGGTCGGCGGCGTGCGGTTCACCGAGCCTGCCGCAGATCTCGCCATCGCGATCGCCGTCGCGGGATCGGTGCAGCATCAGTCCGTGCCGCGCACGATCGCCGTGGTGGGCGAGCTGAGCCTCGCCGGTGAGGTGCGCCCTGTCACCCAGGCGACCCAGCGACGCAGCGAGGCCGCGCGCCTCGGCTATGCGCAGGTCGTGGATGAGCGCTCCGGAACGCTCAAGGCCGCCCTCGACGATGTGCGATCTCGGGGCCGCCGCGCTCCGCGCGGTACCGACATCCCTCCGTTCTGAGCGCTCGCCGTCCGGTCATCGAACAGCGAGGCCGGAGGCATCCGCTCAGCGCGCGATGTCGAGCGCCTTCAGCAGCTCGGCAGGAGGGGCCTGCATGGGATGCGGACCCGCGATGTCGAGGAACACCGTGGTGATGGCGTCCGCGTGCTTCGTCAGGAAGCCGCGCAGCCAGTCGGCGGAGTAGATGCCCACACCGGGCGGAAGGTTTGCCGGCTTGTTCTTGGCGTCGCTGAATAGCAGCAGCGCGACGTCGCCGGAGTTCGGGTCCCGATAGGTCCACACCTCGCCGCTGTCGAGCGGATTGTCGCGCGCACCAGGGCTGATGAGCGGAACGACGGTCGTGCCGTTGCGCAGGGCGAGCGCGACGGCCGCCATGTCCTGCTTCTCGAGGGCCAGGGCGAGCGCCTCCGAACGGAAGTCCTCCGGAGCCGGCTTCGCGGTCTTCTTACGTGCCATGCATCCAGCCTAGAGAAAGGGCGGACCCTCTCGAGTACTCCATTGGGGACTGGGGAACTCGAGAGGGTCCTGCGGCTCTCCTCCGGCGAATGTCGAAGCGCTGGGGACGCTGAAGTCGACGCCACTGGGGATGGCATTTCTCACCGATTAGCCCGGAGAACCACTTTCAATGGTATCCCAAAACGGACGCCCTGTCAGCATGCGTCAGGAGAGGATGAACTGCCGCGTCGCCGTACTGTCGAAGCCGCCGATCGAGACGGCCACGTGATACGAGGCGCCACCACCCGGCGCGCGGGGACGGTTCTCCTGGTCGCAGGAGTCCACGCTCGACCGCGTACGGTCCCAGACCACCGGCTCGGCACTGGTGACGGTCTCGCCGGCCTTGAGGGTGGCGAACTGGTCGCTGGGGTTCTCCTGACAGTCGGTCGAGCGCCACCAGGTGTCCTCGCCGCTGGTGATGACGAACTGCTGCGTCGTCGTGCCCACGTTGATCGTGCAATCGGACGAGCCGGTGTTCGTCAACGAGATCGACAGCTCGGGCAGCGCACCTTCTGCGTACGACTCTGCGTCCGTGACAGCCTCGACGAGGATGTCCGATGCCTCGCAGGCGACGACGCCGGGGCTCTCCGAGGCATTCGGCGTCGGAGCATCCGTCGTCGGCGTCCCCGAGGGGGTGGGGGTGTCGACGGAGGTGCTCGTCGGGGTCGCCGTCGGCTCCGCGGCCTCCCATGGCCTGGCGATGAGCAGCCACACCGCCGCGGCGACGAGCGCGAGCACGAGCAGCGCGGCGAGCGCGACGACGAGGCGTCGGCGTCGATAGACCGCGGCGGACTGTCGCGCCGCCATCAGATCACCTTCATCATCCGGGTGTTGCCGAGGGTGTTCGGCTTGACGTGCGCGAGGTCGAGGAACTCCGCGACACCCTCATCGGGGCTGCGCAGCAGCTGCGAGTAGACGTCGGGATCGACCACCTGCTCGCCGATCGGGGAGAAGCCGCGACGGGTGAAGAAGTCGACCTCGAAGGTGAGGCAGAACAGCCGGCTCAGCCCGAGCTCGACGGCGCGCGCCTCGAGAGCGTCGACGATCGCGCGGCCGACGCCATGATGCAGCCAGTCCTCGCGCACGAGCAGGGTGCGGACCTCACCGAGGTCCTCCCACATCACGTGCAGGGCGCCGCAGCCGATCAGCTCGCCCTCGTGCTCGGCGACGACGAACTCCTGCGTCGCGCCGTACAGCACGGCCAGGTCCTTTCCGAGCAGGATGCGTCGCTCGACCATCGGCTCCAGGAGCCGGTGGATGCCGAGGACGTCGGCGCTGCGCGCGGGGCGGACGGTGTAGCTCACGGCATCCAGCCTAGAACTCGCACCCCTGCACTGCCTGGACGCCGCGACGGAGGCGCGGGCATCCGGTTGTGTACCCGCCGCCGCGATAGCCGGTCGAGCGAGCCGGATCCCGGGCGCATGCGGCGCGCCGCCGCGCACCGCGCAAGGACACGCCGCGCGAGCGATCCACCTCCCGGGATCCGGCTCGGCAGACCCCGGAACATTCCGAAGACAGTTGCCTCAGGCAACTAAGGGGCGTAAGGTCGCGGACATGGGAACGCGTGATGCCCGGATGCTCGAAGCACTCACCCACCTCACGACGCGATGGAGCTCGGCCGGAACCCAGGCGGCGGTGGCCGCCGCCGCGCAGGTCGAGGTTGATCCGGTGGACATCCCGCCGCTCTATTTCCTCGGCCTCGAGGGCCCTGTCCGCGCGAGCGAGCTTGCCGCCGCGCTGCGGCTCAGCCGTCCGACGATGAGCAAGCAGCTCACGCGGCTCGAGCGCGCGGGCTTCATCGAGCGGAACGCGGACCCGGAGGATGCCAGGGCCATGATCATCACGCTGTCGGCGGCCGGCGCCGAGGTTCACCGTCGCCTCGTGGAGCAAGGCACCATCATGGTCGCCGCGGCCCTCGAGGGCTGGGACGCCGCCGAGGCCGAGGCCTTCGCGGCCCAGCTCACCCGGTTCGTGGGCGCCCTCAGCCGCGACCCGCTGCTCTCGGCCCCCGGGGACAGCACCCCTCGATGACTCAGGGCGCGCATCCGCGCCCGCTGAACGACGACCGCGATCGCGGTCGCAGAATGGAGAACACCATGGCACGCACCTATGTCGTCACCGGATCCGCATCCGGTATCGGCGCGACGACCGCACGGATCCTGCAGGAGCGCGGTGAGCGCGTGATCGGCATCGACCTCCGTGGCGCAGACGTCGAGGCCGACCTCTCGTCCCCGCAGGGCCGCCTCGATGCAGCCGCTGCCGCCATCGAGGCCGCCGGCGGCGCGATCGACGGCGTGATCGCCTGCGCGGGCATCTCGGCTCCCATCCCGAAGACGATCTCGGTGAACTACTTCGGCGTCACGGAGCTCCTCGAGGCTCTTCGGCCCGCGCTCGCAGCCTCGGATGCTCCGCGCGTCGCCGTCGTCTCGTCGATGGCCTCGCTGCAGGCGCATTCGGCGGAGATGGTCGAGGCCGCTCTGGCCGGCGACGAGGCCAAGGCGCTGGAGATCGCCGAGGGGCTCACCGCGCAGAGCGCTGAGCTGGGCTATCTCTCTTATCCCTCGTCCAAGCGCGCGCTCGCCCGGTGGGTGCGCCGCGCTTCGATCACGCCGGAGTGGGCCGGTGCGGGCATCCCGGTCAACGCCGTCGCCCCCGGCGTCGTCCTCACACCCATGACGGCGGACCTGGTCAGCACGCCCGAGGGGCGCGCACTGCTGGACGCATCCGTGCCGATGCCGCTGAACGGTCACCAGCCGCCGGAGTCGATCGCGCACCTGCTCATCTGGCTCACGAGCGTCGAGAACTCCCACATGGCCGGTCAGGTCATCTACGACGACGGCGGCGCGGACGCGACGCTGCGCGGCGACGACATCTGGTCCTGGAACGACTGACCTTCCGCCTGGCGGTTCCGTCGCCTCGGGCCGAATCCCGGGTGGATGCCTGCGGCACCGGCGCGTCGCACCACGACACGCCACCGTGCGCACGTGGCGCCCGGGACTCGGCCCGGCCGACCCCGCCCGGCCCGACCGTTCGGCGCATCGGCCGACACGCGAGTGGGACGAGAAAGGCCCGGATGCCGAAGCATCCGGGCCTTTCTTCAGGTCACTCTCCGCTGGCGACAGCCAAGTCTGGCGTCCCGGAGATGGCACCGCCGGTGTTGATTCCGACCGAGACCTTCTCGCCACGGGGGCCGGTCTCGAAGAGGAACTTCCCGTTCTCGGCATCCACCTTGACGTGGTCGCCGGCGTTCAGCTCGCCGTGCAGGATCTTCTCGGACAGCTGGTCCTCGATCTCCCGCTGCATCGCCCGGCGCAGCGGGCGGGCACCGAGTGCCGGGTCGAAGCCGACCTCGATGAGGCGCTCCTTGGCGGCCTGCGTGAGCTCCACCGTCATGTCGCGGTCGAGCAGACGCTCGCCGAGGCGCTTCACGAACAGGTCGACGATCTGGACGAGCTCGGTCTTCGACAGCTGCGGGAAGACGATGACGTCGTCGACGCGGTTGAGGAACTCGGGCTTGAAGTGGCGCTTGAGCTCCTCGTCGACCTTGCCCTTCATCCGCTCGTAGCTGGTCTGCGCGTTGCCCTCGATCTGGAATCCGACCGGGCCTCCGGCGATCGCGGACGAGCCGAGGTTGGTCGTCATGATGATGACCGTGTTCTTGAAGTCCACGATCCGACCCTGGCCGTCGGTGAGACGGCCTTCTTCGAGGATCTGCAGCAGCGAGTTGAAGATGTCGGGGTGAGCCTTCTCGATCTCGTCGAAGAGCACGACGGAGAACGGCTTGCGGCGCACCTTCTCGGTGAGCTGGCCGCCCTCTTCGAAGCCGACGAACCCTGGAGGGGCGCCGAACAGCCGCGAGACGGTGTGCTTCTCACCGAACTCGCTCATGTCGAGCGAGATGAGAGCGCCCTCGTCGTCGAAGAGGAACTCCGCGAGCGCCTTGGCGAGCTCGGTCTTTCCGACGCCGGTGGGGCCGGCGAAGATGAACGAGCCCGAGGGGCGCTTCGGGTCCTTGAGGCCGGCGCGCTGGCGGCGGATCGTGCGGGAGAGGGCCGCGATGGCCTCCTCCTGACCGATGACGCGCTGGTGCAGCGCCTTCTCCATGAAGACGAGCCGCGAGGACTCCTCCTCGGTGAGCTTGAACACCGGGATGCCGGTCGCCTGGGCGAGCACCTCGGCGATCAGACCCTCGTCGACGACCGCCTTGGTGGCGACGTCGCCCGAACGCCACTGCTTCTCGAGACGCAGTCGCTCAGCGAGCAGGCTCTTCTCCTCGTCGCGCAGCGACGCGGCCTTCTCGAAGTCCTGCTCCTCGGACGCCTGCTCCTTCTGCTCGCGCACGGCGGCGATCTTCTCGTCGAACTCGCGCAGCTCCGGCGGCGACGACAGAATGCTCAGACGCAGGCGGGCGCCCGCCTCGTCGATCAGGTCGATCGCCTTGTCGGGGAGGAAGCGGTCGGAGACGTAGCGGTCGGCGAGGTTCGCCGCCGCGACGATCGCGCCGTCCGTGATCTGCACCTTGTGGTGCGCCTCGTAGCGGTCGCGCAGGCCCTTCAGGATGTTGATGGCATGCGGCAGGCTCGGCTCGTTGACCTGCACCGGCTGGAAGCGGCGCTCGAGCGCAGCATCCTTCTCGAAGTGCTTGCGGTACTCGTCGAGCGTGGTCGCACCGATCGTCTGCAGCTCGCCACGGGCGAGCAGGGGCTTCAGGATGCTTGCCGCGTCGATCGCGCCCTCGGCGGCGCCCGCACCCACGAGGGTGTGGATCTCATCGATGAAGACGATGATGTCGCCGCGGGTGCGGATCTCCTTGGTGACCTTCTTGAGGCGCTCCTCGAAGTCACCGCGGTAGCGGGATCCGGCGATGAGCGAGCCGAGGTCGAGCGAGTAGAGCTGCTTGTCCTTCAGCGTCTCGGGAACATCGCCCTTGACGATGGCCTGGGCGAGGCCCTCGACGACGGCGGTCTTGCCGACGCCGGGCTCGCCGATCAGCACAGGGTTGTTCTTGGAGCGGCGGGAGAGGATCTGCATGACCCGCTCCGCTTCCTTCTCGCGCCCGATGACGGGGTCGAGCTTGTTGTCGCGCGCGGCCTGAGTCAGGTTGCGACCGAACTGGTCGAGCACCTGGGAGCCGCCCTGGTTGCCGGCGGGCGAGTCGTTGGTCTGCGCGCCGACGGCGGCCGGCTCACGACCTGGGGCGCCGGACAGCAGCTGGATGACCTGCTGGCGGACCTTGTTGAGGTCGGCGCCGAGCTTGACGAGCACCTGGGCGGCGACGCCCTCGCCCTCGCGGATGAGGCCGAGCAGGATGTGCTCGGTGCCGATGTAGTTGTGACCCAGCTGCAGCGCCTCGCGCAGGCTCAGCTCGAGCACCTTCTTGGCGCGCGGCGTGAAGGGGATGTGGCCGGTCGGCTGCTGCTGACCCTGGCCGATGATGTCCTGCACCTGCTCGCGCACGGCGTCGAGGGAGATCCCCAGGGACTCCAGGGCCTTCGCGGCGACACCCTCGCCCTCATGGATGAGGCCGAGCAGGATGTGCTCGGTGCCGATGTAGTTGTGATTGAGCATCTTCGCCTCTTCCTGGGCGAGGACGACCACACGACGGGCTCGGTCCGTGAATCTCTCGAACATGTTCACTCCTTGATTCGTTCCCCGTTGCCGTTCCTTCTCGAAAGACGCGGGGTCGAAGCGTTGATACATCGAGAGTAACCACGTGGCGGATGCCGTATGCCCGTGTTCGCCGTGGGCATAGGAGCCGGGCCATGCCATCTCCTCAGACGGTCGCACCGGCACCTCTTGACGGACATATCGACAGTCGTTATGTTAACGAACATCGATAACAACGAATATCGATAACCGGAGGAACAACATGACCATCTCCCGACCGTCGCGCAGCGACGGGATCGCCCTGGGGATCATCGCCACCGGGGCTGTGAGCGTCGCGGTGGCCGCGCTCATCGCGATCGGGCAGGCGGCGTTCGCGGTGTTCGCCGACGACGTCGAGGTGCGGATGCAAACGATCGGCGCTGCCCCCGTGGACATCGACGGCGGTGACGGACTCGTCAGCGCCGGGTACGCGACAGCAGATGTCGCGGTCGCCGCTGCACCGGCGGGCATCCGCTGGATGCTGCTGCTCGAGGTCGCCCTTCCCGCTCTCGCGACAGTCGGCGTCTGTGTCGTGGCGTATGCGCTCGGTGTCTCGCTGATGCGGGCCCGGCCGTTCCGCCGGGCGATGCCCGCTGCGCTCGCAACCGTCGCCTGCCTCGTCATCGTCGGCGGCGTCAGCGGTCAGCTCCTCGGCGCGATCGCGCGGGGGGCCATCGTGGAGCACCTCGAGACGGCCGGCGCCGGGGTGGCGGATCTCTTCCCGGCGTTCTCCCTCGACCTGGACCTCTCGCCGGTGGGCTGGGGTTTCGCGCTCGCACTCGTCGCCGGCGCCTTCTCGATCGGTCAACGTCTGCAGCGCGACACGGAAGGACTGGTGTGATGTTCGGCAAGGATCAGGCGACACGGGCGAAAGCGGATCGCAATGACCTCAACACCGCGATGGGCGTGGGGGCGCTCACGATCGGGCTCCTGCTCTACGACGGCATCCGACGCATCGCTGATCTGTTCGCGGTGCCCGGTGCAGTGACGGTCTCTACGCGCGTGCCGCAACAGGACGTCACCGTGGGCATCGGCGACGGTGCTGATGCGTTCGTCACGTCGGCGAACCTGGTCGTCGAGGACGTGAACGCTCTCAGCGTGGCATCGCTCGTGACCGCCGTCGTGGCGCATGCCGTCTTCCTCATCACGGTGGCGGTGCTGGGCGTCCTGCTGTGCCGGAGGCTCCTGCGAGGCGCAGTCTTCGACCGCGTCAACGCGAACCTCACCTTCGGCATGTCGATGGGCCTTCTCGCCGCCGCGCTCGTGGCGATGTGGTTCGAGAACATGGGCCTCAACGGCGTGTTCGCCGCTCTCGGCGGCGAGTTCGACGAGTTCCGCTGGGCGCTGCTCGCCGACCGCATCCCGCTGTTCGTCGCGGCGATCGCCGTCGGCGCTCTGGTGATCGTGTTCCGCCGCGGCGCAGAGCTGCAGAAGGATGCGGAGGGATTGGTCTGATGATCAGCTTCTCGGGAGGTCTTTGGGAATCGCTGGGGAGCATCGGCATCGCCCTGGCGGTCATAGCCGCGATCGTCGGCATGGTCGTGTGGCGCGGACGACGCCGAGGGAGCAGGACGATCGCCATCGATGCGGCGCTGACCGTGTCGAGCTGGTGGCTGCTGCTCTCGGCGCTCGGCGCGGTGTTCGTCATCGTCAAAGTGTTCGCGGTCGATTGGGCGGAGCTGAACGGAGCCACTTCCGTATGGATCCCGTGGTCGGATGCCTTGCCGTGCTCGGAGTTCGGGGCGGCGGGAGCGATCACGTGCCGCGACGAGAACCTCTCGGAATTCACGGTCGGCGGAGCATCTCTCGGTCTCCGCGCACTTGCCGGCGCCGCGCAGCTGTCGCAGCTCGCGTTCACGACCGCGCCTGCTGCGATGCTCGCCGTGATCTGCTTCCAGACGCTCCGCGGGCGGCCCTTCTCGAAGACCATCACGAAGGTGCTGACGATCGGCGCAGCCGGGGTGCTGCTGCTCGGGATCACTGCTGAACTCCTCGGATCCGTCGCCGCGACGGTGGCGTTGCGGGAGGTGTTCCCCGAGGATTCGGAGTGGTATCCGTGGGGCTTCCAGCTCACGGTGACGCCACTGCCCTTCGTCTGCGCCTTGGGCCTCGCCGCGCTGGCTGCGGTATTCCGCCAGGGACTCGCACTGCAGGCCGAGCGCGACCGTCTGCAGCGCGACACGGAGGGGTTGGTATGACGCCGGCGGAATCCGAGGACGAGTTCACGGGCATCCACTGCCGGTTGGACGAGCTGCTCGCCGCCCGGGGCATGACCCTCACCGAGCTGAGTGCGCGGGTGGGGGTCAGCATCGTGAACCTCTCGGTGCTGAAGAACGATCGGGCGCGCGCCATCCGCTACTCGACGCTGCGCGCGATCTGCGATGCCCTGGAGTGCGAAGTCGGGGAGTTGCTGGTCTTGGCGGAGTGATCCGCCGGGAAGCCGACGAGAGCCTGAACGGCATGCGTTTCTCGCTGGCGCATCGCCGACCCGATGGGATCGGTGTCGGGCCCTTGGCGCTGCTCGGAATGTGAGCGCCACCTGCGGGCGATCACGCTCTTACAGCCAGTCGGCCAGGAGTCTCGCTGCGGTACGACGGATGCTTCGATCGCTCTGGGCGTATGCCAGCATCAGGTCCACCGTCGGCTTTCCCTTGCGATGGACGCGGCCCTCGATCGACACGATCAGAACCGCTTCGCCGCCGCGCATGAGGCTCCAGAAATGGCTGTCCGGCTCACCGTAGATGCCCAGACGCGGCACCGATTGCGCCTCAGCGCCCACGCTCGCGAACCCCTCCAGCACTCCGGTGCGCGACGACGCGTCGCCGGACGAATCGTAGAAGGCCGAGCGGGCATCCCACCGCGTCTTGTCAAAGAAGGTGAGCTCGAGCGCCGCGGCGAGGAAGCGGTAAGCGAGGCTTCTGGGCGTGGCCTCTGGCGTTCGCGCGGGCGGATTCCAGCCCGCGGCGCGCTGCACATCCTCGGCCAGAGCGGCGATGCTCACGCCGTCGCCGGGCATCGGCCACTCGGTGTGGAATCCGGATCCATCGTGGATCTGGATGCTTCCCGCCCGATTGAGCATCGCACGCGGCGCGGTCGACGATGCATTCGGTGAGAGCTGCTGTGGATGCGCGATGCAGAGCACGTCATACGATCCACCGCCCGGGTGCATCTCGTAGGCCAGCAGCTCGGGATGCTGCCGCACGACGCGTGCCGCGAGTCGCCAGGACTGCAGGATCACCCATCTTCCGACATCCTGACCGGATGCCACCGGGCGCACCGTCGCACCACCAGCGGGTGCACGAACAGCAGACTGCAACGCGCTCTTCGCGTCATGCGCCTTCCGCGTCGAAGAGTATGCCTCCGCCAGATCCGGGACCGCGTCGAAGAGCACATCCGCGACGGCGAACTTCTGCCAGTTCGGCGAGGTCTCGACCTTGTGCCGCGCCCACTCCTCCAGGGGAGCGGAGGGCGGCCCACCGAACAGCGCAGCGGCCCCGCGGGGCTCGTAGTCCGCGAACGAGGCCGGGTAGTACGGCAGAGCATCCATGCCATCGATGGACCACGCGCCCACCGGTTCGAGCGAGCCGTACGGCACGACCCGCGCCCGATGAATGACGATGATCACCCCTCCACCGCCACCACGGTGTCGTAGAGCCCGTACGTGCGAAGCCCCTCGTGCGATTCGATCCCCGTGTAGGACAGCGAGGCGTCCTCGTACCGGCGGAACGCGAAGACGGCCTGATTCATGTGACCGGCGTTGAAGACGCCGAGACCGACGAGCAGGTTGAAGTCGTCGACCGTGAGACCGGTGACGGTCTGGAAGAGGTCGGGCTCGATCTTGGTGATCACGTCGTACAGCGTGTTCTCGCGGTAGTCGGTGAGGTACATGAAGGCCGGGATCCGAGTCGCGAACTTGATCAGCTTCTCCTGGATCTGCTTGCGCGCGGACTTGTACTCCTTCTCCTCGGCGGACAGCTGCTTCTTCTCCGCCTGGGTGATGTCGTCGCCCTTCTCCTTCTTGGTCTTCGACACCGCCTCGCTCTTGTTCACCACCGTCTCGAACACACTCGCGCCCAGGGCGCGGAACCCTTCGATGTTCATGACGGCCTGCATCGCCGCCTCGGAATCCATGATCTTCTTCAGCGTCAGGTTGTCGACGTTCACGAGCATCGCCGATTCCCACCGACGGGCGAGCAGCGTCGCCGAGGTGCCGGCCATCGCGTGATCGAGGATCTCCGCCGCGCTGATCGGCATCATGTGCATGCCGTCGTAGGCGAGCACGGGGAGGAACTCGACCAGATCGGACACGGCGTGCTCCGGGTTCCTCGCCCGGGGGTCGAGCCCGATCCCGTACTCGCTGATCTGGCGCAGCGCTCGCGTGGGCGCGAAATCGAACACGAAGCAGACCGGCTTGAGGATCGCCTCCCGCGAAGGATCGTCGCCCTCCGGATTGCGGATCACCCACGGCGACTGCACCCGGAACGCGGCCTGGAAATAGGTCTCCGGCGACTGCAGGTTGCGGAGCATCAGGATCGACGACCACTGCGGCACCGTCACCCCGGTGGTCAGCTTGCCGACGGTCAGGGTGATGGTCTTCGTGTCGTGGCCTCCGCCGATCGCCTCCCGCACGGGAGGGAGCGCGGCGAGGCCCACACCGATGCCCGGTGCGGAGACGTTGATGACGGCGTAGTCGTGCCAGAACGCGTTCTGCGGCTCCGCCAGCAGATTCGCCATCGCCGCACACGAGGAGGTGCGCGGCAGCATCCACAGCGAATGCTGCAGGTACGGGAGCAGCCGGACGTCGGAGTACGGGAAGGGCGGACGCTCACCGGCCTTGAGCGCGTCGACCTGCGTCGACGCGTAAGCACCCCGGATGATGTCGAGCCAGCTCTGCACGTGCCCCTTGTGCACGAACTCGGCATCCGGCCCCGTGCCCCGCGCCTCGAAGAACGCGTTCAGGTCGAACTCGTCGAACTCGCCCTGACTCGCGATCGCCAGCAGCTCGTCGGGCATCTGGTAGGTCAGCAGCCGCATCTCCGGCAGCGCCGCGTAGGGATTCGGTTCGTCCGGATGCTCCGCGCTGAAGGCGGCCTTCGCCCGCTGCTCGTCGGAGTAGGTCCAGTTGAAGATCTGCTCCTCGATGAAGCGCCCCTCGTTCAGCACCTTGAACGGGGTGCCAGAGAGATAGAGGTACGCCGAGGCCTTGATCGGCACGAAGGCGTCCTCGTCGAGGCCCTGTTCTTCGCGCTCCTCGGCGAACTTCTCCAGATCCGCGCCGAACTCGTCATCCGTCGCCGTCTTCCTGGCCCTGTCGTCCTCGCCTTCGAAGAGCTCCTTGGCGGCATCGCGCCACGCACCGAAGTGGTACTCATCGAAGACGACGAGGTCCCAGCTCAGCTCGGTGAGCCAGGCGTGCTTGGCTTTGAAGTTGCCTGCCGCGTCACGGCCCATCAGGTCCTGGAAGGAGCCGAAGAACACGAGCGGATTCTCCGGGTCGACCTCCGCCGGATCGCCGCCGGTCGTCTTGGAGATGTACTGCCAGCCGTCGAAATCGACGTGCGACGCCAGATCCGTCTCCCAGGCGTCCTCCACGGCGGGCTTGAACGTCACGACGAGGATGCGCTTCACCGCGAGCTTCTTCGCCAACTGGTAGGTCGTGAAAGTCTTCCCGAAACGCATCTTGGCGTTCCAGAGGAACTCGGGCGCCGCACCGGAGTCCTCCGCCCAGATCGAGTGGAAGTACTCGTACGTCTTGTCGACCGCGGCCTGCTGCTCGGCGCGCGGCGGGAACGTGGAGTGGTGGGTCCCGGCGAGCTTCTGCCCGGTGCGCAGCTCGGTGATCGCGGTGCGGACATCGTCTGCCGTGCAGCGGATCCACTCGCGACTCGACTCGAACACCACGTTCTCGAAGCCCTTGGCGATGAGCCGGTCGCGGACATCGCGATCGGTGAAGACACCGCCATCGACGCGCTCGGCGGGCTCATCGACCTCGAGCACATAGTCGACGCGTGCCTGCCCCTGAGACTCCCGGATGCGGGTGTTCACGTCGCGCATCGTCTGGCCCACCTTCAGGCATCCCCGCCAGCGTTCCGCGACCTCGTCGGACGACCACGCGTAGATGCGCAGGCGGGCATCCGGCTTCGGCGGGAGCAGCTCCGCCTCAGGCCTGGACATCGTCGAGCTCCATGGGCCGGACCATGCTCTCGATGAAGGCGATCTCCTCATCCGAGATGCCGTACTTCTCGTAGAGCTGCTCATCGGTCCACGGCCGCGAGAAGTCCTGCAGCGGGACGAAGCCGTACACCGGCCTGGTGGCGTGCTGGGTGGGCTTGCGCAGCAGCACGAGGAAGCGCACGAAGCGGGTGGCGAGATAGGAGCACACGTTGCGCGCCTCCTCCTCGCTCGAGAAGGGGCCGACCGTGAGGTAGGTCTCGGAGCTCACCGTGCCCGGCCCGGCGACGAAGGGCTTGGAGAGGATCTGGTGGGGGAAGCCGTCACCCGCGCCGTACGCGTACGAGAGCATGACCTTCCACTCGTCGATCAGCGCCCGCCCCGCTGTGATCTCGGTGCGATCGATGTAGCCGCGCCCGCCGTTGCGGAAGACCTCGACATCGCCCTTCTTACGGTCCGAACGCCCGCGGAAGGAGGTGGCGAGACCGTACGGCTTCCTCGCGCTGACCAGGCCGGCGAAGCCGGGGCTGTCGGAATCGGATGCGGCGACACCGACCTTGCGCAGGATCTCGACGCCCTCGTTGTAGCGGATGAACACATCCGATCCGGGCTCCAGGAGCGGTCGGATGCTGCGTGAAACGATCTCGGCGCCGACGTGCGTGACGACCTCGACGGGTCCTGGGTTGTCGCGCTCCCAGGCGAAATAGCAGACGCCGCCCTTGATCTCGGTGCCGGGGAAGACGTCCCCCGAGTCGGGGAAGTCCACGATCGTGCGCAGGCGGTCGTCGCCGAGCATCCCGGCGCGGAACTCGTCCAGCCCCTTGCCGCCGGCGAACCAGCGGGCCGGCACCACCATGAGCAGCATCCGCGGGTCGAGCCGCTTCGCCTGCTCCACGAAGAGGTGATAGATCGGCGCCGCACTCGCGGAGTGCCCGCCGTCGGCGAGCTGATAGGGCGGGTTGCCGATGATGACGTCGAACTGCATGTCTGCTCCGAACAGCTCGGCGATGCGAGCCTCGATGGTCTCGGTGTGGATGAACGCGTAGGCGTGCGTCTCGAGGACGTCGTCTCTGGCGTACGCCTCTTCTGACGCGCCGCAGAACGAACACCGCCTCCCGGTCACCGTGGGAGCCCCCTCGGCGTCGAGGAGATCGTGTCGTCGCCTGCCGCCCGTCCAGCTGTGCTCGGTGCGCTCGAACCAGATGTTGCCCGCCTCGCTGTCGAAGCTCCGCGCGATCGAGTGCTCTCCCGTGGCGTCCTTCGAGCAGTAGACGCTCCGGCGGGCGAGCAGGGTCGTGAGCCGCGTGACCCCGATGCCGAAGACCTGACGGGTGAGGATGTGATCGACCCGCTCCGCGAGGTCGGGGATCTGCTCGGCGAGCCCGTGCGTGAGCCGACGGGTGATCTCGCGGAGGAACACGCCCGACTTCGTGAACGGGTCGAGGAACGTCACCGTCGGGTCGGACCAGATCGAGGCGCCGTCGTTCGCCTCGGCCCAGGCGAGCTCGAGAGTGTCGAGCATCCGATCGGCGAACTCGGGAGGCGTGAACACCTCATCGTTGGAGAGGTTGGCGATGCAGGTGAGGACGTCCGGATTGTGCCTGCGCAGGGCGAAGGACGCCTGGATGGCGGCACTCATGCGGCGAGCTCGCTGATCGTCATCGGCGGATACGTCCTGGCCGGGGTGAAGATGTCGTGCTCGTCGAAGTGCGAGAACAGCCCCTCGGATGCCGCGGAGCGCTGAGTGAGGCTGTCGTACCGGAAGTCGCGGCGCTGGAACCTGCCGCGGCCGAGGTACCCCCACTCGGGGAAGGTGATCGCCTCGCCCATCGACGTGGTCATCGCGAGCGCATCGCCCTGCACGATGTTGGCCTCGAGGACGAAGGCGCCTGCCCTCGCGGCCTCCGCATCGGATTTCAGATACCGGGTGAAAGTACCCAGGAGGTTCTGCCGGCACTCGAGCGTGTTGTCCGGCAGCAGCTCTACCCCGTAGATGCACATCAGCGCGAAGAGCGCGTAGTTGCGCTTCTCGAAGGCGCTGCCGCCGTGCCTGGCCTGCACGGCGGCGAGCTTGCGCTCGAGCACCGGCACGAGGAAGTTGCCCGAGCCGCAGGCCGGCTCGAGGAAGCGGGAGTCGATGCGCCCCGCCTCGGTTTCGACGAGGTCGAGCATGTCTCCGACCAGCCATCGCGGCGTGAAGACTTCACCATGGTCGGCCACGCGCCTGCGCGAGCGGACCAGCCTCTCGGGCCCCGCAGCATCCCCATTCGAACTCACAAGCCAGAGTGTACAAGTACCCGGGGACACTCACCCTGGTGTAGAAGACCGGGCGCGACAAGGCTGGTCTGATGCCTCGCACCCCGTCCGCCGCCGCTGCCCTCATCGGCAGCCGGATCACGGCGGAACGTCAGCGGCGCGGCTTGACCCAGGACCAGTTGGCCGTCCTCAGCGACATCGATTCGTCGAACATCCGCAGCTACGAGGCCGGCCGTTCGATGCTCAGCGTCCACACCCTCGTGCGCATTAGCGAGGCGCTCAAGGTGCCGCCGGGCAAGCTCATCGCGGGCCTCACGACAGACATGTTCGTCCCGCGGCTGGAGCGCAAGGCGGGCTGACGTCGGCCCGCGAACGGGCTACCGTTGATGCATGACCATCGACCGGAACGTTCGCACCCGCCTCGCCGCAGCCCTGCCGGCGGCCGTGCTGGCCCTGTCTCTCGCCGCCTGCGGCGCGCCCGCCGCCGAGCGTCCGACGTCCGACGAGCTGAGCGAGGGCATCGCCGCGATCCTCGAGGACGGCGGACAGGGCGGGATCCTCACCGACGAGCAGATCACCTGCGTCGCCGATGAGCTGATCGCCTCCGATGTCACGGACCAGGATCTCGCGAACCTCGCCGCCGGTCAGGATCAGCAGACCTCGCAGGAGGCCTACGACCTCGTGAAGACCGAGATGGCGGCAGCCGTCGCGACGTGCAGCACCGCGGAGTGACCTCGATCACGTCTCTCGTGTGCTGACCCCGCTCACCTCGTCTGGGGCTTGGTGGCCCCCCGCGTGTCCATGGCGAGCTCCTCGGCATCCATCGCCGTGATGAGCTCGCGCATGAGTTCCTCGTCGAGGTTTCCCGCATCGCGCTCCTCCAGCAGGATCTCCCGCCGCACGTGCAGCCACCCCTTCGAGAGCGCGACGAGGTCCTCGTAGGACGGGCGGGACACCGCATCCTCCGCCTCCTGCGCCTCATCGGTGTCCTTCTCGACGCGCGTCATCCGCTTCGCGAAGGCGTCGAAGAGCGGAAGGTCGGCGGGGCCGTGCGCGGCCTCCCATTCCGCCCGCTGCTGCGCGAGGTAGGCCTTGCCCGCCTCCCGGCTCTTCTCGCGGACTGCGGCGAGCGCTTTGGCATCCTCTTCGTGGTCGATATCGCTCGCGACCCCGAGCCGGGTGATGAGCGCGGGCAGCGTCAGCCCCTGCAGCAGAAGCGTCGCCACCGTGACGACGAAGGCCACGACGACGATCGCATGGGACGCCTCGGCGTCCAGGGTGGCCAGGTCGGCGGCGGCGAGCGCCGTCGCGAGCGTCACGACCCCCCGCATGCCAGCCCAGGAGATGACGGCGTTGTCCTTCCAGTCCAGCGCCGGCTCTGTCAGGCGGGCACGGATCTGCTCGGCGGTCGGTTCCTCCCGGCGTCCCCGCGCTGCGCGTTCAGGATGCTTCTGCGCGAAGCGCGCGCTGCGCGCCTCGGCGATCTCGCGACGCCTCTCCCACTCGCCGCTGCGCAGTGACCGCTCCCATCGGGCGAGCCGTCGCCGCTCCCACATCCTCACCCACGCGCTCGCAGGGTAGATGTACAGCGGGCGCACGACGATCACCACGAGCAGCACGACGCCCGCGAGCATGAGCACCTCCGCAACCGACTCGCTCCCGAGATCGCTCAGCACACGCGGCAGCTGCAGGCCGATGTAGGCGAAGACGAAGCTCTCCAGCAGCAGATCGGCCGACAGCCACAGCGGCCGCTCCTGCTGCCTCGTCGTGTAATCGGTGCGCGGTGCGTTGTAGCCGACGAAGAGCCCCATCGCGACGACGGCGAGCACCCCTGAGCCGCCGATGTGCTCGCTGATCGCGTACGCGCCGAACGGCACGAGCAGGCCGAAGGTGCCGATCACGGTCGCATCGCTCACCCGCATCCGGAGCTGATGCAGGAGGATGCCGAAGACGAGGCCGATCCCCACGCCGAAAGCGACCGCGACGAGGAACTGCCAGACGCCGTCGCCGATGCCGAGCGTCGCCCCGGCCAGGATCGCGGCGAACACGCGGTAGAGCGTCAGCGAGGTGGCGTCGTTGATGAGGCTCTCTCCCGACAGCACGGTCATCACCCGGCGAGGCAGGCCAAGCCTGCGTCCGATCGCGGCGGCCGAGACGGCATCCGGCGGTGCGACGATCGCACCGAGCAGGAGAGCGCCGATGAGCCCGAGGTCGGGATAGACCCACCATGCGACGAGTCCGACGGCGAGCGCGGTGATGAGGACGAGCCAGATGCCGAGGCGCCTGATCTGCGGGAGGCTGCGCTTGAATCCGACGAAGGAGACGTCGAGAGCGGCGGAATAGAGCAGCGGAGGGAGCACGAGGTTCAGGAGCAGGTGCCCGTCGATCTCGAGCTCGGGGAGGAAGGGCAGGAAGGATGCCGCGAGCGCCACCACGGTCACCAGGAGCGGCGCAGGCCACCCCCGCCATCGCGCGACCGCCGCGACGGCGACCGACCCGACGAGCACGTAGAAGATCTCGGCATCCATGACAAAAGGCTACTCAGGGAATGCGACGTCGGGCGGCCGGGTTGGCACTGAGGATGTCTTCTCCTGCGCTTTCCGTCCTCGATCTCGTCCCCGTCCGCACCGGTCAGACCAGCGCCCAGGCCATCGCGGCCTCGCTCGCTCTTGCACAGACCGCCGATCGGCTGGGCTACCGCCGATACTGGTTCGCGGAGCACCACAACATGCCCGCTGTGGCATCCACCACCCCGCCCGTGCTCATCGCGGCTGCGGCGACGAGGACGTCGTCCATCCGGCTCGGCTCCGGCGGCGTGATGCTCCCCAACCACGCTCCCTTGATCGTCGCCGAGCAGTTCGCCGCACTCGAGGCGATCGCCCCGGGGCGCATCGACCTCGGGCTCGGACGGGCCCCGGGAAGCGACCCCGTGATCACCCAGCTGCTGCGCGGATCGGGCACGACCAGCGATGTCGAGCAGTTCCCCCGCCATGTTCAGGACATCACGCTGCTGATGGGCGCTCAGGGCGCGACGGTGCAGTTCACCTCCGGCGGCGAGTATGCGGTGCACTCGACGCCGGCCGCGACCGGCGCACCGGAGGTCTGGCTGCTCGGATCCAGCGACTACTCGGCGCAGCTCGCCGCCGCACAGGGGCTGCCCTACGTGTTCGCGAACCACTTCTCCGGTCAGGGGCTGGAGCGCGCCATCGACCTGTACCGCTCCGGCTACCAGCCCAGCGAGGCGCACCCGGAGCCGCGCACCTTCCTGACCGTGAACGCGGTGGCCGCGCCCACGCAGGAGGAGGCGGAGGCGAGGGCCTTGCCGCAGCTGCGGATGATGGCGAGGCTTCGGCTGAACAAGCCGCTCGTCGCGCTGGAGACGGTCGAGCAGTCACTCGCCGCGGCATCGGATGCGGCGACCGACCAGGTGGTCGAGGCGGCGCGGTCGCGGTGGTTCGTGGGCACGGGGGCATCCGTGGCCGCAGAGACGCGCGCCTTCGCCGAGCGCCACGGCGTGGACGAGGTCATGCTCTCGCCTGTCGCCGGCGCCTACGAGGCAGAGCCCATGGATGCGTCCCCCGGACGGGCGCAGACGCTCGAGCTCGTCGCCGCCGCGCTGTAGCGCCTCGCAGTCCGTGGTGCTAGCGATGCTCCAAGGCGGGATCGAATAAGCACCTCCAGGGCCCGTCGCCGGGGCGTCTTCGATCCCGCATGTTCTCCACAAGGGTGGATTCATCCACAATTCCCGGGAACTCCGTCGGCTCGGCGTCAAGATGCGTGGATGCGGCATCGAATCAGCCTCCCTGAGTCCCTCGGCCCGCGGTTCTCCGTGCGCGAGGCGGCCGATCGCGGCATCGCTCGGAGACGCACCGAGGCGCGCGACCTCCACCGCCCCTTCCACGGCGTCCGCTCCACGGTTGCCGGATCGACCTTCCGTGACCGGGTGCTCGACTATCTGCCGCGGCTCCGCGCGCGGCAGAGCTTCGGAGGCCGCACCGCGGCGCGCCTGTGGGGCCTGCCGCATCCGAAGAGATGGAGCCCTTCCGAAGATCTCGTCATCGTCGTCGACCCTTCGATGACGCCACCCCGAACGAGGGGCGTCGAGGGACGGCGGCTGCGGAGCGCGCGTTATCGGAGATGGAACGTCGGCGAGGCTCCCGTGGTCGATCCGGTCGCCGCCGTGTTCATGTGCGCAGCCGATCTCACGAGAGATCAATTGACGATCATGCTGGACGCCATCCTCAGCGCAGCGCCGAACTACCCGGGCCTCCTCGCAGGCCGACCGAACGTCTCGCCGGACGAGATCCGTCTGCGCCTCGACGAATGGGGGCGGTTCGCCGGATGCCGCCGCGTCCGCGACGCGCTCGACCGCGCGCGCGAGGGCGTCGAATCGCCCAAAGAGACGACGACACGCCTCGCGCTCATCGATGCGGGACTTCCCGAGCCTGCGGTGCAGCACCAGGTCACGACCGAAGGGCGCTTCGTGGCACGCGTCGATCTCGCCTATGTCGACGCGAAGATCGCGATCGAGTACGAGGGAGACGGCCACCGCACGAGCAAGGAGCAGTGGCGCACGGACATCGCACGACAGCGCGAACTGGAGCGGCTCGGCTGGATCGTCATCCGGATCACCGAACAGGATCTCACGCACGGCGCGCTCCCCCTCGTCTCGGCGGTCACCGCTGCACTCGCTGCCCGAGGCTGACTTGCTCGCCCCCATCGTTCGAGATCGAAAAACCACGGCGCCCCGCTGTTCTCGGTGCACTTTCCATCCCGCACCACACGCGCCACCAGGTGCAAGATCACAAGCACCCCGGGCGTTCCGGGGGAGATCGAAAAGCCCCCCCCGCAACGCTCGCTCCGGTGCATTTTGCATCCGATATGGGTGAACGCAGGGCGAGGACCGGTGCGGGTACGGGACGGGTTCGGCGAGGCGCGCCCGACAAGGGTGGCGCCCGGCGCCGCGGAGGCGTAGCGTCGGCATCGTCGGAAGGAGCTCAGCGATGAGCATCACGAAGAGCCGCGGCCTGTGGGTCGCGTATGGGGCGAACGGCATCACGGGGAGCATCCGCCACGATGAGGACGGCTACGTCGTCGTCATGGCCGGAGCGGATGCCGAGACCGGCACCTACCCCAGCCTGGAAGCGGCGAAGGGTTCGCTGCACTCGCACATGACGCCGGGCAGCGCCTGGCCGAGGTACGAGCAGCACTGAGCCGGCTCAGGCCTCCGGCTCGCCGGACAGCAGGCCCCGCAGCCAGTCGCGCGCCTCGATGAAGATGTCGTCGGCGTAGCGGTCGGGGTAGTGCACGACCTGGCGGTCGGCCCGCGGATACGAACCGAGGAACACGACCCTCGGGCTGAAGCGGCGGATGCCGAGCAGGGCATCGGCCATCCGCTCGTCCTCCACGTGGCCATCCGCGTCGATGACGAACCGGTACCGGCCCAGCTCGTCTCCGATCGGGCGCGACTCGATCAGCGACAGGTTGATGCCGCGCGTCGAGAACTGCTCGAGCATCTCCAGCAGCGAACCGGGGCGGTCGTGAGGCAGCTCGACGATGAGCGAGGTCTTGTCGGCGCCGGTCGGCGGCGGCGGCGTGGTGGTGCGCGTGACGAGCACGAACCGGGTCACCGCGTTGTCGTTGTCGCCGATCTCGCTCGCCAGCACCTCGACGTCGTGGTGCTGGACGATCCCCGGGGCGGCGATGGCCGCCTGCGCGGGGAGAGTGCCGTCCAGCATCCCGATCGCACTGGCGACGTTGCTCGCTGCAGGGACGTGCGAGTGCTGCGGGAGGTTCTCACCCAGCCAGCGATGGCACTGCGCATAGGCGACGGGATGCGCGGCGATGACGCGCACATCCTCGATCGCCGTTCCCCGCGGGGCGACGAGGACGAAGTTCACCTTCACGAGGTACTCGCCGACGATCCGAAGGCCGGGGAGCACGGCGAGCGCATCCTGCGTCGTGGAGACGCCGCCCTCGACCGAGTTCTCGATCGCGATCATCGCCGCATGGCTGCGCCCCTCGAGCACGTCCGCGAGCGCCTCGCCGACGTTGTGCACCGCGCGCCATTCCTGGCCTCTCGCCTCGGCGACCTGATCGAGCGCCGCCTCCGTGAAGGTGCCGGCCGGGCCGAGATAGCTGTAGGTGCGCCGTTCAGTCACGCGTTTCACCTTAGCCCTCCGGCACACGACGCCGCGCGTCGCGAAGATGCGCTCGACACCGGATCGGAGGCAGACTGTCTACATGACGAGCCGTGCCGGCCTCCCCGCGGAGGACACAGACCTCATCGACGTCGACGAGCTGATCGCCGCCTACTACGATCGCCACCCGGATCCCGCAGACCCGGCCCAGCGCGTCGTCTTCGGCACGAGCGGGCACCGGGGATCCGCGCTGTCGGGCAGCTTCAACGAGGACCACATCCTCGCCACCACGCAGGCGATCGTCGAGTACCGTGCCGCGCAGGGCATCACCGGCCCGCTCTTCCTCGGACGCGACACGCATGCGCTGTCGTTGCCCGCCGAGCGCACCGCGATCGAGGTCCTCGTCGCGAACGGCGTGGATGTGCGCGTGGACGCCCGCGACTCGTGGGTTCCCACGCCGGCCCTCAGCCACGCGATCCTGACGTACAACCGCTCCCTCGCGCCGAATGCGGCGGGCAGGGCGGATGGGATCGTCGTCACCCCCTCGCACAACCCCCCGCGCGACGGCGGATTCAAGTACAACCCGCCGCACGGCGGCCCCGCGGACACGGATGCCACGGGCTGGATCGCCGCGCGGGCGAACGAGCTGCTCGAAGCGGGCCTTGACGGGGTGAAGAGCGAGAGCTTCGCAGACATCGACTGGGACGGCCTCACCGGCTACGACTTCCGGGACGCCTACGTGCGGGATCTGCCGAGCATCATCGACATCGACGCGATCAGGCGCGCGGGTGTTCGCATCGGCGCCGACCCGCTGGGCGGAGCATCCGTGGACTACTGGGCGCTCATCGCCGAGGTGCACGGCCTCGACCTCACCGTCGTCAATCCGGAGGTCGACCCCACCTGGCGGTTCATGACGCTGGACTGGGACGAGAAGATCCGGATGGACCCGTCCTCGCCGTCCGCCATGGCATCGCTCGTCGCGAAGAAGGGCGACTTCGATGTGCTGACGGGCAACGACGCGGACGCCGACCGACATGGCATCGTCACCCCCGACGCCGGGCTGATGAACCCGAACCACTACCTCGCCGTCGCGATCGACTACCTGTTCTCGCACCGCGAGCAGTGGCCGAGGGATGCCGCGATCGGCAAGACGCTCGTGTCGTCCATGATCATCGACCGGGTCGCGGAGTCGCTCGGACGGCGCCTGCTCGAGGTGCCGGTGGGCTTCAAGTGGTTCGTCCCCGGCCTGCTCGACGGCTCGGTCGCCTTCGGCGGCGAGGAATCGGCCGGCGCCTCGTTCCTGCGCAAGGACGGCTCGGTCTGGTCCACCGACAAGGACGGGATCCTGCTGTGCCTGCTCGCCGCCGAGATCATCGCCGTCACGGGGAAGACCCCCTCCGAGCGGTACGCCGAACTGGAGGAGGCCTTCGGCGCATCCGCCTACCAGCGCGTGGATGCTCCCGCGACTCCGGCCCAGAAGGCGACGCTCGGCAAGCTGGCTCCGGATGCCGTCACGGCATCGTCGCTGGCGGGCGAGGAGATCACCGCGAGGCTGTCGCACGCCCCTGGCAACGGCGCCGCCATCGGCGGGCTCAAGGTGCAGACCGAGCACGCCTGGTTCGCGGCGCGCCCCTCCGGTACGGAGGACGTCTACAAGCTCTATGCCGAGAGCCTGCTCGGTGCGGAGCACCTCGCGCAGGTGCAGGAGGAGGCCCGCGCCGTCGTCGCGGCGGCGCTCGGAGGCTGACGCTCGACAGCGCAGCGCTTCGACGGGCTCGGCGAGCTCAGCGGGCGGCGAGCTCGGCGCCCGCGACGCGCAGCCAGCGCGCCGCATCGGCCTGTGCGGCCTCGCCGGAGCCGGCGAGCTCGGTCAATGACGCCGTAGCCTCGAACGCCGTGGCATCTGCCTCCGCCGCGATGCGGCCGGCCACGAGCAGCGCTGCGGTTCCGGCATCCGCCGCGAGGCCCGCGACGAACGAGGGCACCTTCCCGGCCCCGGATTGACCGTCGAACGCCCCCTCCCCGGTGATGACGACGTCCGCATCAGCGACGGCGTCCGCGAGCCCGACGAGCTCGGCCACCGCTCCCGCACCCGGGGTGAGCGCGGCTCCCCAGGCGACGAGGGCCGCTCCGACGCCGCCTGCCGCCCCCGTGCCAGGCAGCTCGCGGTCGAGCTCGAGAAGGTCGGCGAGGCGTCCGAGGGCGGTGTCGACGGCTGCGATGTCCCTCGGCGCGGTCAGCCCCTTCTGCGGACCGAAGACCGCGGCGGCGCCCAGCTCCCCGCAGAGCGGATTCGTCACGTCCGTGAGCACGCGCACCTCAGGGGCGCCCCAGAGGCCGGCGAGGTCGACGGCCGCGATGTCGCACAGACCCGCCGCCCCCGAGGCGACCGGCGCGCCGTCGCGATCGAGGAAGCGCGCGCCGAGCGCGCTGAGCAGGCCCGTCCCGCCGTCCGTCGATGCGCTGGAGCCGATGCCGAGGATCAGACGCGACACCCCATGGTCGAGTGCGGCGGCGATCGCCTGCCCGAAACCCGTGGAGTCGGCATCCCATGGCCGCAGCTCATCGAGCAGCTCGATCCCGGAGGTGGATGCGAGATCCACGACGGCCGTGCCGTGCGGAGCATCCGGCGTCGGCGGCAGCAGCAGCCAGCTGCTCTCCACCGGCGCGCCCGCAGGGCCGTCCACGACGATCGCCATCGCCGTGGCGCCCGGCACGGCCGCAGCGAACGCCGCCACCGTGCCCTCGCCGCCGTCCGCCATCGGACGCAGCAGGACCTCGGCCTCCGGCTCGACCTCGCGCCAGCCGTCCGCCAGCGCGCGGGCCGCGTCCGCAGCCGTGATCGATCCCTTGAAGCTGTCGGGGGCGATGACCACGCGTCGTCCGCCGGCGCTCACGGGGTGCTCTCCCTGACGACGACCTCCAGCGGAAGCGCTCCCTGCACCCACTCCTCGTCGACCGTGGCGCGGAACGCCTGGTACCCCACATCGATGAGCGGCACGCGGACGGTCGTCAGCGCCGGGGACACGTCCACGCTCGCCGGGACGTCGTCGAAGCCGCAGACGGCGATGTCCGATCCCACCTCGCGGCCCGCCGCGCGGATGGCGGACATCGCACCGATCGCGACGACGTCGCTCATCGCGAAGACGAGCGTCCCCGGCTCCACCCCCTGCGCCAGTGCCTCGGTCATCCCCTGCACGCCGGACTCGCGCGCGAACCCGTGCCGGTGGATCCGCTCCACGGCACCGAATCCCTCGGCGAAGCCCGCGATGCGGTCGTCGGAAGTGCGGATGCCCTCTTCGGCGGCGAGCACGATCGCACGTCGGTAACCACGCTCGGCCATCGCAGCGCCCAGCATCCGCGCGCCCGCGACGTTGTCGATCTGCACCACCCGCTCACCGGCGATGCTCCCGCCGAACGTCACCGCACGACCGCCCAGGTCGGCGAAGGCGGCGAGCTCATCGCGGAGCGCCTCGTCTTCTCCCCCTCGGGATGCCGCGACGATGAGCCCCTGCGGACGCTGACCGCGCAGCGCCCTGATGAGCCGCAGCTCGCGTCCGGCGTCGCGCTCGGTCACCGCGATCGTCACGATGAGACCCTGTTCGTCGGCTCCCCGCGCCACACCGGAGGCGATCAGACCGAAGTACGGGTCGGCGATGTCCGCCACGAGCAGGGCGATCACCGAGGAGGTCCCCCGCACCGTCGCCTGGGCGAGGATGTTCGTCGTGTATCCGAGCTTGTCAGCCGCGGCGCGCACGCGCTCACGGTTCTCGCCCTTGACGTTGCGCGTCGACCCGTTCAGCGCTCTGGATGCCGTCGCCAGCGACACCCCCGCCTCGCGGGCCACGTCGTGCAGCGTGGGGGGCGCGCCGCGCCCTGGTCGTGGGGCGCCACCATGAGCCTCACCAGCAGTCATGATGCCGAGCCTAGTATCTGGAATGCGTATTCCCTGAAGGCCCGCAGCGAGGCGGCTTCCCGCCCGAGCAGCGCGGGGTCGTCATCCGGCACGAACTCCAGCAGCGCGTCGCGCGGCGGATGCGCGACGGATGCCGCGAACAGTCCCCGCCAGAGGTCGGCCCTGTCATCCAGCGCGAGGCGCTCGGTGCGCGGCCGCCAGGAGAACACGTGCACCGCGCTCACCCGATCGGCGAGCGCGAGGTACTCCCCGATCGCCACCTCCGCCGTCGCGCCGACGCTGGGCTGCCAGTAGGTGCTCAGCGCAGGGTGGTCGACCTCGTCGAGCAGGCTCCGCGTGGACGCCGGATCGTCCGCGAGCGTCCCGCCGTGGAACTCCAGCGCGAGTTGGATGCCGCGCTCGGCCGCCGCGATCGCCGCGTCGCGCAACCGGTCGGCCACAGCGGAGCGCTCGGCATCGGATGCCTGGGCAGAGCCCGTCGCCCCTGCCCAGACCCTGATCCGTTCCGCGCCGAGGGCGTCGGCGGCATCCAGCACGGGCTCGATGGCCTCGCGCGCTCCCGCGCGGAAGTAGGAGCCGTAGGAGGCGACGTCGAGACCGGCATCCGCGGTGAGCCCTGCCACCCGCGCGGCCGTGACGACATCGCCCGCCGGCACGTGCACATCGCCGCCCCACTCGATCGATTCCAGCCCCGCCTCGGCCGCGAGCGCCACCAGCTGCGGCGCGTCGAGGGCGCGGAACGTGATCGAGCAGAGTCCGATGCGGGGATGCACGGTTCGATTCTCCCGTTCAGGTCGCGATTCCGGTCGTGGTGCGCACAGGACGACCGGAATCGCGAGGCGGTCAGGCGAGGTGGGGCGCGACGGACGCCGAGAAGGCGGCCGAGGTGCGGCGGACGGCTTCGAGGGGGTCGGTCGCCCAGACGTCCTCGTTGAAGATCTCCACCTCGATGTCGCCGGTGTACCCGGCATCCACCACGGCCCTCGTGAGCGCGCCGAAATCGATCACGCCGTCTCCGGGGTAGTGGCGGCTGAGCAGCACGTCCGCCGCCAGCGGCGTCCTCCAGTCGCACACCTGGTAGGTCGCGATGCGTCCCTCGCGCCCGGCACGGGCGATCTGGTCGAGCACCTGCGGGTCCCAGAAGATGTGGAAGGTGTCCACCGTCGCTCCCACCGCGGCGGCGTCGAAGTCGGCCGCGATGTCCAGCGCCTGGCCGAGGGTGGAGACCACGCAGCGGTCGGTGGCGTACATCGGATGCAACGGCTCGATGGCCAGGGTGACACCGGCGGCTGCGGCATCGGGGACGAGCTCGCCGATCGCATCGCGCACGCGTTCACGTGCACCGGCGATGTCGCGCGAGCCCTCCGGAAGGCCCCCGGCGACGAGCACGAGGATCGAGGTCGACCCTGCGGCTCCCGCAGCGGCCAGCGTCGCCGTCTCCTCGATGGCGCGGCGGTTGTCGTCCAGCGCGGCGCTGCGCGCCGTGCCGTCCGGCAGGGTGAAGAACCCGCCGCGGCAGTGCGTCGTGAAACGGAGCCCCGAATCGTTCAACATCTGCGCGGCCGTGGCCAGACCCACCTCGTTCACCGGCTCGCGCCAGAGCCCGATGGCCTCCACACCGGCCTCGGCGGTGGCGCTGAGCGCATCGGCGAGGTTCGCGTACTTGATCGTGGCCTGGTTGATGGACAGGCGCGGATGCGGCTTCGTGTCGACCGGCCGGACGGACGATGCGGCGGACGGGGAGGCGCTCATGCGGAGACTCCGTTCAGCCGCAGCATCCCGTGCCAGCGCTCGAGGGCGAGCTCCGGCTGCTCGAGGGCGAGGGAGGCGTTGGCGAGCTCGACGATGCGACTCAGGTGCACAAGGCTGCGCGCAGAGTGCAGCCCGCCCACCATCTGGAACGCGGGCTGGTGACCGTTCAACCAGGCGAGGAATGCGACACCGGTCTTGTAGTAGAAGGTCGGGGCGGCGAACACCTGACGGCTGAGCTCCTCGGTCGGGCCGAGGATGCGCTGATAGCCGGCGGCGTCCCCGGCATCCAGCGCCTGGATGGCCGCGGAGGCGACCGGGGTGATCGCGGCGAAGGCTCCGAGCAGGGCGTCGGAATACGGACGCGTGCCGACGCCCGAGTCGCCGATGAGCCCGACGTAGTTGAAGTCGTCGCCGGTGAACATCCGCACGCCCTCGGGGAGGCGCGAGCGCACCGAGATCTCGCTCTCGGCGTTCAACAGGCTCATCTTCACGCCGGCGACCTTGTCCGGGTTCTCGGCGATGATGTCCAGCAGCACCTCGGAGGCGGTCTGCCAGTCCGAAGCGCCGAAGTACCCGGCCAGCTCGGGATCGAACGCCGTGCCCAGCCAGTGCAGCACCACCGGGACGGTCGCCGCCTGGAGCACCTCCCGATAGACGCGGCGGTAGTCGTCGGCCGACGAGGCCGCCCTCGCCAGATGACGCGAGGCCATCAGCACGGGGCCGGCGCCCTGTTCCTCGGTGAAGTGCAGCTGCAGCTTGTAGGCGTCGATCACCGCGTCGAGGTCGATCCACTGATCGAGCACGTGGTCCGTGTTGACGCCGACGACCACGGAGCCGCCCTCCTCGCGCGCCACCTCGGCGCTGCGGGAGATGAGCTCGCGGGTGGCCGCGGCATCCAGCCCCATGTTGCGCTGCGCCGTGTCCATCGCATCCGCCACGCCGAGCCCCCAGGAGTACACGTTGCGCCGGAAGGCGAGCGTGGAGTCCCAGTCGATGTCGGCGGGGCGGCCGGGGGTGTTGTCGCCCCAGACCACGGGGACGACGTGGGCGGCGGCATAGGCGACGCGGCTGCGCAGCGGGGATGCCGGACGGACGTAACCGCCCGAGTCGTTCAGCGCGGCATCCGACAGCGTGCCGTCGGCGGCGAGCAGGCGGAGCGCGGCCATCAGAGCGACAGCTTCTCGATCGCGACCTTGCGGCCCTCGGCGCTGGAGGCGAGCCCCGCCTCGGCGAACTGCACGCCGCGTGCTCCGGCGAGGAGATCGAAGGCATAGTCGGTGCCGAGCACGTACGACTCCAGGTACTCCTCCCACTGCTGGCGGAAGCCGTTCAGGAACACGTCGTTGGTGGGGACCTGCTGCCAATCGGCGTCGTAGTCGTGGCTGTCCTCCAGGTCGGGGTTCCACACCGGCTTCGGAGTCGCGTTGCGCGGCTGGATCTTCGCGCCGAAGAGCCCGACGACGGCGGAGCCGTGCGTGCCGTCGACCTGGAACTCCACGAGCTCGTCACGGTTGACCCGGACCGTCCAGGAGGAGTTGATCTCGGCGATGATGCCGCCGTCGAGCTCGAAGATGCCGTAGGCGGCATCCTCGGCGGTCGCGGTGTAGTGCTCGCCCTTCTCGTCCCAGCGGTCGGCGATGTGCACGGCGGCCTGGGCGTAGACGCTCTTGACGTCGCCGAAGAGGTTCTCCAGCACGTAGTTCCAGTGCGGGAACATGTCGCTGATGATGCCGCCGCCATCCTCGGTGCGGTAGTTCCAGCTGGGGCGCTGCGCCGGCTGCCAGTCACCTTCGAAGACCCAATAGCCGAACTCGCCGCGGACGGAGAGGATGCGGCCGAAGAAGCCGGAGTCGATGAGGCGCTTGAGCTTCTGCAGGCCCGGCAGGTACAGCTTGTCGTGCACGACGCCGGTCTTGACGCCGGCATCCTTCGCGAGACGGGCGAGCTCGAGCGCTTCCTCGAGCGACTCGGCGGTCGGCTTCTCGGTGTAGATCGCCTTGCCGGCGGCGATGGCCTTGCGGATCGCGGTGGCGCGGGCCTTGGTGACGAGGAAGTCGGCGTAGATCTCCCACTGCGGGTCGGCGAGGGCCGCGTCGAGATCCGTGGTGTAGTCCTCGATGCCGTGCAGGGCCGCGAGCTCGGCGAGCTTCTGCGCGCTGCGCCCGACGAGGATCGGCTTCACGGTCACGCGGGTTCCGTCGGAGAGCTCGATGCCGCCCTGGTCGCGGATCGCGAGGATCGAGCGCACGAGGTGCTGACGGTAGCCCATGCGCCCGGAGACGCCGTTCATGATGATCCCGATCTCGCGGGTTGTCGACTGTGACATTGCTGATCCGTTCTGTGGGGATGGCCGAGGCAACAAGCGGTAAACGCTTTCCTGCGTACCAAGAACTCTGGCATGGGAATGCGTTTTCCGCAACCCTGCACCTGAGCTCACAGCGTGCAGCACCGGGCTCGCGCCAGAGAGGGCCGCGCGTCAGTCCGCAGAGGAGGGGAGCAGCAGCTCTTCCATCAGGACGCGCATGGCGGCGACGGGATCCGTGCCGTCGGCCAGCCAGCGGATCTGGATGCCCTCCCACCCGCTGAGCACCAGCGCGGCCAGCTGGGCGGCCGGGCGCTCTGACCGGATGCGCCCGATGGCCCGATCGTGCTCGATGAGCGCGGCGTACGAGACCGTGACGGTCGCATACCGACCGACCAGCCAGGCATGCGCCTCATGTTCCGGATACGTCGCCTCCGCGGCGACGATCGAGAACATCCGCACGAGCTCGCGCCTGGCGAGATTGCGTTCCACGATGCCGAGCACCATGGGGATGAACCCGTCACGCCGCGAGCGCTCCTCGGCATCCGGATCGGAGCGGTCCTCCTGCTCGAGGACCGCCTCCAGCAGAGCGGCCTTGGTCGGGAAATGATGCATGACCGTGGTGAGGCCGAGGTCGAGCGCCTTCGCGATCTGCCTCAGCGATCCGCCGCGATAGCCGTGCGCGCTGAACACCGCCGTGGCGGAGGCGATGATCTCCGCACGGCGCGAGGCCGTCTTGGCATAGGGGCCTCGTCGCACGGGCGCCGTTCCGGCTTCGGACATGCCTCACAGCGTACCCTCGACGAAAAACGTGCACATGCTCGGATTCTGCTCTACAGTATCGATCGTGACGACGACGAAGACGAACAGGCGCTGGGTGCTCAACGGATCCCTGGGCGGAGGCCAGCTGCGCTACGGCGCCGACTACAACCCCGAGCAGTGGCCGAAGGCCGTCTGGCGCGATGACGTGCGTCTGATGCGGGAGGCGGGTGTGAACATCGTCTCCCTCGGCATCTTCTCCTGGGCGCATCTCGAACCCCGCCCCGGCGAATGGGACTTCGCGTGGATGGACGAGATCATGGACCTCCTCCACGACAACGGCATCGACGTCGACCTCGCCACCGCGACCGCTTCCCCGCCGCCATGGCTGACGACCCTGCATCCCGAAGTGCTCCCGCAGACCGTCGACGGCACGGTCCTGTCCCCCGGCGGCCGCCAGCACTGGCGCCCCACCTCGCCGGTGTTCCGCGAGCACGCCCTGCGCCTGACCCGCGCGATCGCCGAGCGCTACGCCGAGCATCCTGCACTGGTGGCGTGGCACATCTCCAACGAGCTGGGCTGCCACAACCTCTACGACTTCTCCGACGATGCGGCGCGCGCGTTCCGCCTCTGGCTGCAGGAGCGCTATCGCTCGATCGACGCGCTCAACGACGCCTGGGGCACCGCGTTCTGGTCGCAGCGCTACGGCGACTGGGAGGAGATCCTCCCGCCGCGCGTCGCCGCCGCGCAGCGCAACCCCGGCCAGCAGCTCGACTTCGAGCGCTTCAGCTCGGATGCCGCCCGCGACCACCTCCGCGCCGAGGCCGCTCTGCTCGCCGAGGTGACCCCCGGGGTGCCGCGCACGACGAACTTCATGGTCGCCAGCAACGTGCGCGACATCGACTACGTGAGCTGGGCAGGGGACGTCGACTTCGTGTCCAACGACCACTACCTGCTCGGCGGCGAGATCGGTCGCGACGACCTCTCGTTCTGGGCCAGCCTGACCGGGAGCATCGCGGACGGCGAGCCGTGGTTCCTCATGGAGCACGCCACCAGTGCGGTGAACTGGCGCGAGGTGAATCCCCCCAAGCGCACCGGCGAGCTCGTGCGCGACGCGCTGACCCATGTCGCCCACGGTGCGGACGCGATCTGCTACTTCCAGTGGCGGCAGTCCCGCGCCGGTGGCGAGCGCTACCACTCGGCCATGCTCCCGCACGCGGGCGAGCACAGCCGCGTGTTCCGCGACGTCGTCTCGCTGGGCGCACAGCTGAAGGATCTCGCCCCGGTCACGGGCTCGCACCGTGAGCGCGCCGAGGTCGCCGTGCTCTTCGACTACGAATCGTGGTGGGTGAGCGGGCGCGACTCGCACCCGAGCGATCGCCTCCGCTACGAGGTCGAGGCGCGCGAGTGGTTCCGGGCGCTGCTGGATCTCGGCATCCGGGCCGACGTCGTCCCCGCGACGAGCGATCTGCACGGCTACCGCGTCGTCATCGCCCCCATGCTGCACGTGATGTCCGCCGCGCTGCGCGACCGCCTCGTGCAGACCGTCGAGGCCGGCGCGCAGCTGATCACGACGTACTTCTCCGGCACGGTCGACGAGCACGACCGGGTCTGGCTCGGCGGATACCCCGGTGCGATGCGCGAGCTGCTCGGGATCACGGTCGAGGAGTTCGCTCCGTTGCTGCCGGATGCTCCGGTGCGGCTCTCCTCCGGCGCCACGGCGCAGGTGTGGAGCGAGTGGATCTCCCGCACGGAGGACGACGTCGAGGTCATCGACCGCTACGCGGACGGCGATCTGGCCGGCTCTCCCGCGGTGACGCGGCGGGCGGTGGGTGAGGGCAGTGCCGTCTACGTCTCGGCCGACCTCGGCCGAGAGGGCATCCGGGATCTCCTGGGGCGGCTGGATGCCGATGTGCTGGCCGATCCACTCGCGGCGGACGGCCGCGTGGAGGTCATCGTGCGCCGCAGCGCCGAGGAGCGCTTCGTCTTCCTGGCCAACCGCACGGACGAGACCGTGGAGGTGTCGGCGGCAGGACGCGCACTGGGCGCGACCGAGCGCACCGGCGACGGCACGGTCCGGATCGGTCCGCGCTCGGTCGCCGTGCTCGCCGAGCCTCTCGCACAGCGAGACGACACGCGCTCGGAATCCGCAGCGCTAATGGGCGCTGAGGCATGAGCAGCTACCCGGCGGCCTTCGACAGGGTCCGCACGCACGTCGACACGGGAGCGCTGCCGTCCGCCGTGCTCGGCATCGCCACGGCATCCGGCGTCGTCGCACTCGACGCCTTCGGATCGACCGGCGCTCGCGCAGCCCGCGCGGACGACCGCTACCGGCTGTTCTCGGTGACCAAACCGCTGCTGGGCATCACGGCGGCCAGGGCGGTGGAGCGGGGACTGCTCACCGTCAAGACACCGCTGAGCGCGGCCGTGGAGGGGTTCGGCGCCCGCCGCGACGACGTCGTGACGCTCGGCCACCTCGTCTCGCACACCTCCGGCATCACCGAGCCGCCGCTGGACACCTCCGTGCCGCTGCGCGATGAGCTGCTCGCCCGCGGAAGGGATTTCGCGGCCGGATCCGCGTCGCGCTACTCCACGCTCGCCTTCGAGGGGATCGCCGCGCTCGTCGAGCACGTGGGCGAGGGCGCCTGGGATGCCCAGCTCGCGCGGTGGGCATCGACGATCGGCGCCGATGGGCTCGCTCTCGACGCGGACGATGCCCACGACGTGGTCGGCACGGCGGACGCCGGGCTCGACATGGACGCCTTCCTGCGGCGGCGGCATCCGGGAGCGGGGCTCTCGGGTCGCGCGGAGGATCTGCTCGCGATCGGCACGGAGCTGCTGCGCATCCATGCGGGAAAGGCCGACGGCATCCTGGCCCCCTCGACGCTGGCGATGACCATGCGGCCACTGACCGGAGACATCCCTCGCCTCGAGCCCTATCCGTCGGAGCGCGGTCAGGACTGGGGCTTCACGTGGAATCTCAAGACCAGGGCGCCCGGCCTCATCGACCGCGACGTCTACGGGCACAGCGGCTGGTCCGGCTGCGAGTTCTGGGTGCATCCCGGGGCAGGCGTCTGCTGGGTGCTGCTGACGAACGCGGCGAGCAGGCCAGGAGTCGATGGGGATGAGATCGACAACGTGGTGATCTCGGGGCGCTGATTCAGCCTTCGCGGGTCGCGCCGGCGCGGCCTGCGCTCGCGCGTTCGACGAGAACCGCCGGCACGACGTCGGATGCCGCGGGCGCGTCGCCCTCGATGTCCGCGACGAGCTCGGCGACGGCGCGCTGCGCGAGCATGGTGAAATCCTGCCGGATGGTCGTCAGCGGCGGGCGGTAGTCGGCGGCATCCGGCACGTCGTCGAAGCCGATCACGCTGACGTCCTCTGGCACGCGTCGCCCTGCGTCCCCGAGACCGCGGAGGAGCCCCAGCGCCATCTGGTCGTTGGCGCAGAACACGGCGGATGCCTCGGCGAGCGCCGCAGCGGCCGCATGCCCGGACGCCGCCGACCAGTCGCCGCGGACGACGAGCGGAGGGCGGATGCCGGCATCGGCGAGCGTCGCCCGCCAGCCGCGCTCGCGCTCCGCCGCGGCGAAGGAGTCTGCGGGTCCGGCGAGGTGGTGGACCGTGCGATGACCGAGAGACAGCAGGTGAGCGGTCGCCGTGCGCGCCCCGCCGGCGTGATCGCTGTGCACGGAGCGCAGACCAAGGCCGTCCGGCGCGTCGACGACGACGAGCCGGAGGCCTGTCGGCCGAGGCGACTCCGGCACGAGCGCCGAGGCCTCGTTCAGCACGAGCGCGCCGTCGACGCCCTGATCGAGAAGGCGGTCGAAGGCCATGGTCACACCGGCCCGCCCTGCGGCGGTGACGACGGTGAGGGCGTAGCCGCGCTCCTCGGCCGCTTCGGCCGTGGCCTGCAGCATCCGGGAGTTGCCGACGGTCGCGAGCGTGGTGGCGACGAGGCCGAGGGTCTGAGTACGGCCGGTACGCAGCGCGCGAGCGGCCGGATGCGGGCGGTACCCCAGCTCGGCCATCGCGCGCTCCACGCGCGCCCTCGTCCCTGGGTCGACGCGCGGGCTGTCGTTGGCGACGCGCGAGACGGTCTGTCCGGAGACGCCCGCGCGGGCCGCGACCTGGGCCATGGAGACCCGTCCGGAGGGCACGCGGCGATGATCGTCGGGCTCCTGCGACTGGCTCATGGCTTCCTCCTCCCCGGCATCCGGCATCCGGCATCCGGCATCCGGCATCCGGCATCCGGCATCCGTGTTGACGTTACCATCCGCGAGGAGCTAACGTGTTTACGTGAACATGCATGACGCGGAATCCCTCACGACGACCACCCTGGGCGCCGGCGTCGTCAAGCGCGCCACCCGTCTCGCCGACGGTCGCGAGCTCTTCTACTACGACGACCCCGGCACGTCGCTCGGCGCCGAGCGCGCCGTCGACGCGCGCACCCTCGACCCCCGCCCCGAGACCGCGACCATGCGCATGGACGTGCTCACGGGCGACTGGATCACGGTCGCCGCTAACCGCCAGAACCGCGTGATGATGCCCTCGGCCGATGCCGACCCGCTCGCGCCGCAGACCCCGACGAACCCCTCCGAGGTGCCGTCGCGCTACGACGTGGCCGTCTTCGAGAACCGATCGCCGGCGTTCGGCCCCGCCTTGCCGGATGGGTTCGGCGGTGTGCCGGCCGCGTCGAACCCGCCGCGCGGGCTCGACGACCTCGCCGCGCTCGGCCTGGAGCGCACCCGCACCTCGGTCGGCCGCTGCGAGGTCGTCTGCTTCAGCCCCGAGCACACCGGGTCCTTCGGCAGTCAGAGCGTCACGCGCGCCCGCACCGTCATCGAGGCATGGGCCGACCGCACCGCGGCGCTCTCGCAGATCCCTGGCATCGAGCAGGTGTTCCCCTTCGAGAACCGCGGAGAGGCGATCGGCGTCACCCTGCCGCACCCGCACGGACAGATCTACGCCTACCCCTATGTGACGCCGCGCACGACGCGCGTGCTCGACAGCATCGACCGCACGGCGCCCGACCTCTTCGCCCGCATCCTGGAGAGCGAGCAGGGCTCCGAGCGGGTCGTGCTGCAGGGCGAGCACTGGACCGCGTTCGTGCCCTTCGCCGCGCGCTGGCCGCTCGAGGTTCATGTCATGCCGCACCGGCACGTCGCCGACCTCTCCGAGACCTCGGCCGCCGAGCGCGACGAGCTGGCGCCGCTGTACCTGAAGCTGCTGCGGGGCGTCGATGCCCTCTACGACACGCCTACCCCGTACATCGCGGCGTGGCACCAGGCGCCGGTCAACGTCGGCCGCGACAGCGTGCGGCTGCACCTGCAGCTGACCAGCCCCCGCCGCGCGGCGGACAAGCTGAAGTTCCTCGCCGGTTCGGAGTCCGCCATGTGGGCCTGGGCGGCGGAGGTCACCCCCGAGAACGGCGCGTCGCGACTGCGCGACGCCATCGCCAGAGCAGAAGAGGCATCCGCATGACCGACACAGCGACCCAGAATGCCGCACGGGCCCTGTTCACCGAGCTCACCGGCCACGCCCCGCAGGGGCTGTGGTCGGCACCGGGGCGTGTGAACCTCATCGGAGAGCACACCGACTACAACGAAGGCTTCGTGCTGCCCTTCGCGATCGGGCACCGCACGGTGGCGGCGGTCGGGCTGCGCGACGACCGCCGCATCCGCGTGGCATCGACCTTCGACCCGACCCCGGTCGAGGTCGGGCTCGATGACCTCGACGGTCTCTTCCCCACCGCATCCGGCGCGGCCCCCGCCGTCGCGGAATGGGCCGCGTACCCGCTGGGCGTCGCCTGGGCGCTGCAGCAGGCGGGTGTCGCAGGAGCCGGCGTCGACATCGCGATCGCCTCCGACGTCCCGGTCGGGGCAGGGCTCTCCTCCTCGGCCGCGATCGAGGGGGCGACGGCCTCCGCCCTCGATGAGCTGTGGGGCGGGCGCCTCGACAAGGTCGCGCTGGCGCGCATCGGCCGCAAGGCCGAGAACGAGGCGGTCGGCGCACCCACCGGGATCATGGATCAGATGGCGTCCATGATCGGCGGCGTCGACACCGCGATCTTCCTGGACTGCCGCTCGCTCGAGGCGACCCAGGTCCCGCTCGCCGTGGCAGAGGCGGGCCTCGCGATCCTCGTGATGGACACCCGTGTCAAGCACGCGCACTCCACCGGCGGCTACGGCGAGCGCCGCGCCGCCTGCGAGCGGGGCGCATCGATCATGGGGGCGGCATCGTTGCGCGACGTGTCCGTCGCCGACCTCCCCCGGGCCGAGGAGCTCATGGACGATGTGACCTTCCGCCGCGTGCGGCACGTCGTCACCGAGAACCAGCGGGTGCTCGACACGGTCGAGGTGCTGCGCGCCGAGGGTCCGCGCGCGATCGGCGATCTGCTGCTCGCCTCGCACGCCTCCATGCGCGACGACTTCGAGATCTCCGTGCCCGAGCTGGACACGGCGGTCGAGGCGGCCATGGCCGCGGGCGCGATCGGCGCGCGGATGACCGGCGGAGGCTTCGGCGGGGCGGCCATCGCCCTGATCGAGGAAGCTGCGGTCGATCAGATCTCGGATGCCCTGCGCGCCGCGTTCGACGCATCCGGCTTCGCCGCACCGCACATCTTCACGGTCACGCCGTCACTCGGCGCGCACCGCGACGCCTGATCGAACCTGCAACACCACGCCGAGCACGCGTCGAGTCGCGTATGGCTCGGCGTGGTGTTGCAGGTTCGGGGAGAATGAAACGACGCCGCCATCCGCGGCAGGAGAGGAACGCATGTCCTGGATCGTCACCGGCGGCGCCGGCTACATCGGAGCGCACGTCGTGCGCGCACTCTCGGCCGCTGGTCTCAGCCCGGTCGTGCTGGACGACGTGTCGAGCGGGCAGACGTCCTTCATCCCCGACGGCGTGCCCTTCGTGAAGGGCTCCATCCTCGACCGCGCCCTCGTCGAGAGCACGTTGCGGGAGCACGCCGCGAAGGGTGTCATCCACGTCGCAGGGTTCAAGTACGCCGGCGTCTCGGTGAAGCGCCCGCTGCACACCTATGCGCAGAACGTCGAGGGCACCCGCGTCGTGCTCGAGGCCATGGCGGCGACCGGCGTGCAGAACATCGTCTTCTCCTCCTCCGCGGCCGTCTTCGGCACGCCGGACACGGCGCTCGTCGTCGAGGACACCGCGAAGCGACCGGCCAGCCCGTACGGCGAGTCGAAGCTCATCGGCGAGTGGCTGCTGCGTGATCAGGCCGTCGCGACCGCCGACTCCGACGCTCCGCTGCGGCACACCTCGCTGCGCTACTTCAACGTCGTCGGCTCGGCCGACCCCGCCGTCTACGACGTGAGCCCGCACAACCTCTTCCCGATCGTGTTCGAGGCGCTGCTCGCCGGGAAGACCCCGAAGATCTTCGGCGACGACTACGACACCCCGGACGGCACGAACGTGCGCGACTACGTCCACGTCGGCGACATCGCGGCGGCCCACGTCGCCGCGGCGCAGCGGATGGCCACCGGCGAGCCAGTCGAGCCCGCGTACAACCTCGGCTCCGGCGACGGCCTGAGCGTGAAGCAGATCATGGATGCCGTCGCGCGCGTCACCGGCATCGACTTCACCCCGGAGATCGGCCCCCGCCGTCCCGGCGATCCCGATCGGATCGTCGCGACCGGCGAGCTCGCCGCGCGGGATCTCGACTGGAAGATGCGCTACAGCGTCGATGAGATGGTGCGCTCCGGCTGGGAGGCCCGCCGCAACGCGGGCTGACCGGCACGAGCGCGAACGGTCCTGCTACGCCCGGCGGATCGGGTACAGCCAGAAGCACAGCCACGCCAGTGCCGTGAGCACCATCGGCACGACGGCCAGCATCACCCGGATGGCCCCGTCGACGGTCTCCGGCTGCGCATCGCCGAGCGCGGCGTCGTAACCGGAGGCGCCGAGCACCCAGGCGGCCACGACGGCCTGCACGACCACGGATCCGCGCACGACGAAGCCGTTCACGCCGAAGTACACGCCTTCGCGACGGTGTCCCGTGCGGGCGGCATCGTCATCGATGATCTGCCCGAGCACGACTTCGAGCAGCTGCAGCAGGCCGCCGACGCCAACGCCGACCGCGACGCCGACGAGCACGGCGCCGAGGATTCCGGCGGGCAGCAGATACCCGAGCACCCCGAGCCCGAACACGCCGACCGCCCAGAGCGTGGCCGTCCGCGGCGAAGTGCGCCGCACCACCGCGCTCCACAGCACGATCGCCGGGATGGCGGTGACGAAGATCGCACCGAGCAGGAGGCTTCCCTCGCCCTCCGGCGCATGCAGCGAGTAGCGGACGTAGAAAGGGATCGCGGCGAGGATGACGGCGATCGCCGACTGCACGAGCAGCGAGCCGAGCACGTAGGGCACGAAGGCACGGTTGCCGAAGGTGTACCGCAGCTGGGCCGTCCACGGCATCGGCGCGGCATCCGCGGCCACCGCGTCTTCGCGTTCGACCATGCCGCCGGCGAACGACCAGATCAGCATCACGAGGCACACCGCACCCAGCGCGATCGCCATCCCCGGCCAGCCGATCGAGCCGTACAGCAGCGGCGCACCGGCCGTGCCGAGCACCATGCCGACGATGGCGAAGATCTGTCGGGGGACGTTGCCGCGGGCGCGCTCCTCGGTGGTGCGGAAGATCTCCGGGAAGAGCGCGGAGATGTTCAGGACGACGACGACATAGGCGACGTCGTAGACCGCCACCACGACGAGGAACCAGACGATGAGCCCGGATGCGGGCAGTTCCGGCGGCATCCACACCAGCGCGAAGGCGACCACGAGGGGGATGATGCCGATACCGATCCACGGGATCCGCCGCCCCCAGCGCGAACGGCCGCGGTCGGACAGCGCGCCCACGATGGGGTTGAGCACCGCGTTGAGGATGCCGTGCGCGATCATCGCCGCGGCGACCCACCCTGCGTCCACGCCGAGGCGGTCGACGTAGAAGTAGACGACGAAGGCCGAGAAGGTCTGCGCCATGAGCTGGGCGGGGAATCCCGATGCGCCGAAGGCGATGGCCTGGCCGCGACCGGGGGCGGAGGAGAGTCTGCGGTCCCTGATGCGGGCAAGGGCGGTCATCGCGGCCTCTCTGATCAGCGGCTCCCACCGCATCTGCTCAGCGACCGTCGGCCGCGTCCTCAGCGGGCTTCGCCGCGCTGCACATCCCGGAGGGCGCGCCAGCCGATCCGGATGAGCCCCTCCTCGGCGATCGTAGTGGCCACCAGCGGGTCGGCGAGCAGGCGCCGCTCGTATCCGCGTTTCGCCGCTGCGAAGTCCACCGCGGAGCGCAGTTCGTCGTCGTCGACCATGGGATGCAGGTAGATCTCCGTGACGCCCGGCGGCACGGCGCGCAGCAGGTCGAGGAAGCCCTCGCGCACCTGCTCGTAGCCCTCCTCCTGGGCGGTACCCTCTCCGGCGAGCGGGAAGGGATGCGTCCACAGCCGGTCGAGGATGACGATGCCCGCAGCATCCGCCGCCGCCGTCATCTGGTCGAGCGCCGGCTGAAGCGAGGGGTCGATGTCCGAGCCGTCGACGACCCTGGGCAGCCGGAACGGCAGAGCATGCGCAGCCGCGAGCGCGAACACCTCGGCCAGGAAGTGGCGCCCGGTCTCCAGCCCGTAGGCGGATCCCATGTGATTGTCGAGGTGCGTGACGTCCACGCCCGCCGCGAGGGCGGCCTCCAGCTGGGCGGCGAGCTCCAGACCGACGTCCGCCGCATCCGCCTGTACTTCGACGGCGCGGCTCGTCGCGGGGAAGAAGCCGTCCCCATCGACGAGCGAGGTGCGGATGCCGGTCAGCGGCCGCCACCGATAGCGGGTCCATTCGCTCGTGAGCACCAGGTGCACGCCGACGTCGAGGTGCCGGTTCGAGGCGGCGAAGGCGAGCGCCTCCGGCGCCCACGCGCACGGCAGCATGAGCGTCGTCGAATCCAGCATCCCCTCATGGAGCAGCTCGGAGATCGCGGTGTTCGCCGCGTGGCACATCCCGAAGTCGTCGGCGTTGAGGATGATCGCCCTCGCATCAGAGGGCAGTCCGAGCCGTCGGACGAGGTCAGAGGGTGCGGTCATCGGGTCCTGCTCTCCGGCTCTGCGGCGATCTCGTCCAACAGGGTGCTGCGCAGCACGGCCGTGCTCTCGCCCGTCGCTCCTACCAGCACCGCCTCCTTGCCGAACGACGAGACGAGGAACGTCATCGGCAGGAGCGCGGAGTACTCCTGCGCCGTGCGTCGCACGGCCTCGACGAGGGCGGGATGGGCGGCCTCTCCTGCGAGGATGAACGCGCCAGGGTCGATGGCGAGCGTGACGCTGCCCGCCATGAGGACGATTCGCCGTGCCATCTCGGCGACCATGCGCGTCGCCGACTCGTCGCCTGCCTCTGCGGCATCGAGGTGGTCGATGGTGCGCAGCGCAGCGTCTCGCCCTTCGCGCAACGCGAGATCGGCGACGACCACGTCGTTGAGCACCGGCGCGCCGATCGGCAGCGGCGGCTGCGGAAGGTACTGCACCTCGCCGGCGATGCCAGCGGCGCCGCGGTGCAGGGCGCCGTCGATGACGATGCCGGCACCGAATCCGCCGTCGAGCATGAACAGCACGAAGCTGTCGAGCTCGGCGGCGGCCTCTCCCCCGAGCTCTGCGACCGCGGCGAGGTTGACGTCGTTCTCGACGCGGACCTCGCAGCCCAGGGCCTGCGACAGCGCGGAACGGAAGGCCCCGCCGTCCGGCCCCTTGTCGTCGCGGATGGATCCGTCGCGCCCGACGATGCCGGGGACCGCGACCACCGCGGCGCGCAGGGGGGCGCGCGCCGCGGTGAGCGAGGCCGAGATCATTCCCACGATCCGGCCGATGCGATCTTCCAGGAGCTCCCCCGGGCTCAGGGATTCCTGGCGCTCGGCCCGGATCGCTCCGGTCGGGTCCACGATCGCGATGTGGATCGACTGATGGTCGATGTGCACCGCGGCCGCGCAGCCGAGCTTCGGGTTGAGTGAGACGCGAGTCGCCGCCGGACCGCGGGTCTCGCGATCCACCCCAGCAGATACCACAGCCTCCCCGGCCTCCAGCATCCTGAGGACCTGCGTCACCGCCGTCCGGGACAACCCGGTCTCACTCATCAACTCCGCACGAGTCAGGGGGCCCCGACGCGCCATCGCCTCCAGGAGCGCTCGAGCGTTCAAGGTTCGCAGCAGGGTCTGCGAACCGGATGGAGGTCGTGTCACGTGGCTTCCTCGTGCATCGTCGGGTTCAGTATGACACAAACTGTCGTACTTAACGACACATTGTGTCATACCTATCCGGGATGCACGCACACGAGCCCGCGTCCCCCGACGCGAGGACGTCCTACTGCGGCGCGTTGCCCAGGGCGATGAGCTGCTCGACCTGTGCGCGGTCGATGCCCATGCCGGGGAAACCGGCCAGGCGACCGATCGGGAACGAGGCCATCATCTTGGCCATCGCCTCATCGCTCATGATCCCGGCATCCATCGCACCGTCCGCCGCGGCCATCCCGCCGCCGAGCTGCTCGCGCACGATCGGACCGACCACGGGGTGCTCGAGGATCTCGCCGATCGACGAGTTCGCCGAGAGCGGGATGCGCACCTCATCGCCCTCGACGGCGACGGTCACCGCGCCGCGCACGTCACGGCTGGAGGCGGCCACCTCGAAGCGGTAGGCCCCGCCCTCGACGACGAAGCGGTCGACGCGGATGTCCCAGTAGGCGAGGTCCTCGCGGCGCACGACGAGGCGCACGTCCTCGGTGGCGCCGGCGGCGATCGCGACGGAGGCGAAGGCCTTGAGCTCGCGGGGCGCGCGCTCAACAGCCGACCGCTCCGGTGCGGCGTAGACCTGAACGACCTCGCGGCCGTCGACGTCGCCGCTGTTCGTCACGGCGACGGAGAGCTCGATGTCGCCGTCGTCGAGCACGCGGGCGGTCGGCGCACCGTAGGAGAAGGTCGTGTACGACAGGCCGTGCCCGAAGGGATACGCCACCTCCATGCGTCGGGCGTCGTACCAGCGGTAGCCGACGAAGACGCCCTCGCCGTAGCGGACGTGCCCGAAGGAGCCGGGGAAGCTCCCGAAGGCGGGGGTGTCCTCGAGGCGGTGGGGGATGGTCTCCGCCAAGCGGGCCGAGGGGTTGACGGCTCCGGTGAGCACGTCGACCGTCGCGGATCCGCCTGCCTGGCCAAGCAGCCACGCCTCCACGATGGCAGGAACCCGATCGGCGAACGGCAGCGCGACGACCGACCCGTTCGACAGCACGACGACCACCTTCTCGTTCACCGCGAGCACGGCGTCGAGGAGCTCGAGCTGCGCGGCGGGGAGGTCGATGTGGGTGCGGTCGAAGCCCTCGGACTCGTCCGCGTCCGGCAGGCCGAGGAAGAGCACGGCGATGTCGCGCTGCGCGGCGAGCGCCGCGGCCTCCTCGCGCAGCGCCGCGGCGTCGCCGGATCCGTCGAACGTGAAGCCAGGGGCGAAGGATGCGCGGTCGCCGAAGGCGTCCAGCGCCGTGTCGAGGCGGGTCGGGTTGATGTGCGAGGATCCGCCGCCCTGGAAGCGCGGGGTGCGGGCGAACTCGCCGATGACCGCGATGGATGCGGACGGGTCGAGCGGCAGGAGCGCGTCGTCGTTCTTCAGGAGGACGATCGTGCGCCCCGCGACCTCGCGGGCGAGCGCATGGTGGGCGTCGACGTCGAGAGGGCCGTCGACGGCAGGGCGGGCCTCGGCCTTGGCGACGAGGTCGAGGATGCGTCCGGCAGCGGTGTCGAGCACGGCCTCGTCGAGCGAGCCGTCCTTCACCGCGGCGACGATCTGCGCGTCGGTCACCCCGCCGCTGGAGGGCATCTCGAGGTCGAGGCCGGCGGCGAGTCCGGTGACGCGATCGTTCACCGCACCCCAGTCCGAGACCACGAGCCCCTCGAAGCCCCAGTCCTCGCGGAGCACCTCGCCGAGCAGCCACGGATCTTCGGAGGCGTAGACGCCGTTGATGCGGTTGTACGAGCACATCACGGTCCACGGCTGGGCGTCCTTGACGACGTACTCGAAGCCGCGGAGGTAGATCTCGTGCAGGGGGCGGGGGTCGATGTCGCTGGAGGAGCGCATCCGGTCGTCCTCCTGGTTGTTCGCCGCGAAGTGCTTGAGCGAGGAGCCGACGCCCTGCGACTGGATGCCCCGGACGAGGCCGGCACCGATGCGACCGGCGAGGATCGGATCCTCGGAGACGTACTCGAAGTTGCGGCCGCACAGCGGCGAGCGCTTGATGTTGATGCCGGGGCCGAGGATGACCGCCACATCCTCGATCGCGGACTCGACGCCCAGCGCTGCACCGACGCGCTCGGCGAGAGCGGGGTCGAAGGAGGAGCCGAGAGCGACGGCGGGCGGGAAGCAGGTCGCCGGGACGCTGTCGTTCAGGCCGAGGTGGTCGCTGGCGGCCGCCTGCTTGCGGAGTCCGTGCGGACCGTCGGTGAGCATGACCGATGGCACGCCCGCCCTGTCGATCGCGGTGGTGGTCCAGAAGTCGGCGCCGCTGGTGAGCGAGGCCTTCTCTTCGAGGGTGAGGTCCTGGGGGTCGGTCATCTGCGTTCGCCTTTCGCCGCATCCGCCGTGGATGGTAGCGACAGCCTAAGCACGTCGCGAACGAAAAGCAAGCGTTGTTCGGTTTTAGTGGCCTTCGGCGGAGGACGCCGATACGCTGGCGTCATGGCTCGACGAGGTTCGTATGCGAAGGGCATCGTGAAGCGCGAGGAGATCCTCGACGCGGCGCTCGGCGTGATCGCCCAGCACGGCTACCGCAAGGCATCCGTCCGCGAGCTGGCCGAGGCGGTCGGTCTCAGCCCCGCCGGCCTCCTGCACTACTTCGGCAGCAAGGAGGAGCTGTTCACGGCCATCCTCCGCAAGCGCGACGACGTCGACCAGCAGGCGTACGGCGGGGACTCCCCCGACCTCTCCATGCTGCAGTCCGTCGCGCGGCACAACGCGACAGTGCCCGGCCTCGTGCAGCTGTACGCCCAGCTCTCCGCGGAGGCTGCCGAGGACGAGCACCCGGCCCGTGCGTACTTCCAGGAACGGACCGCGAACCTGCACGGTCTGTTCCGTGACGCGTTCGCTCTCGAGCGGGAGCGCGGCGAGATCCGCGCGGAGATCGACCCCGACTGGGCCGCCACTGCCCTGCAGGCGCTGTCGGACGGACTGCAGAGCATGTGGCTGGTGGATCCGGAGATCGACATGGCGGCCCATCTCGGAGCCTTCGTGGATGCTCTGCGTCCACCGCGCACGGAGGAGGCCGCATGACCGAGCAGCCCTTCGTCGTGACCGCCGCGGGACCGGTGCGCGGCTTCTGGCGCGAGCACGGTACGCCGAACGCCTCGGCCGCCTTCCTCGGCATCCCGTTCGCCGCGGCGCCGGTCGGGGAGCTCCGCTTCGCCGCCCCCGTGCCTCCCGAGCCGTGGGACGAGGTGCGCGATGCGACGGCGTACGGCGCCACCGCCCTGCGGCGGGATCCCGGCGACACCCTCATCCCTGAGCCGCCCATCCCCGGCGACGCGACGCTGAACGTCAACGTCTTCACGCCGGACCTCGACGCGAGCCTGCCCGTGCTCGTGTGGATCCACGGCGGCGGCTACACGGAGGGATCCCCCGCCAGCCCCTGGTACGACGGGGCGCGGTTCAACCGCGACGGCGTCGTGACCGTGTCGATCTCCTACCGGTTGGGCTTCGATGGCTTCGGCTGGATCGAGGGCGCCCCGCACAACCGCGGCGTGCTCGACTGGCTCGCCGCCCTCGAGTGGGTGCAGGAGAACATCGCCGCCTTCGGCGGGGATCCGGGTCGCGTCACGATCGGCGGTCAGTCCGCCGGCGGCGGCGCCGTGCTGACGCTGCTCGGGATGCCGTCGGCGCAGCACCTCTTCCACAGCGCGCTGGCGCTCTCCGCCGCGCTCGGCGACGTCCCGCTCGACACCGCTCAGGAGCGCGGCGAGCGGCTCGCCCGCATCCTCGACGTCGATCCGACGATCGACGGGTTCCGTTCGGTGCCGGAACGCAGGGTCTTGAAGCTGCAGTCGAAGGCGGTGAGTGCTCGAAAGGGTCTCGGGATGCTCACTGATCTCATCGAGCAGGGGCTGCCCTGGGGGCCGGTCATCAACGGCGAGCTCATCCCCCGGCCGACCGTGGAGTCGCTGCGCGCCGGCGTGGGCGCCGACAAGCCGCTCGTGCTCGGATCGGTCGACGACGAGTTCACGATGGTCGCCGACCACGCGCCGCGCGCGCTGCGGGCCGTCCCCTCCGCCGTGCTGCTGCGCCCGTTCCTCCGGGACGGGGCGGTGCGCAGGGCCTATCTCGCGGCCAACCGTCCGCAGCGGCGAAAGGGCGGGCCGGCCATGGTGGGCCGGTTCGTGACAGATCACGTCTTCCGCAGTCTCGTCCCGCGCGTCGCGGAGGCCCGCGCCGGAGCGGACGCGTCGACCTGGGCGTACGCCTTCAGCTGGGTCTCCCCCGCGAAGGGATGGGCCTGCCACTGCCTCGACGTGCCGTTCTGGTTCGACGGGCTGGACCGGGAGAGGGTGGATGCCCTCGCCGGTCCTCGCCCGCCGCAGTCGGTCGCGGACGAGATGCACGCGGCCGCCGTGGCGTTCGTGGCCGCGACCGACCCCGGCTGGCCCGCGTGGCGGTCGGAGCCGGGGACGACCAGGGTGTTCGGCGGCGAAGGTCTGGGCGTCTCCCGGACCGCCTACGACGACGCCCTCGCCCTCGTCTGAGCGAGAGCGTCGAGGCAGGGCCCTCCGCATCGAAGGGCCCCGCCTCGCGCGATCAGCCGGCGACGGCGATCTCGTTGGGCACCTGGGGCAGCTCGCCGGTCGCGATCTGCTCTCCGGTGGCCGCGTCGATCGCGACGATCGTGCTGTTGGCCGAATCGGTGACGTAGACGACGTCGCCCGCGACCGCGATCGCCGGGTGCGGCTGCTGCCACTCGGCGGGCCCCTCCCAGGCCTCGATCGCAGGGTAGGACTCTTCGATGGCGCCGGTGGCCGCGTCGATGACGTGCAGCTGACCGTCCGTGCCGATCATGAGCGCGTGGGCCGAATCGGCGCGGACGATGCCCCGCCAGGTGTACTGCACGCCGTCGGGCAGGGCGACCTTCTCGAGCGTCTTGTTCTCGGTGTCGACGAGCGCGATGTTGGCGAGGAGGGACCCCTCGGCGTCCGGGTCGTCCTTGTAGTCCATGACGACCAGCGGGCTGTCCTCCGAGGCGTAGGCGTTGCCGATCCGACCGAACTCATCGGGGGAGGCGACCTTGGTGATCTCGCCGTCCGCGTAGACCAGCACCCCGTTCTCGCAGCCGAAGACGAGCGTCTCGTCCTGGGCCGCCCCCTCGCCGTGCACGCCGGGGCAGTCGGCGCTCGCGGCGATCTCCGCCCCGTCGGCGTCCGTCGCCCTGATGCCCGTGCGACCGGTGCTGTCGCCCACGGTCGTCACGAACGTGCCGTCCTCCAGGATCACCGATACGCCGTGGTGCGCCTCGACGCCGGCGATGACCTCCGCGTCGGGGAGGGCGCCGTCGATCGCGGCGAGGGCGGCCGTGTCGAAGACCGTGGTGTCGCTGGTCGCGTCGTCGTAGAGCACGGTCCTGCCGTCATGCCGGACGACGTGACCGGCCGCCGCGGCGGGCACGACGAGGTCGGTGAGCTCTGCGGCATCCGCGTCGAGGAACTGGAAGCCCTGCGACGTCGTCACGAGCACGTGCCGGTCGTCGCCGGCGGGGTTGACCCGCACGAACTCCTCGGAGGGGAGGTCGGCGACCACTTCGAGGGTCTCGCCGTCGACGACGAGGACACCGCCCGCGTAGGCGACCGCGATGCGCGGAGCGGTCTCGGTGGTCGCGCCCTCATCGGCCGTGGAGGACGGCTCTGCGGCGGGCTCCGCCGCGCATCCTGCCAGCAGCAGTGCGACCACTCCCACTCCGGCGGCCAGTCGCGCCGTTCGGTTCAGCTGTGTCATGGTGTTCCTTTCTGGTTTCGCCCTGATGGGCGGGGGATGGTCGGCGTCAGGGGCTGAGCCCCGACGCGATGCGCTCGGTGTTGACGCGCATCATGTCGAGATAGGTGTCGCCGGGTTCGCCCTGCGACGTCAGCGACTCGGTGATGAGCTCCACCACGGCGATGTCGCGCTGGGCCTCGTCGGCGAGCACCTGGACGAGGCGGTCCGGCTGCGAGGACTCCGCGAAGATCGTGCGAACCCCCGCGGCGTCGATCGCGTCGACGAGCTCCTGAAGATCCGCCGCGCTCGGCGCGGCGAGCGTCGTGCCACCGGGGATCGCAGCGCCGAGGATGCGCACGTCGTAGCGCACGGCGAGATAGCCGAACACGTGGTGGTTGGTGACGAGCGCCCTGTTCTCCTCGGGGACGGCGGCGAAGGCATCCGCCATATCGGCATCGAGGGCCTCGAGCTCGGCGATGTAGGCCGCCGCATCCGCTCCGGCGTCCAGCTCCGCGAGGCGGGGGGCGAGCGCCTCGACGACGCGGATCATCTGCTGCGGATCGGTCCAGAAATGCGGGTCCGGTCCCGCGTCGTCGGCGTACTCGACGACCGCCACCTGTTCCCCTGCGTCGAAGACGTCGACTCCCTCCGCGGCCGCGGCCTCGACGTGATGGAGGAGCCCCTCCTCCAGACCGAGGCCGTTCGCGACGACGAGGTCCGCGCTGCGCAGGCCGGCCGCCTGCTGGGCCGAGAGCTCGAAGGAGTGCGGGTCGGCGCCCGGCGCCATGAGGGTGACGACCTCGATCCCGTCGCCGGCGATCTCGGTCACCACGTCGCCGAGGATGTTCGTCGTGACGTAGACGACGGGCCGGTCGGATGCCGCGGCCGTGCACCCGCTCAGCACGCCGGCTGCCAGCCCCGCGACGAGGACGGCTGCGGCGGCGCGAACCCGGCTCATCGGCCCGTTCCCGCCAGCAGGAGCGGTTCGGCCTCGGTCTCGAAGGTCCGCGCGAGGCGGGCGTCGTCGGCGGGATCGATCTCCCACATCATCCCTTCGGCCGGGCCGTTCAGGTAGGCCCTGGTCTGATCGACGACGAACTCGACGTGCTCGGCCGATGCGGCGTCCGCCAGGGATGCGGCGACGAGAGGCGCGGTGCGGGAGACGACCGCGGCGTCCTGGATCACCAGGACGGACCCGTCGGATGCCAGCGCCAGCACTCGTTCGTCGGCGTCGTCGACGGCTGCGGCGAGGACGATCGGCTCCTCGAGGTCGATCAGGGTCCACTCGCGCTCGCGTGTGTCGAGCATCCAGACGCCGCTGTCGCCGGCGACCGCAGCGACGGTGGGGCGTGCCTCACGGGCCGCGAACGCGGTCGCCCTGAGGTTCTCGGTGCCTGCGGGGTACGGGATCCGCTCCCACGAGGCAGGGTCCGCACCCGTGGCCATCACGGCGCCGTCCGCGCAGCCGACGACGACGCCGACGACGGTGGTGATGGTGGCCGCGGCATCCGCGCAGGGGACGGAGCCGACGTCTGTTCCATCTGCGTCGACGATGCGCAACGAGGACACGGCGCCGCTCGCTCCGCTCTCGGGATCCGTGATCGCCGCTCCCTCGCCGAGGGGGACGACGAGCCCCGCGTGCGGTTCGACGTCGATGCGGAACCTCTCGGAGATCTCGCCGTCGGCGAGGGCGGGGGCGTCGAGGAGGACGGCCTCGTGGTCGAAGAGGATGCCGATGCCGCTGTCGCCGGGCACCACGGTCGCGATGCCCGCTCCCTCGATGTCGCCGAGGATCCGCGACGGCGCCTCGTAGTAGTGGAAGTGGTCGACGTGACTCCACGTCCAGACGCCGCTGTCGATCACGGTGACCGATCCTTCGCGGATGCCGAACAGGTATCGACCGTCGGTCACGAGCTCATCGATCGGGTCGATCTCGGCGAGCACGGAGGTCTCCTCGTCGAGGAGGTCGAGGTGCGAGATGAATCCGTCCCGATTCGCGGTCGCGAGGTGGAGGGCGGGTTCGGCCAGCTCATGCGCCCCGGCGATCTCGCCGTGGCCGTCACCGACCGCGGTCGATGACGGCGCTGCGGCCGGCGGTTGCGCGGAGCATCCGGTGACAGCGAGGAGGAGGATGCCGGCGAGGGCGGCTTTTCGGGCTCTCATGTGGTCCTTTCGAGAGGGGACGGCCGACGCGCCGCGGCAAGGGCACCGGCGGCCTGGCGGAGGGCGGAAGAGAGCAGGGCGGCGCACACCGCGACCATCGCGATGGTCGCGCCGGCGGCGGTGCCTGCGTGCCAGGAGATCAGCAGCCCCGCCGCGGTGCTCGCGGCGCCGATCAGCGCGGCGAGGGCCATGGTGGTGGGGATGCGGCTGGTCCATCTGCCTGCGGCGACGGCGGGGCCCAGCAGCATCCCGACGACCAGCAGCGAGCCGACCGCCTGATAGGCGGCGACGACGGCGAGGGCGATGAGTCCGACCAGCAGCACGTGCGCGAGGTGCGGGCGAAGGCGCAGCAGCTGCGCCTGGCGGGGGTCGACGGTTATCGCGACGAAGGAGCGGTGCCCGAGGGCGGCGGCAGCGAGCGCGACGACGGCGACCGCTCCCAGCGAGAGGATGTCGGTCGCCGAGGCCGCGAGGATGTCGCCGAAGAGGATCGCGGTCGCATCCGTCGCGAAGCTTCGCGAGGCCGAGATCACGATCACGCCCAGTGAGAGGCTCGCGACGAAGAGCAGGCCGATGCTGGTGTCGCCGGAGAGACGACCCCGGCGCTGCAGCATCCCGATCCCGAAGGACATCGCCGCGGCACTGGTCGCCGCACCGAGCACGGGCGGGATGCCGGTGAGGCTGGCGATCGCGATGCCGGGGAGCATGCCGTGGGCCATCGCCTCGCCGAGGAAGGCCATCCCGCGCAGGACCACCCAGGTGCCGACGACGCCGCAGATGACGGCGACGAGGATGCCGGTGATCAGGGCGCGCTGCACGAAGGCGACGGTGAACGGGTCGAGAAGGGTCACAGGGAGCGACCTTAGCAGTTATTGAGAACGATTTTCATTTGCAATAATGGGAGGGTGCCTGCTCCCCCGCTCCTGCCCACCACCCGCCTGCTGTCCGTGGAGGAGGCGACCGTGGACATCGAGGGCCATCCGGCGTTGCGCGGTGTCAGCCTGGAGGTGCACGCCGGCCAGCTGACCGCGGTGGTCGGGCCGAACGGCTCGGGGAAGTCGACGCTGCTCGCCGTGGCGGCGGGCCTGCTGCGGGCGAGCAGTGGCGACGTCGTGCGGCGGCCTGGTCTGCGGATCGCCCTCGTGCCGCAGTCGACGCAGCTGCCGCCGCACCTGCCGATGACGGTGTGGGACATCGTCGCCATGGGCACCTGGGGTCGGCTCGGCTCGTGGCGCCGCCTGCAGCGGGCGGATCGTGCCGCCGTCACCGAGGCCATCGAGACGGTCGGGCTGTCCGCGCTCTCGCGTCGGCGCATCGGCACGCTGTCTGGCGGTCAGCGGCAGCGCGCGTTACTGGCGCAAGCACTGGTGCAGCGAGCGGACCTCGTGCTCCTCGACGAGCCGATGGCGGGTCTGGATGCCGCGTCGCAGACGATCATCGCGGACGCGATCGGACGGATGACGTCCGCGGGCACCGCCGTCATCGCGGTGACGCATGACCTGCGGGAGTTGGGTGCGGTGGATGCGGTGCTCGAGCTGCAGGACGGCAGGCACGCGGGTTCGCCTGACCCTCGCTCCGCTACGGTTCCTGCTCCTGCCGCAGCTCCTGCTCCAGCTCCTGCTCCAGCCCCTGCCCCGCCCCGGCAGGCGGTCCGTTCGGAGTGATCTCGAGCTTCGGATCGGCTGTGCGATGGGGGTTGATCGATGTGAAGCCCTCCGTCGACGACACCAAGGAGAGGATCTGCGCCGCCTCAGCCTCGACGTGTCCTCGGCGCGTGATCGTCCGGTATCTGCCCATGTCTGTGCTCCTTTCCGGCGCCCGCTTCTCGGACGCTCACCATGGGGACGATCAAGGAGGGTCGTCGAGGACAGCCCGGCGAGATTTTTTCCGCACCCGCACCCGCACCCGCACCCGCACCCGAGTGCACCTTCCGACCTCGCACGAGATGCTCTGATCCCGCATCGTCAGGCCCGGGCCGGCACCGCGACCGGGCGGCTCCGCGCCGGAGTTCGCCATCGTCGTTCGGGATCCCACCAGGCGGGTCCGCGGATCTCAGGAAGACCGCACCGCATGCGAATCTCCCACTCTGCGCTCGAGAGATTGCGATGGTGCCACCAGCACAGCGGGACGCCGTTGTCCGTATGAGTCGGACCTCCGTATCGGTGCTCGGCGACGTGATGGATCTCGCACCACGACGCCGGCACATGGCATCCGGGGATCAGGCACTCCTTGTCGCGCATCGCGATCGCACGCCTCTGATGGGCCGTGAAGATGCGGTCGCTCACTCCGATTCCGACGATCCGCCCCTCGTCGAAGAGGACTCTCTGGATGCCTCCGGCGCACGCGGTGTGCGCCGCCACGGAGATCGGCACAGGAGCCTGGCTGCCGGCGACGCTCGCCCACCCCGCGCCGGCCGCGTAGTCGCGGGCGTCCACGTGCACGACGAGTGTGGGGGCCGCGCCACCGAGCCGCGGCATGTCCTCATGGCGAGCGGCGATGCCCAGCGCGGCGGCGAGGGCGTCATGGCGTTTCTGCGCCGCCGTGCGCGGGTCGATGACGCCACGACGATCGCTGTTGAAGCGTCGCTCATCTTTGCTCTCTTCCCACGGCTCGCCACCGCCGTCATCTCCGACGACAACGGCGTCTCCCACCCCGCCGACCTCGCCACCGACCTCGGCGAAAGCGACCCCGGGAGGCGTCGCGCCGCCGACCTTCGGGTTGTTGTACGCATCGAAGATCAGCTGCAGCTGCGCGGCGACCTCTGGCAGCAGATCGCCCTGCGCCTGGTGAAGCCCCTCCCGCAACGGCCCGATCGTGAACGACCGCTTCCTCTGTGCGGACCGGTCGACGGGCCCTGCTCCGTCAGGGTCCAGAGCCATCGCCCATTCGTAGGCGGCCTGCTTCAGATCCTCGGGCAGCGCCGCAGGAGCGGCAACGGCGTCAGCGGCCGCGTCGACATCGGCGCCCGAATCAGCACCGGCACCAGCATCGGCACCATCGCCCCCGCGCGCGTATCCGGCCAGGTCGGCATCCGCGAGCAGCCTCTCCTGCGTTCCGATGCGGTGATGCACCTCTTCGAGCGGACCTGTCGCCGCCAGCAGGCCGCTCACTCCGATCTCGCCGTCGAGCAGCGCCGCGCGCAGCGCGGGCCACCGGGCAGGCATCCGCTCTCCCGTCGACAGCGCGACGTCGCGCCGCACGGCCCGCGCCGCCTTTCCGAAGCGGGCGGCCTGCGCGGAGTCGACGCGCAGAGCCCGCCGCAGCAGCTCGTTCTCGCTTCGACATCCGAGGGCATGCTCGAACCCCGGCTCGGCTGCGGCGACAGCCTCGGCGATGATCGCCTCGGACAGCCTCAAGACCTGCCCCACCATCGCGAGCGTCTGCGCGCGATCCGCCTCGGAAAGGCGAGCGACTACCTCTCCGGACAGCACCTCTCGCAGGGCGTTCATGGCCCTGTCGAGAGGTTCAACGGTGCGGTTCGTCATGCGTCCAGCCAACACCTGGCCACCGACATCAGCAGGAAAGAAGTGCCTCCTGAACAGGGAATCTGTGGATGAAGTCGAAACTGCGCCCCCTGTGCAGAGCGAGTGCCGCATCCGCGGGATCCTGAGACTCGCGACCAGAGCGATCAGCCGACAGCCCGGTCCGACCGATCAACCCGCGACGACCTCCGCGAACGGCATCCGCTCGCGCATCACTCTGACGGCCTCCGGATTGTCGTCGACGAGCACGGCGTCGCGACCGAGCGCCGAGGCGACCGCCCCAGTCGTCCCTGATCCGGCGAACAGGTCCAGCACGCGGTCGCCCGGTCTGCTCGACGCCTGCACGATCCGACGGAGCACCCCCTCCGGCTTCTGCGTCGGGTACCCCGTCTTCTCCCGTCCCGTCGTCGGCACGATGGTGTGCCACCACACATCCGTGGGGAGTTTGCCCCTGGCCGCCTTCTCGGCCGTCACGAGACCCGGCGCCATGTACGGCTCCCGGTCGACGGCATCCGAATCGAAGTAGTGCGCACCGGGACTCTTCACGTACACGAGGATCGTGTCGTGCTTCGTCGGCCAGCGGCGCCGGGACTTCGCCCCGTAGTCGTACGCCCAGATGAGCTCGTTGAGGAACGCGTCGCGTCCGAAGACGGCATCCAGCATCACCTTGGCGTAGTGCGCCTCGCGGTAGTCGAGATGGAGATAGAGCGTTCCGTCGTCCGCGAGCAGGCGCCAGGCCTCCTCGAGCCGCGGCATGAGGAAGTCGCCGTAGTCGTCGAAGCTGTCGTCGTAGGCGCGCAGCATGCCGCGCACCCGCTCATAGGCGTGGCCGTGGAAGCCGTGTCTGATCTCCCGCGGCTCCTCGTGCTCGGCGCCCTGCGCGCGTTTCGCCGTCACGATCTGGCGCTCCTGCGCGCGCCCCGTGTTGAACGGGGGATCGAGGTAGACAAGAGCGAAGGATGCCGACGGCAGCGTGGCGGCGACGGCGAGGTTGTCGCCCTCCACGATCGTCACGGCGCCGCGGGATGCCTCGGGCGCCGCGCGCTCGGCGGGATCGGTCACGGAACCCTGTGCAGCCAGGCGTCGGTCGCGAACTTCGAGGCGACGAGGGCCTCGGCATCCGCATATTCGTCCTCGGAGATCGCGCCGTCCTCCGCACGCGTGAGCGAGCGGAACGTCTCGATGAACCGATCGATGATCTCCGCGCGGCTGAGTCCGGTCTGGCTGCGCAGGGGATCGACCCGCTTCGCCGCCGACGTCGTGCCCTTGTCGCTGAGCTTCTCGCGGCCGATGCGCAGGACCTCGGTCATCGTCTGCCCGTCGATGTCGTAGGAAAGGGTGGCGTGGTGGAGCACCCCGCCATTGGCAAGCCGCTTCTGCGCGGCACCGCCGATCTTCCCCGTCGGGCTGGCGATGTCGTTGAGCGGCTGATAGACCGCGTCGATCCCGAGCGAGCGCAGCGCCTGCAGCACCCAGTCGTCGAGGAAGGCGTAGCTGTCGGCGAACGTCAGACCCTGCACGAGGGATGCGGGAACGTACAGCGAGTACGTGATGATCTGTCCCGCCGCCATGAGCATCGCTCCGCCGCCGGAGATGCGGCGGACGACGTCGAAGCCGTGCCTGGCCGCGCCATCGGGGTCGACCTCGTTGCGGTACGACTGGAACGAGCCGATCACCACGGCGGACTGATCCCACTCCCAGATCCGCAGCGTCGGGCGGCGGCGCCCCTCGCCCACGCGCGAGGTGAGAACCTCGTCGAGGGCCAGGTTCATGCGCGGGGAGACCGCCTTCTCGTGGATGATCTCCCAGTCGAAGTCCTGCCAGCCGGGAGCCGTCACGAGCGCGCGGCGCACGGCGGTGCCGACCGCCTCCGGGGTGAAGCCCAGCAGCTGCGCGCCGTCGGGAAGGGCGCCGCGGACCGCGGCGGCGATCGCGGAGGCATCGGATTCGACGGGAAGCCCGTCGACGGCCGCGTTGATGTCGTCCAGGGCGCTGTCCGGTTCGAGGAAGAAGTCGCCGGCGAGGCGGAATCCGGCGATCCGTCCGTCGTCCACCTCGAGGTCGACGACGACGAGCTTTCCCCCTGGAACCTTGTACTCACCGTGCATGAGACCAGCTTAGGCCGGGCCCGCTTCGACAAGCTCAGCGAGCGGGAGAGATACGCGCCCAGCGAGCGGGAGAGGACAGGCTCAGCGAGCGCGACGGAACAGGCTCAGCCGCGCCGGGGGACGTGCTTGTCGAGCCAGGCCAGCAGGTCTGCGCGGACCTCCCCCTGCTGCAGCTCGTTGAAGATCTCATGCCGTGCATCCGGATAGACGAGGGTGGTGACGTCGGTCAGACCGGAGCGGGTGCGGTACTCGTCCGCGAGGCGGTGCACGCTGCGCGGGCCGCCGACGGGATCGTCCCGCCCCACGAGCAAGAGCATCGGGATGTCGCGACCGAGATCCTTGGCGGGCCGCCCGTAGAGCTTGAGCGCCTCGATAGGGCCGAACAGCTTCAGCAGCGGCACGTTCGTCGTGAGGGGATCGTCGCCGAACTCCTTCCCCACCGCCGGATCGCGACTCAGCCATTCGTAGCCGGTGGCGTCCCTGCCCTCCCACCGCGCGTTGAGGGGCGCGGCGTTGAGCATGGTCGGGGTGCGCAGCGCCGAACCCGACAGCACCACCGCGTCCCAGGCCTCGGGATGCTCGTCGACGAGCATCTGCGCGAGGAACGATCCCCAGGAGTGCCCGATCAGCACGAGCGGGAGGTCGGGATGCTCCGCCCTGATGATCCCGGTGAGCTGCCAGACGGCATCCTTCGCGGCGCGCAGCCCGCCCTTGCCGAGCCGCCCGAGCTTCGCCGGATCTCCATGCTGGCGGATGCCTGTACGCCCATGACCTCGGTGATCGTCCGCGTAGACGATGAAACCCGCGTCGGTGAGGGCGGCGATCAGCGCACCGTACCGGCCGGCGTGCTCGCCGACGCCGTGCAACAGCTGCACCACGCCCCTGGGGTCGCCGGCTGCCTCGTGGACGTCGTAGACGATGGTGACTCCGTGGGCATCGGCGAACTCCGCGGTGCGTGTCATGACCACGAGTCTACGGACGAGGATGCCGCCGCCGCAGCCGTTCAGATCCCGAGCGCGCTGCGGACGGCGAGCGCCGCCTCCCGATCGGTGACCTCATGCCCGCCGACCCCTTCGGACGCCGAACCCATCCGCACGCCCGCCGCCGCCATCACGGTCCGCTTGGCGGAGAAGTGCAGCGCGTCCACGCCCGTCGCAGCGAGCGCGGCCGCGGATGCCGCATCCACTCCGCTCCCCGCCATGACCTCGATGGCACCCCCTGACTCTGCGACGAGGGCGGTCAGCATGGGCAGGCCGTCGATCGCGGCGGATGCTCCGCCGGAGGTGAGCACGCGGGTGAGACCGAGCTCGCGTGCCGCACGCAGCGTCGCGAGCGGATCGGGGCTCACGTCGATCGCGCGGTGCAGGGTCACGGACGCCCCGGATGCGGCGTCGCGGAGCCGAGCCATCGCGTCGACGTCGAGCGTTCCGTCGTCATCGAGCGCGCCGACGACGACGCCGGATGCGCCCGCTCCGACCGCGAAGCGGATGTCGCCTTCGATGACGGCGAGCTCGTCCGCGTCGTAGTGGAAGCCGCCCGCACGCGGGCGCACGAGCACGTGCACCTCGACAGTGCCGGCCGCGGCCTCCAGCGCGTGAGCGAGCAGGGCGGGAGATGGCGTCAGACCGCCGAGCGCCAGAGCCTGGGTGAGCTCGACGCGGGCGGCACCGACCTGTGCGGCGATGCGGACGCCTGCTGCATCCTGGACGGCGAGCTCGAGCGCGATGGTCATCCGTCCATTGTGCCCGCGGATTCCCCGCGCCATGGCGGGAAAACTTAGTTAGACTATCTAATTAATGACTGACCCTGACGACGACGCCCACGCCACCGCGACCGACCTGCGCCTGGCCACCTTACGCCTCGCCAGGCGCCTGCGCCGCGAGCGCGCCGACGACGGCATGGGCGAGGCCCACTTCGCCGTGCTCGCCGTGCTCCGCGCGCACGGACGCCTCCCCCTCGGCGAGCTCGCGCAGCGCGAGCGCGTGACCGCCCCGACGATGTCCAGCACGGTGGACGCCCTGGCGGCGAAGGGCTACGTCGTCCGTGTGCCCGACGACAGCGACCGGCGCCGGGTGTATGTGGAGCTCACCGAGGCGGGCGAGGCGGTCGTGATCGCCACGGTGCGCAAGCGCGATGCCGCGCTGGCCGACGCCCTCAGCGAGCTGGACTTCACCGACGAGGAGCTCCGAACGCTGCGCGAAGCCAGCGCCCTCATGCGAAGGGTGGCCGAGCGATGAGCGCGATGTTCCGCTCCTTCAGCACGTTCAACTACCGCATCTGGTTCCTCGGCGCGCTGGTCTCGAACGTCGGCGGCTGGATGCAGTCGACCGCCCAGGACTGGGTGGTGCTGACCGAGCTCACCGACAACGACGCCACGGCCATGGGCGTGACGATGGCGCTGCAGTTCGGCCCGCCGCTCGTGCTCGTCAGCCTCACCGGCTGGGTCGCCGACCGGTTCGATCGCAGACGCATCCTGTTCGTCACGCAGACCGTGCTGATGCTGCTCGCCCTTGGCGTCGCGGCGCTGCTGCTCACCGGCGTCATGACGCTGCCGCTGATGTTCTGCTTCGCGCTGGCCTTCGGAATCGCGAACGCCTTCGACGCCCCTGCCCGGCAGGCCTTCGTCTCCGACATGGTGTCGATGGAGGATGCCTCCAACGCCGTCGCCCTGAATGCCGCCTCGTTCAACATGGCGCGCCTGCTCGGCCCTGCCGTCGGCGGCCTTCTCATCGTCGCCGTCGGGACCGGCTGGGTGTTCGTGCTCAACGCGGTGACGTTCCTCGCCATGCTCGTCGCCCTGCTCCTCATGCGCCGCGGAGAGCTGATCCCCCGCACGAAGAACCGCGGTCGCTCGGGTCTCGCCGAGGGCTTCCGCTACGTGTGGAGCAGGAACGACCTGAAGGTCGTCTTCGCGATGGTTTTCCTCATCGGGGCGTTCGGCATGAACTTCCCCATCTACGCCTCCACCATGGCGCTGGAGTTCGGACGGGAGGCGGACGGCTACGGCCTGCTGAGCTCCGTCCTCGCGATCGGCTCCCTCGCCGGAGCCCTGCTCGCCGCACGGCGCGACCGCGCCAGGGTACGGGTGCTCGTGCTCGCGGCGGCCGGATTCGGCGCGGCATCCCTTGTGTCGTCGTTCATGCCGACCTATTGGAGCTACGCGGTGGTGCTGATCTGCGTCGGGTTCTCCACTGTGACGATGATGACGACGGCGAACGGCTACGTGCAGACGACGACCGATCCATCACTGCGCGGCCGCGTGCTCGCGCTGTACATGGCCGTCATCATGGGCTCGACGCCGATCGGCGCACCCATCGCCGGATGGATCACCGATGTCGCGGGCCCCAGGGCCGCGATCGTGTTCGGCGGCTGCGCCGCGATCCTCGCGTTCGCGATCGGGGTGAGCTGGATGCTCGCCTCCGGCCGCCTGCACCGGCGCGAGGATGCCCGGTTCCTGCTGACGCTGGACGAGACCCGACCGCTCTCGGTGGTACGGCCTGAGCCCGCCGAGTTCAGCGACGAGGTCGCGGCGACCACGCCGATCCGCACGGAGCGTCCTCCCGCTCAGCACTGACGGCGATCACAACGACGGCCACTCCGTCGCGGCGTAGGTGCGGTCGGGCAACTCGTTCGCGTACGGTGCCCCGAGGCGCTCCGAGATGTCGTAGGCGTCTCCCCAGAGCATCGCGCTCTCCAGCTGCACGTCTACTCGTCCGTCGTCGAAGCGGTCGATCCGCAGCTCTGCACCATCCGCGTCGATGAACACGCTCCCCTCGCGCTGCCACCCTGCGGCGGCGAGCGCTGCGTCGAGGGCGGCGTCGTCCGTCCCCTCCTCGGCGGCCGGGTGAGAGTACCCGAGGACGATGCGGTAGCAGTCCCCGTCCAGCGTGCGCGAGGTGAAGTGGTCGCTGTCCAGGCCGTAGCGATCGACCGTCCAGCCGTCTGCGGCGATGAGCGCCCGCACACCACCGAGAGCGGCCTGCAGCTCCTCGTGCTTCTGGGCGGCGAAGGCCGCCTGCTCCTCGATCGGCATCGCCGCGACCGCCGACATGGCGCGCCCCTCCGCGTCGCGTTGCGCCTGCGTCGCCTGGACGCCGATGAGCACGACGACGATCAGCAGCACAGGGACGGCGAACACGGCCGTCCTCCCGACGACGATCCAGCCTCGCTGCGCGCCGGCGCTGACGGGCCGCAGGACGATCGCCAGGATGAGGATCACGATCCACGTCAGGATGCCGGCCAGCATCCCGCCCGCCATGATCGCCGCCTCGACGGGCACCGACAGCGGAGCGGGCACCAGCACGCGCAGGATCGAGTCCAGCGACCCGCTGTCACCGGCGCCGCTCATGGCCACGGCGAAGACGATCCATCCCCAGCCGTTGACGATGAGCAGCCAGATCAGGGGCGCCGGGGCGGTCACGTGCCCTCGACGGCGCAGGATGAATCGCGGCAGTGCACCGAGCAGCGCGGAACACGGCACGATGATCGGCGAGAAGAGGGAGAGGGCGAGTGTCTCCCAGCCTCCGTTGCCGAGCCATCCGTGGAAGCAGACGAAGATCGGGATCAGCCAGTTCGTCCATGGCCAGACGTCCCAGACGGTGCCCTGCAGGCCGCGTGGCCACGGCGGCGCGGAGTCCGCCGTCGGAGCTGCAGTGAAGTGTCGCTCGTACATGTCCCCCCTCGTCGGAGCCTAGCGCCAGGTCGGGACGGCATCCGAGGTCAGCACGACACCGATCGCGATCAGGACGACCAGTAGCACCGGCAGAGCCACCGCCGCGACGATGACCGCGATCTCGCCCCTCGGAGAGAGCGGGGCGATCCGCTCAGGCATCCTCGCGAGCACGCCCATCGCGGCGAGGGCGGAGACGGCGAGGACGGCCGTGCCGATCATGGCGCCGAGGCTGTAGCCCACCGAGGGCGCCGCCGCGCCGAGCAGGTGCAACACAGACGGGATCGCATCGGTCGACTGCCTGCTGAGCACGTCGATCGCCAGGATGACGGTCGCGAACGCCGCCCACACGTGCACGAGGAGCAGGACGCCGATCTGCCAGGGGGCGGTGTCCCATCCCGCGCGGCGAAGCACCCGATACGGCTGCGTGCCGAGCAGGCCGCACGCGGGGATGAGGACGAGCGCGCTCAGCAGGAGGAAGGACCAGGCCCATCCCCCAGGCGTCGAGAAGAGCCCGTGCACGCTGAACAGTGCAGGCAGCAGCCAGCTCACCACCGGCCAGGCCCGCCAGAGTCCGTCCAGGATGGCGCTGCGATTCACAGCAGTGAGCCTAACGGGCGCGCAACGCCGGCGACCGCGTGTCAACCCCCTGCCCGCACCGACGGGCAGGTCGTAGCGTCCTGGTCATGAACGAGAAGAGCGGGCGCACCCCGCATCCGGAAGACCCGGCGGAAGGCCCGGAGGCGACTCCCGAACCCGAGCAGGGCGACGCCCCGCTCGGCGGCGACGAGACGACCGAGCAGCAGCTCGATGCCGACGTCGCGGTCGAGGAGGACACCCTGCGCACCCTCGACCCCGACGATCCGCCGGCGTGAGGCTCGGCGCGGCCGCGCTGCGAGCGCGTCAGCGCTCGCACATGATGCCGTCGCGATCCGCATCCCTGGCGATCGACTGCAGGTTGTACAGCGAGGTCGAGGCGTACGGGTTGCCGACGAGCGGCTTGGCGACGCCCGCCTTGCGGTCCACCGTGACGCCTGCCTTGCGGATGCCGTCGGGGTAATCCTTGTTCAACGCCGCGCAGTTCGCGTACACCTTGCCGGCGATGGCAGCCGTCGCCGCACTCGACTTCGCCGCGGCGACATATCCCGTCCTTGTTCCCGTCACCTTCACCGTGACGGTGGCGTAGGCATCCGTCGGCCGCAGGGTGTAGCTCTTGGATGTCGCGCCCAAGATCGCGGTCCCGTTGCGCAGCCACTGGTACTTCAGCGACGTTCCGCTCGTCCACGTCCCGGGGGATGCGGTGAGCACCGAGCCCACCTTCACCGTCCCCGTGATCTTCGGCGTCGGCGCGGACAGTGTTCCCAGAGCGACGGCCGCGGTCGATGCCGACGTCCTGGTCACCGTCGAGAAGCCGCTCAGGCGGCCGGTTATCGCGACCGTGATCCGCTTTCCCGCATCCGCGGCCGTCAGCGCGTATGTCGCCTTCGTGGCACCGGTGATCTTCACCCCGTCGCGCAGCCACTGATAGGCGAATGCGGTCCCCGCGGTCCACGTACCCCTGACGACGCTCAGGGTCGCGCCGACCTTCACGGTGCCTGAGATCTTCGGGGTGGCCGCCGTCGCCACCTTCGCCGATGCGGCCGAGCTCTTCGCGACCGTCGCGTAACCCGATTTCGCGCCCGTCACGGTCACGGTGATCGACCTGCCCGCATCCGACGACGTCAGCTTGTACGTCGCTGCGGTCGCGCCGGAGATCTTGGCGCCGTTGCGCAGCCACTGATAGGTGAACGCGGTGCCCGTCGCCCACACGCCCGGCTTGGCGGTGAGCGTGGATGCGACCGCGAGGGTCCCTGAGATGGTGGGAACCGGCGCCGTCGTCACCATCGCCGAGGCCGAGGAGGTCTTCCTCACCGTGGCGTACCCGGATTTCGTCCCCGTCACGGCGACGCTGATGCGCTTGCCTGAATCGGCCGCGACGAGCGTGTAGGTCGACGCAGTGGCGCCCGGGATCGATGCCCCGTCCCTCAGCCACTGGTAGGCGAACACCGTTCCGGTCGTCCACGTCCCTGGCTTGGCGGTCTGCACGGAACCCACGGAGAGCGTCCCGGTACGGGTCACCGAACCGGCCGTCGCTACCTTCGCCGTCACCGCCGAGGTCCGTGTGGCGCTGGTATACCCCGGCAGCGTCCCGGTGACGGCGACGCTCAGGGCGGCCCCGGCGTCGGCCGTCACCGGGGTGTACGTCGCCGAGGTCGCTGCGCTGATCGTCGTCCCGTTGCGCAACCAGCGGTAGGTGAACACCGTCCCCGGCGTCCAGGAGCCCGGCTTCGCCGTCAGCGCGGAGCCGACGGCGACGCTGCCCGAGATCGTGGGGATGACGACAGCGAGCGAACCGGCCGCCACAGCCGTGGTCGACGCAGACTCGGCCGTCACGCTCTCCGCCCCGCCGAGCGAGCCCGTCACGCGGACACTGATCCGCGCTCCCCGATCCGCCGCCGCCAGGATGAGCTCCGCGGTCGTAGCCCCCTCGATCGCGACGCCGTCGCGCAGCCACTGGTAGGAGATCGCGTCCGGCGACGGCTCCCACGCTCCGGCGTCCGCGGAGAGAGTGCTCCCCACCGCGGCCGCGCCCGTGATCGAGGGCGTGCCGGGCACGAGGACGACGGTTCCCACCGGAACTGTCGATGCGCTTTCGAGAACCACGCGGGAGCCGTCGACGTTCGCGGCGATGCCCGTCACCCGGACGCTGATCGTCGCACCCGTGTCGGCAGAGACGGGGATGTAGGTGCTCTCCGTGGCGCCGTCGATGACCGCGCCATCACGCAGCCACTGGTATTCGTATGCGTCGTTCCACAGGCCGAAGAAACCCGCAGCCGCAGTCAGCGTCTCACCCACGCGAGGGATGCCGGAGACCTCAGGCGCATTCGGCGATCCGTTCGGGGCGAGAAGTCGCGTGAAGAAGGCGCCGGACGGCGCCCCCGGACCTGATGCCGGGGAGGAGAAAGTCTGCGCCCAGATCCCGCCGGCGGCGAGGTCGTCCTCGTCCGCGACGAACGAGCGCGTGCAGGTGAGGGTCTCACCAGGGAGGATGCTCGAGGGGAGCGCGATCTCGGCATCCCCGGCATCCCACTCGTCCCAGCCGCCGAATCCGCTGGGCGCGCAGTCTCCTGCAGTCTCTCCGATCCTGCCGCTGACACGCGTGACGACGACTGCGTCCTCGGCGAGCTCGATCACCGCATCGGTCTCATTGCTCGCGGTGAAGGTGAGGACGATCGTGTCGCCCACGCTGAAGGCGTCGCCGGATGCCGAGGTCGCTCCGAGCGTGAGCCCCGAAGTCTCATCGACGAAGGAATCCGGCCCTGCGGCCACTGCTGCCCCGACCGGCGCGAGCACCACCGCACCGATGATCAGCGATCCCGTCGTCGCGGCGGCGATCATCCGCCCTGCGCGCTGCGTGAATGCACGACTCATGCCCTGCTCTCCCCTCACGGAGCGGCATCGCCCCGGCCCATCCCCTGCGCGGCCGGATCGGCGCATGCGCGTGTCAGAGTCTGAGAGTAGGGCACCGCGATCCGGCCGCGCAATTCCCGCGCGGCCCCGGCCGCGCTCAGCCCTCGAGCACGAGCCGGAGCTGCTCCAGAGCCCAGTCGATCTCCGTCGCGCGGATCACCAGCGGGGGCGCGATCCTGATCGTCTGACCGTGGGTGTCCTTGACGAGGACGCCCCGTTCGAGCAGCTTCTCGGCGATCACGCGGCCGGTTCCGTACGACGGGTCGATGTCGACCCCGGCCCAGAGCCCTGCGACGCGCACAGCCGTGACGCCCTGCCCGAGGAGCTTGTCGAGGCCTGCGGCGAGGTGCTCGCCCAACGCGCGGGCGCGCTCCTGGAACTCCCCGGTCTCGAGCATCTCCACGACGCGGAGACCGACAGCCGCCGCGAGCGGGTTGCCGCCGAACGTCGAGCCGTGCTCTCCGGGTCGGATGACGCCGAGCACGTCGCGGTCGCCGACCACGGCCGACACCGGCAGGATGCCGCCGCCGAGGGCCTTGCCCAGCAGGTAGAGGTCTGGCACGACTCCCTCGCGGTCGCAGGCGAAGGTCTCGCCGACCCTTCCGAGGCCGGACTGGATCTCATCCGCGACGAACAGCACGCGGCGTTCGTCGCAGATCTCGCGGATGCGGCGCAGATAGCCCTCCGGCGGGATGACCACGCCGGCCTCGCCCTGGATCGGCTCGACGAGCACGGCCGCCGTCTCGTCGGTGATCGCGCTCGCGATCGCGTCGGCGTCGCCGTAGGGAACGAGGTCGAACCCCGTCGTGAAGGGGCCGAACCCGCTGCGCGCCGACTCGTCGTCGCTGAAGCTGACGATCGTCGTCGTGCGCCCGTGGAAGTTCCCGGCCGCGACGACGATGCGCGCAGCATCCGCGGGGATGCCCTTGACGCGGTAGCCCCAGGCGCGGGCCACCTTGATCCCGGTCTCCACCGCCTCCGCACCGGTGTTCATCGGCAGCACGAGCTCCTTGCCGCACAGTCGCGCGAGCGCCTCGGCGAACGGCTCGAGTCGATCGTTCATGAAGGCACGGCTGGTCAGCGTGACCCGTCCGAGCTGCTCGGTGACGGCGGCGACGAGAGCGGGATGCCGGTGCCCGAAGTTCACGGCGGAGTACGCCGCGAGCAGGTCGAGGTAGCGCTTGCCCTCGACGTCGGTGACCCAGACGCCCTCGCCCTTGGCGACCGTGACGGGCAGCGGGTGGTAGTTCTCGGCGACGTGCGCCTCGACAGCGACGGAGGTGGTCATGCGTGCTCCTTTCCGGAGGCGGCGCGCAGTTCGAGCGTGCAGCACTTGATGCCGCCGCCGCCGAGCAGCAGCTCGGACAGGTCGACGGTCAGGGGGTTGTACCCGCGCTCGCGCAGCTGCTTCTCGAAGCCGACCGCACGCGGGGAGATGATGACGTTGTAGCCGTCGCTCGCGGAGTTCAGGCCGAAGACGGCGCCGTCCTCGTCGGCCACGAGGATGGCGTCGGGGAAGCGCTCCTCGAGGATCGCGCGGCTCGCGGCGTCGAAGGCGCCGGGCAGGTAGGCGATGTTGGCGCGCTCGGGGCCGCCGTTCTCCACGCCCTGGACGGGGTCGAGCACGGCGATGGCGGTGTCGAGGTGGTAGAAGCGCGGATCGATGAGGGTGAGCGAGACGACCTCGCGCCCGAACACCTCCCCGACCTCGCGGTGGCTGTCGCCGGTCGAGCGGAACCCGGTTCCGGCGAGGATCACATCGCCCACGAGCAGGAAGTCCCCCTCGCCCTCGTTGACCTCTGCGGGCTCGACCGTATCGAAGCCCGCAGAGCGGAACCAGTCGGCGAAGGCGGGCGCCTCTCCGGCCCGCTCCGCGAAACGGAACTTCGGCACGTAGGCACGCCCGTCGATGAGGAAGCCGCCGTTCGCGGTGTAGACCATGTCGGGGTAGCCGGGCAGCGGCTCGATGAGCTCCACCTCGTGACCCAGCTTCAGGTACAGATCGTGCAGCTCCTGCCACTGCGCAACCGCCTTGGCGGTATCGGTCGGCTTCGCCGGCTCCATCCAGGGATTGATCGTGTAGCTCACGGTGAAGTGCTCGGGACGGCACATCAGGTAGCGGCGGCGATGGGCGATGCGGGTGGTCGTGGCGACGGTCTCCGGCGTGGACATGGTGCTCCTCGGAACGAGATGCGGCGGACGCTGTCCAGGGGCCCGGCGGGCCTTCGACCCGGAGCTCGTTGCGAGGCGGGGAAGAAGCGACACGGGCACGCCAGATCACATTCTGTCATCCCGTGCCGGGGGGACGCCAGAGCGACGCCCCCGCATCCTGCGCGCCGTGACGCGGCGCTCACATCGCGGAGGTCACCACGAGCTTGCCGACGACGTGCCCCGCCTCGATGCGCGCGAGGGCCGCCCCCGCCTCGGCGAAGGGAACCACCTCTTCGATGACCGGCACGATGGCACGGTCGCCCACGAGTTCGAGCAGCTTGGCGAGGATCTCCGGCCGCGCCGTCGCCGCGAGCGGCCGGATACGGCGACGCGATCCCAGCGACAGCAACGCGGCCCTGAGCATCCGCGGCACCGGCCCGAGGACGTGCCCTCCGTCACCACCGGCCAGCACGACGGTCCCGCCGTCGCGGGCCAGACGTTGCAGGCTGCGCAGCGGGAGATTCCCGGCGATGTCGATGACGGCGTCGAAGCCGCCCTGTTCCAGCCCCTCGATGCCCGCCGTCCTGTGATCGAAGACGTGGCCGGCGCCCAGCCGTTCGACAAGTCGCGCGTTGCGGTCGCCGCAGCTCGCCCACACCTCGGCGCCCCGCAGGGCCGCGAGCTGCACGGCGAAGGTGCCGACGCCTCCCGACGCCCCGATGATGAGCACCCTGCCGGCTGCGCCGCCGATGCCGACGCCCGCGAGATCGAGCGCCTGCCACGCGGTACCGGCCGCGATCGGCAGGCAGGAGGCGTCCTCCGAGGAGACGCCCGGCGGCACGGGGACGACCCGTCGCTCATCGACGGTCGCGTACGCGGCGAGCCCACCGCCGCCCGCGAGCTCCGCGACGACCCGCTCGCCGACCTCGGCGCCGAGCACGCCGGGGCCCACTCCGACGACGGTGCCGACCACGTCCATCCCGCGGACCGGCTGGCGGGGACGGGTGAGACCGAAGACGGGTCGCACCAGCAGCGGATCGCCCCGCATGATCCGGACGTCACCCGCGTTCAGGGCCGTCGCATGGATGCGCAGGAGCACCTGCCCCTGTCCAGGCACCGGGATCGTCAGCTCTTCGGGAACGGTGGCCGACGCGGCGCCGTACTCACGGCCGAGCCAGGCGGTCATGGTCTGAGACATGTCATCCCTCCGGGTATTGGAACAGGTCGTCGAGCGGGACGCCGAAGGCACGGGCGATCTGGAAGGCCAGCTCGAGCGTGGGCGAGTAACGCCCCTGCTCGATCGCGATGAGCGTCTGCCGCGTGACGCCGAGCGTGCGTGCCAGCTCGGCCTGGGTCAGCCCCGCCTCCTCGCGATGCACGCGGATCGAGTTCGTGACGAGGGTCGGCTTCACCATCACGCGAGGCCCCGCCGGTACGCGATGACGCGCGCGATGCCACCGACGAAGGCGGCCACCGCGAAACCGAGATACATCGTGTTCGCGATCCAGAACACGTCGGCGCCGATCGCGCACAGCGCGATCACGCCGAGTCCGGCGATGACGACGAAGCCCTGCTCCACGCGTCCCCCCATCCGGCTGATGTCGCGGTCGCGGATGTCGCTGCGCCCGACGCCGTCCGGGTCCCGCGCTCCGGCGAGGATGCCCCACGTCACGCTGAGGAGGATGGTCGCGACGATGCTGAGCCCGATGGTCCAGAGCATGAGGGGGAACCAGTCGACCTCGTGCAGCGGGCCGTCGCCGGCGCTCTGCAGCGTGAGCAGGATGTACACGGTGACCGAAACGACGCTGACGATCAGCCCCGCCCAGGCGTTGCGCTCCTCGTAGACCATGGCGCACCTCCTCGAAGTAAAGAATTCTTGACACGATGAGTATGCGCCGGCCTGCGGCGACGTGTCAAGAATTATTTACATTCGTCAGATGACCGCGGCACTCCAGGGGTCTGGGCGTCCGAAACGATGCGCCGTGATCGAGATCGACTGCTCCCTGACGAAGGCCAGCAGCTCGATGCGGCCGGCCGCGGTCACGGCGCCGTCGTAGACGGCGACGTCCAGATCGTCGGCCAGCACCTCCCCCAGCCGACCTCGAAGCTCCCGCACGGCCTCGACGCTCCCGACGAGGCGGATGCGCGCCGGACGCGACGCCTCCTCGCCCTCGCCGGGGACGGAGAGGCGGCTGAGCCATTCGGCATCCGATTCCACGGCCACGCCGACGCCCAACGCGCCGAGCGCACGGCGCACGCCGGCGGGCAGCCCCTCGGTCGCACTGAGGAAGAGACCGGAGCCCGCGCGCAGCGCCGCGACGACCACCCTCAGCAGCTCGTGGAGCTCGGCATCCGCCGCACGCATCCAGACCGGCACGGGTCGATACCGGAAGAGGTTGCGCTCGACCTCGAGCCGCGAGACGTCACGCACCTGGCCGAACTCGCGATCCCAGGCGATCGCATCGGACAGCGCCGCCCGCCGGAGCCATTCGAAGCGTTCATAGTCCAGCGAGGGCTGCGCGGACTCGACAAGGTCCGTGATGCGCGAGTCGAGCCCGCGCAGGTGCAGCGTGCTCGACACAGGGCCGGCGGACGTCGCACGCCACCCGCCGAGGGCGATCAGCCGGTTCGGTCCGCCGGTCTTCGCGCCGGGGCCGACGGAAGACCGGCGCCCACCCCCGGACGGCTGCCGCTGCACCATCGCACCCGTGGTTCTGCGGTTCACGAACAGGCTCGCGGCCTCGACCCGATCCAGCCACAGTGCGAGATCATCGGGGTCCTGGGTGTGGAGCCCCGCCGCCGATGCGGTCTCGACCTGGTTCTGCAGCTCGATCGCGCGCGCCAGCGTCGGGGCGTGCATGACCGACAGGACGGGCGCCGCGAAGGACTCGAGGTGCGCACGAGAACCGGGCAGCACTCCGACCCGGATGCCGGGGCTCCAGAGCCTTCCCGTCTCATCGCCTCGGTGCGGGGCCGGCGTGACGAGCCACTGCTCCTCGCCCTCCAGCGTCCTCAGCGCCCAGGCGGCATCGCCGGATGGACCGGCCTGCAGCGGCCCGACGCCGCTGCCAGGCTCCTCCGGCCGACCGACCTCGAGCGAGCGGGTGGCATCGACGAGCTGCCGCGCGAAGCGCTTCGAACGCCCGACCGTGCCGACCAGGATCGCCAGCGAAGCGGAGGAAGACGACTGTCCCGCCCGAGCGAAGGCGCTGCGTACGATGTCCTCCACGACCTGGTCGAGGTCGGCGGAAGGCGTGACGATGATCGTGGCCTTGCCACCGGTCTCCGCCAGCATCCGAAGATCGGAGCGGCGCGAGCGGTGCGCCGCGGCCGCGCTCCGCGGCCCGCTGAGCACCACCTGCTCGACATCCGGATGCTCGACGAGCATCCCGGTCGTCTCCTCGTCGGCGATGGCCAGCACCAGGACATCGCGAGGGATGCCGGCCTGCCACAGCGCTTCGGCGACGACGGCCGCCGTCCTCGGCGCGCGAGGGTCGGGCACGAGCACGACGCCCGACCCGGCCGCGAGCGCGGCGAGCGCGTCGCCTGCGGGGACGGCGAGCGGCGATGCCGAGGAGCCGGTGACCACGCTCACCACGGCGGGGATGAGCACGGCGCCCGCGATCGCGTCCAGTTCGCGCGCCTGTGCACTGCAGTAGCGGGCGGCATCGACGGCCGCGTTCACCTCGGCATCCGCCTCGGCGAGGAGCACACCGGCCTCGGAGGCCGCGGCCTGGATGAGCTCGGCGCGACGCCCCTCGAGCGCTGCCGCCGCGCGCAGCAGCACATCGGCGCGCTCCCCTGCGGGACGCGAGCCCCACTCCGGCGCGGCCGCACGCGTGCGGGCGATCACCCGGTCGACGTCGTCCTGCCCGGCCACCCGAGCCGCTCGCGCAGCATCCGCACCGGCCGTCGAGCCTGCGACGCCGGCCCTGACGGCGCGGGCCCACTCCCGGTTGGCCTCCGTGGACAGGTCGGTGTCAGCCGCGTTCTCGAAGCCGGGCGCACCCCCGGCATCCGGTGCCGACTCCATCCGCGAGTAGACGGCCGTCTCCACGAACGGCTCATCCGATGAACCGCGCGAGATGCCGAGCACGATGCGGGTCAGGTCCGTCTCCGCGACAGGCGCGGCCACGGGCCGGGCCGACTCGTGCACGGGAGCCCGCCGGTCCTGCGTGCGCCGCAGCGGCGGCGGGGCGCCCTCGCGCGATCGGTCGACGGCGTCGAGGAAGCGATCCTCTTCGCGGTGGAAGACGCGCTCGCCCTCGGTGCCGTGCGCGGCGAGGAGGCCGCCGCCCGCGGCGAGCTCCTCCAGACGGCGCACGAGGTACCCGGTCGCCGCATCGGCTTCGGCGGGTTCGACCGCGGGGATCCAGACGCGCACCGGACCGACGTCCTCAGCCGCTCTGCGCACCCGGTCGTCTGCCATGCCGTAGAGCGTCTCGACCTCGATGCCGTCTGCGACGCCGCGCTCCTCGGCCAGCAACCGGGCATACGCGATGTCGAAGAGGTTGTGCCCGGCCACGGCGATCCGGACCGCCTCGATGCGCTCCGGCCGAAGCGCCTCGTCCAGGATCCGCAGGTGGTTCGCATCCGTCTCGGGCCGGCTCGGAAGAGTGGCCTGCGGCCAGCCGTGCATGACGGCGTCGACGTGCTCCATGGCGAGGTGGGCGCCCTTGGTCAACCGGACGGTGATCGGCGCCCCGCCGTGCTGCACCCGCTCCTGCGCCCAGGCGGTGAGCTCGCGCAGCGCAGGCCCCGCGTCAGGCAGGTACGTCTGCAGGGTGATGCCCGCTTCGACGCTGCTGAGCCGTGGGTCTTCGAGGATGCTGGTGAACACCGCGATGGTGAGATCGAGGTCCCGGTACCCCTCCATCTCCAGGGTGACGGCGACGCCGTCTGACGCGGCCGCCAGGTAGATCGGGAGCATCCGCTCCGCGATACCCGCGACCGCCTCATCGAACGACCACGGGTCGGGGGCGCCGACGAGCGCGGAGATCGCGAGCGAGACGTGTTCCACATCGTCTCGCTCGATGAGCTCCAGGATGCGTCGGCGCATCTGCTCGCCCCCCGCGTCGCCCAGCACCCGGTGACCCAGCAGCCGGACGCCGACGGTGCCGCCCGACTCACGGATGCGCGCGATCTCGGGGCCGAGCCGGCCAGGACGGGGGTCGGCGACGAGGTGACCGATCAGTTCGCGGGCGACACGACGCGCGATCGGTACCGCGGGGGTCGGGAGAGCGGGCGCGATGCCTCCTCCGAGGCGGACGGCGCCTCGAAGGTGCCACGGGAGCATCCCCGGCGCGAGCGGGGCGATGCGCTGCAGTGCCGCCGCAGAAGCCGTCAAGCTCTCCGGGCGCAGCACGCCGTCGACGAGCCCCTTGGCGAACGCCAGGCCGTCGTCGGCTCGCAGCAGCTCCGACAGGCGCGCCTGCGCAGGATCGGGGTCGACGATGGCCGCCTCCGCCACCCAGCGCCGCACCAGCTCGATCGCGCGCTCTGCCAGCGGGTTCGGGGGCGGTGGGGCCTGCTGCTCCGTCATGCCCTCAGCCTAGATTCGCGCGGTCCAGGACCCGCTGAGGCGCAACGACGCGGCGAAGACCGATCAGGCGAAGGACGCCAGGAACGCCCAGCCCAGCGTCGCGACGATGCCGCCGATCAGGCCGATCCCGGAGAGCACGAGACCCGTGATCGCCAATGCTCTGCCTCGCCCCGTGCGGATGCCGAAGATGCCGACCACGATCCCGGCGAGGCCGAGGACGATGCCGACGGCGGGGAGCACCGAGAGGAGGAAGGCCGCGATTCCGAGGATGAGCGCGGTGATCGAGAGGGCACCCGCGCCGGGGGCGATGGCGGGCGCGGCCGGCTGGCCGGTGAAGGCGGGCGGTCCGGCGAAGGCAGAGGGCGCCCCCTGGCCCGCATACGGCTGCGCATGGGCGAGCGGCTGCTGATCGGGCACGGCCGCACCCGGGTACACCGGGGGCAGGCTCGGGTCGGGATAACCGCCCGGTGCGCCGTACGCACCGCTGTGCGCGGTGGGGGCTGCGGGCGCTGGCGGGGTGAGCGGCGTCTGCGGCCGGTCGTCGTTCGGAATGTCGGACATGCTCCGCTCCTGATCGTCGTGCGGTCGCCGCCGCCTGCGGGGGACCGCGTTCCTCCGACCCTAATCGCGTGCACCGGAGTTCACCAGGAGGATGCCGGAAACCCTAGGCTGTTGCCGTGACCGATTCGGGGGGAATGCACGAGGCGATGGCGCCGTCGCGCGCCGCGTCAGCCGAGGCATCCGCGCCGCCCGCGCCTGCCACGACGGTCTCCGCCGCCCCGAAGCGCTCGACCCGCTGGGCGGGCGTCGTCGCGAACCGCGTCTCCTCCAAGTCCATCGCCGGTGCCTTCACCGTGCTCGTGCTGGCATCCACCGCCGCCTTCGGCGGGCTCGCCACCGCAGCCGTGCCGCCGCTTCCCGAGATCGCGGCCGGCGAGACCTTCACCGGCGCGGAGCTGGAGATGACGCCGCAGCGCGCGGTGCTCGTCGACGAGCTCCCCGGCAGCGGTGTGTTCCCCGAAGACGGGGAGCGGGTGCTCGCGGTCATCCTGGATGTGACCAACCTCGACACCGAGGCGCGGTCGAGCACAGCAGACGGATCGGTGGGCGAAATCAGGCTGACGGAGCTCCCCGAGGTCGCTCCTTCGGTCGCACGATACGACGATGCGACCGCTTCACCGTGGCTGCAGCCGGGGGTTGCGGCCACCGTGGTGCTGAGCTGGGTCGTGCCTGCGGACCTGGTCGCTGAGGGCGACGACATCCGTATCGCCCTGCACACCGCGACCGAGTACGTCGGGACGAGCGTGATCTACGGCGAGTACTGGGACGACATCGAGGTCGCGGGCTACGCGGATCTCGTGGCGGAGGACGTGGGCGCGGGGGCGGATCAATGAACAAGACGATGAGCTGGCTGCTGACCGCGGCTCTCCTCGGCGGCGCGTGGACGGTCGCGGCGCTCGCCCCGTCAGACGATGCCTCCACGGAGCCCTTCCCCATCCCCGCCACGATCGGCGAGCCGGCGGACGGACGCACCCTTCTCGTCACCGTGCACGATGTACGGGCCGCCTCGAAGGTGACCACGAGCAACGGATGGTTCGCGGAGGGCACCTGGATCGTCGTCGATCTGGACGTCGAGGCGACCCTCGCCGATGCACAGCTCCGGCTCGCGACGCTCACGATCGGAGAGCAGAGCTTCCGTGCCAGTGAGCGCCCGAACTCGCTGCTCAATCAAGCGGTGTTCACCGGCGTTTCCCGCAGCGGCGCCATCGCTTTCGAGCTGCCGGAGGGCGCGCTCGATGGCACAGGCATCCTGAGACTCGCGACCTGGCAGGATACGAGAAGCGAGGCCGTCATCGAACTGCCCATCGCGCTCGACGAATTGTCTGTCGCCGAGGAGATCGAGCTGCCCGCGACCGACTGGACGACCCCGTGAGCGGGTGGTGGCGGCGCAATGCCGTCGGAGTGATCGCGGTGGCCGTACTCGTGCCGCTCTCCGCCGTCGTCGTGGTCGGCAACGAGTGGAAGGAGTACTTCCTCTACGATTCGACCTACCCGGCTCAGGTCGCGAATGACGGGACTGTCGAACTCGCCGAGACGACCTGGGGACCCGTGCGTGCCGTGGACATCACCGGCAGCGAGGGCCTTGAGAACCCCGAGGGGACGAAGGTCATCGCCGTCGCCATCCCCGTCGATCCGCACGACGTAGCGCCCGGTTGCGGAAGCCCTGTCCTCGTCGAGCGATCGACGGGACGGGAATGGGTGCAGCGGCGCGACGAACTCGGCATCCCGTGGACGGTCGACGAGCACGTCGCCTGCGTCCTCCCCGAGAAGGATGACGACGGTGAGCCGCTGCCCATCGATCCTTACGAGATCCTCGTCGCCTATGTGGTCCCCGAGGATGCCGGTCCGTTCTGGGTCGACGTCTCGCCGACCCCGGCGATCCCGTCCTTCGCCCGCTTCGTCATCGACCCGTCCTGAGCCGCCTGTCTGCGCAGCGCGCCGAGCGATCCGTCATAGGCCGAGGCGACGAGGCCGATCCTGATCGGCTCGATGACCGCAGCGATGGCGATGCCGATGGCAGGGCTGACGATGCGCCAGAAGGTCAGGTCGTGCGGACCGATCAGGCGGGTGACGAAGCCGGCGAGGACCGCATCCGCCGCGAGCACGATCGTGTAGATCAGCACATACCCGGCGATGAGCACGGGACCCGCACGCCACATCAGCACGATCGCATCGATCAGCGGGGAGAACCGGGAGGTGACTTCCTTGGCGAGGTTGCCCCCGACGAGGCGGATCCACGACGGCACGCGCGCAGAGCGCTCCCTCGCCCGACGGAGCACCTCGTGATCGAAGCTCGGCTTCTCGGCCGCGATGGCCTGCCCGTAGATCACACCGGCCACGGCGAGCCAGGCAAGCGGCTCGACGGTGAGCCCGGCGATCTCGCCGATGAGCCACTCGACGCCGTCCCAGACCCACGCGACCGGGACGAGCTGAGCGCTCACCCACTCGCGGGCATCCAGTACCCACTGCAGTCCGACTCGGGTGTCGACCCAGCCCGTGAGCTGCGCCATCGCCTGTCCGATGAGGGAGACCGCGAGGAAGACCCAGACGGCCTCGAGGTACACCGCGACGATCGACAGGGAGGCCGGCACCTTCTTCTGCCACTTCTTCCATGCCCAGCGTCCGACGAAGGCGACCGCGATCAGGGAGATCGTGAGCGCGTCGAAGCCTACGAGCGTGCCGACCGGACCCGTCGGCGCCGCTTCCCCGTTCGCGACCGCTGTCCAGCCGATCCCGGAGCGGATCGCCAGCGCACGGGCGCTGTATGCGTCGGTGTCCTCGGTGAGGAACCCCCATGCCGCATAGATGGCGAAGAAGGGCAGGATGCTGGCGAGCAGCGTGGTGAGGAACGTCTGTCGGCGCTCCCGTGGCGTCGGAGGCGACGGCGCGATGGCGGACAGTTCGCGCAGACCGTCACGGACGACGAGGAACATCGCGACGAAGCTGACCAGCCGCGCGAGCACCGCGATCGGCAGGATCAGCAGGCCCCCGGTGGACGTCCACGCGCCCGCCTGCGCGGCGACCTCGATGAGCACGTAGTGCACGAGGCGCCCGGCCAGGAACCACGCCAGCAGCGCCGGCCAATGCCCGGCCAGCACGCGACCGAGCGTCTTGAACATGTTCCCCACGGACCAAAGCTAGCGCCTGGACCGCGCGGAATTCACGTCCAGGTGCTCGGCGCCTCCGCGCGGGTCGGCGGAAGAGCGGATGCCGTGGCCCACTCGTGCATCCACGGCTCGACGTCGGGCAGCCCCTCCGGACGGCCGACCGCCGCGAAGAGCTCGTCATGCGAGAGGGTGCCGCCGGAGCGCTTCAGCATCCTGGCCCTGACGATGGCCCTGGTGTAGATCTCGCCGTCGACGACCGCCCGATGCTCCATGTAGATCGACTTGTCGTCGTGGCCGAGCAGACGCGACTCGACGTCGAAACGCTGCCAGAGCTGCAAGGATTTGCGGAAGGTGATGGTCTCCCCCGCGACGACCGCGTACCAGCCGTTGCGCTTCATCACATCGGTCATCCCGGTACGCGTGAGCAGATCCCACCGACCGAGGTCGAACAGCGACAGGTAGCGGCCGTTGTTCATGTGGCCGAGGAGATCGATGTCGGTCGGAAGGGTGGTCAGCCGCACGGTGCTCACCGCAGTGGGCGCGAGGCGCCCCTCACGGCTCAGCCTGCGCCTGGCCCGCCACATCACCACAAGAGTGCGCCAGATCACGTTCACGATGCTCGATGGTAGTCAGGACTGCACGCCCGGCGAATTCCGTTGTATGGGGCAGACAAGACCGATGACCTCCGAACGGGGGTGCTCGGTTTCTACAGTCGGTAGATTTCCGGTTGCGCAGCCCCCCGCGTAGAGTCGCGGCATGAGCGCCGAAGCCCAGCCAGAAATCATCGTCCGTCCGGTCCGTGATGTGGATGCGGAGGCTCTGGGTCGTGTGCACGCGCAGACGTGGCACGAGACCTACGACCACCTGATCAGCAAGGCAGCGCTCGAGAAGGTGTCGCCCCGGCGCCTCGCTGAGCTGTGGACGCACTGGGCCTCGCAGGGCGAGGACTTCCGCATGCGCGCGGCTCTCGTCGACGGCGAGATCGTCGGCTTCGTCGGCTCGGGCCCTGCCCGCGACAAGGACGCTCCGGCGTTCCGCGAGCTCTACTTCATCTACCTCCTCGACGAGTGGCACTCCACCGGCCTCGGCCAGAAGCTGTTCGACGCGGCCGTCGAGAAGGACGAGCCCCTGTACCTGTGGGTCGCGGAGGACAACCCCCGCGCACACCGGTTCTACACCCGCAACGGCTTCACCCTCGACGGCGCGACGCACACCGAGCCGTTCCTGGGCGAGACCCTCACCGAGGTCCGCTTCGTCCGCTGACCTGGCTCAGCCCCCGTCACCCGCGTCATCGAGAGCTCTCATGGCCGCCGAGACCCCGTCCTAGCAACGTCGCTGGGACGGGGTCTCGTCGATGAAGAGAGGTCTCGGATGCCGGCGAAGGTCAGCGGCCGGAGACGTTGCCGAAGATCTTCGCCATCGGGGCGATGACCAGCGGGCGCACGGCGAACCAGGCGGCGACGATGACGGCGAGGGATGCCAGGAACACCCAGAAGCCCGTCCAGACCTGCGCATAGGCCACGCCATCCGTCGACCCGAGGGACGCGTACATATGGTTGAGGTTGCGCAGGGCGCCCGTCGCCATCACGAGGATGACGTGCACGACGATGAACACCACGAAATAGAGCATCACCGGGAAGTGCACGGCCCTCGCCCACTCGACCGGGTACAGCTTGTTCAGCTTCTCCGCCTTCTTCGGCCAGAAGCCCGACATCCGGAACCCGGTGATCGTGGCGAGAGGCGCGGCGATGAAGATCGTGGTGAAGTACGCCAGCTGCTGGAGGCTGTTGTAGTTGGCCCAGCCGTTCTCGGTCGGCCAGTCCAGCGAGACGTACTGCAGGGCTGCGGAGAGGGCGTTGGGGAACACCTCCCAGCTCGTGGGGACCACACGCACCCAGTGACCGGTACTGAACAGCAGCACGATGAAGACGACGCCGTTCACCAGCCAGAGCGCGTCGAGCGCCTGGTGCAGCCAGAGCGTCAGGCTGATCTTGTGCTTGGGGTTGCGGCGCGAGGTCCAGAACACCGTGGGGCGCTTCTCGGTGCGCACCGTGAGCCCGGTGCGGATGATCAGCACCATGAGGAACATGTTGAAGAAGTGCTGCCAGCCGACCCAGCCGGGGATGCCGGGCTTCGAGCCCTCTGGGAGGTGGTACTCGCCGGGGAAGGCAGCCAGGAAATCCTGGATGAACGGGGTCGGCATGATCGTGCGCACCAGCGCGATGCCGGCGATCGCGATGATGCCGAGACCGGCCAGCCCGAAAAGCGCTGCGATGCCCTGAAGCGCCGTCGGCCGCTTCGCGCCCTGCTCGGCGGGCGCGGAGATGCGGCGAGGCGCTGACCCCGGCCACACCGTGCGCCGGAAGGGAAGCGGGCCGGCCGGCGAAAGGTCCACCTCGGCAGGGCGCGCTTCGACAAGCTCAGCGAGCGATGCCGCGCCGTGCGCTTCGACGAGCTCAGCGGGCGATATCGCGCCGTGCGCTTCGACAAGCTCAGCGGGCGATGCCGCGCCGCCCGCATCGACGGGCTCAGCGGGCGAAGCCGCCGTCACGACAGTGGTGGCCGGAGGCCACGGCTCCCCGCCCGCCTCACGGGGCAGCCCACGACGAACGCCCTGCGCACCGGCATCCGCCTGCGACACCGCGGGCGCCGCCCCGTCCACCGGACGAGGCGCATCCGTTTCGGGGGCCGACATGCCACCTGCAGGACGTTCTGGCGCGTGCGGTCCGACATCTGGCGTGTCGGCCCCCCGCGTGGTCGCGGGAGAAGACACGATGGCACCGGCGGGCGGCCATGGCTCCCCTCCCGCGATGCGGGGCAGACCGCGCCGAACGGCACCCAACCGGCCCACCGCCGGTGCGAGTTCCACCGCTCCCGCGGCGTCGCCGGCGTTCACAACGGGGGCCGACACGTCACCTGCAGGACGATCCTCCGCGTGCTGTCCGACATCCGGCGTGTCGGCCACCGGAGCAGCAGCGGGCTCCTCGGGCAGCGCGTCAGCCGGAGGCCATGGCTCGCCACCGGGAACCCGGGGCAGTCCGCGTCGCAGCATCCGGCTACTTCCGACCTTCGAGCGCCGAGATCACCTGGGGGACGACCGTGAACAGGTCGCCGACGATGCCGAAGTCGGCGACGTCGAAGATCGGCGCGTCGGCGTCCTTGTTGATCGCGACGATCGTCTTCGCCGTCTGCATGCCCGCACGGTGCTGGATCGCACCGGAGATGCCGAGGGCGACGTAGAGCTGCGGCGACACCGAGACACCGGTCTGCCCGACCTGATGCGCGTAAGGGATGTACCCGGCATCCACCGCCGCACGCGACGCACCCACCGCGGCGCCCAGCGCGTCGGCGAGCTGCTCCACGAGCGCGAACTGCTCTTTCGATCCCAGACCGCGACCGCCCGAGACGACCTTGGTCGCGCCGCGCAGCTCCGGCCTGGACGATGCCTGCTCGACGGCCTCGATGGCACCCGCCGTCGCCGCCGGAGCACCGGACGCCGTCACGACGAGCTCCTCGACGACCGGGGACGCCACGGCCTCGCCGCGGGCCTCCACCGCACCCTGGCGCACCGTGATGATCGGCGTCCCGAATGTAGGGGCCGAGTCGACCAGATACGCGCCGCCGTAGACCGAGTGGTGCGCGACGATGCCCTCGTCGTCGCGGGAGACCCCGATCGCATCGACGGACAGGGCGCTGTTCGTGCGCACGGCCAGCCGGCCCGCGACATCGCGTCCCGTGATCGAGTTCGACACCAGCACAGCATCGGGATGCACTGCCTCGAACGCGGCCTGAAGAGCATCCACGAGCGGGACGACGAGCACCGTCTCGTCGACGTCCGCGGTCAGCACCACGGATGCTCCTGCGGCGGACGCGGCATCCACCGCGCTCTGCGCCCCACCGGGGACGACGGCGACCGGGGAGCCGATCGTCGACGCAGCGCCGATCAGCGCCGCCGTGCTGCTCGCCGCCTCGCCCGTCGGGGTGACGTCCACGAGGACGAGAACAGCGTCATCGGGATAGGACATCTCACACCAGCCTGTTCTGCACGAGGTACTCGACCAGCTGGGTGCCGGCGTCTCCCTCATCGACGATCTTCACACCGGCCGCACGCGGAGGCTTCTCCGCGACAGCGGTCATGATGGTCTGCGGCGCCGCACCGGGGTCGGCGGAGACACCGAGGTCGGCGAGCGAGAGCACCTCGAGCGGCTTCTTCTTCGCCGCCATGATGCCCTTGAAGTTCGGGAACCGGGCGTCGGGGAGCGCCTCGGTGATGGAGATGACCGCGGGCAGCGGCACCGTGACAGCCTGCGCACCGGCATCCGCCGCGCGCGTTCCCGTGACGGCATCCGTTCCGATCTCCACCGCACTGAGCGCGGTCGCCTGCGCGAAGCCGAGGTGCTCGGCGAGCATCGCGGGGATCACCCCGCCGGATCCGTCCGTGGAGAGGTTCCCGGTGATCACGAGGTCGGGCTCGGCCCGCCGGATCGCGGCGGCGAGAGTCCGCGCGGTAAGCCCCAGATCGGCGCCGGCGAGGGCGGGATCCGCGACATGGACGGCCGACGCCGCACCGATCGCGAGCGCGCGCCGCACAGAAGCCGTCGACCCCTCCGGAGCCATGGACAGTGCCACGACCTCCGTGCCGTCGTTCTTGTCGGCGAAGGAGAGCGCGAGCTCCAGAGCCCGCTCCGTGATCTCGTCGAGCACCACGTCGCCCGCGGCACGATCGGCCAGCCCGGTCTCCAGATCGAGCTTCCGGTCGCCGTACGTGTCCGGCACTTCTTTCACCAGGACGAAGATCTTCATCGAATGCTCCTCACGACCCTTCGAGTGTATCGGCATGGCGCGCAATGTAGCCATAGTGGAGGTTCCACACGCTTCCAGGGGGATTCACAGGGCTTTTCTGTATACATTGTGCGGTTCGGCGCCGCAGCCCGCCGGGTACTGTCCGAACGCGGCGGTACGGTAGAGCCGTGGCCAGACCCCGCCCCCTGCCGATCGACCCGCTCGCCGAGGCGAAGCGGCAATGGATCGCGCACGGGTGGACGGATGCCGCGGACGGCATGACCCTCGTGATATCGGTGATGCGGGCGCAGCAGCTGCTGCTGGCGAAGGTCGAGAGCACCCTCAAACCCTTCGGGCTCTCCTTCGCCCGCTACGAGGTGCTGCGCCTCCTCGCGTTCAGCAGAGCGGGCAGGCTGCCGTTGTCGAGCGTGGTGTCGCGCCTTCAGGTGCACGCCACCACCGTGACGAGCACGGCCGAGCGGCTGGTGCGCGATGGGCTCGTCGTGCGCGAGCCCCATCCTCATGACGGTCGCGCCGCGCTCCTCGCCCTCACGAACGACGGCCGCGCTCTCGTCGACCGGGCGACCACCGCGCTGAACGAGGAGGTGTTCGCCGCCCCGGGCCTGGATGCCGGAGACACCGCCGACCTCGTCGCCATCGTCGCGCGCCTGCGCAAGAACGCCGGCGACTTCATCGATCCGCGCCCGCAGCCGGATCCGCTCTGATGGCGACGTTCACCCTGGAAAGGGTCATCCGAGCCTCTCCGGCGCGCGTCTACGCCGCGTCGCTGGATCCTCAGCTGCACGTGCGCTCGATGGCGGAGCACGGCGAGACGATGATCGAGGCGCCCGTCGGCGGATCGTTCACGGAGGGCTCGACGGTCACCTGGCGGGCTCGCCATTTCGGCATCCCCTTCCGGCTCCGCTCGCTGGTCTTCGATCTCGACCCGCCGCACGGCTTCCGCGACCGACAGATCGCAGGGCCGTTCCGCTCTTTCCTCCATGAGCACGCCTTCGAGGCCCACCCGGAGGGCACTCTCATGCGCGACACCCTCACCTTCCGCTCTCCGTTCGGTCCGATCGGAGCACTCGTCGACCGCCTGTTCATGGCCTCGTACATGCGCCGGCTCATCGAGAAGCGGAACGAAGTGGTGGCCGGCGAGGCGGAGGCGGCGTAGCCTGACGGCCATGAGCGAACTGCGCCTGCACACCGTCCTCGAGGGCCACGGCCCCGCAGCCGCGATCGTCCTCACCGACGAGCAGGTCGCATCCCTCGACGCGGGCAAGGCCTTCCCCGTCGTGGTCGAACTGCCCGGCCGCAGCATCCGTCTGCGGCTGGCGCGCATGGGAGGGCTGAATCTCATCGGCTTCAGCAAAGCTGCGCGCGCCGAGGCGGGCGTGGAGATCGGCGACGAGGTCGATGTCGTCATCCGCGTGGACAGCGCAGAGCGCGAGATCGAGATCCCGCCGGCTCTCGCGGAGGCCCTGGCAGCGGATGCCACGGCGAAGGCGGCGTTCGAACAGCTGGCCCCCTCCAAGCGCAAGGAGATGGCCCGCCAGATCGCCGAGGCGAAGGGCGAGGACACCCGCGCGCGCCGCCTCGAGAAAGTGCTCGCCGCGCTGAGCGCCTGAGCTGCCGCGAGGCCGCATGAACTGCCCGCCGCACGCCTGACCCGCCCGCTGCGCGAGAGGTCCTCGGTCAGCGGTTCTGGAACTGCGGCGCCCTCTTCTCGCGGAACGCGGCCATGCCCTCCTTCTGGTCGGCGGTGTCGAAGAGCGCGGCGAAGGCCTGCTTCTCATGCGCGAGGCCCTCGGCGAGGCTCGTCTCCATCGCGGCATCCAGGGCCGCCTTGGCGGCGTACAGGCTGGGAAGCCCCTTCGCCGCGATCGTCTCGGCGAGCGCGCCGGCCTCGGCGAGGAGCTCGGATGCCGGAACGATCCGCGACACGAGCCCGGCGCGCTCCGCCTCCTCGGCGCCCATCATGCGTCCCGACAGGACGAGCTCGGCCGCCTTGTAGTAGCCGACCGCACGGATCAGCCGCTGCGTCCCCCCCATGCCGGGGATGACGCCCAGATTGATCTCCGGCTGACCGAAGGTCGCGGTGTCGGCGGCGAGGATGATGTCGCACATCATGGCGAGCTCGCACCCTCCGCCGAGCGCGAAGCCGCTGACGGCCGCGATCACCGGGGTCCGCACGGCGGCGAAGTCGTTCCAGGCTCCGAAGTGGTCGGTCGAGAGCATCTCGGATGCCGTCATCGACGCCATCTCCTTGATGTCCGCGCCGGCGGCGAACGCCTTCTCCGAGCCGGTGACGACGATCGCGCCGATACCCTCGTCCTCGTCGAAGGCCACGGCTGCGGCGGTGACCTCCTCCGCGACCTGGGCATTGAGGGCGTTGAGCGCCTGCGGGCGGTTCAGCGTGATCCATCCGACGCGTCCGCGCCGCTCGATCAGGATCGTCTCGTATTCGGTCATCGATGACTCCTCACGTCGGGAACAGTCTGCCGCACGCATCGGACATGCTCTCGGGGACTCCGCTTCGACAAGGCTCAGCGGGCTCCTCCACACAAGCTCCCTGAGCCTGTCGAAGGGAAGCGCTTTGACAGGCTCAGCGAGCTCAGAGGAACAGGCTCAGCGAGCTTGAGAACCCGGGCTCAGGGAACTCAGGAGGCCCTGATGTCGGTGATGATCCCGGAGAAGTCGCGCGCGGCCCCATCCCCGGCGGCGAACGCCGCGTACAGCTCCTGGGCGAGGCGGCCCATCCTGGCATCCGTCGATGTCTGCTCGATCGCCTGCAGGGCGAGCCCGAGGTCCTTGGCCATCAGCGCACCGGCGAACCCCGGCTGGTAGTCCCTGTTCGCGGGGCTCGTCGGCACGGGGCCGGGCACCGGGCAGTTCGTCGTGATCGACCAGCACTGGCCCGACGCCTGCGAGACGACGTCGAAGAGCGCCTGATGCTCGAGCCCGAGCCGCTCCCCCAGCACGAACGCCTCGGCGACGGCGATCTGCGAGACCGCGAGGATCATGTTGTTGCACACCTTGGCCGCCTGACCGAGGCCCGGTCCTCCGCAGTGCACGATCCGCTTCCCCATGGCCTCCAGCAGGGGCAGTGCCGCGGCGAAATCCTCCTCGGATCCGCCGACCATGAAGGCGAGCGTGCCGTTCTCCGCGCCGACGACTCCGCCAGACACGGGAGCGTCGATGTTGCGATGCCCCGCGGCGATCGCCAGCCCGTGCGCGGTTCTCGCCTCCTCCACGGCGATCGTCGACGACTCGATGAACAGCGTCCCTGGCCGGGCCGCAGCGAGCAGCTCCTCGCGGTAGGCGGCGATGACGTGGGCGCCTGCGGGGAACATGGTGATGACGACGTCGGCGTCGGCGACGGCATCCGCTCCGGAATCAGCGACGGGGATGCCCGCACCGCGCGCGGCCTCGAGCGCGGCGGGCACCACGTCGAAGCCGTGCACCTCATGCCCCGCCTTCACGAGGTTCACCGCCATGGGCAGGCCCATGTGACCGAGGCCGAGGAACGCCACCCTGGTCATGATGCGCTCCGCAGCGCATCGCGCCCGCGCTGCAGCGACGCCGACCCCGCCGGCCTCAGCATCTCGCGCCCGACGATCAGGCGCATGACCTCGTTCGTGCCCTCCAGGATCTGGTGCACGCGGAGATCCCGCACCACCTTCTCGATGCCGTAGTCCTGCAGATATCCGTAGCCGCCGTGCAGCTGCAGCGCCCGGTTGGCGACGTCGAATCCGGCATCCGTCGCGAAGCGCTTCGCCATCGCGCATCGCATGGCGGCATCAGGGGCCCGCTCGTCGACGGCCTGTGCGCCGTCGACGACCATCAGCCGTGCCGCGTGCAGCTCGGTGCGCATATCGGCGACGGCGAACAGGATGGACTGCTTCTCCGCCAGCGGCTCGCCGAACGCGACCCGCTCGTGCACGTACTGCACCGCGCGATCCAGGGCCCACTGCGCTCCGCCCAGCGAGCACGCCGCGATGTTGAGCCGTCCGCCGTTGAGGGCGGACATCGCGATCGCGAACCCCTGGCCCTCGTCCCCCAGCATCGCGGATGCCGGAACGCGCACGCCGTCCAGGATGACCTGCCGGGTGGGCTGCGCATGCCAGCCCATCTTCTTCTCCGGCACACCGAACGAGAGACCGGCGGCATCGCCGGGGATGAGGAACGCGCTGATGCCGCGCGCACCTGGTTGTCCGGTTCGCGCCATCACGATGTACACGCCGGCTTCGCCCGCCCCCGAGATGAACTGCTTCACCCCGGTGAGGACATAGTCCTCGCCCTCGCGGACCGCGCTCGTCGCGATGTTCGCGGCGTCGGACCCGGCACCCGGTTCGGTGAGGCAGTAGCTGCCGAACTGGGCCATGGCGGTCAGCTCCGGCATCCACCGCTCGCGCTGAGCCTCGTCGCCGTAGGTGTCGATCATCCACGCGACCATGTTGTGGATCGAGATGAACGCGGCGATCGTCGGATCGCCCTTGGCGAGCTCCTCGAAGATCGCCACCGTGTCCGAGCGGCTGAGGCCCGTGCCGCCGAGGTCCTCGCGCACGTAGATGCCGCCCAGCCCCAGCTCGCCCGCGCGGTGCAGAGTCTCCCGGGGGAAGAGGTGCTTCTCGTCGCGCTCTGCGGCGAAGGGGGCGAGCTCGGTCTCGGCAAACTCCCGCACCGCCTGCAGGATGGCAGCGCGCTCCTCCGTCGTGGTCGTGGTGAGTGTCATGGTGTCTCCTTGTGGGATCGGCCTCAGTGCATGGTCGGGATGACGAAGCTCGCCCGCGGCTCGGCGGGCACCGCGAGCGGGTCGTGGCGGAACCAGCGGCTCGTGACCGTCTTGGTCTTCGTGTAGAAGCGGAAGGCGTCAGCGCCGTGCTGGTTGAGGTCCCCGAATCCCGAACGCTTCCAGCCGCCGAAGGTGTAGTAGGCGATCGGCACTGGGATCGGCACGTTCACCCCGACCATGCCGACCTCGACACGGGCGGCGAAGTCGCGCGCGGTCTCGCCGTCGCGGGTGAAGATCGCCACGCCGTTGCCGTATTCGTGCTCGGATGCCATCCGCAGCGCCTCCTCGTAGTCGGCCGCCCGAGCGATCACGAGCACGGGTCCGAAGATCTCCTCGCGGTAGATCGCCATGTCGGTGGTGACGTGATCGAACAGGGTCGGTCCGAGGTAGAAGCCGTCCTCGAAGCCGGCGACGGAGAAGCCGCGGCCATCGGCGAGGAGGGTCGCACCCTCGTCGACGCCCTGCTGGATGTACCCCTCGACGCGCTCGACGGCGGCACGGCTGACGAGGGGGCCGTAGTCGACGTCCGGCGAGAGCGCCGGCCCGACGCGCAGCCCTGCGACACGCTCCGCGAGCCTGGCGGCGAGCGCGTCCGCCGTGTCCGCGCCGACCGGGACGGCGACCGAGATCGCCATGCACCGCTCGCCCGCCGAGCCGTAGCCGGCACCGATGAGGGCGTCCACGGCCTGATCGAGGTCGGCGTCCGGCATCACGATCAGATGGTTCTTCGCGCCGCCGAAGCACTGCGCCCGCTTGCCGTGCGCGGCCGCGGTGGCGTAGATGTGCTCGGCGATGGGCGTGGATCCGACGAAGCCCACCGCCGAGATGCGGTCGTCCTCGAGCAGGGCGTCGACGGCCTCCTTGTCGCCGTGCACGACGTTGAGAACGCCGGCCGGAAGGCCCGCCTCCAGGAACAGCTCTGCCAGGCGCACGGGCACCGAGGGGTCGCGCTCACTGGGCTTGAGGACGACGGCGTTGCCGGCGGCGAGCGCGGGCCCCGCCTTCCACAGCGGGATCATCGCCGGGAAGTTGAACGGCGTGATCGCCGCGACGACGCCGAGGGGCTGACGCATCGAGTACACGTCGATTCCCGCGCCGGCCCCGGTGGAGTACTCGCCCTTGAGCAGATGCGGCGCTCCTGCAGCGAACTCGATCACCTCGAGGCCGCGCTGGATGTCTCCCCTGGCGTCATCCACGGTCTTCCCGTGCTCGCTCGCGAGGAGCTCGGCGAGCGGCGTCATCTCGCGCTGGACGAGATCGAGGAACCGCAGGAGCACGCGCGACCGCTTCTGCGGGTTGGTGGCAGCCCACGCGGGCTGCGCGGCCGCGGCGTTCGCGATGACGCCTCTGACCTCCTCGTCGGATGCCAGCGGAACCCGCGCCTGAACAACGCCCGCGCTCGGGTCGAACACGTCGGCGAAGCGTCCACCGCTGGGGGTCCAGAGCGAACCGCCCACGAAATGGGGAATGGTACGAGTCATTGTGCGACATCCCTTCGCGCCGTCGTTGGCACAAAGGGAGTCTACTCCGCCCCTCGATTATTTACGAGGACATCCTACTATTCCGATGCGGATCAGGATGCCGCAGCATCCGCCGCCGCGCGGAGCAGGGCGGGCACACCGGCCTCGAGGGCCGGTCCGAAGTCATCGCCTGGCCGCTCGCCATCGAGCCAGCGTGTGTAGATCGCTTCGCAGAACACCGCGGCCTTCCACAGTGCGAGGGCCTGGTACCAGGCGAGCGCAGAGACGTCCGCACCCGTGCGATCGACGTACCGGGCGACGAGCTCCGCGCGGCGCGGGAAGCCCTCACCCCTGGTCACCGGGGTCAGTTCGAGCGGCGTCGGTGCGGCATCCGGATCGGCATAGGTGGCGATGAAGTACCCGAGATCCGCGAGCGGGTCGCCGAGCGTCGCCATCTCCCAGTCGAGGATCGCCTGCACGTCCGCCTGACCCGCACGGCGGAACATGAGATTGCCGATGCGGTAGTCGCCGTGCACGACGGAGGCCCGATGCGACAGGGGGAGGTTGTCGCGCAGCCACTCCGCGAGCCGGTCGACCCCGGAGAGCGACCGCCGCGACACGGTCGGCCACAGCGACGCGAAGCGGTCCACCTGCCTGGCGAGGTACCCATCCGGACGGCCGAGGGTCGCGAGCTCGCCGTCGCGCACGTCGAGCGCGTGCAGGTCGGCGAGGGCGTCGACGGATGCCGTGGCCAGCGCCCTCCTGCCTGCGGGCTCGTCCAGCCGCACCGGCATCCGATCGGTGACGACGTCACCGTCGAGGTGCTCCATGATGTAGAACGGCGTACCGAGCACGCCGTCGTCCTCGCAGACCGCGAGGATCCGCGGCACGGGGACGCCCGCCCGCCCCAGCGCCTGCTGCACGCGCGCCTCGCGGAGCATGTCGTGCGCAGAGGGCGGCAGCGGGGGCCGCGGGCCACGGCGGAAGACGAAGCGCTCCTCGCCGCGGGCGAGGAGGAAGGTCGCGTTCGACTGGCCCTCTCCGATGCGGGCGGCGGTGAGAGGTGTGGTGGCGCGCTTCGACAGGCTCAGCGAGCCGGAAGGGCTCAGCAGGGCATCAGGGGTGGCGCGCTTCGACAGGCTCAGCGAGCCGGAAGGGCTCAGCAGGCTATCTGCCAAGTACTCCTCCAGCGCCTCGAGGACGAGAAGCGGCGGATGCGTCAGGCCCTCCGCCTCCGCGCGGGTCGTCACGATGTCACGCATCCGACACCTCCCGCGCTCTCGCCTTCGCGGCACGGCGCGCGATCGCCCAGCGGTGCGTCTCGCTCGACCCGTCGTAGATGCGGAACGGACGCACCTCGTTGAGGTACTGGATGAGCGGCAGACCCGAGCTCACCCCGTCGCCGCCGCACAGCTGCACCGCACGGTCGATGACGCGGTAGACGGCCTCCGAGCAGTGCACCTTCGCGATCGAGGAGAGCGCGGCTCCCGCCCTGGCATCCGACTCGAGCGCGGCGGTGGCGCGGTCGATCACCGCCGCCGAGGTCTCGATGTCGATGACGCTGTCGGCGATGAGCGCTTGCGCGAGGCCGAGATCGGCCAGCCGCGCGCCGAACAGCTCGCGGCTGTTCGCCCGGTCGAGGGCGATGTCCAGCGAACGCCGCGCGAGCCCGAGCCAGCGCATGCAGTGCGTGAGACGCGCAGGGCCCAGCCGCACCTGGGCGTACCGGAAGCCCTCGCCCGGTGCGCCGAGCACCTCGGCGTCCGGCACGAAGACACCATCGAAGCCGACGTGCGGATGGCCCCCGGCGATCGCCGCCTCGATCGTCCTGATCGAGGGCCCCACGCGCACGCCGGGGGCGTCCAACGGGGCGAGCAGCATCGTCGCGCCGGCCGGATGCCCGTCCACGGCATCCGTGCGCGCCATCACGATCGCGAAGGCCGCCCCCTCGGCGCCGGAGATGAAGCGCTTCTCGCCCGTGATCCGCCAGCCTCCGTCTACCCGCTCCGCGTGCGTGGTGAGGGCGTCCGGGTCCGAGCCCGCACCGGGGTGCGGCTCCGTCATCGCGAACGACGAGCGGATCTCGCCCGCCACGAGCGGACGCAGCCAGCGCTCCTTCTGCTCCTCGGTGCCCACGACCTCCAGAAGACGCATGTTGCCTTCATCCGGGGCCGAGATGTTCAGCACCGCAGGACCGATCGGGGAGTAACCGGCCTCTTGGAACACGGGCGACCAGTCCGTCAGCGCGAGGCCGAGTCCGCCGTACTCGACCGGGACGTGAGGGGCGTACAGACCGGCCTCCTTCGCCTGCTCGCGGAGGGACGCGAGAACGGCGGGAGCCAGCTCCTCGCCCCAGCCCGGCTCGGCGGGGATCACCGTCTCACGGATGAATGCGCGCGTCCTGGCGACGAGGTCGTTCATGCTGTTCCTCCCGCGTTCCCGAGACCGCCGTCGAGGGTGAGGACCTGGCCGGTCACCCAGGACGACGCATCCGACGTGAGATACGCCACGGCATCCGCGACGTCCTCCGGCGCACCCAGCCGCCCGAGCGGATAGGCGGAGGCGACCTCCTCCTCGCGCCCCTCGTACAGCGCGCGGGCGAAGCGGGTCTTGACGACGGCCGGCGCCACCGCGTTCACGCGCACACGCGGTGCGAGCTCGACGGAGAGCGTGCGGGTGAGGTGGCTCACCGCAGCCTTGCTCACGCCGTACCAGCCGATGCCCGCAGACGGGACGTCGCCGGTGACGGAGGAGAGGTTCACCACCACCCCGCCATGCGGACCGTCGCCGAGGCCCGCGCGCACCGCCTCCTGCGTCCAGGCGAGCGTTCCTATGACGTTGACCTCGAGGATCTTGCGCGCAGCGTCCAGGTCGAGATCGACGAGCGGGCCGTACACGGAGTTGATGCCGGCGTTGTTGACGAGGATGTCCAGGCCGCCCAGCTCCTCGTCGATCCTCGCCAGGACGGCGGCACGGTGAGCGGGGTCGTCCGCGCCGCCCGCGACGGCGATCGCACCGTCGGGAAGCGTCGCCAGCGCCTCGTCCAACTGCTCGCGGCGGCGGGCGGTGATGCAGACCGTCGCGCCGTCGGCGGCGAGGCGCTGCGCGATGGCGAGGCCGATGCCCCGGCTGGCGCCGGTGACGAGCGCGATGCGCCCGTCGAGCGGTCGCGTGGAATCCGACATGGGATCTCCTTCGATCAGTCGAGTTTGTCTAATCCTGATTAAACTTTCGCCTCGAGGCAACCCCTGAAAGCGAGATTCCGCATTCACTTGACCTTGCCGATTTTGAATGCATAATAAAAACTGTGACCGCGAAGGAGCGGCCGGGAGACGGGAGCGGCGATGGCGCTGACACGGGATCTGTTCGACGAGGACCACGAGGAGTTCCGACGCATCGTGCGGGACTTCGTCGAGGCGCAGGTGCGCCCGAACGCCGAGCGCTGGGACGCCGCCGGGGTCGTCGACCGCGAGCTGTTCACCAGGGCAGCGGAGGCGGGCATCCTCGGCTTCGGCATCGACGACGCATACGACGGAGGCGGATCGGACGACTTCCGCTTCAACGTCGTGCTCGCCGAGGAGCTGGCCCGTGACCCCGTCTCTTCGGGGATGGCGGGCATCGCCCTGTCGAACGACATCACCATCCCCTACTTCACCGAGCTGACGGACGACGCGCAGAAGCAGCGCTGGCTGCCCGGCATCGCCGCGGGCGAGCTCATCACCGCGATCGCGATGACCGAGCCCGGCACCGGCAGCGACCTCTCCGGCATCCGCACCTCGGCCGTGCGCGACGGCGACGACTACATCGTCAACGGCTCGAAGATCTTCATCTCCAACGGCCAGAACGCAGACCTCGTCGCCACCGCGGTGCGCACCTCGCCCGATCCGCACAAGGGACTCAGTCTCCTCGTGATCGAGCGCGGCATGCCGGGCTTCAGCCGCGGCAAGAACCTCGACAAGATCGGGCTGCACGCGCAGGACACCAGCGAGCTGATCTTCGAGGACGTCCGCGTCCCCGCCGCCAACCTCCTCGGCCCCGAGGGCGCCGGCTTCCCCGGTCTCATGCGCAACCTGCCTCAGGAGCGCCTCTCGATCGCCGTGGGGGCCGTGGCCTCCAGCGAAGGCGTGCTCGCGCGCACGCTCGCCTACGTCACCGAGCGCACCGCGTTCGGCAAGCCGGTCGGCTCCTTCCAGAACACCCGTTTCGAGCTCGCCGAGATGACGACGGCGGTGGCCGCGAGCCGCGCCTACGTCGACCAGGCCATCCGCCAGCACATGGCAGGCACGCTGAGCGCCGCGGACGCCGCGGCGGCGAAGTTCCTGACCACCGAGCAGTACGTCGACGTCGTCGGCCGCTGCCTGCAGCTGCACGGCGGCTACGGGTACATGAACGAGTACCGCATCGCGCAGGACTACAAGGATGCGCGGATCACCACCATCTACGGAGGCACGACGGAGATCATGAAAGAGATCGTCGGCCGCGACCTCGGCCTGTGAACGGAGAAGACATGTCTGACGCATTCATCTATGACGCCGTGCGAACCCCGCGAGGGCGCAACAAGGGCGGATCGCTGCACACCATCAAGCCGGTCGACCTGGTCGTCACCCTCATCGATGCCATCCAAGAGCGCAACCCGAGCCTCGACGCGAGCGGGATCGACGACATCGTGCTGGGCGTCGTCTCCCCCGTCGGCGAGCAGGGCGGCGACATCGCCCGCACCGCGGCCCTCGTGGCGGGGCTGCCCGAGACGGTCGCCGGCGTGCAGATCAACCGCTTCTGCGCCTCCGGCCTGGAAGCGGTGAACCTCGCCGCGCAGAAGGTCGCCTCCGGATTCGAGGACCTCGTGCTGGCCGGCGGCGTCGAGTCGATGTCGCGCGTGCCGATCGGCTCCGACGGCGGCGCCTACGCGCAGGACCCGACCACCGCCTACGACAACTACTTCGTCCCGCAGGGCATCGGGGCAGACCTCATCGCCACGATCGAGGGCTTCAGCCGGGAGGATGTCGACGCCTTCGCCGCTCGCTCCCAGGCCCGCGCCGAGACCGCCTGGCAGGAGGGTCGCTTCGCGCGCTCGATCGTCCCCGTGCGCGACATCAACGGCGTCATCGTGCTCGACACGGACGAGCACCGCCGCCCCGGCTCCACCGTGCAGAGCCTCGGCCAGCTTCCCGCGAGCTTCGCCGCCGTCGGCGAGCAGGGCGGCTTCGACGCCGTCGCGCTGCAGAAGTACCACGCCGTGGAGCGGATCGACCATGTGCACGGTCCTGGCAACTCCTCCGGCATCGTCGACGGCGCTGCCCTCATGCTGATCGGCTCGCGCGAAGCGGGCGAGGCAGCCGGCCTCACGCCACGGGCGCGCATCGTCGCCACCGCGGTCACGGGCTCCGAGCCGACCATCATGCTCACCGGACCCACCCCCGCGACCCGCAAGGCGCTCGATCGCGCAGGGCTCGACGTCTCGGACATCGACCTGTTCGAGCTCAACGAGGCATTCGCCGCCGTGGTCCTGAAATGGCAGAAGGACCTCGGCATCCCGGACGACAGGGTCAACGTCAACGGCGGCGCGATCGCGCTCGGGCATCCGCTCGGTGCGACGGGCGCGATGATCCTGGGGACGCTCCTGGACGAGCTGGAGCGCAGGGATCTGAAGAGGGGCCTGGCGACGCTCTGCGTCGGCGCGGGCATGGGCATCGCGACCATCATCGAGCGGGTGTGAGGGAGAACATGAGCACTGCAACCGAGACGTACACCGGCTACGCGTGGGCGGAGGATGCCGATGGCATCGTCACCGTGACCATGGACGACCCGGACTCCGCCGTCAACACCATGAACCCGCACTTCGTCGCGGCGCTCGCGGCGACCGTCGACCGACTGGAGGCCGAACGGGACGACATCGCAGGCGTCATCCTGGCGTCGGCGAAGAAGAGCTGGTTCGCGGGCGGAGATCTGAACCTGCTGCGCGCGGCCGACCCGGCCAAGGCCGAGGAGGAGACCGCGCACATCGAGCACGTGAAGTCGCTGCTCAGGCGCCTCGAGAAGCTCGGCCGCCCGGTCGTGGCGGCCCTCAACGGCACCGCGCTCGGCGGAGGGCTCGAGGTGGCCCTCGCCGCACACCACCGCATCGCAGCGTCCGACGCGAGGGGGGCGCAGTTCGGGCTCCCCGAGGTGTCGCTCGGGCTGCTCCCCGGTGGCGGCGGGATCACGAGGACCGTGCGGATGCTGGGCATCCAGAACGCCCTGCAGAAGGTGATCCTCCCCGCGACGCGGTTCGGCGCGGCGGACGCGCTCGAGGTGGGGATCGTCGACGAGATCGTGCCGCTGGCCGAGCTCGACGCCGCGGCGCGCGCGTGGATCGCCGCGAACCCCGCTCCGGTCAAGCCGTGGGACGAGAAGGGCTTCCGCCTCCCGGGCGGCGCGCCGTCGTCCCCGTCGGTCGCGGCGATGCTCCCCGCCATGCCCGCGCTGCTGCGCAAGCAGCTCAAGGGCTCGCCGATGCCCGCGCCGCGCGCGGCGATGGCAGCGGCCGTCGAGGGCGCCTATGTGGACTTCGACTCGGCATCCACCGTCGAGACGCGCTACCTCGTGAGCCTGACGCACGGCCAGGTCGCGAAGAACATGATCAAGGCGTTCTTCTTCGACCTCCAGGAGATCAACGCGGGCGGCAGCCGCCCATCGACGGGGGCCGGGGGCGAACCGCTTCCGAAGTACACCGCGACCAAGGTGGGCGTGATCGGCGCCGGCATGATGGGCGCCGCCATCGCCTATGTCTCGGCGAAGGCGGGCATCGACGTCGTCCTGAAGGACGTCTCCGTCGAGGCCGCCGAGAAGGGCAAGGACTACGCGCGGAGCCTGGAGGAGAAGGCGCTCGCCAGGGGCAAGACCACGCCCGAGAAGTCGGAGGCGCTGCTGGGACGCATCTCGACGACCGGCGACCCGGCGGACTTCGCGGGTGTCGACTTCGTCATCGAGGCGGTCTTCGAGTCGGTGCCGGTCAAGCAGGGCGTGTTCCAGGAGATCGAGGACGTCGTCGAGGCGGATGCCGTGCTCGGCTCCAACACGTCGACCCTGCCGATCACGCTGCTGTCAGAAGGCGTGAAGCGCCGGAGCGACTTCATCGGCATCCATTTCTTCTCACCCGTCGACAAGATGCCGCTCGTCGAGATCGTGCGCGGCGAGAACACCAGCGACGAGGTGCTCGCGAAGACGTTCGACTACGTGCAGCAGATCCGCAAGACGCCGATCGTCGTGAACGACTCGCGCGGCTTCTTCACCTCACGGGTGATCGGACGGTTCATCGCCGAGGCGGTGGCCGCGGTGGGCGAAGGCGTGGAGCCGGTGTCCGTCGAGCAGGCGGCCCTGCAGGCGGGATACCCGGCCGGGGCCTTGCAGCTGCTGGACGAGTTGACCATCTCCCTGTCGCGCAAGATCCGGTTGGAGACGCGCGCCGCCGAGGAGGCCGAGGGCGGCGTCTGGGTTGAGCACCCATCCGAGGCCGTCATGGACTGGATGGTCGAGGACGTCGACCGCCCTGGCCGCAAGGCCGGCGGCGGCTTCTACGAGTACTCCGAGGACGGCCGACGGACAGGAATCTGGCCAGGGCTCCGCGAGAAGTACGGCTCCGGCCGGACGGTGCTGCCGCTGAAGGATCTGCAGGAGCGGATGCTGTTCGCCGAGGCGCTGGACACCATCGATTGCCTCGACAAGGGCGTGCTCACCTCGGTGGCGGATGCGAACATCGGCTCGATCTACGGCATCGGATTCCCCGCGTGGACGGGCGGGGTGCTGCAGTACGTGAACCAGTACGAAGGGGGCCTGACCGGCTTCGTCACGAGGGCGCGCGAGCTCGCGTCCACCTATGGAGAGCGCTTCGAGCCGCCGGCGTCGCTGGTGGCGAGGGCGGAGAACGGGGAGGAGTACCTGTGAGCACCGCATCCCAGCTCGCCGAGCCTGTCGAAGCGTCCGCGCCGCGCCTGCGCACCCGCTTCACGGAGGCGCTCGGCATCGAGCATCCGATCGTCCAGGGCGGGATGATGTGGGTCGGTCGGGCGCCGCTCGCCGCCGCCGTCTCGGAAGCGGGAGGCCTCGGCATGATCACGGCCCTCACCCAGCCCACGCCCGCCGATCTCGTCGCCGAGATCGAGCGCGCCAGAGCACTCACCGACAAGCCGTTCGGGGTCAACCTCACGATCCTGCCGTCGATCAACCCGCCGCCGTACGACGAGTACCGGCGCGCGATCATCGACGCCGGCGTGCGGATCGTCGAGACGGCGGGGTCGAGCCCCGAGCCGCACATGGAGATGTTCCGGGATGCCGGAGTGAAGGTCATCCACAAGTGCACCTCGGTGCGGCACGCGCTCAAGGCGCAGGCGGTCGGGGTCACGGCGGTCTCGATCGACGGCTTCGAGTGCGCAGGGCACCCGGGCGAGGACGACGTGCCGGGCCTCGTGCTGATCCCTGCGGCGGCCGACGCGCTGGAGATCCCCTTCATCGCCTCCGGCGGCTTCGCGGACGGACGCGGCCTCGCGGCCGCCCTCGTCCTCGGCGCCGACGGGGTGAACATGGGGACGCGCTTCATGTCCAGCCAGGAGTCGCCCATCGCGCAGGTCGTGAAGGAGCGGATCGTCGCGGCATCCGAGCTGGACACCAACCTCATCTTCCGGAGCCTGCGCAACACCGCGCGGGTGGCGAAGAATGCGGTCTCCGACGAGGTCGTGCAGATCCTCGCAGACGGCGGGACGTTCCCCGATGTGCAGCCGCTCGTCGCCGGGGCGCGCGGGCGCAAGGTGTTCGAGGAGGGCGACCTCGACGCCGGCATCTGGACCGTCGGTCAGGTGCAGGGCATCATCCGCGACATTCCCACCGCCGGTGAGATCGTGCGCCGGACGGTGGCTCAGGCGCACGCGACGCTGCGGGAACGGGTCGGTCTGTTCGCCTAGACGGCGCCCTTCGCCCGGCCCGCGCTCAGGGGCGGGCGAAGGTGCCGAAGCGCACCATGTCCTGGGTGCCGCGCACGAGGTCGTCGAGTGAGCGCGTACGCGGGTTCCACCACTCCACCGCCCAGTTCATCGAGCCGAGCAGCAGCAGCCGGAAGACGTTGATGTCCACGCCGTCGCGCAGCTCACCGGCATCCTGCGCCGCGCGGAACAGCGACAGCCACAATCGGCTGTACGCCCCCTCCTCCGCGGCCGGCCGCACGCGCACATGCTCGGGCACCTGCCCTGCGTTGCGGACGGACGCCGTCGTGTAGTCCGAGATCTGCAGCTCGTAGCGCAGATGCGCATCGACGGCGGCGAGCAGGCGCTCCCGCGGGGTCGCCTCGGGGAGCGCGGCGAGGACCTCCTCGACGTGGGCGCGCACGCGGTGGGCGCCCGCCCACATGACCTCTTCGACGAGATCGTCGCGAGACGCGAAGTAGTAGTAGATCGCCGGCGCCTGCACTCCGGCGACCTCGGCGACGTCGACGAGGCGCGTGCCTGCGTAGCCCTTGCGGCTGAGGACTTGCGCCGCCGCATCGAGGATGCGCTGACGCGTGCGCGCGGACTTCGACGTCTCGGTGACCATCCCCGCATTCTAACCGGGATTCGAAAATCTTCCGATACCCCTTGCCCGACGCCCGAGAAGGGCCTAATGTGAATCATCATTCACTTCTCCTCAATGACGAGCGAAGGACCCCCACCATGAGCACGATCATCGAAGGCCCTGCAACCCCGACGTTTCCCGCCCGCGATCCGCGCGACGGCGCCGTGATCTCCGAGCATCCGCTCGAAGACGCCGCCCGCGTGGCCGACCGCGTCCGCATCGCGCAGGACGCCGCCGCATGGTGGAGGGCGCAGGGCTTCGACGGACGACGCCGGACGCTCGCCGCCTGGCGCGCCGCCATCGCGCACGGCGCCCAGGATCTCGCCGAGGTAATCTCGCGCGAGACGGGCAAGCCGGCGGGTGACGCCCTGCTCGAGGTCATGCTCACCCTCGGACACCTGGAGTGGGCGGCGAAGAACGCGAAGAAGGTGCTCGGAAAGCGCGGCGTCAAGGCCGGGCTGGTCAACTACAACCAGAAGGCGACGCTGCGCTACGAACCGCACGGCGTCGTCGGCGTCATCGGGCCGTGGAACTATCCGCTGTACACGCCGATGGGCTCGATCTCCTACGCCCTCGCCGCGGGCAACGCGATCGTCTTCAAGCCGAGCGAGCTGACCCCCGGGACCGCCCGCTGGATCGAGGCGCGGTGGAACGAGGTCTGCCCGCAGCCCGTGCTGCAGGTCGCGACCGGCGACCGCGAGACCGGGGCCGCGCTGGTGCGCTCGGGCGTCGACAAGGTCGCCTTCACGGGGTCGACCGCGAGCGCGAAGCGGGTCATGGCCGCGTGCGCGGAGACGCTGACGCCGCTCGTCGCCGAGTGCGGCGGCAAGGACGCACTCCTCGTCGCCGCGGATGCCGATCTGGACGCCGCCGCGGACTTCATCGTGTTCGGCGCGATGGGCAACGCCGGTCAGACCTGCGTGGGGGTCGAACGGGTCTATGCGGTGCGGCAGGTGCACGCGGCACTCGTGAGCAAGGTCGTCGAGCGGGCCAAGGCCCTGACGGATGCCTCGTACGGACCCATGACGCTGGCGAGCCAGAGCGACGTCGTCGCCGGGCACGTCGCGGATGCCCTCGCACGCGGCGCTCGCGCCGAGCTCGGCGGAGCGGACTCCGTGACGGGGCGCCGGATTGCGCCCGTCGTGCTCACCGGCGTGCCGGAGGATGCGGATGCCGTCCGGCACGAGACCTTCGGCCCGACCGTCGTCATCAACGCCGTGGCCGATCTCGACGAGGCCGTGGCCCGTGCGAACGCGACCGAGTACGGGCTCGGGGCGGCCGTGTTCACCCGCAGCGCGGCGACCGGGGAGTCGGTGGCGGCGCGCCTGAGGGCCGGCGTCGTCACGATCAACTCGGTCCTCGGCTTCGCCGCGATCGCCGCACTCCCCTTCGGCGGCGTCAAGGGCTCTGGCTTCGGACGCATCCACGGCGCCGACGGCCTGCGCGAGTTCAGCACCCCGAAGTCGGTCGCGCGGCAGACCCGCAAGGCGGCGCTGAACCTGCTCACGATGAACCGCACCGAGAAGGACATGCACCTCGTCGCGAAGATGATCCCGATGCTGCACGGCCGAGGACCCGCTCGCTGAGTCTGTCGAAGCGGGCGGACCCGTCCCCCAGAGCTCGCTGAGCCTGTCGAAGCGGGCTCCCTTCGACAAGCTCAGGGAGCGGGAGGGCGAAGCTCAGGGAGCGAGAGGGTGAAGCTCAGGGAGCGGGAGGGCGAAGCTCAGGGAGCGCGAGAGTCGCCGACGCGCGCGGACACCGTCAGCGGATGCCGAGCACCGACTCGACGAGGCCGGTGAGGCGCACCGCCGCCGCCTCATCGCGCTCGGCGAGCAGCGGGACCTCGTCCGCGACGACGCCGAGACCCGCGTGCACGAGCACCGCCGCCTCCTTGCCGCCCAGTTCCGGCCGCACCGCCTGCAGCAGGGCCGTCCAGTCGGCGATGTGCGCCCGCTGCAGCGAGCGCAGCCGACGCTGCTCCTCCTGCGCGAGGTTGCCGAGCTCGGAGAAGTACACCCGCATGAGCGCAAGGTTGCGGAAGGAGTGATCGACGTATCCTCGGCACAGCCGCCGCAGAGCCTCCTCCGGCGTGGTCGTCGACTCTCGCGCGCGCAGGACGGCGTGGTCCAGGGCGACGGAGCCCCGGTCGCACGCGGCGACGAGGATGGCCGGCTTGCCGTCGAAGTGCCGGTAGATGCCGGAGGGCGTGAGGTCGACCTCCACGGCGATGTCCTCGATGGTCACCTCGTTGTAGCCCCGCGCGGCGAACAGCCGGATCGCCGAGTCGATGAGCTGCTCTCGCCGACGCGTCGCCGGCTCCTCTGGCACGGCAGGCGGAGCATCCCCGATCGATTCGAACTCCGCAGGATCTGCATCGAGCACCCGCCAGGCGGCGTCCTTCAGCAGCACGCGCAGCGTGCGGGCGGCGATCGCGGTGCGGTGGGCGGTGATGCTCGCCACGACGCTGAGCGCCGCGAGGATGAGGAAGCGCCGGTCGGCGTCATCGACACCGGGCCGGTACACGCGATGCGGCCGCTCGAACCTCTCGCGCAGCAGCACGAAGCGGGCGGTCAAGCGCTCCCGGTCGGGCCGGTCGAGGTAACGCCCCTCCCAGCGGTAGATGCCGCCCGTCGCCCTCAGCTCGATGGTCGTCTCGATCACGGCATCCAGCAGCGCGTCCAGTGCCGCCCTGGCATCCGACACCGACTCCACAGGCGAGGCGCCCGCCTCCTCCGTGTCGTCGATGAGACGGTCGGCGAGCGCGAAGGCGCACCGCAGGAACAGGGCGTACTTGTTGGGGAAGTGCCGGTACAGCGCGGGAGCGGAGATGCCGACGGCCGCGGCGATGTCCTGCATGCCGACGACGTGGTAGCCGCCGGAGGCGAAGGCGAGCGCCGCGGCCTCCTCGATGCGCTGCTTGCGGTCCCGCGGACGCGTGCGCGCCGCCTGCGGTTCAGCGTCGTCGACCATGACGCAGATCCTATCCCGCACCGCGATCCTGACGATCGCCGCATGTGAATCTTGATTAACAAAAGTCGTGACATCCGGCCGCGCCCCTGGCATAGTGGAGCCAGGCCCAGCCGCGAAGACGCGGCAGCATACGACGACGTACGAGAGGGACCACACGATGTCAGACCCGACCCAGACGGCCATCCCCGCCGCGGCACGCCGGAACCACTGGATGAACCAGGTCGCCACCCACGCCGTGATGAAGGCGGACCAGGCGGCGTTCCGGTTCCTCGGCGAGACCACCACCTGGGCGCAGGCGCACGAGCGCACCCTCGCGTTCGCCGCGGCCCTCGCCCGCCGCGGCGTGAGCTCGGGCGACCGGGTGCTGCTGCTCACGCTCAACCGACCCGAGGTGGTGCTCAGCGTCTTCGGTATCAACACCCTCGGCGCGATCGCCGTGCCGATCAACATCCGCCTGACGCCTCCGGAGATCGCCTACATCGTCGACGACGCAGACGCCGACGTGCTCATCGTCGAGGGCCCGCTCGCCCCGCTCGTCGGCGCCGTCGCCCAGGTCACCGACCGCATCCGCCGCGTCATCGTGATCGGCGAGGCAGGCGACGGGCAGGAGTCCTGGGCCGACCTCGTCGCGGAGGACCCGGCCGACTTCGAGGCGCCGGACGTGCCGGAGGACACCACGGCGCTCATCATGTACACCTCGGGCACCACCGGGCGACCCAAGGGCGCGATGCTCGACCACATCAACCTGTTCTCCCAGGCGATCACCTGCATCCGCGCGAACAACGTCGTCGACGAATCCGACATCGCGTTCATGACCGCGCCGCTGTTCCACATCGCGGGCCTCGGCTCGATCGCGCCGAACTTCATCATCGGCATCCCGACCGTGATCCACCCCCTCGGGGCGTTCAACCCGACCGAGCTGCTCGACGCCTGGGAGCGCGAGCGGGCCACGATCGTGTTCAACGTGCCGCAGCAGTGGCAGGTCATCTGCGCGGACTCCTCGATCGCCGGGCGCGATCTTCGCCTGAGGATCATCAGCTGGGGCGCCGCGCCGGCATCCGACACACTGCTCCGCACGATGTCCGATCGCTTCCCCGGCGCGCTCAACGTCGCCGTGTTCGGACAGACGGAGCTCTCCCCGATCACCTGCGTGCTGCGCGGCGAGGACTCGCTGCGCAAGCTCGGCTCGGTCGGCAAGCCCATCCCCACTCTGCAGGTGCGGGTCGTGGACGACGAGGGGAACGACGTCGCCCCCGGTCAGGTCGGCGAGATCATCTACCGCGGCCCGAACCTCATGAAGGGCTACTGGCGCAAGCCCGCCGAGACGGCGGAGGCGTTCGAGGGCGGCTGGTTCCACTCCGGCGACCTGGTCCGCCAGGACGAGGAGGGCTTCGTCTGGGTCGTCGACCGGAAGAAGGACATGATCATCTCCGGCGGTGAGAACGTCTACTGCGCAGAGGTCGAGAACACCCTCGCCGCGCATCCGAAGATCCTCGAGATCGCCATCTACGGCCGCGAGGACGAGCGCTGGGGCGAGGTGCCCGTCGCCGCCGTGGCGCTGCGCGAAGGACAGGAGCTGACGATCGGCGAGCTGCAGGAGTGGCTCGGCGACAAACTGGCGCGCTTCAAGCAGCCCAAGGACCTCGTGATCGTTCCCGCGCTGCCGCGCAACGCCGGGGGCAAGGTCAACAAGGTCGCCCTGCGCACAGCCGACCGCGAACTCGCCCCGGCCTGATCCGTGAATGCCGCTGTAGCCGCGCTCGTCCGTGAGCGCGGCGGATCCGTCGCGCTCACGGACGTCACCGTGCGCTCGCCAGGCGAGGGCGAGATCCTCGTCCGCATCGTCGCCTCCGGCGTCTGCCCGACCGACCTCTACGGGATGGCAGGCGGTGCTGGCGAGAGGTTCCCCGCCGTGTTCGGGCACGAGGGCGCGGGGGTCGTGGATGCCGTCGGGGCGGGCGTCACCGGCCTCGCGGCGGGCGACCGCGTGGTGCTGAGCTTCGACTCCTGCGGCGCCTGCGCCGCATGCGACGGCGGCCACCCCGCGTACTGCGAGCGGTTCGCCGAACTGAACTACCGGCCCCGCTCGGATGCCTCGGCGCCGGACGGACCGGCGACGACGGGGTGGATGGCGCAGTCGTCGTGGTCGACGCTCGTCATCGCCAGGCAGACGAACGCCGTGCGCATCGGCGAGGACGTGCCCTGGGAGGTCGCCGCCCCGCTCGGCTGCGGCATCCTCACCGGCGCGGGAACGATCATCAACGTCCTGCAGCCCGGACCCGGCGACGCCCTGCTCGTGATCGGCGCGGGGACGACAGGACTCGCGGCGGTGATGGCTGCGGCGCACCGAGGCGTGACGCGGATCGCGGTGAGCGATCCGGATGCCTCGCGGCGCGCACTGGCCGTCGAGCTCGGCGCGACCGAGGCCGTCGCCCCCGGCGACGCGCTCGGCCGCTTCACGCACGCGATCGACACGGTCGGCCGGGAGGAGACCGTCGGAGCCGCCATTGCAGCTCTCGAGCCACGAGGCGTCTGCGCCACCGTGGCGCTGCGCGCAGGGGCGAACGCGATCGCCGTCTCGCAGTCGCAGCTGCTCTGGGGCAGGTCCCTGATCGGGGTGATCGAGGGCGATGCCGTCGTGCACAGGGACATCCCGATGCTCCTGGCGTTGTGGCGGGCCGGCCGCCTGCCCGTCGAGCGCCTCATCCGCCGGTACCGCTTCGACGAGGTGGCAACGGCGGTCGAGGACGTCCGCTCGGGCCGGGCGATCAAGCCGGTGCTGCGCATGGACGGGAACACCGACGAACGCGGCGACGACCCGGGCACCGATCTCATCTCGTTCGTGCGCGATGCGCGCATCCCCGCCGCCGATCTGCCAGGACTCTGGCGCTCGCTGCCCGCCGTCGCACCGGACGAACTGCGCGGTCTCTGGCGCGGGATCGGCCTCAGCCCCGCCCATCGCGCGCATCGGATGCTCGAGCGCAGCGCCTGGTTCGGCAAGCTCTTCCGCGGGGACGACGACGTCCTCCCCATCGTCTGCACGGCCGACGACGGCACCCTCTTCGCCGACGCCCGCGTGGCCGGCGGGGGTGCGAGCCTGCGCGGCGGCGAGCACGACGGCGTGCGCACCACCGCCATGGCCTATGACGGCAGACCCATCGTCGACCTGTTCACCAGGATCTCCGACGATCTTCTGCTCGGCGTCATGACGGGCCGGGATGCCGAGCACGACGGCGCCCTGTACTACTTCGCCCTCGAGAGGGTCGCCGACCGCGAGGTGGACGACCAGCACTGAACGTCTGAGCACGCAACCGCACCATTCAAGGAGGAATGATGTCCACACAGCACACCGCACGCCGCCGAGCGCTGGCGATCAGCGCCGGCTCGCTCGCCGCGGCCCTCGCCCTGGCCGGCTGCGCAGGGCGAGGGGATGAGCCAGGCGCAGAACCCGATCCGGATGCCGCTGCGCAGTGCAGCCCAGGGTTCAGCGACACCGAGGTGACGATCGGCAACAGCATCCCGCTGTCCGGCGCCGCAGCCGCCTACGGCTCGATCGGGCAGACCATCAAGGCCTACTTCGACGACATCAACGCCGCCGGAGGGCTCGAGTTCGCCGACGGGGTCACCCGCGACGTCACGGTCTCGGTGCTCGACGACGGCTACGACCCGGCGAAGACCGCCGCGAACGTGCGCACCCTCGTCGAGCAGGAGGAGGTCTTCGCCCTCGCCGGCGTGCTCGGCACAGGTGCCGCGATCAGCGTGGCGCCCTATGTCGCGGAGGAGGGCGTCCCCAACCTCTTCACCGGTACGGGCAGCGACGCGATCCTCGGGCTGCACGAGGACGACACCCCGTGGACGAGTGGGTTCATGCCGCAGTACGGCTTCGAGGTGAAGGCGCTGGCCGAGTACCTGCTGGAGACCCAGCCCGACGCGAAGGCCGCCATCCTCTACCAGAACGACGACTTCGGCGAGAGCATCAAAGCAGGCTTCGAGGAGGCGTTCGCCGGAACGGGCATCGAGATCGTAGCGGCGGAGTCCTACGAGCTGACGAGCGCCTCGGTCGACAGCCAGGTGACGAACCTCGCGGCATCCGAGGCCGACGTGTTCCTGAACTGGGCGGTCGGCGCGTTCGCCACGCAGTCGCTGAAGAAGAAGCTCGAGCTCGGCTGGGACGCCACGACGGTCATCAACGCGCCGGCGGCGGATGCCACCTTCTTCCTGAAGCCGGCCGGCCCCGGCGCCGCAGACGGCGTCGTCTCGATCGCCTACACGAAGGACATCACCGACCCCTCGCTCGCCGGCGACCCCGGCTTCGACGCATGGACGGAGTTCGCCGCCGCGCACCCGGACGACGTCAACGCGCTCTCCGCTCCCGCCGCCGCCGGCTACCAGACCGCGCAGCTGCTGGAGGCGGCGCTCGCGCAGATGGACGGCTGCACGAGGGAGGCACTCGTGGAGGCGGCGACCTCCTTCGACGCCCTCGAACTGGATCTCGCGCCCGTCACGATCACGACCACGGCCGAGTACCCGTTCGTGTTCCGCGAGGTCGGCGTGCAGGTCTTCAACGGGGAGAACTGGGACCTCACCGAGGGCACGTACACCGTCGACTGACCGAGGGTGGCCCGCCCCGGGAACCGGGGCGGGCCACCGGCGAAGGAGAAGCATGGGCACTCTGCTCGACGTCGTCGACGTCCGGCTGTCGTTCGGCGGACTGCAGGCTCTGGACGGGCCGGGTTTCACGGTCGGAGACGGCGAGATCGTCGGCCTGATCGGCCCCAACGGTGCAGGCAAGACGAGCCTGTTCAACTGCATCAGCGGGCTGTACCGTCCGCAGTCGGGGAGCATCCGGTTCGACGGTCATGACGTGACCGCGATGCCGAGGCATCGCATCGCGGCGCTGGGCATCGGGCGCACGTTCCAGAACCTCGGGCTGCTCGCCTCGCAGACCGTGCGGGAGAACGTGCTGGCCGGCGGCTACCACGCCACACGCGGAGGCCTGTGGGCGACGGCGCTCGCCCTCCCCGGCATCCGACGAGACGAGACGAGGATGCGGGAGAGCGCCGCCGCACTGCTCGACGACCTCGGGCTGTCCGATGTCGCCGATCGCGTCGTCGGCACTCTGCCCTTCGGCACGCTCAAGCGCGTCGAGCTCGCCCGCGCGCTACTCGCCGAGCCGCGGCTGCTGCTCGTCGACGAGCCGGCGAACGGTCTCATCCACGACGAGGTGGAAGAGCTGGGGCGCACGCTTCGCCGCCTGGCCGTCGAACGCGGCACGGCCATCCTCCTCGTCGAGCATCACATGGGGCTCGTCACATCGGTGTGCGACCGCGTGATCGTGCTGAACTTCGGGCGGCTGATCGCCGAGGGCGACCCGGCGACGGTCGCGAGAGACCCGGAGGTCGTCAGCGCGTATCTCGGGAGCGCGGCCGCATGAGCCTGCTCTCCGTCGAGATCGCCGAAGCGGGATACGGGCCCGTGACCGTGCTGCGCGAGGTCCGCTTCGACATCCCCGAGGGCGGCAGGCTCGTCATCCTCGGGGCCAACGGAGCAGGGAAGACGACGACGCTCCGCACCATCTCCGGGTTCTGCCGGCTCGAGGGCACCATCCGTCTGGCCGGCACGCCGATCAGCGCGCTGCCCCCGCACCGCATCGCCGCCGCCGGCATCGCGCACGTCCCGCAGGGACGCGGCACCTTCGGCGATCTCACCGTGCGGGAGAACCTCCTCGTCGGGGCCATCGCACGGCCACGGCGTGAGTCCGCCGCCGCCGCAGCGGACTGGCTGGACCGCTTCCCCGCCCTCTCCGCTCGGGCGGATCGTCCCGCGTCCGGCCTGAGCGGAGGCGAGCAGCAGCTCCTCGCCATCGCACGTGCGTACATGTCCGCGCCACGACTGGTGCTGCTGGACGAACCATCGCTCGGCCTCGCCCCGAAGATCACCGCCGAGCTGTTCGCCGTGCTCGACGAGCTCGGCACCCGCACCGGCACCGCGATGCTCGTCGTCGAACAGAACGCGCAGCTCGCCCTCGGCATCGCGGAGGATGCGCTGGTCATCGAGAACGGGCGGATCACCGTGCGCGGATCCGCCGCCGACCTGCGCGACGACGACGACGTGCGTCGCGCCTACCTGGGCGTCTGAGGAGGGGCCGTGTTCCTGCAGCAACTCGTCGACGGCGTGGCCACCGGCGCGATCTACGGTGCGCTCGCGCTGGCGATCGTGCTCGTCTACCGCGCCTCGCGCACGCTCAACTTCGCCCAGGGCGAGCTCGCCCTGCTCGGCGCATACGTCTCGTGGCAGCTCACGGCATGGGACGTGCCGATCTGGGTGGCGCTGGCGATCTCCATGGCCGCGCTGGCCGCCCTGTCGGTGGGCGTGGAGCGGATGCTCGTGCGCCCGCTCGTGCGCCGCCATCAGCATCTGCCGCTCATCATCGTCACGCTGGGCATGATGATCTCGATCAATGCCCTGATCGGCTGGGCCTGGACGTATCAGACCAAGGAGGTCCCCGCCCTGTTCGGCGATGGCTCCCTCGCGTTCGGGAGCATCGCCGTCTCCCGTCAGGACATCGGCATCCTGATCACCGTGCTCCTGGCAGCGCTCGCCCTCGCGGCGGTGCTCGGCTTCACGCGCGCCGGGCTTCGGATGCGGGCCGCCGTGTCGGCACCGGAATCCGCCGAGCTGAGCGGGATCTCGACAGGGCGCACGATGGCGATCGGCTGGGGCGTCGCCGGCGCCGTCGGCGCTCTGGCCGGCACCCTCATCGCCCCAGAGCTCTTCCTGCACCCCGGAATGATGGCACCGGTGCTGATCTACGCCTTCGCCGCGGCGACTCTCGGCGGGCTCGAATCGCCGATCGGCGCGATCGTGGGCGGGCTGCTGGTCGGCGTGGTCGAGAACCTGGCGGGAACCTACATCCCGGCGATCGGCTCGGAGATCAAGCAGGTGGTCGCGCTGCTGATCATCGTCGTCGTGCTGCTCATCCGACCACACGGCATGTTCGGAAGACGAGAGCTGGTGCGCGCATGACGACGACCACCCCGATCCGGAGCCTGATGGCAGCGCGGAGGACGCGATCGTCCGCCGCGGAATGGCTGCGACGGCCGCGCCAGGAGCTCGCTCTGCCGGTCTGGCTGCGCGTCTGCGCGCTCGTCGGCGGTGCAGCGGGGCTCATCGCCCTGCCGCTGGTGAATCCGAGCTACATCAATCTGACCGTGACCCTCGTGCTGGTGTGGACGATCGTCGGGCTCGGGCTGAACCTGCTCGTCGGCTTCGGCGGACAAGTGTCCCTCGGCCACTCCGCCTTCTTCGCGGCCGGTGCCTACGCGGTGGCCGTCGGCGGCGAAGCGGGCGTGCCGCATCCGGCGACACTGCTGCTCGCCGCCGTCGTGCCGTTCGCCATCGGCTACCTGATCGGCCTTCCCGCACTGCGGTTGAAGGGCCTGCAGCTGGGGCTCGTGACGCTCGCGCTCGCGATGGCCACCCCCGCGGCCATCCGCGCACTCGAACCGATCACCCACGGCAGCAGGGGGATCGCGATCGACGGCGATCCGCCCTCCTGGGTGCCGCTGGCGCAGGACCAGTGGGTGTACTACCTCGCGCTGGTCGTCGCCGTCGCCGCCTATCTCGTGACCAGGCGGCTGGCCAGAGGACGACTGGGGCGCTCCTTCATCGCCGTCAGGGATGCCGAGCTCGTCGCGGAGACGCTCGGCGTGGACGTCTGGCAGACGAAGACACGGCTGTTCGCCCTGTCGGCGGGCTACGCCGGCGTCGCGGGCGGGCTCTACGCGCTGCTGCTGGAGTTCGTCGGACCGGAGAACTTCGGCCTGACGCTGTCCATCTCGTTCGTCACGCTCATCGTCGTCGGCGGGCTGGCCACCGTGCCGGGGGCGATGCTGGGGGCACTGTTCATCCAGTACGTGCCCGCCTTCACCTCCGGCATCAGCCCCGCCGCGACCGGTGCGGCGTACGGCATCGTCCTCATCCTGTTCGCGTTCTTCCTGCCCTTCGGCCTCGTCGGCCTCGCACGCGGCCTCCTTGCTCCCGTGATCGCACGGATTCCCGGGCGTCGGGCGGACAGCGGGCGTTGAGGACGCCTTCCCGATTTCGCCCCTCGTTCACCAACCGGACACCTTCACGGGTGACACTGCTCTTGCGCGGAAGAACTCAGACCGGATCGGGTAGTCGGAAGCTTTCCGCGCCGCGTGAGCCAGTGGCTCCGCTCGCGGTTCCCACACCGCGAGACCCCCGCCGAATCGGGTCGGCGGGGGTCTTCTCTTCCCCGCGCCGCGACAGGCCGGGTTCAGTGACCGCTGAGCGTCCAGAGCCTGGCGTACTCGCCGTCCGCCGCGAGGAGTCGGGCGTGGGTGCCCTCCTCGACGATGCGGCCGGCATCCATCACGACGACCCGGTCGGCGATGCAGGCCTGCTCAAGCCGATGCGCGATCGTCACCGTCGTACGACCCTCGGCGAGCGCCAGCGCCGCACGGTCGAGCGCGTCGCCATCGGCGCTGCCCGCTTCGGACGCCGCTTCGTCCAGGACGAGCAGATCGGGGTCGAAGAGGGCCACCCTGGCGAGGGCCAACTGCTGGCGCTGGACATCGGAGAGCTCGGCGCCACCCGCGCCGATCGCCGCATCGAGCCCGCCGTCGAGCCGCATCGCCCAGTGCGCGGACACGAGCTCGAGCGCATCGCGCAGCTGCTCGTCCGTCGCCGCGGGGGCGGCGAACCTCAGGTCGGCGGCCAGGGTGCCCGCGAAGACGTGGTTCTCCTGGGTCACGAGCGCCACGCGTGCGCTCTGCGGTCCCCGCAGCTCGATGCTCCCGTCCTGGACGGCCAGCCTTCCGCACACCAGGGCCGCGAGCGTCGACTTGCCCGCCCCGCTCGCGCCGACGACGGCGACATGCTCCCCCGGTGCGACGCGCAGACTCACCTCCGAGAGCACCGGCGCATCGGCGTATGCGTGCGAGAGGGCATCGATGACGACCTCGACACCGTGGCCTCCGTGGGCTGCGACCGGCGCGGCGGCAGCCTCCTCCGTCGGCTCGTCGAGCACGCCGACCAGTCGCGACAGACTCGCGGAGGCCCGCTGCAGGTCGTCGAAGCCGTTCAGCACCTGCCCCATCGGGCCGAAGAGGTTGAGGAACATCAGCGCCGCTGCCGTCGCAGCCCCGACCGTGACGGCGCCGCCGCCCACGAGCAGGAACCCCACCACGAGCACGGCGGCGACACCGAACAGCTCAGCGGCGTTCAGCCAGCGGAAGAACCGGGTGCTGAGCCGCGTCGCGGTCATCCCCAGCTCGGCGGCCTCGACCGCTGAGGCGTCCACGCGCGCCTCCACCTGCTCGGTGATGCCGAAGGCGGTGAGGGTCTCCCGCGCGTCGATGCCCTCCAGCATCCGCTGCGAACGCTCTCCCGCCGCGGCCCGCGACGCGCGGTAGACCGGCATGGAGCGGCGCAGATGCGTCCGCAGCGCGAGCCACTGCACAGGGATCGCGATGCAGGCCGCGAGCGTCAGCCGCAGATCGATCGCCCCGAGGCCCACTGCGGCGGCCGCGATCGCGAACGCCGCAGCGGCCACCTGCGGGACGACGGAGGACACCGTCTCGCCGACCACGGCGACGTCGCCGGAGACCCTGGCCACGACCTCGCCGCGGCCGGCCGCCTCCACACGCCGCTCCGGCAGTCGGAGCACGTGCGTGACCAGACGCTCGCGTAGCGCCGCGAGGATCCGCTCCCCCACTCCCGCCACGGCGATGCGCGCCGCCGCGGCGAGCGCCGCCTGCACGACGACGGCGGCGAGCAGGACGAGCAGCAGCGTGCGGATGCCGCCGTCGTCACCCGCGACGGCGGCGTCGATGATTCCGCCGAGGATCAACGGCGACGCCACGCCTGCCGCCGCGCCGAGCGCGAGGATCACGACGGCCACGATGAATCCGCCCCTGTGCCGGCCGACGAGCGCCGCCAGAGCCTTGAGAGTGCGCGGGCCGTCCGCGGTGCGCAGCGGTTCGCTCATGCGAGGACCTCCTCGGCGTCGTCGCGGGCGTCCACGGTGATCACCCTGTCGCAGGCTGCGAGCAGCGTCCGGCTGCGGGTGAGCAGGATCGTGGTGCGCCCCGCCCTCGCGGCGCGGATGCCTGCCGCGACCCTCACCTCGGTCGCCGCATCGATGGCCGTCGTCGGTTCGCGGAGCACGAGCACGCGCGCGTCCGAGGCGAGCGCCCTGGCGAGGGCGACGCGCTGACGCTGCCCGCCAGAGAGCATCCGCCCCCTCTCGCCGACGGGGCGGGCCCACCCTCCCACCGCGAGCACATCGGAGAGCGCCGCGGTCTCGGCGATGTCGTCCCTGTCGGCGGCGCCGACGTTGTCCGCGACCGTCCCGGTCAGCAGCGCGGCCTGATGCGGGGCGGACACGACGACCGCGCGTCCCGCCAGCGGTGGACGCCGCAGCGGCTCGCCGTCGATGAGCGCGACGGTCTGCGACCGCGTGCCGAGCCCGGCGAGAAGCCGTCCGAGCGCGATCGCGCTCTCCTCGTCGGCCTCGATCCCCACGAGCTCCCCCGGCGCGATGTCCACCGTCTGCCCGTCGACGTCGTGGATGCCTTCGATGCGCACGGCTCCGTGCGGAGCGGCCACGGGCGCATCCGCACCGTCCGGCGCCGCATCCGCCAGCTCGAGGATGCGGCGGCGGGATGCTCTGACCTTGGCGAGCTCCGGCCCGACGAAGGCGAGCGAGGCGAGCGGCCACTGCAGGAACTGCGCGAGACCGACGACGCTCACGAGCTGGCCGGCGGTGATCTCGCCGTCCAGGGCGGCCTGCGCGGACATCCCTGCGAGCACGACGAGGAAGATGCCGGAGAGCAGCGTGGTAACCCCTGCGAAGGCGCCCTCGGCGCGCGCGGTGCGCAAGGCGGCACGCAGTGTCTCGGCGTTCGCACCCCGGAAGCGCGCGGATGCCTCCTCCTCGGCGTGCAGCCCCTTGACTGTCCGTAGGCCGCTCAACAGGTCGGCCGCGACCGCGGAGGAGTCGGCGAGCGCGGCCTGCTCGATGCCGGTCCTGCGCTCCAGGGGCCCGGTGACCACGTGCACCACCAGAACGAGCACGGGCGCGACGATGAGCACCGCGATCCCCAGCGGCACGGAGATGAGCAGGAGCCCGGTGGCGGCGACGAGGATCGCCACGACGAAGGCGACCGCTCGCCCCAGGATCCAGGCGATGGAGGCCACCTCGCCGACATCGCTCGTGAGCGTCGAGAGCGTCTGCCCTGCGCGGCGCGACGCCGTGCCGAGCGGATCGAGCACCCGCGAGAGCAGAGTCTTGCGGAGCGAGTAGTCCATCTCGGTGTACAGGGCCATGGCGGCGAGCTCGCCCATCCGCCAGGAGTTCATGAGGACGAGGAACACCAGCGTGAGCAGGCCGATGCCCAGAGCGAGGCCGATCGGGTCGCTGCCGACGATCGCGATGTCGATCACGATGCCGACGGTGATCGGCACGGCGGCCTCGCAGGCCTGATGCAGGGAGAAGCCCAGGGATGCGAGCGCGAGCCGACCTCGGCGACCGCGCGCCCCGGCGGAGACAGGGAGAGACACGAGATGGTAGCTTAGGGTCACCTAACCATGACTTCAAGACGATAGGCAGACAGATGATGTCGCTGATCGGACACGACGAGGAGCCGATCTGGCGGATCGGCACCCAGACCTTCGAGCTGGACGACCGCGTCGAATGGGAGGCGCACGCCCACCCCGAGCATCACGAGCTCCTCTGGGGCGCACGCGGAGCCCTCACCGCCGAGACCGACGACGGCTACTTCGCGATCCCCGGCACCCTCGGCCTCTGGATACCGGCCGGGATCACCCACCGCGTGGCGGCCGCGGCCGGGACGCGGTTCCGCTGCTCCTACGTCGATGCGGACGCCGTCGAGACGACGGGCATGACGACGGCCGTGGCCATGCCGGAGGTTCTGCGCACCGTGCTGGACCGACTCGAGGCGGCGCCGTACCTCGCGCAGGCACCCCGCCGACATGCGGAGGAGTTCGCGCTGAGCCTGCTCGAGCCCGTCGAGTCGGCGACCGTCGACCTGCCGCTCCCCCAGGACACCCGCACCCGCAGGGTCGCCGAGGCGCTCCTCGCCGACCCTGCGGACGACAGCTCGATCGATGACTGGGGCCACCGCGTGGGAGCGAGCGGTCGCAATCTCTCCCGCCTGTTCGTCGCGGAGACGGGCATGAGCTTCTCCGCCTGGCGGACCAGGGCGAGGATGCGCCGGGCGATCGAGTGGCTCGCCGCTGATCACACGGTGGCGAGCGTGAGCCGCCGTTCGGGTTATGCGACGCCCAGCGCCTTCGTGCAGGCCTTCCGACGCGAACTCGGGCGCACGCCAGGGGAGTTCGCCTCCTCCCGGACGCCCGCGGAGCGCAATTCGGCCTGAAGGCGACATGGTCCGTCCGGTTCTCGATATCGAGGCGTCTCATAATAGGTAAGCCATGCCTAACTCTGGCTCCTTGGCGTTCCCGATCTTTCTCCCGGAAGGCATTCCCATGCGCTCCAAGCCCCTCGCCGCCGTCGCGCTCCTCGCGTCCGGCATCCTCCTCGCCTCCTGCGCCGGAACGGCGGATGCGGATACCGACGCAGGGTCTGGCACCCTCGCCCTCACCACCCCGACGGGCACCGAGATCGAGATGCCCGCTGAGCCGGAATCCGCACTCGGCTTCTACACCACCGACCTCGACATCCTCATCACGCTGGGCTTCGACCTCGCAGGCACACAGCCGATCCGCGATGACTTCACCGCCTTCCCCGACTTCTTCCCGCAGGAGGAGCTCGAGGGCCTGGAGACCTTCGGCAACTTCCCCGAGTTCAACCTCGAGGCCGTGCTCGAGGCGGAGCCGGACTTCATCCTCAACGGCCTCGGTTACGAGGCCGACCTCGACGGGCAGCTCCAGAAGATCGCACCGACCTACACCTACAACGCCTTCGACGGCGGCGACTGGCGCGACGTCGTCGCCCAGGCGGCGAAGGACCTCGGCCGCGAGGAGCAGTGGCAGGCATGGGTCGATCAGTACGAGGCGCGCGTCGCGGACATCCGCGAGCGACTGGATGCCGCCGACATCCACCCCGTGGTCGCGGACGTCGGCTACTGGGAGGGTCAGGTGACGACGTCCTGCTACGGCGTGCCCTGCCTCGTGTTCGCCGACCTCGGCCTGGAGATGTCCCCGCTCATGAACGCGACGGAGGAGGGGCTGCCCGCCAGCGACGAGTACGCCGAGCTGAGCCCGGAGCAGGTCGGCCAGCTCGACGGCATCGACGTCGTGTTCACGAGCGCCAACGAGGACGGCACCGTCTGGGTCGAGGACGATGAGGCCCTGCAGCAGAACGCGCTGTGGCAGAACCTGTCGTTCGTGAAGGACGGGGAGTACTACTCGTACAACTACGAGATGCTCTACGGATCGCCCAGCGGCCAGGACGCCTTCCTCACCGTCGTCGAGGAGGCGCTGCTCGGATGACCGACGTCAATCTCATCCACCGCATCGTCGCGCGCCGTGTCGAGCGGCTGAGCCCCGGCATGGTCCGCGTCGTCTTCGGCGGCGAGGGGCTCGACGGCTTCGTCTCGACGGGAGTCGGCGACGAGTACTTCCGGGTGTTCTTCCCCCAGGAGGGCCAGTCGGAGCCGAACCTGCCGTTCCCCACGGAGGACGGCTACTGGGACTTCCCCGACGGCGTCGAGCCGGCGCCCATGCGCACCTACACGGTGCGGGAATGGGATGCTGCCGCGAACGAGCTGACCATCGACTTCGTCGTGCACGACGGCGGGGTGGCTGCGGCCTGGGCGCTGCGAGCGCAGCGGGGCGACGTCGTGGGCGTCAACACCCCCAAGGGTCTCTATGCGCCGCAGGAGGGGATCCGGTGGCAGCTGCTCATCGCGGATGCCACCGGCCTGCCCGCCGCTGCGCGCCTGGCAGAGACCGCGCCGGCCGGCGTCCGCACCCGCGTGGTGATCGAGGTCGCCTCCGCCGAGGACGAGCTGCCCATCGAGGTCGCGGAGGGCGTCGAGCTGCACTGGGTGCACGGCGGGAACGGCCACGGCCCCACGCGGATCGAGGAGATCCTCCGTGCGGCCGAGCTGCCGGAGGGGCCGGGCTACGTCTGGGTCGCCGGCGAGACCAAGGCGACCCGCGGCGTGCGCAGGCATCTGCGCCATGAGCTGAAGCTCCCCTCCACGGCGTACAAGGTCATCGGCTACTGGACCGAGAACGCCGAGGCATGGCGGGAGAAGTACGACGCCCTCGACGAGGACACCCATGCGCGCCTGATGGCGATGTGGGACGACTCCTCGCGGCCGGAGGAGGACATCGAGGACGAGTACGAGCGCGAGCTGGAGAAGCTCGGCCTGTGACCCGCATCCGCTCATGACCCTCACCGTCGAAGAGGAGACCGCCGTCCGGGTCTCGGCCACGCGCCGAGGCCTGGTCGTCGCGGCGCTCGCCGTCGCCCTCGCGCTCGCCTGCGTCGCCAGCGTCTTCCTGGGCTCGCAGCGCCTGGCGCCAGGGGACGCCTGGCTCGGGCTGACGACCGGCGAAGGGGATGCCGGAGCCATCATGCTCGGCATGCGCATCCCCCGCACGGTCGTCGGCCTGGCGGTGGGCGCCGCGCTCGGCATCGCCGGCGCGCTCATCCAGGGCTTCACGCGCAACCCGCTCGCCGATCCGGGCATCCTCGGCGTCAACGCGGGCGCGAGCCTCGGCATCGCGATCGGCGTCGGCTTCTTCGGCCTGCAGGCCGCGAGCGGCTACATCTGGTTCGCGTTCGCCGGGGCGGTCGCCGCCACGGTGCTCGTGTACCTCATCGGCTCGGCGGGACGAAGCGCGCCAGACCCGATGCGGATGACGCTCTCCGGTGTCGCCCTGGGGGCGGTGATGGGCGGTGTCGTCTCTGCGATCGGGCTCTTGAACCCCAAGGCGTTCGACTCGATGCGCACGTGGAGCGCCGGCTCGCTGACCTCCCTCACCCCCGACGTCTACACGGTGCTGCCGTTCCTCGCCGCGGGCCTCGTCCTGGCGTTCTGCCTCGCCCCCTCCTTGAACGCGCTGGCCCTGGGGGACGATCTGGCCACCGCCCTCGGCTCTCGAGTCGTCCTCACCCGTGTGCTCTCCATCGTCGCCGTCACCCTGCTCTGCGGCGCCGCCACCGCGGCGGCCGGGCCGATCGCGTTCGTCGGGCTCATGGTGCCGCACGCGGTGCGCTGGTTCGTCGGTCCACATCAGGGCTGGATCCTGCTCGGCACGGTCCTCGCCGCGCCGCTGCTGCTGCTCACCTCCGACGTCGTCGGCCGCGTCGTGCTGCGCTCCGGCGAGCTTCCGGTGTCCATCGTCACCGCCCTGATCGGAGCGCCCGTGCTCATCCTCCTCGTGCGCCGCCGGAAGGCGAGCGGACTGTGAGCGGGCCGCTGCCCGCGGTGGATGCCGGCCGACGCATCCTCGCACCCCGGCATCCCCTCTTCTCGCGCAGGATCGGCGTGCGCGCGACGATCGTGACGCTCTCGGCAGTGCTCGGCGCGGTCGTCGTCGGTGTCTTCGCGCTCGCTCAGGGCGACTCGACGTTCTCGCCCGGCGAGGTGGTGCTAACCCTCCTCGGCTTCGGCGACCCCAAGGCCGAGCTCGTCATCCTGGAGTGGCGTCTGCCCCGGGTGCTCGCCGGGGTGGTTTTCGGAGCTGCGCTGGGCATCGGCGGGGCCGTCTTCCAGTCGCTCACGCGCAATCCGCTCGGCAGCCCCGACGTGATCGGCTTCGACGCCGGCGCATACACCGGCGCTCTGCTGATGATCACGATGGTGAGCGCCGGCACGGCGACCACAGCCGTCGGCGCCCTCGCGGGAGGCGCGACGACGGCCCTGCTCGTGTACTTGCTGGCCTTCCGCCGCGGGTTCCAGGGGTTCCGGCTGATCATCGTCGGGATCGCGGTCGCGTCGATGCTGGCATCGGTGAACACCTGGATCATCCTCAACGCCGAGCTCAACATCGCCCTCCTCGCCAGCGCCTGGGGCGCGGGCTCGCTGAATCTCGTCACCGCCGACCAGGTGGCCATCGCGAGCGCGATCATCCTCCCGCTGGCCGTCGCGGTCGGCCTGCTGGCCGACCGGATGCACCTTCTCGAGCTCGGAGACGACACCGCATCCGCGCTCGGCGTCCGCACCGGACGCGTGCGGCTGGCGCTCATCGTGCTCGGCGTCGGGTTGACGGCCGCGGTGACCGCGATGGCGGGGCCGATCGCCTTCATCTCCCTGGCGGCTCCGCAGATCGCGCGCCGTCTGACCGGCTCGGCGAGCGTCACGCTCACCGCCTCCGCAGCGGTCGGCGCCCTGCTGCTCGTCGCCAGCGACCTGCTCGCGCAGCGCCTGTTCGCCCCCACCCAGCTCCCGGTCGGCATCGTCACCGTCTGCCTCGGCGGCGTGTACCTGGTCTGGCTGCTCATCCAGGAAGCGAGAAGACGATGACCTCCTCCGAACCCACCCCGACGACCGCTCTCACCGCCCCGCCCGTCACCGCGCGGCTCGAGGCCCAGGACCTCGCCATCGGTTACGACGGTCGTGTCGTCTCCGAACACCTCGACGTGCGGATCCCGGCAGGCTCGTTCACCGTGATCGTGGGCCCGAACGCCTGCGGCAAGTCCACGCTGCTGCGCGCCTTCGCGCGCCTGCTTCGCCCCAGAGAAGGGCGGATGCTGCTGGACGGCCGCGCGATCTCGGAGCTGCCGACCAAGCGGATCGCGCAGGAGCTGGGGCTGCTGCCGCAGACGTCGATCGCCCCGGACGGCATCCGCGTCTCCGATCTCGTGGCGCGTGGCCGCCATCCGCATCAGACGATCCTTCGTCAGTGGTCGCGCGAGGATCAGCTCGCCGTCGCCGCGGCCCTCGAGGCGACGGGGACGACCGAGCTCGCCGGACGCCTCGTCGACGAGCTCTCCGGCGGGCAACGTCAGCGCGTCTGGGTTGCGATGCTGCTGGCGCAGGAGACGCCGACCATGCTGCTCGACGAGCCGACCACCTTCCTCGACATCGCGCACCAGTACGACCTGCTCAAGCTCTTCCGCGCCCTGCACGGGGAGGGACGGACCGTCGTGGCAGTGCTGCACGATCTGAATCAGGCGGCCCGTTTCGCCGACCACATGGTGATGATGCGCGACGGGAGGATCGTGGCAACGGGGAGCCCGTCGGACATCGTCACCGCCGCGCGGGTCGAGGAGGTGTTCGGTCTGGAATGCACGGTCATCCCCGATCCGCACACCGGGACGCCGCTCGTCGTGCCGCTGTAGCACCTACGCACTCGGAAGGAGAACATCCGTAGCACGGGAGAAACATCGGCGGCCTACACTCGGATGCGCCACAAGCATCCGAACCACCGAGGGGCCACCATGTCCAGCGAACCCGTCACCGTGTCCATCCGCCGAGAGGTCGACCCCGCGCGCATCGCCGAGGCGACCGCTTGGGTGCAGACGGGGGTGAACCTCGCGAACAAGTACCCCGGCTTCCTCGGCTCCGGCTGGATCAGGGCCGGCGAGAGCTCTCACGTCTGGCACATGCTCTACCGCTTCGCGAGCGATGCCACCCTAGACGCCTGGGAGAACTCGTCAGAGCGGGCGTGGTGGCTGTCGATGGGCGAGGGGTTCGTGCGCAGCGAGCGCACTCGCCGCCGCACCGGCATCGAGGGATGGTTCGGGGAGCCGGCCACCGGCTCCGTGGCGGTGATCGCCGAGGACGCTCCCGCTCCCGCCCCACCGCGGTGGAAGCAGGCGGTGACGATCTGGCTCGGGTTCTTCCCGGTCAACCTCCTGTTCACGTATCTGACGGCGCCCATCCCCGGCTGGGGAGACCTGCCGATCTGGCTGCGCGTCCTCGCCACGACGCTCGTGCTCACGCCCGTGATGACCTATTGGGTGCTGCCGTGGGTCACCAGGGCGCTTCGGGGTTGGCTTGCCCGCTGACCGTCACTCCACGGCGTTCCGGAGCGCCGACTCGACGAGGTCCACGGCCGTCGGGGCGCCGGGGCGCCGCACGAGGAAGAGCGTGTTGATGGGCGGATCATCCGTCTCGATCAGCGGGACCAGCCTGCCTTCGGCGAGCTCGTCTGCGATGAGGTAGGTCGGCAGCACGGTCACCCCTGCTCCGGCGACGGATGCCGCGGCGAGCGCTCGGAGATCGGGGACGACCAGCTCGGGGCGGCGCTCGAGCCTCGTGCCGAAGACGTGTCGCCAGTACCGGCGCAGAATCGGGACGTCCTGCGCATAGGCGAGCAGCGGATGCCGCTCCAGCGCATCCGGTCCCTGCCGCGCGACATCAGCCGGGTCGATGCCCAGGCGCGGCGAGGCCACCAGCACGAACTCCTCGTCGACGAGGCCTGCGGATGCGAGCATCCGCCCGCGCGGACGGACCGAGGAGACCACCAGATCGAGCCGGCCTTCGCGCAGCGCGGCGAGGAGCTCGTCGGCGAGCCCTGTTGTCGCCTGCACTCTGAGCCCTGCGGCGACCAGGGGCGCGACAGCGGGCATCACGACGGATGCGGTGAACTCGGCGGCCGCGCCGATCCGCACGGGCTCCACCGGCATCGCGGCCCCTGTTCCGCCGAGGGCCGCCGCCAGTTGCTCGAAGGGCGCCGACAGCCGCGCGGCGAGCTCATCCGCGCGCGCGGTCGCCGTCACCCCGCGCGCGCCACGGACGAAGAGCGTCTCGCCCACCGAGCGCTCGAGCGCCTGGAGGTGGCCGGTCACGGTCGGCTGCGCGATGCCGAGGACCCTGGCCGCGGCCGAGACCGAGCCCGCGCGATGCACGGCGAGGAAGGTGCGCCAGAGTGCGAGGTCCGCCAAGCCATCGGAAATCCGATCGTTCATATCGCGAATCTATCGGAATCTCTTCACTTTGCACCCCGTTGTCCTGAGCAGCGCACGCCCGCGGCATCCGCCGCCGAGATCAAGGAGTCCTCTCATGTCCACTGTCCTCTTCGTCGTCACCGGCGCCCGCACCTGGACGCTCACCGATGGCACGGAGCACCCCACCGGCTTCTGGGCCGAAGAGCTGCTCACCCCGTACCGCGTGCTCACGCAGGCCGGCCACGAGGTCGTCTTCGCGACGCCGGGAGGGGCGTCACCCGTCGTCGACGCCGGGAGCCTGCAGGATGGCGATACAGAGGCGATCGCGGCGATCCCCGGCCTCGCCGCGCCCCGTGTGCTCGCCGAGGTCGAGCCGGATGCCTTCGACGCGGTGTACTACCCGGGCGGGCACGGCCCCATGCAGGATTTGGCGACCGACACGGCATCCGGCGCGCTGATCACCGCGACGGTCGCCGCGGGCCGTCCGCTCGCCGCAGTCTGCCACGGCCTGGCCGCACTGCTGGCGGCGCGCACCGCGGATGGCGCACCGCTCGTCGCCGGTCGACGCATCACCGCGTTCACCGATGAGGAGGAGCGCATCGGCGGCCTCGCGGACCGCGCCCCGTTCCTCCTGGAATCCGCCCTGCGCGCTCAGGGGGCGCAGCTCGACATCTCCGAGCCGTGGAGCGACCACGTGGTCACCGATGGCCTGCTCATCACAGGACAGAACCCGCAGTCGTCGGCATCCGCGGCTGCGGCGCTGCTCGCGGCCCTGGCCTGACGACGAGGGGGCGGATGCCCGAAGCATCCACCCCCTCGCTCGGTCACTCCCAGGTGAGCGTGGGCGTCTCGGTGCTGAAGTCCACCACCGGGGTGCCCATGTAACCGCCCCACCAGACCTCGTAGGTGGCGCGCTGTCCGTCGGACTCGCCCTCGAGCGTCATGTCGACAGAGATCGAGTCGTAGCTCGTGACCGTGGTGCCGGAGTAGTACTCGGGGGTCAGGTCGGCGAGGGTCGCCGCGCCGTCATCGGTGAGCGTGCGGGTGACGGTCCCCTCGATGGGGGTCGCACCCGAGAGGTCGATGTCCGAGATGTCCCAGCCGCACGGAGTGGACAGCGTCTTCATCGCCACGCACTCGTTGATCGCGTCGGTGACGAGCGTCTTGAAGGTGGCGCTGCCGCTCTCGCTGAGCACGGGGCTGAGCTCCCAGAGCTCCTCGGCGTCGTCGGCATCGGCGATCGTGACGACGGGCTCACCGCCCTCGAGGGCGAAGGCGTCGCTGGCGAGCTCGAAGGCATACGTGCCGGGGAAGACGTCGAAGCCCTCGTCGGCCGGCGGCTCGGCGCCGTTCACGGTGAGGCCGAGACCCTCGAAGCCGCTGACCGTGTAGACCGAGACGACGGCGTCGACGATCACCCAGTCGTCGTCGTACTTGTAGACGTCGAACTCGCGCTCGATCGGCTGCCCGCCGAGCGAGAAGGTGACCGGGACGGTGGCGCTGTAGCGGTCCTCGTCGAACTCTCCGATCACGATGTCAGAGATCGGGGCGAGATCGAGGGATGCCTGCAGCACCTCATCGGTGAGCAGATCCGTGTTCCCGTAGGAGTCGACGTACTCCAGCGCTGCCTCGGCGTCGCCGTCCTGCAGGGCGGTGAGGTAGCTCTCGACGGCGTCACCGGCGGTCACCTGCGGCCCGCGCAGGGCGAGCGGCACGGCGATCGCAGCGACGATGAGCAGGATCAGCGCCGCGCCTCCGCCGACGAGACCCCAGATGAGGCCCTTGGAGATCGGCTTGCTCGGCGCGGGAGCGGGGTACTGTCCGGCATTCGGGTCGTACGCACCGGTCGGATACGCCGCGGTCTCCGGCCCGGGATAGCCGGCGGCGCCGGGGTAACCTGCGGTGCCGGGATAAGCCGCCGTCGCGGCGTACTGTGGCTCTGGCTGCGCGCCGGGGTAGCCGGTAGCAGGCTGCGCCGGGTGGCCGACGGCGGACGGGTCGGCGTGGTAGGCGACGGCTGCCTCGCCCGCGGGGTACCCGCCGGGCGCGGTGAAGGCTGCGGGCGCGGTGACCTCGGGCGCGGGCTGCACCACCTCCGGAGCGGGCTGTACCACCTCGGGGGCAGGCACGGAGTCCGGAGCGGCTGCGGCATCAAGGACCGACGGGGCGGACGGCTGCGCGGCATCCGGGACCTGTCCGGTCGTCTCCGGAGCCACCGCCGGGGCAGCGCTGGACGCGGAGCCGCTCGCTTCTGCGGCATCCGGGGTCGCGACGGCGTCAGGAGCCACCGGGACCGACGTCGCCGCGGCCGCAGGCTCTTGCTCTCCGGACACGCGCGCGGAGGAGAAGGTCGCACCGAAGGCGTGCTGCCCGGCGTTGGAGGCGAGCGGGGATTCCGGAGTCTCGTTCGTCACGGTCTCATCGTAGAGCGAGGAGGCGACACCCGTGCCCGCGGAGCGACGGCCGAACGCCCTCGCCTGCTCAGATCGCCCGGATGCTCCAGGATGCCGCGTGCACAGCACCGGGTTCCAGCACCACCAGGTCCGTGCCGGAGTTGAAGGCATCCGGCGGGCAGGTCATCGGCTCGACGGCCAACCCGATCCGGTGGATCTCATCCTGGCCTGGGTTGTCGGCCGTGTGCACCTGCATCCAGGGGCAGCGCCCGTCCCAGCTCATCGCGACACCGGTTCCGCCAGCCGTGGTGAGCCGCACCTCGGCGACGCCGTCCGTCCGATCCAACGCCGTGAAGGCGTGATCGATGAAGACGTCACCGATCGTCCTCGGCGAGCGGAAGTCCCATTCCGCATGCTCCGACACGGGCTCGACGGCCACGGGGCTCAGGCGATCCGGCGTCACGGTGAGCACCTCGGATGCCGGGAGGGCGAGCGTCCAGTCGTCCACGTGACCGTCACCGGCCACGAGATACGGATGCGGTCCGGTGCCCCACGGCGCGGCATCCGCGCCGAGGTTCCGCGCCGTGACGGTCTGCGAGAGCCCCTCGGCGTCGACGCGGTACTCCGTCTCGACCTCGATGCGGAAGGGGTATCCCGACTGCGGCTCGATGACGGCCGCGAGCACGACCCGATCCGCCTCGACGATCCGGTCGGAGAAGTCCGCCCACGCCAGCAGGCCGTGCAGGGCCTGCCCGCGGGAGGGCTCGGTCAGGGCCAGCTGGTGCTCCGCGCCGCCGAAGGAGTATCGGCCGTCGACGATGCGGTTCGGCCACGGCGCGAGCGTCGCGCCGCGGTAGCCGGGCCGCACCTCGTCCTCATCGAAGGGGACGACGAGGTCGCGCCCTTCGAACTGCAGGACGCGCAGGGATGCCCCGACGCTGGCGACGACCGCGCGGTACCCGTGCGCCGCGATCGTCAGCTGTCGACCCGAAACCGGAGTAGTCATGGATGCTCCTTGCTCTCCCGCACAGCGGAAGGAGTCGATCGGGGTCAGAGGCCCTGGGCCAGGCGGTAGTAGGCCTGGTTCCAACGGACCTGCTTCTGGAACTCGACGAGCGTGGTGTCCTCGTCGATGACGAGCAGCTCGACCTCGGCCATCTCGGCGAAGTCGCGGAAGGCCTCAAGCCCCACGGCCGTCGACATGACGGTGTGGTGCGCGGCACCGGCGGTCAGCCACGCCGCAGCGCTGGTGGTGAAGTCCGGCGCGGGCTTCCAGACCGCACGTCCCACCGGCAGGTTCGGCAGCGCCGCGCGCGGCTCGACGTTCTCGACGACGTTCGCGGTGAGGCGGAAGCGGTCGCGCATGTCGCTGAGCGCCACGACGACGGCGGGGCCGGCATCCGCGGTGAAGACGAGACGGACCGGGTCGTCCTTGCCGCCGATGCCGAGCGGGTGGATCTCCAGCGTGGGCTTCGCCGTCGTGAGCGACGGGGAGACCTCGAGCATGTGCGCGCCGAGGATGAGCTCATCGCCCGGCGTCATGTCGTAGGTGTAGTCCTCCATGAGGCTGGCACCCCCGGGGAGGCCGGCACCCATGACGTTCGCGATGCGCACGAGGACGGCGGTCTTCCAGTCGCCCTCGGCGCCGAAGCCGTATCCCTCCGCCATGAGGCGCTGCACGGCGAGGCCAGGCAGCTGCTTCAGCGCGCCGAGGTCCTCGAAGGAGGTCGTGAAGGCGCCGAAGCCGCCTTCCTCGAGGAAGGAGCGCAGACCGATCTCGATCGCGGCGCCGTCGCGCAGCGACTGGTGGCGTTCTCCGCCCTTGCGCAGCTCGGGGACGACCTCGTAGAGCTCCTCGTACTCGGCGACCAGCGCGTCAATGGCCTCCTCGGATGCCGCAGCGACCGCATCCGCCAGCTCGTTCACGCCCCAGGTGTTCACCTGCACGCCGAAGCGCAGCTCGGCCTCGGTCTTGTCGCCCTCGGTGACGGCGACGAAGCGCATGTTGTCGCCGAAGCGGGCGAGCTTGAGGTCGCGGGATGCCGCGAGGCCTGCGGCCGCGCGCTGCCAGGTGCCGAGCTCGCGCTGCACGCGCGGGTCGGAGGCGTGGCCGACGATCGTCTTGCGCGGGACGCCGAGGCGGGTCTGGATGTAGCCGAACTCCCGGTCGCCGTGCGCGGCCTGGTTGAGGTTCATGAAGTCGAAGTCGATGTCGGCCCACGGCAGCTCGACGTTCGCCTGGGTGTGCAGGTGCGCGAGAGGCTTCTGCAGCGCGTCGAGACCCGCGATCCACATCTTCGCCGGACTGAAGGTGTGCATCCAGGCGACCAAGCCGATGACCTTCTCATCGGCGTTCGCCTCGAGAGCTGTGCGCTTGATGGCGGCGGCGTCGGTGAGCACCGGCTTCCAGACGATCCTCACGGGCACGTCGCCCGCCTCGTCCAGCAGGCGCGCGATCTCCTGGGACTGCTCGGCGACCTGCGCGAGCGTCTCGGGGCCGTACAGGTGCTGGCTGCCGGTGAGGAACCAGACCTCGTAGCCGTCGAGGGAGGTGGTGAGCTTAGCCATGGATGTCTTTCCTTTCTTCATCCCGAGCCCGCAACACCACGCCGAAACGCTGCGATGTCGCAGCGGTTTCGGCGTGGTGTTGCGGGTTCAAGAGAGGGCGGTGGTCGCGGCGGCCTCGATGGCGAGACCTGCGCGGTAGCGGGTGAGGTAGGAGGAGAAGCCGGCGACGTCCGCCGGGTCGGGGTCTGCGGTGGCGAGGGATGCCGTGGCGAAGACCTGCTCGGCGAGGTACTCGCCCAGTGTCTCGTCGCGACCGAGGTAGGAGGCGAGCACCGCGATGCCCCACGCCCCGCCCTCGCTCGCGAGGTCGCCGACGGCGACGGGTGCGTCCAGGGCACCGGCGAGGAAGCGCTGGGCGACGCCGGCGGTGCGGAACATGCCGCCGTGCGCGAACATCCGATCCAGCTGCACGCCCTCGGCGGCGAGCACCTGCATGCCGAGCGCCAGCGTGCCGAACACGCCGTAGAGCTGCGCCCGCATGAAGTTCGCGAGGGTGAAGGCGCTGTCAGGAGTGCGGACGAACAGCGGGCGCCCCTCGGTGAGACCGGCGATGGGCTCGCCGGCGAGGTGGTTGTAGGCGATGAGGCCCCCGGCATCCGCTTCGCCCTCCAGCGCCTCGCGGAAGAGGGCGTCGAAGACGGCGTCGTCGTCCAGCGGCCGGCCAGCCGCGGCGGAGAACCGGGTGAACAGCCCCGCCCAGGCGGCGAGCTCGGAGGCGCCGTTGTTGCAGTGCACCATCGCGACGGCGTCGCCCGCCGGGGTCGTCACGAGGTCGAGCTCGTGGTGCACCTCGGTGAGGGGGTGCTCGAGCACGACCATCGCGAAGATGCTCGTGCCGGCGCTCACGTTGCCGGTGCGCGGTGCGACGGAGTTCGTCGCGACCATGCCGGTTCCGGCGTCGCCCTCCGGCGGGCAGAGCGGGATGCCGGCCGGCATCGTCCCCGTCGGGTCGAGCAGCAGAGCACCCTCGGGGGTGAGCGCCCCGGCGGCGGCGCCCGCCGACAGCACGGCGGGGAACAGCGCGGAGACGGATGCGGGGAGCCGGCCGCCCGCGAGCGTGTCATAGGCCCCGAGCATCCGCGCGTCGTAGTCGCCCGTCGCCGAGTCGATCGGGAACATCCCGGAGGCGTCGCCGACGCCGAGCACCCGCTCGCCGGTCAGGCGCCAGTGCACGTAGCCGGCCAGCGTCGTCACGAAGTCGAGCTGCGGAACGTGCGGCTCGGCATCGACGACCGCCTGGTGCAGGTGCGCGATCGACCAGCGGAGCGGGATGTTCACGCCGAGCAGCTCGGTGAGTTCGGCCGCCGCGACGCCGGTGTTCGTGTTGCGCCAGGTGCGGAACGGAACGAGCTGCTCGCCCGTGGCGTCGAAGGCCAGATAGCCGTGCATCATCGCCGAGACGCCGATCGCGCCGAAGGTCGCAGGTCGCACGCCGTGCCGTTCCTCGGCATCCGTGACGAGCGCGGCGAACGCGGTCTGCAGCCCCTGCCAGACCTCATCGAGGCCGTAGGTCCAGAGGCCGTCCTCGAGCCGGTTCTCCCACGAGAAGGAGCCGGTCGCGAGCACGTCAGAGGCGTCGGATCCGATCAGGCACGCCTTGATGCGCGTGGAGCCGAACTCGATGCCGAGGCTCGTGCGGCCGGCGAGGATGTCTTCGCGTGCGGTGGATGCCGCGCCCGTCCGCTCCTCGCTCGCTGAGCCTGTCGAAGCGCTCATCGGCGGGCGTCCGAGTTCTGTCCGTAGACGTTCTGGTAGCGGTTGTAGAGGCTGTCGATGGCCTCCTGCGGAATCGGGATGACCGGCCCTGCCTGCTGGGCGAGGTGCACGGTGCGGGCGACGTCCTCGACCATGACGGCCGCCTTCACAGCATCCTTGGCGTCCACGCCGATCGTGAAGGGGCCGTGATTCTGCATGAGCACAGCGCGGCTGCGGTGGCCCGTCAGCGTCTCGACGATGCCGCGGCCGATCGAGTCGTCGCCGATGATGGCGAACGGGCCGACCGGGATGGGCCCGCCGAACTCGTCGGCCATCGCGGTGATCACGCAGGGGATCTCCTCGCCGCGAGCCGCCCAGGCGACCGCGTAATCGGAGTGGGTGTGCACGACGCCGCCGACCTCTGGCATGTGACGGTAGACGTAGGCGTGCGCCGCCGTGTCGCTCGACGGTGAGCGCTCGCTGCCCGCCGTGCCTGGAATGACGTTGCCGTCGAGATCGCAGAGGATCATGTTGTCGGCCGTCAGGTCGTCGTAGCTCACGCCGGAGGGCTTGATGACGAAGAGGTCGGCACCCGGCACACGACCGGAGACGTTGCCGCCGGTCCAGACGATGAGGTTGTAGCGCACCAGCTCGCCGTGCAGGCGGGCGACGTCGGCGCGGACGGTGGCGATGGCGGCCTCCACCTCAGGGGTGAAGACAGGGGCTTCGTTGCTCACGGGTACCTTCTCGAGTGTCACTGTGACCGGTCACAGTATTGTACCGGCGGGGCGGATGGAGCGTCAACCAGCATCCACCTGGCAGCACCTGCCGCAATCCGGGCCCGCATCCGACCACACCCGCCAACCGAAGCCACGCCGCCGCCTGCGTCGTCAGCGAGGTGGTGCGACCGACGCCCGCGAGACGAGCACCGGCGCGACCGGCGCCGCGGATGCGTCGGCACCGCCGACCACGGCGAGGACCGCGCGGCGTGCGAGCTCGTCGAAGTCCTGCCGCACGGTCGTCAGCCGCGGCCAGTAGAACGCGGCATCCGGGACGTCGTCGAAGCCGACCACGCTGATGTCCCCGGGAACAGCCAACCCTGCCTCGTGCAGTCCGCCGAGAAGCCCGAGCGCCATCTGGTCGTTGGCCGCGAACACCGCGGTGACATCGGCGGCGCGCACCGCGGCGACCGCGGCGTATCCGGACCCCGCCGACCAGTCGCCGACGATCACCGGGCCTGCGGGCAGCCTCCGGGCCGCGAGTTCCGCGGCGAAGCCATCGGCCCTGGACTCGGCCTCGAGCCAGTCCGCAGGTCCCGCGAGATGGGCGATGCGGGTGTGCCCGGCATCCGCGAGAGCGGCGACCGCGAGCCGCGCACCGGCGACCTGGTCGACGGTGAAGCCGCGGCGGCCGCGCCCCGCCGAGTGCAGGGTCACGATCGGGATGCCGACGCTCACCGCGTCGAGTGCCTCCAGCGTGCGCGCATGCGGCGCCACGACGACGATGCCCTCCACGCCCTGTGCCACGAGATGATCGACGGCACCCGCGACAGCGGTCGCGTCACCGGCATCCGCGAACGCCGCGCTGACCCAGTAACCGGCCTCGCGCGCCGAGGCCTCGATCGCCGCGATCGACCGTGAGGGTCCGTACTGCAGCGCGTCCGAGGCCAGCACGCCGATCGTGCGGGAGCGCCGCGTGCCAAGGGCGCGTGCGGCGTTGTTCATCCGGTAGCCGAGCTCGGCCATCGCCCCGAGCACGCGCTCGCGCGTCTCGGCGGCCACCTCTGGATGGTCGTTCAGCACGCGGGAGACCGTCTGCCTGGAGACTCCCGCGCGTGCGGCGACGTCGCGCACGCCGACGGCGCGCGATGAATCGGGGCTCGGGGCACTCACGCGGTCGAGTGTACGGCCACGCGGGCGTCGGCCGTGCCAGCATGTACCCATGCGCATCGCTCTCACCGGATCATCGGGCAAGCTCGGCCGCGTCGTCGCCCGCGAACTGCGTGCCGCCGGCTACGAGGTCATCGGCATGGATGTCGCGGGCACGCGCGGCCCCGATTTCGTGCAGGTGGATCTCACGGACTACGGCCAGGTGGTGGATGCTCTCGCCGCCGTCGGCGACCGCCACGACGGCATCGACGCCGTCGTCCACCTGGGGGCGATCCCCGCACCGGGCATCCGCAGCGATGTCGCGACCTTCCACAACAACATGCCTGCAACGTTCAACGTGTTCTGGGCCGCCGTGCGGCTGGGCATCCAGCGCATCGTGTACGCATCGAGCGAGACGGTGCTGGGCCTGCCGTTCGACGTGCCGCCGCCCTACATCCCGGTCGACGAGGAGTATCCGGCCCGCCCGGAGTCGGTCTACTCGCTCGTGAAGACCCTCGAAGAGCAGCTGGCGACCGAGCTCGTCCGCTGGCATCCGGAGGTGTCGATCACTGCGCTGCGCTTCTCGAACGTGATGGTGCCGGAGGACTACGCCGCCTTCGCGGATTTCGACGCGGATGCCCGGCTGCGCAAGTGGAACCTCTGGGGGTACATCGACGCCCGCGACGGCGCGCAGGCCGTGCAGCGCGCCCTGGAGGTCGCGGAGCCGGGATTCGACAGGTTCATCATCGCCGCCGCCGACACCGTGATGTCGCGTCCGAACGCCGAGCTCATCGCCGAAGTGTTCCCCGGGGTCCCGGTCACCCGAGAGATCGGGCCGAACGAGACGCTGCTCTCGATCGACAAGGCGCGTCGCGTGCTCGGGTTCGATCCGCAGCACTCCTGGCGCGACGAGGTCTGAGCGAGAGAACCCGCACGCTTCTCGTTCCCTGAGCCTGTCGAAGGGAACACACCCGCACGCTTCGACGAGCTCAGCGAGCTTCTCAGCGGCGACACGCACGCTCGACAGGCTCAACGAGGTTCTCAGTGAGAACCCGCACGCTTCGACAGGCTCAGCGAGCTCCCCAGCGGAGATCAGCGAGCTCTCCATTCCCTGAGCGCGAGTTTCGTTCCCTGAGCCTGTCGAAGGGAACACATCCGCACGCTTCGACAGGCTCAGCGAGCTTCCCAGCGGGAACCCGCACGCTTCGACAAGCTCAGCGAGCTGGGTGGGGAAGCTCAGCGAGCTGGGTGGGGAGGCTCAGCGAGCGGGTCGGGACGTCAGCGCCGCGCGATCGTCGAGCCTCTGATCACGAGCCGCACCGGAAGCCTCCGGGTGCCCTGTCCGATGTCGACGCCGTCGATGGCGTCGAAGACCCGTTGCGCCGCCTGCCGACCGAGCTGCTGCAGGTTCGCGTCGATGCTCGTCAGCTCCGGCCTCGCATTGGTGGCGAGCACTTCCCAGTTGTCGTAGCCGATCACGGCGAGATCGTCCGGCACCATGCGGCCGAGGTCGCGCGCGGAGTCCAGCACGCCGCGCGCGATCTGGTCCGAGCCGCAGAAGACCGCGTCGATGTCCGGATGCCGCTGCAGCAGGAGGGCAGCCGCATCGCGCCCCCAGTGCTCCGTCCACTCCGAGAACATCGGCTCTGCGACGAAGTCGAGCCCGGCCTCGGCGAGCGCGGCTCTGGCTCCTGCGACACGGTCCTGGGCCGCCGCGTAGGCGGGATCCCCGGAGATATGCGCGATCCTCCGCCGTCCGCAGGCGAGCAGATGCTCGATCGCGAGGCGTCCGCCCTGCTCGTTGTCCGGTGTGAGCGAGAGGTCGCGGGGGTCGTCGGACGGCGCATAGGCGTAGACGACGGGGACGGGGATGTCCTGGCCGAGGGACGGCCGGGGATCCGTCTGCCGCCCGACGACGATGATCCCGTCGACACGGCGACTGAGGAGCTCCTTGAGATGGTGCTGCTCGCGGATCGCATCGCCACGCGCATCGCAGAGGAACACGTTCACGCGCCCCGCACCGAACGCATCCTCGGCGCCCATGAGGATCGGGATCATGAACCGACCCTCGAGGTCGCTCGTGAGCAGGCCGACGGTGCCGGTGCGTCCGGCGAGGAGGCCCCGTGCCATGGCGTTGGGAGTGAACGAGAGCTCCTCGGCGGCGGCGCGCACACGCGCCCTCGTCGCCGCCGCGACGTCACCCCGATCGTTCAGCGCCTTCGATGCCGTGGCGATGGAGACCCCGGCACGGCGCGCGACATCGCTGAGCGTCGCCGCCCTGCCGCCCGCGTCATTCGTGGCCATGTCTCTCCTCGTTCGCACGGAAAGGTTATCGAAAAGATTGCTTGACCGCGCGCCTTGAATCGCGCTATACCTTTCCGAAAGGGGTTTCGACGTTTTCGTTGGCGAGCCCTCTGAACGACAACGCCGTCGATCGGCGGCAGCACCCGTCCGACACACCGGCTCGAAGTGGAGCCAAGGAGGCAATCCCATGCACATCCCCCGACGCCGTGCACTGATCCGCACCGGCACCGTCCTGGCCCTCGCAGGCCTTCTCGGCGGCCTCGCCGCCTGCGGCACGAGCGAATCCGCAGAGCCCGAAGAGCCGATCACGGCCGAGGGCGTCGATGACGGCTCGACGCTCACCCTGTGGACCCGCGCACCCATGGAGCACCAGGCGAACCTCCTCGTCGACGCGTACAACGCCTCGCACGAGAACCAGGTCGAGCTCACGGTCGTGCCCAACGACGACTACGTTGCCAAGGTCGGTGCCGCCGCGGGTTCGGGAGGTCTCCCCGATCTCTTCGCGGCCGACATCGTGTACGTGCCGAACTGGGTCCAGCAGGGGCTCTTCCAGGACATCACCGAGCAGATCGACGGCCTGGACTATAAGGACTCCATCAACCAGGGCCACCTCTCCGCCGGCACGTACGAGGGCGCCGAGCACGTCCTGCCCTTCGTCCTGGACCTCTCGATGCTGTTCTGGAACAAGGAGCTCTTCGCCGAGGCAGGCCTCGACCCCGACAAGGCACCCGCCACGCTCGAGGAGTTCTCCGAAGCCGCTCAGGCCGTGCAAGCGCTGAACAAGCCGGACACCTACGGCACCGCCACCGGCCTCAACTGCGGCGGATGCCTGGTCTTCACCTGGTTCCCGTCGATCTGGGCATCCGGTGAGGAGGTCCTCAGCGACGACGGCACCGAGGCGCTCCTCGCCGGCGACGCGGCGGAGGAGGTCTACGAGACCTGGGAGGAGCTCCAGGAGGCCGGGGCGATCCTGCCGAGCTCCACGGACGAGGCTGGTCCCACCTGGACCGCCGCCTTCAGCGAGGGCAAGGTCGGCATCATGCCGTTCCCGGCGACCCTGCTGCCCACCCTCGAGTTCGACGCGGGCGTCGCCGGCCTTCCCGGTGTCGACGGCGGGGCATCCACCTTCGTCGGCGGAGACGGCATCGGCATCTCGAAGGACTCGAAGCAGTCCGCGCAGGCCTGGAACTTCCTCAACTGGATGATGTCCGAAGAGGCGCAGGTCGAGGTGCTCGCCCAGGACGGCAACGCCGTCTCGCGAGGCGACCTCGCCGACAACGAGTACGCCGCGGCCGACCCCCGGCTCGTGACGATCAACGAGGTCGCGGCGCAGGGCGACACCCCCGTCGCGATCAACTTCCAGCAGGCGTTCAACGCTCCTGGCAGCCCCTGGCTGACACTCGTGCGCAACGCTGTGCTCGAGGGAACGGACACCGTCGACGCGGACAACGACGAGATCACCGCGATCCTCGGCCAGTGACCTCACGGTGGGGCGGCGTGAGCCGCCCCACCCCATCGAAGGAAGCATCCATGACCTCGACCGCACCGCCGCTGCGTCGTCGCCGCCGCGTCCGCACCGGATTCGGCGGCCCCGTGCAGGGCTGGCTGTACGCCGCACCCACCGCGATCTTCGTGGCGGCGCTGTTCATCGTCCCCCTCGTGCTCGTGCTGCAGATGTCGGCGTCCGACTGGCCCCTGCTCAGCGGCAATCAGGGCGTGAACTTCCCGGAGAACTACGCGGATGCCGTCACCCACCGACTGTTCTGGGACTCGATCCGCTTCACGCTGCTCTACACGGTGATCACCACCGTGATCCTCCTCGGCCTCGGCCTCGGGCTGGCACTGCTGGTGCAGGAGTCCACCCGGTGGAAGGGGTTCCTCCGCACGGCGTTCCTCATCCCCAGTGCGCTCGGGCTGGCATCCGCCTCGCTGCTGTTCTACGTGCTGTACTCGCCGATCGCCGGCCCGTTCGCCGACCTGATGAAATCGTGGGGGATCACCTTCCTCGGCACCCCGGAGGGCGCGCTCTGGTCGACGATCTTCCTCATCGTGTGGCGGTACGCCGGCTTCTACATGCTCCTCATGCTCGTCGGGCTGCAGGGCATCCCAGACGACGTCTACGAGGCGGCGCGCATCGATGGCGCGAGCCGCTGGCAGACGTTCCGGGACATCACCGTGCCGCTGCTCAAGCCCACTTTCGCCCTGACGACGGTGATGTGCGTGACCGGATCGCTGCTCGCGTTCGAGCAGTTCTACATCCTCACCAAGGGCGGACCGGACAACAGCACGATGACCGTGGTCCAGCTCATCTACAACGTCGCCTTCCAGGGCCAGAACAGCCTCGGCATCGCCGGCGCCCTCTCGGTGATCGTGCTGGCGGCGCTCATCGTGATCAACATCTTCCAGCTGCGCGCCTTCCGGCGCCCCGACGAGAGCTGAGATCCGTGTCCCAGACCCTCACGCGCACGATCGTCGCGCCGCACCACCAGCCGAGCACTCCGCGGTACCGCTCGACGGCGAGGCGCCTCGTCTACGGCATCCCGTACTGGGTGTTCACCACGGCCCTCGCTGTGATCTTCCTCTATCCGCTCATCTGGACCGGGGTCTCCTCCGTGAGCCCCGTCGCGGGGACCAGCCAGACCGACGGCTGGGGGTTCGGCAACTACGCCGCTCTCGGCGAGTACCAGGCCGGCATCTGGGTATACCTGGGCAACTCGCTGTTCGTCTCGACGCTGACCGTGGTGCTCACCCTGTTCATCTCGCTGCTGGGTGGATACGCCTTCGCTCGATTCTCGTTCCCCGGCAAGAACGCCCTGTTCCTGCTGACGCTGGCGATCCTCATGGTGCCGTACGCGACCCTGTTGATCCCGCTGTACGTCATCCTCAACGCCGTCGGCCTGCAGAACTCCCTGGTGGGAGTGGCGCTCGTGATCACGATGTTCCAGCTGCCGTTCTCGATGTTCATGATGCGGATCTCGTTCGAGTCGATCCCTCGCGAGATGGACGAGGCGGCGATGGTCGACGGATGCTCGAGCTGGGGCGCGCTCTGGCGGGTGCTGCTGCCCGCCGTGAAGCCCGGGCTCGTCACGGTCGGCCTGTTCGCCTTCCTCACCGCCTGGAACGACTTCATGGCGCCGCTGATCCTCATCAACGACTCGAACCGGATGACGCTGCCGCTCGCCGTGGCCAACCTCCGCGGTCAGGTGCAGGGCGTGGTCGACTACGGCGCGACCGAGGCCGGTGTCGTCGTGCTCGCGCTGCCGTGCATCGTGCTCTTCCTGATCCTCCAACGCCACTACGTGCGCGGCTTCATGTCCGGCGCCTTCAAGGGATGACCATGTCTTCTACCCCCCTCGCCCCCGTCGTGCCCGCCCGCGGGCGCCTGCGACCCCTCGGCCTCGACGAGGTCGTCATCTCCAACGGTTTCTGGGCTGAGCGCCAACGCGTCAACGGCGCTGCGACGTTGACGCACATCGAGTCCCGGCTGGAGTCCGAGGGCTGGCTGCCCAACTTCGACCTCGCGGCGCGCGGCCTGCTCCCGGAAGGTCGCCGGGGCCGCGAGTTCTCCGACTCCGAGGTCTACAAGTACCTCGAGGCGCTCGCGTGGGAGATCGGGAGGACGTCGGATGCGGCGCTCGGGACGCGCTTCGGCGCGATCGTCGCACGCGTCGCCGCGGCGCAGGAGGCGGACGGGTACCTCAACACCCGATTCGGTCGGCCAGGGCAGGGCGAGCGCTGGTCGGATCTGGAGTGGGGCCACGAGCTGTACTGCCTCGGGCATCTCTTCCAGGCGGCGGTCGCCAGGGCGCGGACCCGGCCTGAGGCATCCGATCTCGTCGAGATCGCTCGGCGAGCGGCCGATCTCGTGTGCCGCGAGTTCGGTGAGGACGGACGGGATGCCATCTGCGGCCACGCCGAGGTGGAGGTGGGGCTCGCCGAGCTCGGCAGGGCGCTGGGCGAGCGGCGGTACATCGACCAGGCCGCGCTGTTCGTCGAGCGGCACGGACGGGGGACGCTGCGCGACATCGAGTGGGGGCGCAGGTACTACCAGGACGACATCCCGGTGCGGGAGGCCGACGTGCTGCGCGGTCACGCCGTGCGGGCGAACTACCTCTCGGCGGGGGCCACCGACGTCGCCGTGGACACCGACGACCGCGAGCTGCTCGACGTGCTGCGCCGGCAGTGGGAGCGGACCGTCCAACGGCGCACCTACATCACCGGCGGGCAGGGCTCGCATCACCAGGACGAGGCCTTCGGCGACGACTGGGAGCTGCCGAGCGACCGGGCGTACTCGGAGACCTGCGCGGGAGTGGGGTCGATCATGTTCTCGTGGCGGCTGCTGCTCGCGACCGGTTCCTCGGAGTACGCGGATCTCATTGAGCGCACGCTCTACAACGTCGTCGCGACCTCGCCCTCCCCCGACGGCCGCGCGTTCTACTACGCCAACACCCTGCACCAGCGCGTGCCCGGCGAGCCTGCCGATCCCGACTCGACCTCGTCGAGAGCATCCTCGTCGCTGCGGGCGCCCTGGTTCGACGTCTCCTGCTGTCCGCCCAACGTCGCACGGACCTTCGCGAGTCTGGGCGCCTACGTCGCCACGGCGGACGACGACGGCGTGCAGGTGCATCAGTACGCCACGTCGCGGGTGCGCACAATGCTCTCCGACGGCCGCCGGGTCTCGCTCGACATCGAGACCGGCTACCCGGTGGACGGGCGGGTGCGCGTCACCATCGTGGAGGATGCCGAGTTCGCGCTCTCGCTGCGCGTGCCGGGGTGGGCAGGCGGAGCGTCGCTGAGCGTCGCAGGCTCATCGGAGCAGGTCGCGCCGGGATTCGCGGTCATCCGACGAGCGTTCCGGGCCGGGGACCTCATCGAGCTCTCGCTGCCGGTGGCGCCGCGCGTCACCGAGCCCGATCCGCGGGTGGATGCCGTGCGCGGCACCGTCGCCGTCGAACGAGGCCCGGAGGTGCTGGCCCTCGAATCGATCGACTTCGGCGCCGATGTCGTGGACGCGGTCATCGCCGGCACACCGACGCAGCGCGATGGACATGTGGTCGTGCCGGTGCGGAACAGGGCCACCGGTGCGGTCACGGAGACGCCGCTGATCGCCTACCACGACTGGGCGCAGCGCGGCCCTTCGACGATGCGGGTGTGGTTGCCGACGAGCTGAGCCGAGCGGCGCGCTTCGGCAGGCATTCCCAGAGCCGCTTCTCGTTCCCTGATCCGCTTCTCGTTCCCTGAGCCTGTCGAAGGGAACCCGCCCGCACGCTTCTGCGCTTCGACAAGCTCAGCGAGCACCGCGCTTCGACAAGCTCAGCGAGCACTGCACTCACCGTTCCCTGAGCCGCTTCTCGTTCCCTGAGCCTGTCGAAGGGAACCCGCCCGCACGCTTCTGCGCTTCGACACGCTCAGCGAGCTCCAACGGGGCTCAGCGAGCATCCCGCATCCTCGGCTCAGAGATTGAGCAGCAGCACGGTGATGACCAGCGTGGCGATCACGACGGCCAGACCGCCGCCGCACCCGAGCGCGATGATCGCGCCGTAGCCGAAGCGTGACACGCGAGCGCCCGAGAAGCGCGCGGCGGCGAGGAACTCCGTGCCGCCGCCGGCGGTGAAGGCCTGAGCGGCCCCGGCCACGTTCGCGGCGCGGCCGACTCCGCTCGCGATGGCCAAGCGGTCAGATCCCATGAGGTCGCCGGCGATGCCCATCCCCGTGAGATTCAGCGCCCGATACACCGACGCCGGGTCGGCGAGGATCGGATAGCTCTGCGCTCCGACGACGAGGGTGATGCGCTGGGCGGCGGAGCGCACCTGGACCTGGCCGGCGGGAACGCTGAACACCTGCGTCCACGCCCCGGCCGACGCAACCCAGAGCGTGATGAGCCCCCCGCTCACGACCGCCTGCGCGGGGAACCAGGCGCCCGAGGAGGGATCGCCCAGAGCTCCGGTGAAGACGGCGTGCGGCATGGACGGCGGGAAGGGCATACGCCGAGTCTAGGGACGGAGCCCCGCACGCTTCGACAGGCTCAGCGAGCTCGACGCTTCGACAGGCTCAGCGAGCATCTCAGCGAGCTCCTCCCTCCGTTCCCTGAGCTCGTCGAAGGGAAACCCGCGGACTATCCTGTTCGGGTGACGCTGACGCCGAGACCGAGGATGAAGGACGTCGCCGCCCTCGCCGGCGTCTCCCCCAAGACGGTGTCCAACGTGGTCACGGGCACCGTCTTCGTCCGCGAGGAGACCAGGGCCCGCGTCGAGGCCGCGATGGCCGAGCTCGACTTCGTGCCGAACCTCAACGCGCGCGGCCTCCGTCAGGGCCGTAGCGGCACGATCGCGCTCGCCCTCCCCGACCTCGCGACCGCGTACTCCGCCGAGCTGGTGCACCGCATCGTCGAAGCCGCCCATGCCCGCGGGCTCGCCGTCCAGATCGAGGAGACCGCCGCCGAGCCGGTCCGCGAGCAGGAGCTCCTCTCCCGTGCCAGGGCGCACCTCGTCGACGGGCTCATCCTGAACCCGATCCGCCTCGAGGACAGCGTCGTGCGCGACGCCGACCGATTGCCGCCGATCGTGGTGATCGGAGAGGTCGAGCAGAACCGGGTGGATCAGGTGCGCATCGACAGCCGCCAGGCGGGTGCGGATGCCGCCCGTCACGTGATCGCCCGCGGCGCTCGCAGGATCGCCGTCGTCGGCGGCGACGATGACGCCTCCGTCGCCACCGCGACGAGCCGCCTCCGTCTGGACGGCGTCCGAGACGCCCTGCGCGAGGCCGGGCTGCCGCACGGCCCGGAGCTCGAGGTGAACCGGCTCCCCTGGTCGATGGCTGCCGGCGCCGAAGGCGTGCGCGAGCTCCTGGACCGTCGCGTCGCGTTCGACGCGGTCATCGCCTTCACGGACTCGATGGCCGCGGGCGTGCTGCACGCCCTGCACGACGCCGGCATCTCCGTGCCCGACCAGGTGATCGTCACCGGCTTCGACGATGTGGAGTTCTCGCGCTTCACCTCGCCGTCGCTGACGACGGTCGCCTTCGACCGCAGAGCGTTCGCCGAGGCCGCACTCGGCCTCCTCCTGTCACGGATGGACGACCGCACCACGGCCCCCCGGGCCCTCACGCTGTCCCACCGCGTGATCGAACGCGCGAGCACCGCGCGCACCCCCAGGGGCCACCGCCCCTGACCCCGCTCTCACGCCCGCCACGCCGGGCGGAGAACGTGGTTGCGCACGCCATTACCACGATGTAATGATGGAGGCGCCCCGATCCCGGTGCGCCACCCCGGTCACGAAGGAGTGCCGATGACACCCCCGCTCGAGCTGTCCAGGAGACAGTTCCTCTCCGTCGCATCCCTGGCTGCAGGCGCCGCCCTGCTCGCCGGCTGCGCCCCCGGCTCCCCCGCCGCGACGAACGCGAAGACACTGCAGTTCTGGCATCTGCTCTCCGGCGGCGACGGCGTCACGATGTCGGCGCTGCTCGACGCGGCCAACGCCGCGCAGGACACCTACCGGATCCGTCCGACCGTCCTCGCCTGGGGAACGCCGTACTACACGAAGCTCGCCATGGCGGCCGCCGGCGGCCGCGCGCCGGACGTCGCGATCATGCACGCGACCCGCACGGTCGGCTGGGCTCCCGGCGGGCTTCTCGACCCGTGGGATCTCGACAAGCTGGCCGCCCTCGGCGTCGATTCATCGACCTTCCCGACACCCATCTGGGAGAAGGGATTCGTCGGCGAGGACATGTTCAGCGTCGCACTCGACGCGCACCCCTTCGTGCTGATGTTCAACACGGACGTCTGCGACGCTGCCGGCGTCCTCGCCACCGACGGCACGCTGAAGCCGGTCTCCTCGCCGGAGGAGTGGCTCGACCAGCTGCGCACGGTCGCCGGCTCCGCCGAAGGCCACGCCCTCTCCTACGGCTACCTCGGCGACGGCGCCCAGATGTGGCGACTGTTCTACGGCCTGTACGCGCAGCACGGCCTCGAGATCGAGCTGCCCGCAGGCGGCAAGGCGGACATCGACAAGGATGCCGCGATCGAGGTGCTCACGCTCATGCAGTCCCTGCTGGACGGCGAGATCGCCGCGACCCAGGCGGACTACGGCACTGCCGTGGCGGAGTTCGCCACGGGCAAGAGCGGGATGTTCATGACCGGCGTCTGGGAGCTCCGAACGATGCAGAACGCAGGCATTCCCTTCGATGCGACGATGATCCCGACGATCTACGGCACCCCTGCCGTCTACGCCGACTCGCACTCGTTCGTCCTGCCGCACCAGTCCAGCCCCGACGAGGCGAAGCGCGATGCCACCTACCAGTTCGTCGCCGACATGCTCAAGGGCTCGTTCGACTGGGCCGAGGCAGGCCACATCCCGGCGTTCCTTCCTGTCACGGAGTCGGCGGACTACGCCGACCTCATCCCCCAGGCACACTACGCCGAGGCCGCCCAGCACGTCGTCTACGACCCGATCGCCTGGTTCACCGGGTCGGGGTCGAACTTCCAGGGCGAGTTCGGCGCCGCCGTGCAGGGCGTGCTCCTCAACGGCGACGACCCCGCCGCGGCCATCGACCGGTTCGAGGCGCGCGTGAACACGATGCTCTCGCAACCGAACCCGGCCGACCCGGAAGGGACGTGGCAGTCATGACCACCGCAACCGGCTCCACCACCGCGATCGTCACCGGCAAGCCGGGCGACCACCGCTCCCGCCGCTCCTCGACGCCGAGGCGCGAACAGCTCGTGAGCTGGGCCTTCCTCGCCCCGTTCCTCATCGCCTTCGCCCTTTTCCTCGTGTGGCCGATCATCCACGGCATCATCCTCAGCTTCACCGACCAGTCGCTCACCGGCGCCGGCGGAGGATTCGTCGGATTCGCCAACTACGCCGAAGCGCTGAGCGACCCGGTCATGTGGCAGTCGCTGGGCAACACCGTGTGGTTCACACTGCTGTCCACGGTCCCGCTCGTCGTGATCGCACTGCTCATGGCGGCGCTCGTCGACCGCGGACTTCCCGGCCAGTGGCTGTGGCGTCTGTCGTTCTTCATGCCGTATCTGCTCGCGTCGACCGTGATCTCGCAGATCTGGGTGTGGATCTTCAACCCGCAGATCGGTGCGGCCAACAACATCCTGGCCTTCTTCGGGCTCGAGCCGCTCGCCTGGCTGCAGAACCCCGAGACGAACATGCTGTCCATCGTCATCGCGACGGTGTGGTGGACGGTCGGATTCAACTTCCTGCTCTACCTGGCCGCGATGCAGAACATCCCGCCGCAGCAGTACGAGGCGGCGTCGCTGGACGGCGCAGGAGCATGGCGGCAGTTCTTCTCCATCACGCTCCCGCAGCTCGGCCCTGCGACCGTGCTCATCGTGCTGCTGCAGATCCTCGCCTCTCTCAAGCTGTTCGACCAGGCGTACCAGATGCTCGGCGGGGTCGCGAGCGACACCACTCGATCCATCGTGCAGTACATCTACGAGGCCGGTTTCACCAGCTACCGGTTCGGCTACTCGGCCGCCATCTCCTATGTCTTCTTCGCTCTCATCGTCATCGTCGGCGTCGCGCAGGCTCTGATCACGCGCCGCCGGAAGGAGCAGATCTGATGTCCACGACCACGCTCACCCCCACGGAGGCGGTCGTCACCGCCTCACCCCGCGCACCGCGTCGTTCGCACCTCCCCGGCCAGAAGCCGTTCGGCCCCCTGCGGATCGCCGCGTTCGCCGTACTGCTGCTCCTCTCCATCGGCTGGCTGCTCCCGTTTCTCTGGGCTGTCGCGACGGCCTTCAAGACCGAGACGGATGCCGCATCCGGCGACCCCGGCTGGATCGGCGCGAGCGGCCCCACCACGGAGGCGTTCGCCGCGATCCTGTCGCAGGGCAACGTCTACGTCTGGGCCTGGAACAGCCTGTGGACGGCGACCGCCGTCACCGTGATCACGGTCGCCATCTCGGCCCTGGCCGCCTACGCCTTCTCGCGGCTGGACTTCACCGGACGCAAGTGGCTCTTCGTCGCCGTCATCGCCTCGATCGTCGTGCCACCCCAGGTGCTGATCATCCCGCTGTTCTACGAGATGCTCGCCTTCAACATGATCGACACCCACTGGGGTCTGATCCTGCCGCAGGTGGTCGCTCCGGCCATGGTGTTCATCCTCAAGCGCTTCTTCGATGCGATCCCGATCGAGCTGGAGGACGCGGCACGCGTGGACGGCGCAACGCGCCTGCGGATCTTCTGGTCCATCGTGCTTCCGCTGTCGAGGCCGATCCTGGCATCCGTCGCGATCTTCGTGTTCATCGGCGCATGGAACAACTTCCTCTGGCCGTTCCTCGTCATCAACGACACCACGCTGATGACGCTGCCCGTCGGGCTGCAGACGGTCATCAGCGCCTACGGCGTGCAGTACGCGCAGGTCATGGCCCAGGCCGTGCTCGCCGCGCTGCCGCTGATCATCGTGTTCATCATCTTCCAGAAGCAGATCGTCAAGGGCGTCGCGACCAGCGGCTTCGGCGGTCAGTGACCCATCCCCACCCAGCAAGGAGAGCAATGTCTCAGGCCCGCATCACCATCGACCGCGATTTCACCATCGCCGACGTCCCCCGCAGGCTCTTCGGATCCTTCGTCGAGCACATGGGTCGCTGCGTGTACACCGGCATCTACGAGCCCGGCCATCCCCAGGCCGACGAGCGTGGCTTCCGCAAGGACGTCCTCGCCCTCGTCAAGGAGATGGGTCCGACCGTCATCCGCTACCCCGGCGGCAATTTCGTCTCCGGGTACCGCTGGGAGGACGGCGTCGGTCCCGTCGAAGACCGACCCGTGCGCATCGACGGCGCCTGGCACACGATCGAGACCAACGCCTTCGGCCTGCACGAGTTCGTGGACTGGGCGCGCGAGGCGGACGTGGAGATCATGGAGGCGATCAACCTCGGCACCCGCGGCGTCGAGGAGGCCCGCTCGCTCGTCGAGTACGCCAACCACCCCGGTGGTACGTACTGGTCTGACCTGCGTCGCAAGAACGGTGCGGCGGAGCCCTTCGACATCAAGCTGTGGTGCCTGGGCAACGAGCTCGATGGCCCGTGGCAGATCGGCGGCAAGACGGCACACGAGTACGGCCGCCTCGCGCAGGAGGCCGCCAAGGCGATGAAGCTTGTCGACAACTCGATCGAGCTCGTCGCCGTCGGCTCCTCCAACCGGCAGATGCCGACCTTCGGCACGTGGGAGCACACCGTGCTCACGCACGCCTACGACGAGGTCGACTACATCTCGATGCACGCGTACTACCAGGAGCACGACGGCGACACGACGTCGTTCCTCGCGGATGCCGTCGACATGGATGCCTTCATCGACGGCGTCATCGCCACGATCGACGCGGTCAAGGCATCCGGAAAGCACACCAAGCAGGTCGACATCTCGTTCGACGAGTGGAACGTGTGGGATCAGAAGAAGTACAACACCGAGGAGTCCGCCGAGATCGAGGCGGCCGGCTGGCGCGAGCATCCGCGGCTCATCGAGGACACCTACTCGGTGACGGATGCCGTCGTCGTCGGCACCCTGCTGAACAGCCTCCTGCGCCACGGCGACCGGGTGAAGATCGCCAACCAGGCGCAGCTCGTGAACGTCATCGCCCCGATCCGCTCCGAGGAGGGCGGCCCTGCCTGGCGGCAGACGAGCTTCTGGCCGTTCGAGCGTGTCGCCCGCCTCGCGAAGGGACGGATCCTGCGCCTCGCGGTGTCGGCACCGCAGATCGCCACGAAGCGCTACGGCGATGTGGATGCCGTCGACGCCGCCGCGACCTGGGACGAGGAGACCGGCCGCGTCGTGCTCTTCGTCGCCAACCGCTCTCTGGAGGAGGACAGCGATCTGACGGTCGACCTCCGCGGCTTCGGCACCGGGCTGCGCGTCGTGAACGCCGAGGTGCTGACGATCCCCGAGGGCGGCGACCGCCGCACGGCCAACCTGGAGACGACGCCGGATGCCGTGCACATGGTGCCGCTGACCGCCGAGGTGGTCGACGGGGCTGTCCGCGCGACGCTTCCCGCCGTCTCCTGGTCGGTGATCGAACTCGCCTGAGCGCAGCCGAGAGGCCAAGGGCGCCCGCTCGATGAGCGGGCGCCCTTTTCGCGCCTGACAATCTCCGTTCCCTGAGCCAGCATTCCGTTCCCTGAGCCTGTCGACGGGAACGCCCCACCGCGCGCTTCGACAAGCTCAGCGAGCTACCGGAGTCGTTCCCTGAGCCGGCTTCCCGTTCCCTGAGCCTGTCGAAGGGAACAGCCGCCGACGCCCCGGCGATCAGCCGAGGGACACCGCGCTCCAGGAGATCGGCGGCAGCGTGATCGTGAGCACGCCGTCGGTGATCGACACGGTCTCGTTCGGGACCGGCGCGACGCGCTCTTGGTCGGCGACCGTGTTCGCCGCATGGATGTCGTCGTCGCTCAATGTATGGGTTTCGAGCACCGCCACGTCGCCGAGGCGGGAGATGTCGACGGTCACCGTGACGGCTTCGTCCAGGCTGCGGTTCAGGAGGAACAGGGCTGAGCGGCCGGTCGCGGCATCATGCGTGGCGACGGCATCCACCAGGGAGACCTCCCCATAGCGCTCCGTCTCGTAGACGGGCGCGTCGAGCTTGAGCTCCAGCGACTCGCCCTGCGCGAGGCGCGAGGTGATCGAGAACGGGAAGAACGTGCTCTGGCGCCAGGCCGGCCCTCCGGGCTCGGTCATGATCGGGGCGATGACGTTGACCAGCTGTGCGAGCGACGCGCTCGTCACCCGGTCGGCGTGCTTGAGCAGCGAGATCATCAAGCCGCCGAAGACGACCGCGTCCAGCACCGTGTACACGTTCTCGAGGATCCGCGGAGCCACCGGCCAGTTGTCGATGCCGGAGATCGTGTCGATGCTCCTGTCCCGCTCGAGGTACCAGACGTTCCACTCGTCGAAGGAGATGTCGATGCGCTTGTCGCTGCCGCGAACAGCGGCGACATGATCCGCCGTCGCCACGACGGACTCGATGAAGCGGTCCATGTCGACGCCTGAGGCGAGGAACGAACCCGTGTCGCCGCCCTTCTCCTCGTAGTACGCGTGGCAGGAGATGTAGTCGACGTCGTCGTACGTGTGCTGGAGCACGACGCGCTCCCACTCACCGAATGTCGGCATCTGGGCTCCGGACGAACCGCAGACGACGAGCTTCAGATCGGGGTCGAGCTGGCGCATGCCCTTGGCGGTCTGCGATGCGAGCTTGCCGTAGTCATCTGCAGAGCGATGACCCAGCTGCCACGGGCCGTCCATCTCGTTGCCGAGGCACCACATCTCCACGGCGAACGGCTCGTCGCGGCCGTTCGCACGCCGGCGCTCGCTGAGCTCGGTTCCCCCCGGCAGGTTGGTGTACTCGAGAAGATCAATGGCCTCCAACGTGCCGCGGGTACCGAGGTTCACGGCCAGCATGAGGTCGCTGCCGACCTTGTCGAGCCACGAGGAGAACTCGTGCAGCCCGACCTCGTTCGTCTCGGTGGAGTGCCAGGCGAGGTCGAGACGGCGAGGGCGCTGCTCGCGGGGGCCGACCGAGTCCTCCCAGCGGAACCCGGAGACGAAGTTCCCGCCGGGGTAGCGGATCGTGGTGACGCCGAGCTCACGGACGAGGTCGATGACGTCCTGACGGAACCCTTCCGCGTCTGCCGTCTCGTGACCGGGTTCGTAGATGCCGTCGTAGACGTGGCGCCCGAGGTGCTCGACGAAGCCGCCGAAGAGTCGGCGGTGGATTCGTCCCGTCACGAAGTGCGGGTCGACGGTGAGATGGGCTGAGGGCATTGCACGTTCCTGTTCTGTTCCGGTTTCTTGCCCGCCGTGGCGAGGCGTGATCATGCGACGACGGTTTCCAGCACGGGGTCGACGACCTCGCGCACGGGGCCCGTGATCTGCAGGGATGCGCTCCGGGGGAGTCTGCCGACGGAGAGCCCTGCGGAGAGGATGATCTCGCCCGGCTCGACGATCCTCCGGCGGGAGAGCCCCGTGAAGGAGAACCGATCGGCGTGCAGCGCGAAGGACACCAACCTGCGCTCGCCCGGGTCCAGCGCGACCCTGGCGTAGCCGACGAGCTGCTGCACGGGCCGGGTGACCTGCGCGACGGGGTCGGCACAGTAGAGCTGGACGACCGTCTCCCCGCTGCGATCTCCGATGTTGGCCACGGTCACGGTCGCGGTGACGGCGGCATCCGTCTCCATTTCGATCCTGTCGAGGGAGAGGTCGAGCACCTCGAAGGTCGTATAGGACAGACCATGCCCGAAGGGGAACGCCGGAGCGATCGAGAGGTTGCTGATCCGGTCGCCGTCCTGCCCGAGGGGCGGGGCGAGATAGGTGTGCGGCAGCGCGGCCGGGCTGCCGGGGATCTGCACCGGCAGGTGGCCGCTCGGATTGACAGCGCCGGCGAAGATGCGAGCGAGCGCACCCGCTCCTTCGACTCCGGGCATGAAGGACTGCACCACGGCTGCGCCGCGATCGAGGAACCGGCCGAGGGCATAGGGGCGGCCGGAAAGGACGACGAGCACGACGGGCACCCCTGTGTCGAGGATGCGGTCGACGAGCTCGCCCTGGTCACCGGGGAGCTCGAGGGAAGGAGCATCCGAGCCCTCCCCCGATGTGCCCTTGCCGAACATGCCCGCGTGATCGCCGACGACGACGATCGCCGCATCGGAGCGCGCAGCGGCGTTGACGGCACGATCGAGCTCCGCCTCCGTGGCGGGCAGCTGGAGCGGGCAACCCCGCTCCAGGGCGATCTCGGTGTGCGGGAACGCCTCCCGCACAGCATCGGGCAGCGCGATGGCGTCGACGCCGAGACCGAGCTGCGGATGCCGCGGCAGCACGTGCACGGGGAACGAGTAGGCGCCCATCATCGCGCTCGCATCATCGGCGCAGGGGCCGATGATCGCAAGGCGGCGCAGATCGGCAGGCAGGGGGAGCAGGCCTCCGGGGTTGTCGAGGAGCACGACGGACTTCTCGGCCATCCGCCGCGCGATGTCCCGGTTGCCCGCGCTGTCGAGGTCGTGATCGACGGGCTCCGCCGGCGACCAGCCTTCGTCGAGCAGCCCGAGCTCGATCTTCTGCCTGAGCACGCGGCGAAGCGCGGTGTCGACGTCGGAGGCCGTCCGCTCCGGCTCAGGATCATCCTCGGACAGTGCGAGGAACGCCGAGATGTCCGGCAGCTCGACGTCGAGGCCTGCGTGCAGGGCCAACCGGCCGGCCTCGGCCATGGATGCCGCGACGGCGTGCTTGGACTTGAGGAAGGCCACGGCCCAGTAGTCCGAGACGACGGTCCCCTCGAACCCCCATTCGTCGCGGAGGAGATCGGTGAGCAGCCATCGATCGGCCGCGGCGGGCACCCGATCGGTCTCCGTGTAGGAGTTCATGACGCTCCTGGCGCCTGCGCTGCGCACGGCCATCTCGAACGGCGGCAGCACGAGATCGCGCAGCTCGCGCTCGCCCATCGAGACCGGAGCATGATTGCGGCCGCCGCGGGAGGTCGCGTGCCCCGCGAAGTGCTTCAGCGTCGCGATCATGCCGGCCTCCTGCAGCCCGCGCACATACGCCGAGGCGAGCGTGGCGACGACGTACGGGTCCTCACCCATCGTCTCCTCGACCCTCCCCCAGCGATAGTCGGTGACGACATCGAGGACGGGGGACAGCCCCTGATGCACGCCGACAGCCGCCATGTCCCGCCCGATGGCCCGGGCCATCTCCCCCACGAGCTCGGGATCGAAGGTCGCCGCCCAGGCGAGGGCGGTCGGGAAGACCGTCGCCCCGAGCGTGGTGAATCCGGTCAGGCACTCCTCGTGGACGACGGCGGGGATGCCGTGCGGTGTCCGGTCGACGAGGTGCCGTTGGGCGTCGCGGATGCGTGCCATGCCCTCGGCGGCTGACACCGGAGCCGTCCCGAAGACGCGGGTCAGCTGACCGATCCCGTGGCGCGTGGCGGATTCGAACGAGGGCCGCCCCTCGGAGAACACGTCCTGCATGGGCGCGATGATCTCGCCGGAGGTGCGCTGATCCGCCCAGTACCCGCCGAGCTGCGCCGTCTTCTCCTGGTCGCCGAGGACGGCGATCAGAGCATCCACCCGTTCCGCGACGCTGCGCTCGGGATCGCGCCAGATCTCGCCAGCCATGAGTGCGCCCTTTCATCGTTAAAAAGATCATCGTCGTCGATAGACCTGCTCCAGCATGGACTTCTCGCCGAGAAAATACAACGTTGTAAATTCTGCGCAACATGGATAGCCTTCTCAACCGAGGACGGAGAGGTCCCGCCCTGAGGGCTCGGTTCGAGGAAGAAACCCGGTATGACGAAGACACACCGAATGAAGAAGCTGCTCTACAACCAGCGGCTCGCGCCGTACCTGTTCATCCTGCCGTTCCTCGTGACGCTGCTGGTCTTCTGGCTCGTGCCCGTCGGCCGCTCGGTGATCATGAGCTTCCAGGAGGTCCTGTACGGTCAGGCCAGCTTCATCGGCACGGCGAACTACGAGCGCCTGTGGCGCGATGGCGTGTTCTGGCAGGCGATGTTCAACAGCATCCGCTACATGGTGCTGACTCTCGTGCTCCTCGTCCCGATCCCGATGGTGCTGGCCGCGATCATCAACTCCAGGATCGGCAGCAGCAGGATCAAGAACTTCTTCAAGTCGGCGCTGTTCGTGCCCGCGCTGACCTCGGTGGTCGTCGCGGGAATCGTGTTCCGACTGATGTTCTCCGAGACCGACTCCGGCCTCATGAACCAGATCGTCGACTTCCTGGGTTTCGGTCCGGTGCGTTGGCTGCGCGAGGACGTCACCGGCCTCATCGCCTTGCTGCTGCTGGCGCTCTGGCGCTGGGCCGGGGTCAACACGATGTACTTCCTCGCGGGCATGCAGGCCATCCCGACGGAGTACTACGAGGCCGCGTCGATCGACGGTGCGGGCAGGATCCAGCAGTTCTTCCACGTGACGCTGCCAGGCCTCAAGCCGACGATCGTCTATGTCACGACGATCAGCGTCTACGGCGGGCTGGCGATGTTCCTGGAGAGCTTCATGCTCTACGCCGGCAACAACTCCCCGAACAACCAGGGCCTCACGATCGTCGGCTACCTATACCGCAAGGGCATCCAGGAGAACGACCTCGGCTTCGCCTCGGCCGTCGGCGTGGTGCTCCTCGTGCTCGTGCTGGCGATCAACCTCACCCAGCTCATCGCCACCGGAACATTCAAGAAGGAGTCGCTGCGATGACCACGACCCGGACGCTGATCACTCAGGGGCGCACGGCGACGAACCCTGCCCCGCGCACGATGAAGCGCCGCACCGCGGTGCTGATCCAGAGCGCCTTCCTGATCGCGATCGCCCTCGTCTCGCTGGTTCCCGTGCTCGCGATCTTCGTGGGGACGTTCCAGGACGGCAACGACGTGATCCGCAACGGCATCTCGTTCTCGATCGACTTCTCGAAGCTGAGCCTCGACAACTACGTCCTGCTCTTCACCGACTCGGGACTGTACTTCCCGTGGTTCTGGAACAGCCTGGTGCTGACCGTCGTGCAGGTGGTGGGCACGCTGCTGGTGAGCTCCTTCGTGGCCTACGGGTTCGCGATGTACGAGTTCCGCGGCAAGAGTCTGGGCTTCATCCTCGTGATCATCCTCATGACGATCCCGTTCGAGATGCTCATGCTGCCTCTGTACGTCCAGGTCAACGACATGGGCGCCGCGGACCAGTACTGGATCGTCGTGCTGCCGTTCCTCGCGCAAGCGGTGACGATCTTCTTCTTCCGCCAGTACTTCCTCGGCGTCCCGAAGGAGATCCTCGAGGCCGGTCGTGTCGACGGCGTCTCGGAGTTCGGGATCTTCTTCCGCCTCGTCGCCCCGATCGCGAAGCCCGCCTTCGCGGCCATGGCGATCCTGAACGGCATGACCATCTGGAACAACTTCCTCTGGCCGCTGCTGGTTCTGCGCACGCCGGAGAAGTTCGTCCTGCCGATCGGCCTGAACACCCTGCTGACGCCCTACGGCAACAACTACGAGCTGCTGATCATCGGCTCGTTCTTCTCCCTCATCCCGATCCTGATCCTCTTCCTCGCGTTCCAGCGGTTCTTCGTCGAAGGCATGACCGCAGGAGCGGTGAAGGGCTGATCCCGAGCTGTTCCTCTCCCATCCGCAATACACATCACAGTCAGGAGTAACACCATGCGAATCCGAAGGATTCTGACCGCGACTCTCGCGGCAGGCTTGGCCGTAGGAGCCCTGTCCGGCTGCACCAGCGGCGAGACGGACGGCGGCGACGACGCCGCCGACGGCACCACGACGCTCGACATGTGGGTGTTCGCCGAGCTCCACGGCCAGGTCTACGAGGACATGGCCGAGAAGTGGAACGAGGAGAACCCCGACAACAAGGTCGACCTCGAGATCACGGTCTACCCCTATCAGGACATGCACGACAAGCTGCTGCTCGCCGTGAACTCCGGCCAGGGGCTTCCCGACCTTGCCGACATCGAGGTGGGGAAGTTCGGCAACTTCGTCAAGGGCGACAACCCTCCGCTCGTCGACCTCACCGCGGCGGCCGAGCCCTACGTCGACGACATCGTGCAGGCACGGCTCGACCTGTACAGCCGTGACGGCAAGATCTACGGCTACCCGACGCACGTCGGCGCGTTCGTCGCGTTCTACAACACCGAGTTGCTCGAGGCTGCAGGCATCGACTACACGACGATCAAGACCTGGGACGACTTCGCCGCGGCCGGCACCACCTACAACCAGGACACCGGCAAGGCGTTCAGCGTCGCGAGCACCGGCGTCTTCTTCACGGAGCCGTTGGCGATCGCCCAGAACGGCGGGCAGCTGTTCACCGACGACGGCATGGGCGATGTCGCGGTGAACAGCCCGGAGGTCGTCGAGACCATGCAGATGTTCCAGGACATGAAGGATGCCGGAGCGCTCTCGACCATCCCCGGCGGCAGCCCGGACAGCGAGGAGGCGTACGGAGCCATCAACAGCGGCGACTACGCGGCCGTCGTCTACCCGGCGTGGTACACCTCGCGCTTCGTCGACTACATGCCCGACCTCTCCGGCAAGATCGCCATCGCCCCCGCCCCGCAGGTCGAGGGCTCTGACGTGCTCACGATCGGCGGCGGCGGCACCGGCACCACGGTGCTGCGCGGCACAGAGCACGAGGAGCTCGCCACCGAGTTCCTCGCCTACGCGAAGCTCTCCCTCGAGGCCAACGTCGCCGTGTGGGAGGTGCTCGGCTTCGACCCGGTCAACATGTCGGTCTGGGAGGACGACGCCGTCACGCACAACCCAGAGAACAAGTTCAACCAGTACTTCCAGACGAACCTGTTCGACGTGCTGAACTCCGTGAAGGACGGCATCGGCCACTTCTCGTCGTTCTCCAACGAGAACCTGCCCACGGTCGACAACCAGTTCCGGACCGTCACCCTCAACGAGATCTACGAGCAGGGAACCTCCGCTCAGGAGGCGCTCGACGAAGCGCAGGAGACCGTGCTGAACGAGCTGGGTCAGTAGCTCGACTCGCGGGGGTGCGGACGGCTCGCCGTCCGCACCCCCGCCCACCTCTCCGGTCACCACGATCGGCTGGGTCCGGGTCGCACGGCTAGAGTGAGGGACAGCGCGGTCAAACCGTGCCACAGCGATGGGGGAGGCCGATGGACTCGACGATGCACGACGTCGCCAGGGTCGCCGGTGTCTCGATCAAGACGGTGTCGAACGTCATCAACGACTATCCGCACGTGCGCGCCTCGACCAGAGAGCGCGTCCAGGCGGCGATCGATGAGCTGGGCTACCGCCCGAACCTCTCGGCCCGCGGCCTGCGATCCGGACGCACAGGGGTCATCGGCCTCGCGGTGCCGGCGCTCAGCGAGAACTACTTCGCCGAGCTCGCCGATGCGGTCATCCGCGCAGCCGACGCGCACGGGCTCAGCGTCGTCGTCGAGCAGACGAGCGGCGATCGCACCCGCGAGCTCCAGGCCATCACCGGCGGGCGGCTGCGGCTGACGGACGGGCTCCTGTTCAGCCCGTTCACGCTCGGACAGGCGGATGTCGACGCGCTGAACACGGACTTCCCTCTCGTCCTGCTCGGCGAGCGGATCTTCGACGGTCCCACCGACCATGTCACGATGCACAACGTCTCCTCGGCGCGCGCGGCGGTCGAGCATCTGCTCGACATCGGTCGGCGGCGCATCGCCGTGATCGGAGCCGAGGACCCGTCGATCGGCACGAGCTCTGCGAGCCTGCGCCTCGCCGGCTACCGCGAGGCGTTCGAGGAAGCCGGACTGCCGATCGATTCCCGCCTCATCCGCACGGGCGCGCACTGGAACCGCGCCGCGGGCGCCGCAGCGATCCGCGAGCTCATCGCCGATGGAGTCGCCTTCGACGCGGTCTTCGCGCTGAACGACGCGCTCGGCCTCGGCGCACTCCGCGCTCTCGGCGAGGCGGGCCTGCGGGTTCCAGAGGAGGTCGCGCTGATCGGGTTCGACAACATCGACGAGGCACGGTTCTCGATGCCGTCGATGTCCAGCGTCGACGCGGGAAGCAAGGAGATCGCCGTCACAGCGGTCGAGCTCCTCATCGAGAGGATCGCGGAGAAGGGCCAGCGCCGCCCGCCGCGCACGATCAAGCCCGGGTTCCGGATCGTCCGTCGCGAGTCGACGGGCTTCCCCGGGCGCGCGGAGGACACCGTCTCGAGCGACTGAGAGGTCGCCGCATCGGTGCGCGCTGCTCGACTGATTCGCGACCAGTGATTTACAACGTTAGAACTATTGCTTGACCTTCTGATGCAAATCCTGAGATAGTGACCCCGCACTGCATTTACTACGTTGTATATGCGTGCTCGACATCCGGCTCCAGCGTCGCTGCGTGAACGAGCGTCTCTCCGAGTCGGCCGAATCACAGGAGATGAGGAATCGATGGAGATCATGTCAGAGCGTCGGCCCGCTGGCCGACGCACAGCACGGCGGCGGGTGATCGGCGCACTCACAGCCGCGCTCGTCGCCCTCGCCGGGCTGGCGGTCACGACACCGCCCGCCACCGCGATCGAACAGCCATGGGTGGGCGTGCAGGACGACGGCTACCTGCGCATCAGCGTGCCGAACGCCGCCGTCGAGGAGGCGATCGGCCCCGTATCGCAGGTGGTGATCGAGGGCAACTTCGGCCCCTCGCACAACTGGGCGCAGATCGGCCTGCAGCGCAGCGGCGCCAACTGGACGGCGACCTACGGACCGTTCGAGCCGGGCCTGTACTACTACCAGGTCACGGGAGATGACAGCAAAGTGCTGAAGGACGCGAGCAACCCCACGAGCGTCGCCTCCGAACCGGACTGGAGCACGTTCTTCATCCCGGGAGAATCGGCGGCGCTGCTCGCCGACGCTCCTGAGGAGGCGGGCACCATCGAGACGATGACGTACGACAGCGCGGTCGCCGGAGAAGAGCGCGAGGCCCTCGTCTGGCTGCCGCCGACGTATGAAGCCAAGGGCAAGAAGTTCCCCGTCCTGTATCTGCAGCACGGCGGCGGCCAGAGCTACCGCGACTGGGTGGAGGTCGGTCGCGCCGAGCAGATCCTCGACAACCTGTGGTTGTCCGGCCGGCTCGCCGACATGATCGTCGTGATGGGCAACGGCAACGTCTCCGATTTCTCGACGGAGCTTCTGGAGAACATCGTCCCGGCCGTCGAGGATGCCTACAACGTGTCGCCGTCGAAGAAGAAGCGGGCGCTCGCCGGCCTGTCGATGGGCGGCGGCCAGACGTTCGAGGTCTTCAGCGAGCACCCCGGTGAGTTCGCCGCCATCGGAACGTTCGGCGCAGGTCGGTTCGGCGATCTCGACGACATCCCCGTCAAGAAGATGAACAACAAGACCGACCTGTTCCGCGTGTACGTCGGCAACCCGACGGACATCGCTCACAACGACGTCTACGACTCCTTCCGGGCGTTCGATGAGATCGGCCTGGACTACCAGTTCGACGGCGTGAACCCCGATGCCGGCCACAACTGGAACGCGTGGCAGGAGAACCTCATCGATTTCGCCCCGCGGCTGTTCGGCGGTGCGGAGCACGACCCCGCGATGAGTGACGGGCACACCGCGCTCACCGAGCGCTTCGAGACGCCGTCGTCCGGCACCACGCCGACGCCGTGGATCAGCGAGGACGGCTTCGTCACCTTCGAGACGACGACGGACTTCTCGGATGCCGAGTACGTCTCGGTGTGGGCGAACATCGCGCCCGGCGGCAGCTGGCTGCGTACGGAGATGAGCAAGGTCGGCGACCGCTGGCAGACGACGATCGGCCCCCTGGATCCGTGGTTCTACCACTACCGGCTCATCGTCGACCGTCAGGCGGTCAAGGACGCCTCCAACCCGACCTCTGTCACCTCCGAGCCGGCGTGGAGCACGTTCCTCGTCGAGGGGGAGGCCTCGAGACTCCTCACCGATGTGCCGGAAGGGGAAGGCGGCGAGCTGGAGATCATGACCTACGACAGCAGCGTGGCAGGACAGGAGCGCAGCGCCTATGTCTGGACGCCGCCTGGCTACGACGCAGACCGTGCTCAGCCCTACCCGCTGTTCGTGCTCAACCACGGCGGCGGACAGAGCTGGACAGACTGGGTCGAGGTCGGTCGGGCACGCCAGATCCTGGACAACCTCTCGCGAGACGGCTCGATCGAGCCGATGGTCGTGGTGATGCCCAACGGCAACGTGACCGACTACCCGACCGAGCTGCTCGACAACGTGGTGCCCGCCGCGGAGGCCGGCTACAACATCAGCAGCGACCCCGCCGAGCGTGCGCTGGCCGGGCTTTCGGCCGGAGGCGCGCGCACGGTCTCGGTGCTGAAGGCGCATCCGGGCGAGTTCGCGTGGATCGGGACGTTCGCGGCGGGCTTCGGAGGCACGGCGGATGTGGATGCCGATGCCATCAACGCCGGCACGGAGCTCTACCGTCTGTATACCGGCGACATCACCGACTTCACCTACGGGGCGGTCATGAGCTCGTTGCCGGTTCTGGACGAACTCGGCATCGAGTACGAGTTCGACGGCGTGACGGTCGGCCCGCACGGATGGGACGTGTGGCAGAAGAACCTGATCGACTTCGCCCCGCGGCTGTTCCAGGATTCGCCTGCGGACGAGGTGCACTGAGGATCCACTCTGAAGGGGACGCGGCCGTATCGGTCGCGTCCCCTGTCGTGCGAGAAGCCCACCGCGCGCTTCGACAGGCTCAGCGAGCTAGCATGCTCACCCGCCGCACGCTTCGACAAGCTCAGCGAGCTACCGGAGTCGTTCCCTGAGCCGGCTTTCTGTTCCCTGAGCCTGTCGAAGGGAACACCACCACCGCACGCTTCGACAAGCTCAGCGAGCTACCAGAGTTCCCCGAGCCGGCTTCCCGTTCCCTGAGCCTGTCGAAGGGAACACCACGACCGCGCGCTTCGACGAGCTCAGCGAGCTGCGGAGCTCAGCCGGCCGCCTCCTCGGGGCGCTCCTGCACGTCCACCGCTGCGGTGTCGGCGACATAGCCGTCGATGTGGCGCTCGTCCTCGCCGTTGTACGCCGACAGCGGTCGGATCAGGGCGTTGGACGCCTGCTGCTCGAGGATGTGCGCGGTCCACCCGGTGATCCGGGCAGCGACGAACAGCGGCGTGAAGGTGACGGTGTCGTAGCCGATGAGGTTGTACGCGGGACCCGACGGGTAGTCGAGGTTCGGATAGATGCCCTTGCGCGAGACGAACTCGGACTCGAGGGTGTCGTAGAGCTCGGCGACATCCGGGCGGTCGTAGTGCGCGACGAGGGTGTCGAGCGCCGCCTTCATGGTCGGCACGCGCGAGTCGCCGCGCTTGTACACCCTGTGGCCGAACCCCATGATCTTGCGCTTCACCGCAAGTGCCTCGTCGAGCCAGGGCACGACCCTGTCGGCCGAGCCGATCTCATCGAAGATGTGCAGCACCGCCTCGTTCGCTCCTCCGTGCAGCGGGCCCTTCAGCGCGCCGATCGCACCGACGACGGCGGAGTAGAGGTCGCTGAGGGTGGAGGTGATCACCCGCGCGGTGAAGGTCGACGCATTGAAGGAGTGCTCGGCGTACAGGATCATCGATCGGTTGAAGGCGTCGACGACGACGGCATCCGGCTCCTCACCGAACGTCAGCCAGAGGAAGTTCGCCGCGTAGTCCAGATCATCCCTCGACTCCAGCGCTTCCTGGCCGCGCCTGCGCCGCTGCCCGTAGGAGACGATCGCCGGGAGGGCGGCGAAGAGCTGCAGGCTGCGCTCGAGGTTCTCCTCCGGCGTCCCGACGGCATCCAGAACGTTGCCGGTCCCGGCCGTCTCGATGGCGCCGATGACGCTGACGGCCGTGCGGACCTCGTCCATCGGATGCGCGTCCAGCGGCAGCGCGTCGATCGCCGACTTGACCGCGGGTGTCAGCGCTCGGTGAGCCCGCTCCACCGAACGGAACCGATCGAGCTCGTCGTCCGTGGGCAGCTCGCCATGCCACAGAAGGCAGGCGACCGCCTCGAAGGGCTGCGTCGCGGCGAGCTCCTGCACCGGGTAACCGCGGTACAGCAGCGAGTTGGTCTCCGGGTTGACCTTGCTGATCGCCGTCTCGTCCGCGACGACCCCCGCGAGGCCCTTCTTGATGTCCGTGTCAGCCATGCTCACTCCTTCGTGGTGGGAACGGGATCGTCCGCTCAGTCCTTCGTGATGGTGAAGTTGAAGACGCTGGAGTCGAAGTGGTTGTACGACTCGTAGTCGATGAGCTCATAGAGGTCGGCCCTGTGCTGCATCTCACCGAGCTTCGAGGTCAAGTGCCCCTCGTCGTTCAGGGTATCCAGGGCCCGGCCCGCCGCGCCCATCGCGGTGCGCAGCAGCGAGACCGGCCAGATCACGATCCGCACGCCGGCATCCCTCAGCTGGTCGGTCGAGAACAGCTCGCTCTTGCCGAACTCGGTCATGTTGGCGAGGATCGGCACGTCCAGCGCCTCGGCCATCGCCTCGAACTCGGCGAGGTCGCGCATCGCCTCAGGGAAGATCGCGTCCGCCCCGGCATCCACGAGCGCCTTCGCCCTGTCGATCGCCGCGTCGAGGCCCTCCACCGCGCGGATGTCCGTGCGCGCCATGAGGAGGAAGTTCGGGTCGCGCCGGGCGTCGGCGGCCGCGCGGATGCGCTTGACCGCGGTGTCCTCGTCGACGACGCTCTTGCCGTCGAGGTGCCCGCAGCGCTTCGGATTCACCTGATCCTCGATGTGCATGCCCGCAAGGCCCGCGTCTTCGAGGGTCTGGATCGTGCGTGCCACGTTCATCGGCTCGCCGAAGCCCGTGTCTGCGTCGATGATGGCCGGCAGCTCCGTCATGCGGGCGATCTGCTGCCCGCGGCCGGCGACCTCGGTGAGGGTGGTGAGCCCGATGTCCGGCAGGCCGAGATCGGCCGAGAGCACGGCACCCGAGATGTACACGCCCTCGAAGCCCTTCTGCTCGATGAGCCTGGCGCTCAGCGGATTGAACGCGCCGGGGAAGCGCAGCAGTTCGCCGGAGGCGAGCCGTTCGCGCAGGAGTCGGCGCTTGTCGGCCGCGGTCGTGGTCGCGTACAGCATCAGAACAGACCCTTCGGGGCGTCGGCGGCGAGGATGCCCGGCTTCGCCACGATCGAGAGCTCGACGACCTCGGCGGCGGTCAGCTCAGGCAGACGCTGCACGAGTGCGAGGAAGCGCTCGATCTCGGCGGCGTCGAGCACGGGCTCGGCGAGCAGCCGGAACTTGGCGATGTAGTTCTCCCGCGCGAACGGACGGGCACCGAGCGGGTGCGCGTCGGCCACGGCGATCTCGTCGGTCACGGTGGAGCCGTCGGAGAGGGTGATCTCGACGCGCCCGCCGAAGGCCTTCTCGTCCGGGTCCTCGGAGTGGTACCGACGGGTCCACTCGGCATCCTCCGCCGTGGTCACCTTGTGCCACAGCGCGACGGTGTCGGCTCGTGCCGCGCGCTCAGGGGCGTACGAGTCGACGTGGTGCCAGCCGCCGTCCTGCAGCGCGACGGCGAAGATGTACGGGATCGAGTGGTCCAGCGTCTCGCGGGAGGCCTTCGGGTCGTATTTCTGCGGGTCGTTCGCACCCGAGCCGATCACGTAGTGCGTGTGGTGGCTGGTGTGCAGCACGATGCGCTCGATGTTCGCGGGGTCGCGCAGCGCAGGGTTCTCCGTGCCGAGCTTGCGGGCGAGGTCGATCCAGGCCTGCGCCTGGTACTCGGCCGAGTGCTCCTTCGTGTACGAGTCGAGGATGGCCCGCTTGGGCTCGCCCGCGGCGGGCAGCGGCACCTGGTACAAGGCGTCCTTGCCGTCCAGCATCCAGGCGATGACGCCGTCCTCGCCCTCGTAGATCGGGCTCGGCGAGGTCTGCCCTCGCATCGCGCGGTCGACGGCTTCGACGGCCATCTTGCCCGCGAAGGCCGGCGCATGCGCCTTCCACGTGGAGATCTCGCCCTTGCGGCTCTGCCGGGTGGCGGTCGTCGTGTGCAGCGCCTGGCCGACGGCCTGGTAGATCGTCTCGACGTCGAGCCCGAGGAGGGTTCCGATGCCCGCGGCGGCGGAGGGGCCGAGGTGCGCGACGTGGTCGATCTTGTGCCTGTGCAGGCAGATCGCGCGGACGAGGTCCATCTGGATCTCGTAGCCCGTGGCGATGCCCCGCACGAGCGCGCGACCGTCGGCGCCGGTGTGCTGCGCCACGGCGAGGATCGGGGGGATGTTGTCGCCGGGGTGCGAGTACTCGGCGGCGAGGAACGTGTCGTGGTAGTCCAGCTCACGCACCGCGACGCCGTTCGCCCAGGCCGCCCACTCGGGGCTCGTGCGCTCGTCCAGCGGCGCCCCGAACAGGTTGGCGCCCTCGCCGCCCCGCGAGACGGGGTGGCTGAAGGCCTGCGCGCGGGCCGCGACGATGGGCGCTCGGGTGAGGGATGCCGCCGCCACCGAGGCGTTGTCGATGATGCGGTTGATGATCATGTCCACGACGGCGGGCTCGACATCGACGGGGTCGGCGGCGACCTCGGCGATCTTCCAGGCGAGCTGCTCCTCACGGACGAGGTTCTCCTCGCTGCGATGGACACGGACGTGGTGGGAGACGGTCATTTCAGTCCTTCGGTGAGGGAGTCGAGGATGCCGGTGAGGGCGTTGCGCAGATGGACATGGGTGGCGTGGGCGGCGAGATCGCCGTCGCCCTCGGCGAGCGCCTGGGCGATCAGCCGATGCTCCGCGACGGAGGCCGACAGGCGCTCGGGTTTGTCCCTGGCCATCCGGCGCACGCGCACGAGATGGGTGCGCACGGTCCGAAGCGCGGCGGCGATGTAATCGTTGGCGACGGCGTCGTCGATCGCGCGGTCGAAGCGGGCGATGAGCGCGTAGTACGCATCCCTGCCGCCCTTCGCGCGGAGGTCGACGTCGGCGAACTCCGCGGCGAGCGCATCGAACAGTGCCGCATCGCCGCGCTGGGCCGCCAGGCGTGCGGCGGACTCCTCCAGGGCACGACGGATCTCGAAGAGGGAGCGGATGTCATCCGCATCCACATCGGATACCACGGTCACGCGCGGCGACTGCTGCACGACCAGCCCGTCGGCCGCCAGCAGCTGCAGGGCCTCGCGCAGCGGCGTGCGGCTCACGCCGAGACGCGCGGCCTGCTCGACCTCCGCGAGAACCGAGCCGGGAGCGAGCTCACCGCTCTGGATCTCCTCGAGGAGGATCGCGTAGGCGCGATCGCTGGCTCTCGGGGCGGCGGTGCTCATGCGGCTAGTGTATACACAATTCGCGGATCAGGCGACCTTTCTGCACGAGAAGTATCGAAGCGTATACAACCAGGCATTCCCGGCAGGATGCGGGATCGAAAGCGCACCGCCCGACTCCCGCTCCGGGGCTGATTCGATCCGGAATCGAGGACGCGCCGGGCCAGACGCGCACCGCGCTTCCTCCCGCCCCTCCCGCCGATAGTCTCGCCCCGCGGCCCCACGCCGACAAGGGCTTCTCGGCGCACACGTCAAAGGAAAACGCTTCACAAACGATTATCGATTAGTGTAATGTCGCTCCTGCCCCCTCCCGTGCACCACGAAAGGATCAACGATGATCAAGGGCCGCCACATCACCGCGCTGAGCCTGGCGACCGTCGCATCGGTCGCTCTGGCCGGATGCGCCGCGTCCGCCCCCTCCTCGGGCGGTGACGACGACAAGATCACCCTGAGCATGCTCGTCAACGTCACCCCCAACCTCACGGAGGAGTTCTGGAACGAGCTCGTCGCCCCCTTCGAGGAGGCCAACGAGAACATCGACGTCGTCATCCAGAACCCCGGCGCCGAGGGCGTCGCCGCCGCCGTCCCCCGCCTGCTGGCCGCCGGGGACGCGCCGGACATCGTGCAGTCGCTCGCACCGACCACGGAGCTCGCACCGCAGCTCGTCGATCTCTCCGGCTACGACTGGGCCACGTCCGGCCCGCTCGCAGACCAGTACTCCATCGACGGAAAGTACTACATGGCCGGCATCGGCGTCCAGCTGCAGAGCCTGTTCTTCTACAACAAGACCGCCTTCGCCGAGGCCGGCATCGAGGAGGTCCCCACCACGGTGGACGAGCTCACCGAGGACCTCGGCAAGCTCGCGGATGCCGGTTGGACCCCGATCCAGACCGGCGGCGACTGGATGTCCAGTCACGTCCTGCAGGCGCTGGGCCTCCCCTCGATCATCGCCGAGCACCCCGACTGGTTCCAGGAGATGAGCTCGGGTGAGCTGACCTTCAGCGAGACCTACGCGGTTGCCGTCGACACCTACGCGGACTGGGTCGCCGAGGGGTACATCCCGAAGGACGCCCTCGGCATCAAGTACGTCGACGCCGAGCAGGCATTCCTGTCGGGCAAGACCGCGGTCTACTCGATGGGCAGCTGGTTCGCCGGCTCCCAGGCGAATGCCGCGGACTCCGCCGACATCGGCGTCTTCCGCGCCCCGGCCTTCGACGAGGGCGTGCAGCCCGCCATGGGAGCGAACATCGCCAGCCCCTACTCGATCCTCACCACGAGCGAGCAGCAGGATGCCGCAGCGCAGCTCATCGAGTTCCTCACGACCGATCAGGATGCCGTCTCGAGCCAGCTCGCCGTGGACGGGAACTTCCGCGACGGCTACGAGTACGACATGACGCCGCTGGGCGAGGAGCTGCTGGCCATCGTGGCGGACACTCCCGCCGAGTCGTACACGCCGACCGGCAGCGGATACGGCGAGCGCACGATCCCGACCGAGTACTCCGGGGAGATCAACACCCAGACCCAGGCCCTGATGGGCGGCACCTCTCCGGCTGACGTGCTCGCCTCGATGGATGCCTGGTTCCTGGCTAACGCCAACTGATGCACCGCTTCGGGCGCGGCGGATCGCCGCGCCCGAAGCCCGCTCGACAGAGGAACTCACCGATGAGTCAGACCATGATCGCCCCTGAACGCATTCCAGAGACCGCCACGTCGGCCACGCCTCCGCCGCCCCGGCGCCGACCTCCGACCACCGCCCGCATGCGTGCGGCGTTCCCTGGATTCGTGATGGCCGCGCCCGCGATGATCGTGTTCATCGCGATGTTCGTCATCCCGATGATCCTCGCCTGCGTGCTGAGCTTCACGAACTGGAACGGCTACAGCCTGAGCTTCACGTTCGTCGAGTGGGACAACTACCTCAAGGCCTTCCGCAACCCTCGATCCATCGACGCCGCGATCTTCACCGCGATCATCGCCGTGGTGGGCACGGTCCTGTGCAACGTCGTCGGCCTCGCGATCGCGGCCCTCATCAGCGGCCCTGGTCGCTCGAACACGCTGCTGCGCACGATCTTCTTCTACCCGTACGTCATCAGCTCCCTCATCATCGGCTTCCTCTGGTCCGCGATGCTCGCGCCGGAGGGAGCCGTGAACGGGCTGATCACGACGCTGGGCCTTCCCGCGATGCCGTTCCTCGTCGATCCGTCCTTCGCCAAGGCGAGCGTGATCTTCACGATCGTGTGGGCGCACTTCGGCTTCAACATGATCCTGTTCCTCGCCGGCATCCAGTCCGTGCCCGCCGAGTACTACGAGGCCGCGACCGTCGACGGCGCGACCCGCTGGCAGCAGTTCCGCAGCATCACGCTGCCGCTCATCGCCCCTGTGTTCACCGTCAACATCGTGCTGACACTGGTGGGCCTGCTGAAGGCGTACGACGTGATCCTCTCGCTCACCGACGGAGGACCGGCCGGCTCGACGCAGACCATCGTCTACCAGATCCTCAAGGACTCGTTCGCGAACTCCAACCTCGGCTTCGGCGCCGCCCAGTCGGTCATCCTGCTCATCGTCACGGCCGTGCTCGGCCTCGGCGTCACCCTCGTCCGTCGACGCGCAGAACGGAAGGTCACCGACTGATGAGCGCTCGCACCGCCGCCCCCGTGTCCGCACGCGCCGTCCGCTGGATCATCCTCGGCGCCGTCGCCCTGCTGATGATCGTGCCGCTGTACACGATGATCATCAACGCCTTCAAGCCGCAGGCCGAGATCATCGCGAACCCGCTCGGCATCGACCCCGCCACCTTCACGTTCGACTACCTCTGGGCCGCGATCACGAGCTCGCGGTTCAACGTCATCGCCGCCTACGGCGTCACGCTGCTGTTCGTCGCTCTCGTGAACGTGTTCGGCATCGGCCTGGCCGCGCCGGTGGCCTACGTGATCGCACGCGGACGGTCGAAATGGCACATGGGCCTGCTTCTCCTGTTCGTCTCCGGCCTGTTCATCCCCGGCCAGGTGACGCTCATCCCTGTCGTCTTCGTGCTCAGGGTGCTGGGGCTCATCAACACGATCCCCGGATTCATCCTGTACGAGACGGCGGCGACCCTGCCGGTGACCATCTTCCTGTTCGCGGCCTATCTGCGGACCATCCCGCGGGACATCGACGAGGCGGCATCCCTCGACGGCGCCGGACGCATCCGCGCCTTCTGGTCGTGCATCTTCCCGGTGATGCGGCCCGTGGTCGCGACGATCGTCGTGCTCAACTCGATCTCGGTGTGGAACGACTTCGTGAGCCCCCAGATCATCCTGGGCCCGAGCTCCGGCATCTACACGGTCACGACCGGGGTGTACGCGGCCGTCGGCCAGTACGCCACGGACTACACCGTGGTCTTCCCGACGCTGCTGCTCGCCGTCCTGCCCGCGCTCATCTTCTTCATCGTCATGCAGCGGCACATCATCGGCGGCCTCGTCGCCGGGGCGACGAAGGGCTGACGGTGACGCGCACACATCACACGACGCCGCTGCGGACGATCCCCGCATGGGCCGTGCTCCAGCGCCGCCTCTTCGCCGAGATCGAGGACGCCCGCCTGCTGTTCGCCGAGCGCTACACGAACGGGGACGGGAGCCTGCGCGGCATCGCCGAGTTCACCGATCGCGACGGGGTCGACGACCTCTACGAGCCCTTCTTCAACTGGCCGGCGTTCTACCTGCTGGGCGGCCCGGACGCCGTGCTCGAGGATGCCAAGAGGCACTGGGAGGGCGTGACCGAACAGCTGACCGCCGCGGGGATGCTGACCGATGAGTACGAGAACGGGTACGACTGGTTCCACCAGGGGGAATCGCTGCTGCTCTTCCTGGGGATCTGCGCCGCCGATCCCGCGGACGAACGCTTCGCCGAGCGGGCTCGACGCTTCGCACGCCTGTACACCGATCCCGCCGCCGGCAACTACGACCCCGCGCACAACATCATCCGCGCCCCGCACACCGGCGCGCGCGGCGCGCTGACCGGACTGGACGACGAACCGGCGCCGTACGGCGCCGACCGAGCCGAGATGCGCCCTTACGGCCTGCCGATCCACGGGATCGAAGGGATCGGCACCTGGGAGGACCTCGCAGACCCCGTGCTCGCCGCCCGCATGACCGATGAGATGCAGCAGCGCGCTGCCGGAGACGTCGCCGTGAACCTCGCGGCGACATCCCTCGTCGCGAACGCCTGGCTGTACGACAACGACGCCCACGCCGCCGCCTGGGTGGCCCGCTACGTCGAGGGCTGGGTCCGTCGCGCCGAGGACAACGGCGGCCTCCTGCCGGACAACGTGGCGCCGGACGGCACGGTCGGCGGCCTCCAGGACGGTCGCTGGTGGGGCGGGCACTACGGCTGGGCCTGGCCGCACGGCCTGCACTCCGTCGCGATGAGCGCGCTGATCGGTGCGATGAACGCGGCGATGGTCACAGGCCGCGACGATGCCGTGGGTCTCGTCCGGGTCATGCTGCGCACGGTCCTCGCCGAGGGCAGGCGAGCCTCGGTGCGCGAATCCGACTACAGCCTGCGCGGCGGCTGGCTCGCTCGGCTGGGCGATGCCGTCGATGATGAAGGCATCCTCGTGCCGTACCGTCATGGTGCGCAGGGCTGGTTCGACTTCGGGCCTCTCCAGCTGGACCTGCCGACCTGGCTCTGGTGGTGGACGCGCTCCGACGAGGACCGCGCGCTCCTCGATGAGGCCATCGAGGCGCTCCCGGCATCCGCGAATCGCCTCGCCCCCTTCCGCGACAAGGAGGAAGCGGGGCACGAGGCCGGCTGGCTCGATTTCCTCTCCGGTCGGATGCCGGACTATCCCGAGCGCGCGCTGGAGATGGCCCTCGGTCAGGTGGCGCGGCGGGTGGCGCTGATGCGCACGGACGGCGACGACCCCGACGGAGCGCACCTGCACTTCTGGCAACGCGTGAATCCGGTGGTGACCGAGATCCTGTCGCAGCAGATCACGGGAACGCCCCAGGTGCTCTACAACGGCGGTCTGCCGTTCTCGGCGATCGACTACGCGGATGCGGAGAGAGGCCGCCCTGGCCTCCCACGCGATGTCGCCGCGCTCGTGGAGCGGATCGACGTGGACTCCGTGGCGATCCGGCTCGTGAACACCTCGACGACGCGCGCTCGGCGCGTCAGGGTGCTGCCCGGCCGATTCTCGCGGCAGACCATCAGCCGCGCAGAGCTGATCGCCGAAGACCCCGGCGGCTATCCAGGGCCCTCCGGGGCGTACGCCGCACCCTCCGCGCAAGAGCGCAGCGAGATCCTCGAGTGCCTGGACGGCGTGCTCGAGATCGAGCTCGCCCCCGCGCACGAGGCCAGGGCGACTCTCACCCTCACGCGGACCGATTCCGCACCGCACCACCGCACCGACGAAGGAACATCATGAGCGACACCCCCCTGATCAGACCCGACTTCGCCCTTCCGGTGCGCGGCGGCGCCTACACGCGCCCCGATGCCGGCCTGGTGTCCGCGTTCGACGAGGTCTCCTCCGCGACCGCCTGCGCGAAGCTGCACGGGCTCGGCATCCGGCACAGCTACGTCGACGGCCCCGTGCCCCTCTCGCCGGGTCAGCGGGTCGTCGGTTCGGCGCTCACCCTGCAGTTCATGCCGCAGCGCGAGGACCTCGCCTCCGGCGACGGCCAGGAGTACGCCGAGCGGCACACCGCGCTGTGGCATGTGCTCGAGGCCGTGCAGCCGGGCGATGTGCTCGTCATCCAGGCATACGGCAGCCGGTTCTCCGGATGCATCGGCGACATCCTCGCCCGGTACTTCGCCCGCAAGGGCGGTGCCGGCATCATCGTCGACGGGCGCATCAGGGATTCGGGGAAGATCCGCGACCTCGGCATCCCGGTGTGGTCGACCGGCACGACGCCGCACTACGCCTCGCAATCCGAGCTCGCGCCGTGGGGCTACGACGTCCCCGTCGCCGTCGGCGGTGCGCTGTGCATGCCGGGCGACCTCGTGGTGGCGGACGACGACGGCCCGGTGATCGTGCCGCAGGCGATGGCGTCGAGCGTGGTGGAATCGGCGCGCGACCATGAAGAATGGGAGGGCTTCAGCCGGCAGCGCCTCGACGAGGGGGCCAGGCTGAGCGACTACTACCCGCTGACTCCGGACAGCCGTGAGGAGTACGAGGCATGGCGTTCCGCACAGTTCTCCGCCCGCTGACGGAGCTCGCCGGTCTCCGCGACGATCTCGGGCTGGGCTGCGCGCCCATCGGCAACCTGTACACCGCGGTGAGCGACGCGGATGCCCTCGACACCGTCGTTTCTGCGCTGGATCACGGCATCCGCTTCTTCGACACCGCGCCGAACTACGGTGCCGGCGAGAGCGAGCGACGTCTCGGTCTCGCCCTCGCCGGAGTGGACCGCGACACGGTCAGCATCGCGACGAAGGTCGGACGCATGATCGTGGATGCCGAAGGTGCAGAGGTCGCGCCCGGTGCGGTCGGCGCGGATCTAGTCGGCGATCTGAGCTACGACGCCGTATGGCGCAGCGTCGAGGGGAGCCTCGCGCGACTCGGGACGTCGCGGATCGATCTGCTGCACCTGCACGACCCCGACGACGTCGATGCGGGGCTCACCGGGGCGATGCGCGCGATGGTCGAGCTCCGCGAGCAGGGCGTCGTCCGCGCCCTGGGCGTCGGCATGGTCCGGACGGCACCGCTGACCCGCTTCGCCGCCGAAGCGCCCGTCGACGTGGTCATGGAGGCCGGCCGCCTCACCCTCCTTGATCGATCCGCGCTGGACGAGCTCCTGCCGGTCGCCGCCGCGCACGGCGTGGGGATCATCGCTGCAGGGGTGTTCAACTCGGGCGTGCTCGTCGATCCGCGCACCGCGCCGTTCTTCGACTACCACCCGGCATCCCCCGCGATGGTCGAGACGGTGCTCGGGATGGAGCGCGCCTGCCTCGAGGCCGGCGTCGCGCTGGCCGACGCCGCGGCGCAGTACCCCCTCCGCCACGGCGTCGAGGGCGTCGTGATCGGAGCACGCACGCCCGCCGAGGTGGCGTCCTTCGCCACCGGGACCTCGGTGCCGATCCCTGGCGGGCTCTGGGACGAGCTCGACCGGATCGCCGCCGCGTGAGCGCGAGGATCGTCGACGCCCACGTGCATCTCTGGGACCGCGCGGCCCATCCGCTGTCGTGGTTCAGCGATGACCTCGGGCTCGCACCCGCCGTGACGCCGGCGGCACTGTTCGACGCGGCGCCGGTGGACGCGGCGATCGCCGTGCAGGCGGCCGACTCGCTCGTCGAGGCGGAGTGGCTGAGGGATCAAGCGCGCCAGGAACGGCGGCTGAGACGGGTCGTTCTGCAGTACACCGCCGCGCGCGGGGAGTGGGCGGGCATCGTCGCGCCGGCACTGGGGAGGGATGTCGCCGGCATCCGCGCCGCCGTGCCGCAGGCGGCAGCCGATCTCTCCGACGTCGAAGGACTCGATGCGCTCGGAGACGGCCTTGCCCGCACCGATCGGGTGCTGGAGTTCCTCGTGAGGCCGGCGCAGCTTCCGGCGGTGTCGGCCTTCGCGGGCCGCCACCCCCGGCTCGCCGTCGTGATCTGTCACCTGGGTCTCGGCGGCTCGGCGCCCACCGACGCATGGCGTGCAGATCTCGCAGAGTCGGCACGGCGGGGGAACGTGCATGCGAAGGTATCCGGCGTGCTCGCCGGCCGCACACCGGGCGAGCTGGCCCTGATCGGCGACGTCGCTCTCGAGGCCTTCGGACCCGGCCGCCTGATGTTCGGCAGCGACTGGCCGATGTCCGCGCGATCGCTGCCGTACGCCGACGTGGTGGGGCGCACGTCGGCGATGATCACCGGGCTCTCCCCTGCGGAGACCGCCGCGGTCTGGCACCGCACCGCGGAGCGCGTCTACGCGCTCTGATCCTCCAGCAGTGTGCCGGCGGCGTGCCGTCGGAAGAGGTCGGCCGCAGCATCCGGATCCCCGGCGTCGAGGACGTCGAGCAGCCCGCTGTGCCAGTCGGCGACCTCGTGCCAGTCGCCGGTGAACGTGGGGTCGCCCAGCACGTGCATGACCCTCAGGCTCGGCTCGAGGATGTCCCACATCTTCGGCAGGTAGACGTTGCCGCTGGCCTCGATCACCGTGCGGTGGAAGACGAAATCCAGCTCGCGGAAGGTCGGGAGATCGGCGCTGTCCGCCGCGGCGTGCATGTCGCCGATGATGGCGAGCAGAGCCGTGCGCCGCTCGTCGTCGAGGTGTCCGCTCGCCAGCCGACCCGCCAGGCCCTCCAGCTCGACCCTCGCCGTCTTGGCCTGCTCGGCCTCTTCCTCGGTGTACGTCGCCACGAAGTTGCCCTGATGACGCACGTGCGAGACGAGTCCCTCGTGCGCGAGACGCTTGAGCGCATCGCGCACCGGGGCCTGGCTCACCTCCAGCTGACGGGCGAGCTGCGACTCCACCAGCTGCTCGCCCGGGGCGAGGCTCGAGTCCTTGATCATCGTCTTGATCATCAGGTAGATCTGATCGGAGAGGAGCCCCCTCTGCAGACCCTGCGGAGCCAGTGCGTCAGCCATGCCCCCATCCTACGTGCATTATCGACTATCGCTAATGGAGCGGGTGGGCGCGCCTGCGACGGCTCGCCCACCCGGTCCACGCGCTACTTCTTGTGCTTCTTCTTGACCGACACGGTCAGCTCGACGCTGTACCCCTCGTACGTCACGGTCAGCCGCTGATGCGGGGAGACCTTGCGGCTGTCGAAGCCGGTGACCATGTCCTCCGTCACGGGAATCTGCGTGACGGTCTCATCGCTCCAGGTCACATCCAGCAGCATCCCCGAGACGTCGAGCTGCTCGCCGAGGAGGTACTTCGTCTTCGGCGAGGACTCCGCCGCCCAGGCGATACCTGCGACCGTCGCCTCGGGGACGACGGAGGAGAGCGTGAGGCTGTTCTGCTTCGCGTAGTGGTACACGTTGAAGAACCCATCGGCGCCGATGCGGAGATCCTCTCTCGCGTCCAGACGGTTCCAGACCGTCTGGCCATCGACCTGGAGCACGATGCGCGTCCCGGCGCCCTCTGCCGTCGCGCCGAAGGCGATCCGGTGAGTGCTGTCGGGCTCGATCACCGTGTTCGGGACGATGTCGAGCATCGTCTGTCCAGGGCTCCAGCTCTGGAACTCGATGACATCCTCCTTGATCACCACGAGGTAGCCGGTGTTGGAGTTCTGCCAGGCGGGGAGGCCCGTCTGGTCCGAGCGGACCTGGAAGCCGTACCAGCCGCCGTCGAACCCGCCGAACGCGGCGTCGAATTCGAGCAGCCCGTCGCCGAAGCGCTCGGCCTCGTAGCCGTGTACACCCTCGGCGGTGACCCGGATGGTGCCCTGATCGAAGTCCCTCTTGTCCGAGGCCGTCCAGTTCTCGGCATCCGAGAGCTGCCCGCCCAGCGCGACCGTCTCATGCTCGACGTCCGTCACCGTCACCGTCGCCGTCGCACGGACGGACGGGTCCGCCACGGAGGTCGCCGTGATCACCGCGTCGCCCGCTGCGAGCGCGGTGACGGTCCCGTCCGCGACGGAGACCACGGCCGCGTCGCTGCTCGACCAGGTGACCCTGATGTCGCTGGCGTCCTCCGGGGCGACGGATGCGATCAGCGCTCGACGCTCACCCGTCTGCAGGAGCAGCTCGGAGGAGTCGAGCGTGATGGCTTCGACAGGAACCGCCGAGATCGAGAAGCCGATGTCGTCGACGTCGAGGTGCGTGAAGCCCTCGGCGTAGAAGCCGACCCTGCCGCTCGCGCCCGGTGCCGGGTCGGCGCCCTCGAGAACGACCTCCCCGCCGACGACGATGCGGATCTGCCCGTCCTGCACGGCGACGCGCACGTGCGTTGTCGCGCCGGCCGGCAGTGCGCTGGCCGGATCGAGGACGACCTCGCTGACCGTCTGCCATGCGCTGTCGTAGATGGTCCAGGTCGGCCCCGCCTCGGCATTGCGGTAGCGGATGTATCCGCCGCCTGCCGCGTTGCGGTTGTAGATGAGCATCACGGCGCCGGTCGGAATCGTCGCCGGCGTCGTGACGTCGACATCGAGCACGAAGCTCGTGAAGTCGCGCGGCAGCTGCGCGTTCGCGCCGCCCTTGATCCGGTAGACATGATCGCCGGTCGCGTCCGTCACGATGCTGCGGTTCGGGTCCGTCGGCCAGCCGTTGGCACCGTCCTCGAAGTCGGTGAAGTGCAGCACGCCGTCGCCCTCGCCGACGGTCACCTCGAGCGCATCCGTGATGCTCGGGTCGGATGCCGCCGACGCGGTCACCGTCGTCGTGCCGGGTGCGACGCCGAGCAGGATTCCGGAATCCGAGATGGTCGCGATGCTCGGGTCGGCCGAGGAATAGACGATGCGTGCGTCGTCGGCGTTCCACGGGATGGGCATGGCGCGCACCGTGCGCTCCTTGCCGACGTCGATGGCGACGGCCTCGGCGTCGAACGCGAGCGCTTCCAGTGCGACAGCATCCGGCGACTGCGAATGGCCGACATGACCTTCGGTGCCGATCTCCGCGAATCCGATGTCCTCGAACCCGGGGATCTCGTCGAAGACGGCGGCGTCCTCCCTCAGGGAGTAGTCGCCGTTCGCCGCGTCGACGAAGCCGGGGTCCGCATCCGTCACCCAGTTGGCGTCATAGTTCAGCAGCTCCTTGACGTCGCGCGCGCCCTGCGCGTTCACCTGGGACTGTCGAGCGACGTTCGGATTCCAGACGACGTTCTGCGCGAACGTGCTGTGGTCGGGGAAGTAGTGGTTGTCCTCGAAGAAGTGCCCCAGCTCCGGGTACTTCTCCAGGTACGGGGTGCCGACGAAGTCGTTGTTCTCCTCGAAGACCTTCTCCCACTCCGGCATGTACGACCGGTCGACCACGTTCCCCTCCTGGTCGCCCATCCACAGCTCGTAGTTGTCGTAGGGCACGTGCGCATCGACGAACACGTTGTTGCGCGCTTCGATGTAGTCGGCGGAGCCGCTCTTGATCGCACTATTGCCCATGTTCACGAACACGTTCTTCTCGATTGTGAGGTCCCAGGTGAAGTTGTCGGCGTAGATGCCCTCGACGCCGGCCATGCCGTTGCCGATGTCGTGGAAGTAGTTCTGCCGGAACACGTGCCCTCTCTGCTGCGGTGTCATCCCGGAGTTCATGTAGATCGCCCCGAGGTCGTGGAACAGCGTGCACACGTCGTAGACCTCGTTGCGCTCGAACAGATGATCGTTGCCGTGCACGATGATCCCCGGGTGCGGAGCATCGTAGATCTCGTTGTCCCGTGCGACGTTGCCGACGCCGTCGAACATCACGCCCGGGTTGTAGGCCTTGTGGTAGTACGCGAAGTCGTGGATCTCGGAGTTCTCCACGCGGTTGTTCCCGGCGGTGAGAGTGGTCTTGTCACCGCCCTGCAGCACCACGCCGACGCCGCCGACGTGGCTGATCTCGCTCGAGAGCACCGCGTGGTCGACGCCTCCTCGGTTCACCGGGATGCCGTCGTACGTGTACCGGCCGGGCGAGTTGATGAGCACGCCGCCGTCGGTGAAGTTGCGGATGTCGCTGTGCTGGATCGTCACGCCCTCGCCCCCGAGGATCACGGCGGCCGTCGCCCGTCCGTACTCGAGCACGAGGTCGTCGAACACGATGTGCGAGGCGCCGTCTGTGCGGATCATCGGCTCATCGAGGGTGGTGACCACCGCTTCGCCGCGGCCGGCGAGGAACGCCGCATTGGGGACGAGGTAGAGCTTTCCGGCCTCGCGATCGATGTAGTACTCGCCAGGCGCATCGAGCTCTTCGAGGAGGTTCTGCGCGAAATGGAAGTCGGGGAACCAGCTCTTCATGATTCCCGACATCTCGCCGTATCGCAGGGTGATGGTCTTGGCTTCGGTGTCGATGGCCTCGACCTTGTTGTACGACCACTCCCAGCTGTAGCCGAAGATGCCGTCCAGCCAGATGTCGTCCGCATCGCTCCAGTGCTGCGGACGATCGTAGGTGTAGCTGAACGTCCCGCCCCTCTCCTGCAGGTCCGGGTCGTTCCGATCGGGGCCGGCATCGATGATGTCGCCCATCTGCACGGTCTCCTTGGCGGCGCCCGCGTTGGGCCAGCGGGCGAGCGTCATGCCCTGCCCATCGATGAACAGCTCCATCGGGGGCGTCGTGCTGACGTCGTTCGCCTTCCAGTACCCGTGCCTGCTGAGCTGGCCGTAGTCCTCGATGCCGAGCGCGGCGAGGTCGATCTCCTGGATGTCGTCTCGGGCCGATTCCTCCACGACCCGGTCCAGGACGGCCTGGTCTGTCGTGCGCCGGAAATCGTCGTAGGCGAGAGGCCGCCCGCCCGTGAGCGTCGCTGTCTCTCCCGGGTAGGACCGGTAGGTGATCGGCGCTTCCTCGGTGCCGGAATCCTCCGCACCGAGGCTGAAGGATGCGGAGCGCTCATAGGTTCCTTCGCGCAGGTACACGGTCGTGCCGTCGGGGTCGAGCGCTCCGGCGTCCTTTCGGTCGCGGATGAGGTCCCGCGCCGCCTCGAGGCTGGCCAGGGGCGCATCGATCGTGCCGGCGGCGCTGTCGTCGCCTCCGGGCGCGATGTAGATCGCATCGCCATCCGCGGCAGACGCCGCCACGGGTATGAGGGCCGGCAGCATCGTCGCCAGCAGGGCTGTCAGGGTCAAGGTCGTCGTCACACGCTTCATTGCGGTCTCCGGACTCTGGATGCCGCACAGCGACGTGCGGCCGGGGATGTGATGACCCGACCTTAGCGTAATCGATAATCGAGCGACAAGTATCGATTAACGAAAGATGCTCACGTGGAGGGGTGCCCCACCACTCCCTTGCGCAGCAGCGCGTTCGCGTACTTCCGCGTCTCCCCGGTGCGGACGATGACGTACGCGCGCTTCGCGACCTCGTAATAGGCGAAGCGCTCGACGAACCGGGTGCCGCCGGCATCCGTCCGCGCCGCGGCGATGAGCTCCTCCTGAACCGGCAGCACGGAAGCGTCCGCGGTCTCCATGAGGTCCAGGCCCGGTGCGTCGTCCAGCGGCAGCACGCTGCGGATCGCCGCGACGACCTCCGGAGACGTCGCCCCCGGGAGATCAAGCACCCGTTCACCCAGTGCCCACGCGGGGAAATGCGCATCCGCGACGACCACGGCATCCGAGTGGCCCATGCGGTCCAGGTGCAGCAGCAGCTCACCGGTCAGCAGGGGGTTGATTCCTTCGAGCATCCGACTCTCCTCCTCGAGAACAGCTCTGATCAGGCGGGGATGAGCTCCTCGTCGGCGAGCTGCTCCCACAGCGCCGGGGGGATCTCCATGGCCGCGTACTCCGCGTTCTGAGCAAGCTGTGCGGGGCGGCTGCCGCCGACCACGACAGAGCGGACGCCTGCGGAGCGGAGCGGGAACTGCACGGCGGCGGCCGGCAACGGCACGCTATGCTCGGCGCACACCGCGGCGATGCGGAGCAGCCGCTCCCACAGCTCATCCGGCAGCGCGCCGTACTCGTAGCGACCGTCACGCCGTGGCTCTGCCTGCGCGAGGAGGCCCGAGTTGAAGACGGATGCCGCGACGATGCCCGTGCCGCGCTCCGCGCAGGCGGGGAGCACCTCGGCGGCGGCCGGCTGCTCCAGGAGCGTGTAGCGCCCCGCGACCATGATGAGGTCGAGATCGGCGGCGCGCACCGAGCGCGCCAGCACCTGGGACACCATCGAGCCCACGCCGATCTGCTCGATCTCGCCGTCGGACCGCAGCGCCTCCAGCGCCGGCAGCCCCTCGGCGAGCGCGAGATCGAGGTCGTGCCGCTCCGGATCGTGCAGGTAGAGCAGGTCGATCCTCTCGATGCCGAGCCGTTCGCGGGACTCATCGAGGCTGGCGCGGATCCCGGCATCCGAGAAGTCCCACACCCGGTGCAGATCATCCGGCACGTGGAAGTCGTTGGCCGTGTCGAGGCCACCCGGCTCATGCGCGGGATTCGTGCGAAGCAGGCGCCCGACCTTGGTCGAGAGGACGAACTCCTCGCGCGGCTTGGTCCGAAGGAACGCGCCGAGTCGCTTCTCCGACAGCCCGAGTCCGTAGTGCGGCGCGGTGTCGAAGTACCGGATGCCGGCGTCCCAGGCGGCCTCGAGCACAGCCCATGCCTCGTCGTCGCTGAGCGGGCGGAAGAGATTGCCGACGTTCGCCGCGCCGTAGCCGAGCGCGGGGAAGGCTGCAGCATCCGCTGCTCGCGCCGCTTCGGTGGCCGACACGCCAGATGTCGGACCGATCCTCGACGCACGTCCGACGTGTGGCGTGTCGGCCCCCGGATTGACGCCCGGACCGGGCTCAGCCGAGGACATGCGCGCCCGTCCAGGTGTAGGTCGCGATCGTCTCAGGCTTCATCTCCATGCTCGCGCCCGGCGCCGTGGGTGCCATGTAGGAGCCGCCCTGGATGTCCGTAGGGACGACGAAGTGCTCATGCAGGTGGTCGACGAACTCGATGAGACGCCCCTCACGGGTGCCGCTGACGGCGATGAAGTCGAACATCGACAGGTGCTGCACGGCCTCGCACAGGCCGACTCCGCCGGCATGCGGGCAGACCGGGATGCCGAACTTGGCGGCCAGGAGCAGGTTGGCGATGTTCTCGTTGACGCCGGCCACCCGGACCGCGTCGATCTGCATGACGCCGATCGCCTCGGCCTGCAGCAGCTGCTTGAAGATCACCCTGTTCTGCGCGTGCTCTCCGGTCGCCACCCTGATCGGGGCGATGCCGCGGGCGATCTCCGCGTGGCCGAGCACGTCGTCAGGGCTCGTCGGCTCCTCCACCCAGGCCGGACGGAACTCGGCGAGGGCGTTGACCCACTCGATCGCCTCGGAGACCTCCCACCGCTGGTTCGCATCGATCGCGATGGGGAAGTCCTCGCCGACCACCTCGCGCGCCTTGCGGAAACGGCGGATGTCGTCCTCGAGGTCGGCGCCGACCTTGAGCTTGATCTGTGTGAAGCCGTCGGCGACGGCCTCCCTGGCGAGACGCTCGAGCTTCTCATCCGAGTACCCCAGCCAGCCAGGACTCGTCGTGTAGCCCGGATAGCCGGTCGCGAGCAGCTCAGCCTCTCGGTCGGCCCGGCCCGGCACTGCAGCGCGGAGGATCTCCAGCGCCTCCTCACGGGTGAGGGCGTTGGTGAGGTAGCGGAAGTCGACGAGATCCACGATCTCCTCGGGGCTCATGCGGGCGAGCAGCTGCCAGAGGGGAAGACCCGCCCGCTTCGCCTTGATGTCCCACAGGGCGTTGACGACCGCCCCGATGGCCATGTGCATGACGCCCTTCTCCGGGCCGAGCCAGCGCAGCTGGGAGTCCCCGATGATGTCGCGGAAGGTGCCGCCCATGTCGTCGAGCAACGGCTCGATCTCCCGGCCGACGAGGTGCCCGGCGAGCGCGTCGATCGCGGCGACCTGCACGTCGTTGCCCCGCCCGATGGTGAAGACGAACGCGTGCCCTGCATCGCCGGCATCCGTGCGGATCACGACGTACGCGGCCGAATAGTCCGGGTCGGGGTTCATCGCATCCGAGCCGTCCAGGCTCAGCGATGTGGGGAAGCGGACGTCTGCGGTCTCGAGAGCGACGATGCTGCTCACGGGGTTCCTCTCCTCGAAGTCGCGGACAATCCGCGCGAATACACCTTGGAGTGTAAACATCCGATGTCTATACTGTCAATGACGCCGCCCGTCGGACGGCGCCTCCCCGACGATGCAGGAGAAACATGAAGATCGCGCGACTCGGCGCCCCCGGATCCGAAATCCCCGTCCTCGTCGAAGGCGACGGCTACCTCGACCTTCGACCGCTGACATCCGATGTGGACGGCGATTTCCTCGCCTCCGATTTCCGCGCGCGGGTCGCCGCGGCACGGGATGCCGGAGAGCTGAGCGAGCTCACTGACGCGGGCGACATGCGCATCGGGGCACCGATCGCGCGCCCCAGCGCCGTCGTCTGCATCGGCCAGAACTATGCCGCGCATGCCAGGGAGTCCGGCGCCGAGCCGCCCACCGTGCCGATCATGTTCCTCAAGACGCCGAACACGGTCGTCGGCCCGAACGACACCGTGACGATCCCGCGCGGCAGCGAGAAGACCGACTGGGAGGTGGAGCTGGGCATCGTGATCGGGCAGCGCGCCGCGTACCTCGACTCCCCTGAAGAGGCAGAGGCCCACATCGCCGGCTACGTCGTGGCCAACGACGTCTCCGAGCGCGCTTTCCAGATGGAGGTGTCCGGCGGCCAGTGGTCCAAGGGCAAGATCGCGTTCGGGTTCAACCCGACCGGCCCCTGGCTGGTGACGCCCGACGAGGTCGATGTCGACCGGTTGCGGCTGCGCAGCTGGGTGAACGGAGAGCCCCGCCAGGACTCCAGCACCGACGACATGATCTTCGACGTCCGCACGATCGTGCACCACCTCTCGCAGTACGTCACCCTCGAGCCCGGCGACCTCATCCTCACCGGCACCCCGCAGGGCGTGGCCTTCGGCGGGAAGTTCCCCTATCTCGCTCCCGGCGACGTGGTGGACATCGAGATCGAGGGTCTCGGACACCAGCGCCAGGAGTTCACGGCATGGGAGGCGGCGAAGTGACCACCTCCCCGCTCGCTGAGCCCACCTCCCCGCACGCTGAGCCCACCTCCCCGCACGCTGAGCCTGTCGAAGCGCGCCGCCTGAGCGGCCTCGTCGCCATCGTGACCGGTGGCGCATCCGGGATCGGCGCGGCCATCGCGGAGCGCCTGCACGCCGACGGAGCCGAGGTCGCCGTGCTCGATCGCGACCCGCAGGGCACGTCCTTCCCCGCGTTCACGGCGGACATCTCCGATCGCGCATCCGTGGATGCCGCTGTCGCGGCCGTCGCGGAGCGCTTCGGCCGGATCGACATCGTCGTGAACAACGCGGGCATCGGCGCCGTCGGAGACGTCACGGCCAACGACGACGACGAATGGGCGAGGGTGCTCTCCGTCAACGTGACGGGCATCGCGCGCGTGACGTCCGCAGCGATGCCCTGGCTGCTGCGCTCGCCGTCGGCCGCGGTCTGCAACACCTCGTCGATCGGCGCGACCGTCGGGTTGCAGCAGCGAGCCCTGTACAGCGCGTCGAAGGGAGCCGTGCTCTCGCTCACGAGGGCGATGGCCGCCGACCACCTCCGCGACGGCATCCGCGTGAACGCCGTGAACCCCGGCACAGCGGACACTCCGTGGGTCGGGCGCCTGCTCGGTCAGGCCGAGGACCCCGCAGCCGAGCGCGCAGCGCTCGAGGCACGCCAGCCGCATGGCCGCCTCGTCGCCCCCGCCGAGGTCGCCGCCGCCGTCGCGTTCCTGGTGAGCCCGGATGCCGGATCCACCACCGGCAGCTACATCGAGGTCGACGGCGGCATGATCGCCCTGCGCGTCCGCCCCGCCTGACGCCCGCGTCGCGTCCCGTCACAGAAACGGTCGCCATCCGCTCGGATGGACGACCGTTTCTGTGACCTCGACGATCCGAGTCAGCCGATGCCGTAGAAGCGCGCGGCGTTGTCCCACATGATCGCCTCGACGTCGTGGCCCCTGGATCCGGCCCAGTCCGCGACGGCATCCGCCCAGCGACTGCGGCCCGAGTACTGATACGTCGGAGATCCATCGGCTGGCGCGTGCGGGTCGTCCTGTTCTGCAGGACCGATCACCGACACCGGCCAGTCGCTCCCCCACATCAGCCGGTCGACGCCGAAGGCGGCGGCCGCGGCATCCAGGAACGGGATCATCTGTTCGGTGCTCCAGTCGCCTCCGGCTTCGGCGGGGATGCCGGAGAGCTTGCAGTACACCTCGGGACGCTGCGCGAGCGCGTCGATCCCCGCCACCCACTCGGCCGTCGGCGCGAGCGGGGCGGATGCCGTGCCCACCGCGGGCTTGCCGACGTGATCGAGCACGATCCGCAGGTCGGGAACGGCACGTGCCAGGGCGTCGATGTCCGCGAGTTGCCCCGCACCCCTGACGCAGGCGTCGAAGCTCAGCCCGCGCTCGGCGAGCGCTCGCGCCCCGTCGAGGAACGCCGGCGAGACGGCGAGGCCGACCGGCTCGCCCTGAAGCAGATGCCGGACGCCTGCCACACGTCCGAATGCGGTCAGTGCGTCGAGCTGGGCCAGGGTCTCCTCGCCCCGGTTCAATCGAGCACCCGCGACGATGGCGCTGATGCCCACCTCCTCGGCCAGCCCATCGATCCATCGCACCTCATCGAAGTACTGCGCCTCGACGCAGTCGGCCTGGACGAAGACGGCGCTCTCCTGGTCCGTCCGCTCGATCCTGGCGTTGTCGAGCTCGAGCCCGGCGAACGTGTAGGCGAGGGGACCTTCGAGCCATTCGTAGTCGAGAACGGCGGGGTCCCAGAGGTGCAGGTGGGAGTCGAGAACACGCATGACCCCATCCTGCCCCAGACATCCGATGATTGGCTACGATGAGCCCATGGCAGTCACAGACGAGGCGATCGAGAAGATCAAGGCGATGATCGTTTCGGGCGAGCTCGCCCCCGGCGACCGGCTGCCCCCGGAGAAGGAGCTCTCCGAACGGCTCGGGCTGTCCCGCAACTCCATGCGAGAGGCGGTGAAGGCCCTCGAGGTGATCCGCGTCCTCGATGTCCGTCGCGGCGACGGCACCTATGTGACGAGCCTGGAGCCGCATCTGCTGCTCGAGGCGATCAGCTTCGTCATCGACATGCATGACGACGACTCCATGCTGGAGATCTTCGCCGTGCGCCGCATGCTCGAATCGCAGGCGACGGGGCTCGCCGCCACCCTCGGCGATGAGGAGCAGGTCCAGGCGCTGCAGGCCGAGATCGACGGCGTGGACGCCACCGTGTCGATCGACGACCTCGTCGACCACGACATCCGATTCCACCGCGACATCGTGCGGATGGCGGGCAACGCGTACCTCGCCAGCCTTGTCGAGAGCCTCAGCGGCCAGACGGTCAGGGCGCGCATCTGGCGCGGGCTCACCGAGCAGGGCGCCGTCGAGCGGACCCTCGCCGAGCACAGAGCGATCGCCGATGCCATCGCGCAGCGCGACTCGAGCCTCGCGACCTCCCTGGCCACCGCCCACATCGCCGGCGTCGAGCGGTGGCTGCGTCAGGCGGTGCAGGCGTGAGGGCGCTCAGCTGAGCCCGACCGCCTGCGCGTTCCACGCCCGCACCGAGATCGACGAGATGTCGGCTCCGTCGGCGTCGTACCCGACCACTCGCGACTCACCCGCGTCCAATCCGAAGGCGTTGTCCTCCAGCCAGCGACCTGGAGCGTGCGGGAACCCGTCGATGATCACGATCGGAGCAGGGACAGGGCCGACGTTGGAGACGCGAAGCCCCCCGTCTACGATCGTGGCCGTGAGGCTCGTCGCCGGCTGCTCCTTCAGAGGCGCCGGTCGATCGCTCGCGTATTCGAGGAGGACCTCGCCGGCGGGCATCGCCTCGAGATCCTCCATCGGCAGCGCTTCCAGTTCCCGAATGCGCTCGGTCTTCGGATGCGCATTGAAGGCGTACCAGGAAGAGGTGATGCGCTCTCCTGCACCATCCTCCAGTCGTACGCTCAGAACAAGAGGAGCGATGCCCTCCTCGGGAAGCCGTGCCACCAGATCGAAGACATCGGCACGGCCGTCGGCATCCACATCGACCGATGCGATCCGCTCTGCGAGCAGCTCGAACCTCTGGTTCAGGAGGCGCGCGCGCACGGTCGCCCCCTGAATCGGTATCGGTCGGTCGTTCGAGACGTGGATGCTCGCGCGGAACGCCTCGCCCGCCTCCCACTCGGTCCGGTCGGCGATCGCATACGCCGAGAGCGCAGCCCCGAACTGCCGTGCACGGAAGTACGACAGCTTCGGGCGCCCGTAGTAGTCGATGACGGCCCACGATGCGCCGGGAAACACCTCGCCCACCTTGTAGAACCAATACGCCGCTGTCTCCACCCCGCTGTGTGCACGCATCCGCTCCGATGCGAACCGCAGCGCATCGCCTTGGGCGAGCTGCGAGTACTCGATGAACGTCGCCCAGTCCGTCAGCGGCCCGTAATCCGCATATCGCGCCTGCTTCACGAGGTCGAACAGCGAGAACTGCGACTGATGCTGGAGGATCGCACCGTGCTCGGGCGGGGGCCATGTCTGGAGCAGAGCGGGGTCGAGGAACTGCGCCATGCTGTCGAGGTCGCACTGGCTGGAGAGACCGTACTCCCCGAAGACGATCGGGAGATGATCCCGGTACGCGTCGACAGGCATCCCCTCGTGGTATACGCCGTAGAAGTGCTCGCTCCCGCCCCACGGATCACTTCGGTGGAACCGCCGGGAGGGGTCGTACTGACCGGCCCGCTTGCCGATCACCGCAAGCAGATCATCGGAGGTGATCGTCTCGGGGTTCTCGTTGCCACCACCCCACAACACCAGGGAAGGGTGGTTGCGCAGCCGGCGGATGATCCGCGACGCCTGCTGGTCGAGCGCAGCCAGATCCGCCATGGTGGAGTCGAGCCCGAAGGAGAGCGGGAACTCCTGCAGAACGAGGATGCCGCGCCGGTCGCACTCGTCATAGAACGCGTCGCTTTCGACGGTCCCTCCGCCCCACGCGCGCAGCATCTGCAGGTTCGCACGCTCGACGAGCCCGAGCAGGTGCCGATCGATCTCGAAACCACGCCGCGCCATCGGATCGGTCCAGCACCAGTTCGCGCCCTTGAGGAACAGGGCGCGTCCGTTGATCGTGAACTGCCAGTCGTAGAGCTCTGGACCGTGACGCTCCCCGAGAGGACGGTACTCGACCGTCCGGATGCCGACCGTCGTCGAGGCGGAAGACGACCCGGAGGAGACCTCCACGATGTAGAGCGGCTGCTCGCCGTAGCCGAACGGCCACCAGAGCTGCGGCGCGTCGACCTCCACCTCGACGTGATGACGGCTGCACCGCCCGGCGACCACCGTCGCCACCAGGGAGCGGACGATGGTTCCGTTCGGCGCACGCACGACGATCGAGACCGACGCATCGAGGGACTCCTCGGAGAAGAGATCCCACTGGACGCGGAGCCGCGCCCGGTCCCGCGAAGCCTCGAGCGTGTGGACGAAGAGGTCCTGGACCTCCACGTCCTCCACGACCTCCAGGCGGACCGGGCGCCAGATCCCCATGCTGATGAGGTGGCCGTAGTGCCAGCCCCAGCCCGGCGACGGCTTCATGATGCCGTGCCAGTCCTGCGGCGGCGGATCGACGCGCACGACGACCTCGTTGTCCGCATCGATCCGCAAGACGGAGGTCACATCGATCTCGGGGCCGCCGTACATGCCGACCTGACGGGCGATGGGCTCCCCGTTCAGGTACACGGAGGATGCGTAGTCGATACCGTCGAAGACGAGCCGGACCCGGCGCCCCCGCCACTCCTCTGGCACGGAGAAGCGCCGGGCGAACCACCACTCCTGCTCTTCGACACGCGTACGGCGGAACGGCCACGGCCGATGCGCCGGTTCCCCGTGCTCGACGAGCTCCCGATAGGTGTTGTCATCCAGAAGCGGGTCCGACATCTCCCCCGCGGCGACGAGCGCTCCCTGCACCGTCCCCGGGACCGTCGCCGGTATCCACTCCGAGCGATCGGTGTCCTCGCGGTGCCACCCCACGGGAAGCCTCCGCACCCGCTCCGAACGATCGGGCGTCCACCGCTCGAGCGCGAACTCCCGACCCGGCAGCGCACCGCGCATGAGCCACTCACCGTCGAGGCTGATCCGCCCGAGCGCGGACGTCACCCCTGAAGGCTCCCCCTCCACGGCGTCGACTGGCAGGGAGGGTAGTGCCGCGTCGATCTCCACCGCTCGGTCGCCCCACAGCGGAGAGTCTCGCAGCCGCTCCCGCTCGACGTCGTCCAGGGACTCGCCGCGCGCCATCGGCTACTTCACCGCACCCGCGTAGAGGCCGCTCACGAAGTAGCGCTGCGCGAAGATGAACAGCAGCAGGATCGGGAGGCTCATGATGAGCACGGCCGCCATGATATTGCCCCAGTCAGCCAGATACTGCGCCTTGAAGTACAGCACTCCCGTGGTGAGCGTTCTCTTGCTCGGGTCCGTCAGGAAGAGTTGCGGAACGAGGTAGTCATTCCACACGCCCACGCCCTGCAGCACCCAGAACGTGGCGACCGCCGGACGGGCCAGCGGGAAGAAGATGCGCCAGAACAGTTGGAAGTACCCCGCACCGTCGATGATCGCCGCCTCGACGATCTCCTTCGGGACCTGCTTCATGAACGCCGCCATGAGGAACACGCCGAACGGTATCGCCCCCGCGATGTAGATGAGGATGACACCGGCGTAGTTGTTGATCAGACCGAGGTCGCGGACCACGCGGAACTGCGGCACCAGAGCGAGCTGCAGTGGGAGGAAGATTCCCGCGGCGATCAGCAGATACACGCCCGAGCCGATCTTGGTCGCCTGACGGACGATCGCATAGGAGGCAAGAGCTGCGATGAGGGTCGCGATGGTCATGCTCACGAGCGTCAGAAGGATGGAGTTGGCGAACAGATTGGTGAAACCTGCCTGCTGCCATGACGTGACGAAGTTGTCGAAGGTCGGCTCGATGGGGAGTCCCGTCGGATTCGTGAGCACCTCGAGGTTCGGCTTGAACGCGGTGATCACGATGATGACGATCGGATAGGCCATCAGGATGCTGAGCACGATCAGCAGGACGTTGACCGGGATACGACGCAGTGCACGCGCCGTCGAACGGCGGTTCATCGGCTGCCCTCCTCCTCGGCGATGCGATTGTTCAATCGGTTCTGCAGCGCGGCGATCGCGATGAGCACGATGATCACCAGCACGGCCATCGCCGAGGCGTAACCGAAGTTGTTGTTGACCAGCCCTTCCTGGAACACCTTCGTCATGTAGAGCTGGGTCGAGTTGCCGGGCCCGCCCTTGGTCATGAGATACACCGTGTCGAACGCACGCAGTGCGCCGTTCACGGCCAGGACGAGGACGAGACCGATCGAGGGGATCATCAGTGGCAGCGTGATGTAGCGCAGCGACTTCCAGCCACGAGCCCCGTCCACCTTCGCCGCTTCGAGGATCTCCGAGGGGATCGTCGAGAGCCCGGCCAGGAAGATGACGATGTTGAACCCGAGACCGCTCCACATGTCCACCAGGATGACGCTGTACAGCGCGAGGTCGTAGTTGCCGAGCCAGTCCTGGGCGAGTGCGCCCAGGCCGATGCTGTTCAGGATCGTGTTGAACGTCCCCGAGGTCGGGTCGTACATGAAGCTCCAGGTGAAGACGATCGCGACCGGCGAGATCACCATCGGGGCGAAGAAGATCGCCCGGTAGATGTTGCCCAGACGCAACTGACGGTGAAGCAGCACGGCGATGAGGAACGCCAGCACGGTCTGGACGATGATCTTGAAGAAGGCGTAGATGGCCGTGTTGCCGACCGCCTGCATGAGATCGGGGTCACCCGAGAAGATCCGCACGAAGTTGTCGAGACCGACGAACTCCCATGGGCGGTTGAACCCCTTGGCGTCGGTGAAGCTCGCGACGACGACCTGGATCATCGGATAGATCGTGAAGACGACGTAGAGCACCAGAGCCGGTGCGACGGCGATCCAGAACTTCCCGGTGGGCGACTGGCCCGTCCAGAGCCGCTCGGCCCAGGTCTTCGTCGGTCGCGCCGCCGTGACGGTCACTGGTCGTTCATCGATGAGAGCGCTCATGCTGCGCTCCGCCTTTCGCACGTCCGTTGCGTCATGGCTGTTCCAATCGTCTTCGACTCGGTATGTAGCGATACTACATGAATGTGGACAAGGCGTCGATTCCGAGGCGGATAGAACCCCCTAGGGCCTTGCAGGATGGGAATCGCGCTAGTGCTGCTACCTGATCACTGCCGCTCCGCCGGGGAGGATCCGAACCGAGCTTTCCGGGATGGTCGGGCGCGGCTCCTCTGGCCGCCGAAGCTCAGCGTGCTCCGCACCGTCGTCCAGCGCGACATCTTGCGGTCGGTCTCCCTGGTTGACGAGAACCAGGCACGTCGATCCGTTCGCAGCACGCCAGCGTGCACGTCGAACGCCCTCGGGCAAACCGGCGTCGACGCCGTCAGCGATCTCGACGAGCTCACCGCGCCACAGCCAGTCGGCCAGCTCTGCACGCAGCGCATCCATCTGGACGCCGTAGCGAACGGTGTCGGGCATGTCGCCGGGTCGACCCTTGAAGTTGTAGGGCTCGAAGCTCAGGCCGTACCCGTACATCAGCGCCTGATTCACCATCGAGCGATCGTCGAATCCCGTGAGTGCGGTCACGATCGCAGCTCCCGGTCGCAGCATCCGCCCGACGGGCACGTGGCCGGGCGACGCGCTGCGGAAGTATGAGAGGTCGTAGTGCTCGAACTGCGCGTCGTACGCCCCTTCCCCGGCAAGGACGAACGAGTCCGCACGGTCGCCGAGGCGGCGGCGAACGTCATCCAGGAACACCCCGTCCCAACGGAAGGAGCTCTCCCCGGGCGCATGCCCGTGGCCCTCTGCGAAGCAGAGCAACGAGCGGCCGTGGTACAGCGACTCATCGGCGAGCACGCCGTCCGCTCCCAGGGCGGCGAGTCCGGCGATCTCCTCGGCGAACCCCTCGCGCACCTCGGGCACACCGAAGCAGAGCGGCACGTACCAGGGCGTGCTGATGCCGTATCTCTTCCGCGAGGAATGATAGACCGGACCAGGTTGGGCGTAGGGCTGGCCGTTCGTGTCGCGGGCGACGAAGGGCTCGAACTCGTCCCAGACCGGGCCCGGTTTCTCCACCCACACGTACTTCACATACAGAACCGTCTTCACGTCGAGCTCCTGTGCGCGCTGCAGTGCGCGGCGCAGCCCGGACTCGCCGCCCAGCTTCCGGGACACGCGATGGATCGGCACCAGACCGTCCTGTCCGCCTTCGTTCCAGCCGACGATCTGGATGGCGCCGATGCCCGCGGCCGCGCACTCCTCGATGATCCCCACGAGCGCGTCGAAGTCGTACCTCACCTCGCCTTCGGTGGACATGAGCTGGACCTGGAGCCACGATCGAGGACTCTCCAGCCACGACGCGCCCGAACGTCGGGTCGGCTGCTGCGCGCGCCGGTAGACCCGCGTGCCCTCCTGCCACCCGCCGAGATACGGCGCGACGCTCATGTCCGGCAGCACCGACGCCGTGCCATCGCCCGCGGGGAAGTGGATGGCGTCGAGGGTCACCGCCGCATCCGCACCGGCCGATCGGACCATGCTGTCGGCGAATCCCGGCTCCAGTGATGCGCGCCACCCGATGAAGTCCAACGTCGGCCGCGTCGGCAGCACCGTGAGCCCGCTCTCCTCGGAGGCGAGGATCACGAACGGCGATGTGGGATTGCCCACGACTTCGGGGCGGAGGTTGCCGCTGGCGTAGTCGGGGAACATCGTGCCCCAGTAGGGGGCATTGCTGTCGAAGCGAGGCAGCAGACCGACGCGCGTTCCTGTCGAGTAGTCGACACCGCGCAGCTCCAGACGGCCGCTGCTCGGACGGAGGCCGCGGATCGAGGGGAATCGGACGGCCTCTACCGGCGCGTGATCCAGGCTGTACGCGAGCGAGAGCCGGAGTGCACCGTCCTCGACGATGGCACGGGCCTCGACGACGCCGGTCAGCCGCTCACCCCTAGAGGTGATCGGATCGCGCCAGCGGAGCACGGCGGTGCGTCCATCGGCGTCGGTCTCGGACTCGCTGAGTTGCTGGTCTCCCGTTGCGACCACGACCGTCCGGTCGCCTCCGCGCGGAACCTCCAGCACGAAAAGTGAACCGCCCTCGATGCCTGCGAGCCAGTGCGCCTCGGCCTCGTCGCGAAGCGAGACGAGGCCGCCGGTGAGTCCGTCGAAGGCGACGACCAGTCGCGCGTCGCCGATCTCGATGGTCGCCCCGGCCCCGGGCCGTCTCTGCGTCGTCATCAGTCCGTTCCTTCTCCTCAGAGCGCACGAAGGCGTGCGCGACAGAAGAAGGGGCGGACTGCACGTGCGTGCAGCCCGCCCCTTCTGCGATCAGCCGTTGTTCGCGATGTACTGCTCGAGCGCGCGGTCGAGGTCGCCGAGCACCTGCTCGGTGTCCTTCTGCCCGCTGATGATGTCCTGGAGGCCTACCAGCAGCGCATCCTGGATGCTCGGGTCCGTCGGCGAGAAGGCGGCGATGAACTGCTTCCCCTCCCACGATGCCTGCATATCCGGGAAGAGCGGGTCCACGTCCTCACCGATCTCGACGCCCGTCGTGGTCGGGAAGAGCTTCACCTTGGCCAGGAAGTCGGCGTAGACGTCGTCCTGGAGGAAGAAGTCGAGGAACTTGTGCGCTGCGGCGAGCTTGGCCTCGCCATTGTTCGGATTCGCACCGAAACGCACCTGATAGGTGCCCCAGATCGCATCGGTGGGCTCGTCTGTCGTGGGGAAGTTCATGTAGCCCACGTCCAGCCCGGCATCCCTCGCGTCCGAGAGGATCCAGGTCGCCGGGAACATCGCGGCGTCACCGGCGAGGAACGCCGACTGCGCTGCCGTCTGGTTCGTTCCGACGGGGTTCGGCATGTAGAAAGGCGTGAGCTCCTTCACGATGTCGAGGGAGTCGGTCCATGCCTTGTTGCCGGTGAAGGTAGCCTCACCCGCTGCCATCTCGGCGCCCAGTTCCTCATTCGCACCGTGCTCGGCGAGCGGGTAGTAGACGATGAACTGGGGCCACCAGTTGTCCTGAGCGCTCATCGCGAACGGCGTGTAGCCGGCGTCGAGGAGCTTCTGGGAGTCCTCCAGCAGGGCGCTGTACGTCGTCGGCTCCTCGGTGATCCCCGCCGCCTCGAACGCGGCCTTGTTGTAGATGAGGCCGTTGCCGGATACCGAGATCGGCAGGTTGTAGGTTCCGCCGCCGCGCTGGCTGTCCTCGGCGGCCTCGTCGTTGAGCTTGGACAGGTAGCTCTCGCCGCCTTCCGAGAGGTCGGCCGCGAACCCGTCGGCGATGAAGGTATCGATGTTACCGAGGTCGAATCCGTACACGTCGGGTCCCGCACCGCCGGAGAGGCGGGTCTTCAGGATGTTGTCGTAGTCGTTGGTGTTGAAGAACTCGGCGTTGACGGTGATGTTCGGATTGGCTTCCTCGAAGGCATCGATGACGTCCTCGTATGCCGTCTGCGTCTCGCCGCCGTCGCCCCACATCAGGAAGCTGAGCTCGACGTTCTCGTCACCGCCGCCCCCGCTCGTGCATCCGGCGAGCGCGCCGACCGCCATGATGCCGACCCCGGCAAGTGCCGCGCTCTTGAGCCACTTCGTCATGGCTTCTCCTTTATCTCCGTCGATCGTCGCGGCAGTGCACCCGCGACATGGAATGTGATTGGTAGCGATACTACACACTTTCCCCAAAATTGGAAGGCCGATTCGGCAAAAGCTGCTCTCCACTGCCAAATTCGCTAGTGAAACTACGTGAATCTCCCAATCCGCAGGTAGTGTTTCGACTCATGAACGCTCCCGCAGACCAACAGGGCCTCGGCCGCAACCTCACCGTCAATACCGTCATCCGCCGCCATCAGATCGAGGCGACGCGCACCCGGTCGCTCTGGGAGGACGAGACCGAGCTGCACTCCGCCGCACTCGTGGAGCGCTTCTCCGACGCCGTCCGCACGGCCGTTCCCGGCGCCCGGCTGACGTGGGCGCTCTCGTGGGGTGCGATCACGGACACCTCTCGACGCTATCGCGACATCCGCGGTACTCTCGCGCGCATTGCGCGCGAACATGGTGACGACGTCGCGTTCGTGCCAGGCGGGTTCTTCGCCAACCTGTACGGCACTCGGGACGAGGTCAGCCGCGACATCGAGGACGCGGTCATGCTGCTGAACGAGAGCTTCGACCGCCCCACGCGATCCCTCGTCGCCGGGTTCCTTTCGGCGGAGAACATCGCCATGGCTCGGCGCTTGGGTCTGCGCACCGTGCAGGGCAACATCTGGAGCCAGTTCGACATCGACCTCCAGGACGGCGACGGCTCGATCGCGTACCCGTACTACCCCTCGTCTCGGAACTTCCTCGTGCCAGGACGCGGCGCCGACCGGGTCGACGCCGTACAGCTGGACGGCTGGACCGTCGACCTCGTGGCGGCGAGGACGGCCGGGATGTCGAGCGAGTTCAACTCTCGTCTGGGACTCGGACCGATCGAGACCCTGCATCGGCTCCCCCGCGCTGATGCGCTGACCGAGCTGCACGCCACCAGCGAAGCCCACTTGAACGATCGCAATGTCGAGCGCAATGGACTGGGCTGGCTGACGGTGAACTACGAGATCAGCGAGATCGCCCGCGGGCTGGCCGTCGATCCGACGACGCTCGACGCGTGGTCGGGGTGGCTCGGCGACCTGCGGCTCCGGTGGCCGGACCTGCGGATGCCGACGATCGCCGAGTTCGGTGAGACCTGGCGGACGAGTCATGCCGACAACGAGGACCTCGCTTACCTCCTGCAGCAGACCGGCAGCGGGGTGCAGGCATCGCGCGCCGGCGAGACCGTGACCTGGTTCATGACGGCGGACTTCCGCCTCGGGGCGGTCTCGGATTCCGATGGCGTCTCCGTCTTCGACTACACCGCGTATCACGATGCGCCCGCGGAACCGACCGAGCTCGGAGATCGTCGGTGGAGCCTGCTCGGCGAGATCAATCAGAAGCAGACCCGCCCGCAGGATGTCCCCGTTCCTCTCACGCGCTTCCTCGCCGAGCACCCGGACGTGGAGGCCGCACTGGAAAGCCGCTACGGCGGCGCCCCCGAGCTGGCAGAGCTGAGGGCACGCGCATGATCGGGCTTCAGGCCCTCACGGTCGAGCACGCGCGGGAACCCGTCGGCGTCGACGTTCGGCCACGCTTCGGCTGGAACGTCGTAGTCGGCACGAACGGAGCACGCCAGCTCTCCTGGTCGATCGAGGTCCGGTGCGGCGAGGACACGGCGTGGAACAGCGGCGTCGTCACCGACGAGCGGTGCAGCGAGATCGAGTACGCCGGCGCTCCTCTGGAGTCGCTGCGGCGCTACAGCTGGACGCTGCGGGTGGAGACGAGCGTCGGCACCGCCACCTCGTCGAGCAGCTTCGTCACCGGCATCCTGGACGGCGACTGGCGAGGCTCGGAGTGGATCGGATCGCCCCGGCGCGACGATCCGGCGGCCCCTCTCCTGCGCCACGGGTTCACGCTCGCAGAGCCCGCCGTGGAGGCGTACCTCGCCGTCGGCGCAGGGGGCCTCGCCCACGTCGAGCTGGACGGCGAGCCGTTGGACGACACCGTGCTCGGCCCCGGTTTCACCGACTACGACGTGGTCTCGCAGTACACCGTCGTCGACGTCACCGATCGGCTCGGCATCGGATCCCACATGCTCGGCGCCGAGCTCGGCCGCGGTTTCTACGGGATGCGCGGGCGGAACACCTGGAACTGGGAGACCGCCCCCTGGCACGCCGACCCGTGCGTGCGGATGCTGCTCCTCGTGCGCACCTCCTCGGGCGAACGGATCGTGGCGACCTCGGCGGACTGGCAGGTGACGGACGGTCCGACGACCTTCGACGATCTCTACGCGGGCGAGGACCACGACGCCCGCAGACGCATCCCCTGCTGGAGCCGCAACGTAGAGGACCACGGGGACTGGTCGCCCGCAGCGATCGTGGACGGCCCCCGAGGCCGAGCCGTGCATCAGCGTCAGCCCGACATCCGCGTCGCCGAGACGCTCGAGCCGGTGACGGTCACGGAGCTCTCCCCGGGACGATGGGTCGCGTCCTTCGATCGCGTGATCGCGGGCTGGGCCGATATCACGGCCACCGGTCCGTCCGGCTCGACGGTCGAGCTGCGCTTCGGCGAGAGCCTGCAGAAGGACGGGACTCCCAACTGCGTCGACGAGAAGGGATACTTCGACGGCCGGTTCCAGATGGACCGTCTCGTCCTGGACGGCTCGACGGTGCGCTGGCGCCCGCGCTTCGTCTGGCACGGCTTCCAGCACGTTGAGATCCGCGCAGAAGAGCTCCCGCGCATCAGGGCTCAACGCGTTCACACGACCGCTGAGCGTACCGGAAGATTCTCCTCCGACTCCGCACTCCTCGACCGCATCCACGAACTCACCGTGCGCACCGTGCTCAACAACCTGCACGGTCTTCCCACGGATACCCCGAAGTACGAGAAGAACGGGTGGACGGGTGACGGGATGCTCGGCGCGCAGCTCATGCTGCAGAACCTTGATGTGCACGAGCTGCTGGCGAAGTGGTCGCTGGACATCGCGCACTCTCGACACGGCGAAGGCGCACCCGAGGTCATCGCTCCGCACGGCGGTTGGCGGATGGACTGGACGCCGGCGCCGACATGGCACGCGGCGCTGCTGCTCGTGCCATGGGAGATTCACCTCCATACCGGAGACGTGCGCATCCTCGCCGACGTCTGGCCGGACGCGAGCGACTACCTGCGCTTCGAGCTCGGGCGCTGTCCCGATGGGATCGCGCAGACGACGCTGGGCGACTGGGTGAGCCCGGAAACCGACCCGGGCGGCGGCAACGCCCCCGAGGACACCCGCGTCGCGGCCACCGCCTATCTCATCGCCATGTGCGACGCGGCGGCGCGGATCGCCGCTGCCCTCGACGAGGACCCCGCGGAGTGGGTGGCGGCGGGCCGACGCAGCCGCGATGCGTTCGTGGCGGCGTTCTGGGACGACGCATCCGACACGGTGCGCGGTCGAGGTGACGAGGGTTACCGCCAGGCGCACACAGTGCTGGCGCTGGCCTTTGACGTGCTCCCGGAGCACGTCCGCTCGCGTGCCGCCGACAGGCTCGCGTCCGATGTGCGCGAGCGTGACGGGCATCTCGGAACGGGCGCCCTGGCGACGAAGTACATCCTTCCCGTGCTCACGCGTTTCGGGCATGCCGAGGCGGCGTGGACGATCGCCACTCAGACGACGTTCCCGAGCTGGGGCTTCTGGATCGCGCAAGGCGCCACGTCGCTCTGGGAGCACTGGCACCCGGCATCGCGATCGCGCGGGCACTATTTCCTGGGGACCATCGATGACTGGCTCTACCGCGACGTCGCGGGTCTCGCCCCCCTCGAGCCGGGCTGGCGTCGTGCACGGGTGGCTCCGCGGATACTGGGATGCGGCGTCCGCACCGCGAGCACGGCGGTGCGGACGCCTTACGGCGAGCTGGCCGTCTCGTGGCAAGAGGTCGGATCGGGCGTCGAGCTTCGCTGCGTCGTCCCGGTCGGCATCACCGTCGAGGTGGAGCTGCCGGGGCTCAGGCGCGAGCTGAAGGCAGGACGGCACACCCTGCGATCGTGATCACCAGGCCGAATAGCCGCCGTCGATGAGCACGACGGATCCGGTCATGTAGGAGGCGGCATCCGAGGCGAGGAACGCGACGAGCGAACCGATCTCCTCGGGCCGGCCGAGCCTGCCGAGCGGGGTGCGGCGCACCCAGTCGTCCCACCAGTCCGCGGGAACGCCCTGCTTGGTGAGCTCGGTGCCGACATAGCCGGGCGCGACGGCGTTCACGCGGATGCCCGCGTCGGCGAACTCGATCGCCAGCGATTTGACCGCCAGGTGCACCGCGCCCTTCGAGGCGTTGTACGCCGCCTGACGCTGGGGCGCATTCGCGATCTCACCCGACATCGATCCGATCGCGACGATCGAACCGCCACGGTGCTGCATATGGCGCGCCGCCTCTCGCGCGCACCAGAAGGTGCCGGTGGCATTGACGGCGAGAACGCGGTCCCACGCTTCCCGCTCGAGGTCGAGGGAGGGATCGTGGTTGGCGATGCCAGCGGAGGTGACGAGGACGTCTATGCGGCCGAGCCTGCGCGCGATGTCGGAGAACACCTGTTCGACCTCCCCCGCATCGGTGACGTCGAGGTGCACGTACTCTGCGCGCTCTCCGAACGACGCGGCGGCGACCTCGCCCTGCTCATCGAGAAGGTCGGCGATGACGACGTGGGCGCCGAACTCGTGCAGCGCTGACACCACGGCGAACCCGATGCCGCGCGATCCACCGGTGACGACGGCGACCCTGCCGCCCAGGTCGAGCAGCTCTCGATACATGCGTGCCTCTCTGCTAACGTGCTCTAAGGTTTGTAGCGATACTACATGGAGGGAAGGTCACCATGACGACCCAGAGCTCTCAGGGTGACGACGTCGTCGCCGAGGAGTCCACCGACACGCTTCTCGAGCGCATCACACGTCAGGTTCCGCTACTACGGCGGTCCGAGCAGCGCGTCGCGGCGATCGTCCTGGACGACCCGGTGGCGGCCTCGCAGCTCACCATGGCGGGGCTCGCGGAGGCCGCAGAGGTGAGCGAGCCGACCGTGATGCGCTTCTGCGCTTCGATCGGATGCGAGGGGTTCCAGGACTTCCGCATCCAGCTCGCTCAGACGCTCGCGCTCGGCCTGCCCGTCACCCATTCATCGATCACCGCCGAAGACTCCGCAGCGGATCTCGCCGAGAAGCTCTTCGACCACACCATCTCCAGCCTCGATCGGGCGCGCCGCACCCTCGCGTCCGACGCCGTCGAGCAGGCGATCGGACTGCTCGGCCAGGCGAGCGACATCCTGTTCGTCGGCTTCGGCGCCAGCGGCATCATCGCCCAGGACGCCCAGCAGAAGTTCCCGCTGTTCGGCGTTCCCTGCCAGGCGCCGGAGGACTTCCACCAGCAGTTCATCGCGGCCACGATGAGCGGCCCGAAGAGCGTCACCGTGGCGATCTCCAACACCGGCCACACCGAGCAGACCATGATCGTCGCCGAAGCTGCCAAGAAGGCGGGGGCGACGGTGATCTCGATCACGGGTCGCACGAGCCCGCTGTCCGAGCTCGCCGACGTGCCGCTCGTCGTGCGCACCTTCGAGGACACAGACGTCTACACGCCGTCGACAAGCCGTATCGCGGGACTCGTCGTGATCGACGTCCTCGCCACCGGCGTCGCACTCCGCAGCAGCACCGACCACGCGGCGGCCGTGAGGCGGATGAAGAGCGAGCTCGCCGCGATGCGCCACGGCGCGGAGCCGAGCGGGGCGGTCGAGGGGGAATGAGCGTCGTCCTCGTCACCTCCCGATCGTTCGGAACCGGAGCGCTCCCCCTGCAGGAGGAGCTCGAGGAAGCGGGACACGAGGTCATCCGACGCGGCTCAGCGCACAGGCTCGACGACCTCGCCGACATCCTGCCGCGCATAGACGGGTGGGTGGCCGGCACCGGCCGTGTCACGAAGGAGCACCTCGAGCGCGCACCACGACTGCGGGTTGTCTCCCGGTATGGCGTCGGGGTCGACAACGTCGACGTGGCCGAGGCGGCGCGACGCGGAATCGTCGTGACGAACACGCCCGGCGCCAACGCGGGCGCCGTCGCGGATCACACCGTGGCGCTCATGCTCGCCGCCCTCCGCGGCATCCCGGCCGCCGATCACCGTGTCCGCTCCGGCGACTGGACGGGCTGGTCTACCCGCGAGCTGGGTGCGTTGACCGTCGGCGTCGTCGGGCTCGGCAGGATCGGCCGCGGGGTCGTCGAGCGACTGAGCGGCTTCCACCCTCATCTGCTCGGTGTCGACCCGTGGCTGACCGACGAGGACCCGCTCTTCGACGTGGTGGAGCGGGCGGATCTCGCCGCCGTCGGAGCCCTCGCGGATATCGTGAGCCTGCATGCCCCGGGCGGCCAGCGGGTCGTCGACGAGGCATGGCTGGCGACGTCTGATCGCCCGGTGATCATCGTGAACACCGCGCGCGCCGATCTCGTCGACGAGCACGCACTCGCCTCCGCCCTGCGCACGGGGCGGGTGCTCGCCTACGCCGCAGACACCCTCGCCACCGAGAACACCGGAGAGGCCGGTTCGCCGCTGCTCGCCGGCGACCTCGCCGATCGGGTCATCGTGACCGCGCATCTCGCCGCCCAGACACGCGAAGGGGTGGACGGGATGGGCCGGATGGCGACCGACGGCCTGCTCGCGGTGCTCTCCGGCAGGACTCCCGCGCACGTGGTGCGCGCGTGAGCGGCTTCGTGCGCGTGGCGACCGGCGACATCCGCCCGGAAGCGCTCGGCCGCACGGACTATCACGAGCACCTCTTCCAGCAATCGCCATTGCTGCCGGGCGACGACCTCGACGATGAGAGCCGGAGCACGGCAGAGGCCGCGGACCTGCAGCGCTCCGGCTTCGACGCGATGGTCGATGCGACGCCGCTCGGGCTGGGTCGTCGCCCCACCGCGATCGCTCGGATCGCTCGACGGCTCGGCATGCACGTCGTCCTCACCACCGGGGTGCATCGGCGCGAGCACTACGCGGACGATCACCCGCTGCTGTGCGCGTCCGAGCAGGAACTGGCCGAGGCGTTCCGTGCCGACCTCGTCGACGGGGCGGCGGAGACGGACGGAAGCCGTTCGGCAGCACGTGCGGGCGTGCTGAAGGCAGGCCTCGGATACTGGCGCATCGACGACCTCGCCGCCAGGACAATCGCCGCGATCGGGGCGGCGCACCGCACGACGGGCGCACCGGTGATGGTGCACCTCGAGCACGGGACGGCGGCTTTCGAGGCGCTCGCCGCGCTGCAGGAGGCTGGCGTCCCGCCGACCTCGGTGGCGCTCGCCCACGCCGATCGCGCCCCCGACCCCGGTCTGCACGCCGAGTTGGCCGCGACCGGAGCCTATCTCGGCTACGACGGCGCAGCACGCCATCGGGAGTGGCCCGACTCGGTGCTGCTGGACTGCCTGATCCGGACAGCCTCGGCAGGAGGCGCTGATCGCATCCTGCTCGGCGGCGATGTCGCGCGCCGCACCCGGTACCGCGCCTACGGGGGGATGCCAGGGCTCGCCTATCTCGGCGAGCGGTTCCTCCCGAGGCTGCGCGCCGAAGGCGGTGACGCGCTCGTGGAGCAGGTACTGGTGGCGAATCCCGCACGCTGGCTCACGTGGCGGCCCGTGGACTGACGGGCCGCCACGTGCCTCACCGCACGGGAACGAGATCGTTCGCAGAGCGGACGATGTGCGCCGCGGTGAAGGCGTCGGGGGCCAGCCCGGCCGGGGCCTGGATGCGGAACACAGCTTCCTCGCCCGCCAGAAGCGTGACGAGCCCCCGGTCCACGCGCGCCGCAGGGTGGACCCGGTCGGCAAGGATCGCGATGTCCTTGACCAGCGAGCCCGCCCGAACCGTGAGTCGGTAGCCGTCCTCGTCCACCTCCGCCGAGGCGCTCACAGCGCACGGATCGAGCCGCATCCGCGGGTCCTCCTCCGGGTACCAGAACGCGCGCTCGCCCGTAGAGAGCTCGGCGACCAGCATCTCCTCCTCAGCGTCCTCGACGGCGATCTCCAGCGGGACGCACAGCGTCTGCCTGGGTGAGACGTGGACACGATCCGCCCGCCGGTCACGCTCCTGCCCCGAGAGCCGCAGAGCGCGGACGACGAGATCAGCGCTCCATGGCTCAGCGGAGTCGTTGTGCAGGAACAGCGAAAGCCCATCGCCGCGTGGCTGGATCGTCACGAGACGATCCGCGTAGGCCTCCCTCAGGGCGTGCCAGAGCGGCTTGCGGATACCGTGGCCGTCCACGGCTGCCCAGGAGATGACCGGCCAGCAGTCGTTGAGCTGCCAGACGATCGATCCCTGGTTGATCGGATGCAGGGATCGGAAGTGCTCGATGCCGAAGCGCACGGCGCGCGCCTGGTTCAGCTGCGTCGCCCAGTGCCAGTCCTCGATCCCCTGCGGGGCGGCGATGTGCGCTCCGAGGCCGCGTTCGAGCTTCCCGTTACCGTCGACCGCCTTCTGGTGCACGAGCATGTGCGTCCCGTGCGGATCGGCCGGCTCGTCGTGGACGACGGAGAACAGCGTGCTCCAGGCGGGAGGGCCCTGGAACCCGAACTCGGAGACGAACCTCGGCTCGTAGTCGCGGTAGGTCGTGTAGTCCACGCGGTTCCAGACGTCCCAGATGTGCATCGTGCCGTGGGCGGGGTCGTTCGGGTGCACGTAGCGGCTGAACCCGTAGGGGCTCCCTGCTGAATAGGGCGTCGTCGGGGAGAGCTCGGCCACGATCTCCGGGAAGAGCTCCTGGTAGTAGCCCTCCCCCCAGGTCGCGCCGGCCAGACGCTCGCGCCAGTGCCAGTCGACCCAGCCCCAGATGTTCTCGTTGCCGCCGTTCCAGAGCACGAGGCTCGGGTGGGCGGACAGCCGGCCCACGGCCTGCCTCGCCTCCGCCTCGAACTCGGTCCACAGCTCCGCATCCTCGCTGTACGCCGCGCAGGCCAGCAGGAAGTCCTGCCAGACGAGCACCCCTCGCTCGTCTGCGATGTCGTAGAAGTCCTCTGTCTCGTAGATGCCGCCGCCCCAGACGCGGAGGAGATTCATCCCGGCATCCACCGCATCGTCGAAGCGCTGCTCGAGCCGTGCTCTCGTCACGCGCGGGAAGAACGTGTCATCGGGGATCCAATTGGCGCCGCGGATGTACACCGGCTCACCGTTGACCCTGAGGGTGAATCCGCTGCCGTGCTCGTCCGCCTGCGTATCGAGCGTCACCGCCCTCAGCCCGATCATTCGCGCCCAGACGGATTCTCCGTCGAGAGCGACCCTGAGCTCATGCCGGGTCTGCGCACCATGACCGCGCGGATACCAGAGGGCGGCACCGTCCGCGTGCAGGTCGAGCACAGCCGTGGTCTCACCAGGGCCGAGGATCGTGTCGGCACTGGCGCCGGCGAGCGCGGCATCAACGCGGAGCTCACCCGCCTGTGCTGAGCGCTCGATCTCGACGCAGACCTGCACGGTGCGGGGGTCGCCCCCGACACCGACGATCGGGCGAACAGCGGCGACGCGCGCCTCACTCCATGCATCGATCCCGATCCGTTGCCAGATCCCCGCAGTGACGAGCGCCGGCCCCCAGTCCCAGCCGAAGTTGCAGGCGGACTTGCGGATCGCGTTGAACGGATGCACATAGGAATGCGGGCGAGTGCCGAGGACCCGCTCACGCTCTTCCGCGTACGCGATGGGCGACCGGAACCGCACCTCCAGGTCATTGCTGCCCTCGCGCAGGATGTCGTCGACCTGCCAGCGGTAACCGCGGTGCTGATTGGCCGTCCGCGCGATCTCGACCCCGTTGAGGACCACCGTGGCGACGGTGTCGAGGCCGTCGGCGACGAGATCATGCCGATCATGACCGTCAGCCGCATGCTCGAACGACATGCGATACGACCAGTCCGCGCGTCCGATCCATGCCAGGGCGGCCTCGTTGTCATCGAGGTAGGGATCGGGGATCAGCTCGGCCGCGAGGAGGTCGGTGTGCACCACTCCAGGGACGGTGGCCTCGACGCCGTCGGCGATCGGCCGGGCCAGCGATTGCGGTATCTCCGCTGAGGTCGACCGCAGGATCCATCCCGTGTTCAGTTCACGAAAGCTCATGATCTAGAAGTAGCACAACTACCTAAATGGGCACGCTTTCAGACTAAAACCGGATCTGATTGTGTGCATCTCCGTCATTCAGGTAGTGTAACTACAGAACGACAGAACGGATACCGAATGCCCACCGCTGCACATCCGGCCGAACCCGTCGCGCTGCGCGTCGACGCCGACCGCGGACGGTTCACCGGCTCGACGGAGCGCTATGAGAAGCACCTCGCCGACCTCGCCGGTCTCTACCGATCGACCGAGGACTTTCAGAATGCTCTCGCGTCCGACGACGGCGAGCCGGTCTACTGGGTGGAGAGCAGCACGCCCGACACCGGACGTGGAGCGCTCACGATCGGCCTGAGCGTCCTGCGCCCCGGCCGGATCGGGGACGAGTTCGCCATGACGCGCGGACACCTGCACGCCCAGGCGGAGTTCGCCGAGCTCTACCACGGCGTCTCTGGCTCCGGGGTGATGCTCCTGGAGAGCGTCGAGGGCGAGTCCCGCGCCGTCCCGATCGGGCCGGGCATCTCCGTCCACGTGCCTGGGGGATGGGTTCACCGCAGCGTCAACGTCGGTGACGAGCTGCTGGTCACGCTGTTCGCCTACGCGACCGAGGCCGGTCAGGATTACGGCATCATCGAACGTGCCGGCGGGATGAGCCGGCTCGTCGTCAGCGACGGCCTCGGCGGCTGGACGACCCGCGCCAACCCGGATCACGGAGGCTATCGTGCCTGAGCAGAACCCCGTCCTCGCCGACCTCGCCGCGCACATCGACATCAGTTGCGTGCAGGCCCAGCACAGCCGGGCGGACATCGTCGAACTCGCCGACCGCGCACGGGCGGGTCGCTTCGTCAGCGCACATGTGCTGCCCAACAGACTGACGGAGCTGCGTGCCCTGCTGGAGGGCTCCGGGGTGCTCGCCGGTTCGCCGGTGGGATTCCCCAGCGGCGGAGCGACCACCTCCACCAAGCTCGCCGAAGCCACGGAACTGTTGGAGAACGGCGTCCAGGAGCTGGACGTCGTGGTCGCGGTCGGACGGCTGCGCTCGGGTGAGACGGACTACGTGCGCCGCGAGCTCTCGCAGGTCGTGGCGCTCGTGGATGGACGGGTGCCGCTCAGGGCGATCCTCGAGGTGGGGCATCTCGGCGACGACGAGATCCGGTGCGGCGTCGACGCCGCCGTGGAGGCCGGCGTGCCATGGATCAAGACCGGCACCGGATGGTCGGGGAGGCCCACGACCATCGACCATATCCGGCTGATCGCGGAGCGCACGGCCGGCCGCGCCGCGCTCAAGGCTGCAGGCGGGATCAGGACCGTCGAGACCATCCGCACCATGGCTGAGCTCGGCGTCACGCGCTTCGGGATGAACGCGGAGGCAGCCGTCGCCGCCGTCGCCGCGATCGAGAACGGGGGAGAACGATGACCCTCCCCGTCCTCACCGCACAGACGCTCCGCCCAGCGGAGTCCCCGACGCTGTACTTCATCGGTGTGACCACCGGAGGCTCGTCGATTCAGCACGTGTTCCCGCTCTGGGCAGAGGCGCTGCTCCTCGACGGCGCGGTGCTCCAGGGCATCGACATGCCCCTGCACGCACCGCGCGACGACTATCGCCGCGTCGTCGAGTTCATCGCCGCTGACCCGCTGAGCCTCGGCGCGCTCGTGACGACGCACAAGATCGACCTCTACGCGGCGTGCGCGGATCTCTTCGACGAGATCGATCCTTTCGCGCGCCTGATGGGAGAGACGAGCTGCATCTCCAAGCGCGACGGAAAGCTGATCTGCCACGCCAAGGACCCGATCTCCAGCGGTCTGGCACTGGACGCCTTCCTCCCCGCCGGCTACTGGTCCGCCGCACCGGCCGAGGCCGTGAGCATGGGGGCTGGCGGCTCGACGATCGCGATCAGCTGGTATCTCTCGCGCCGGACGTCGGCCGAGGACCGCCCCTCGCGCATCATCGTGACGAACCGTTCCGCCGCGCGGCTCGATCATCTGCGCGAGATCCACGCCGAGATCGACACCGACACGCCCTTCGAATACGTGCTCACCCCGACACCCGAGGACAACGACCGCGTGCTCGCATCCCTGCCGTCGCGTTCCTTGGTGGTGAACGCGACGGGTCTGGGCAAGGATGCGCCTGGTTCGCCGCTCACCGACGCGGCCGTCTTCCCTGAGCACGGCGTCGCGTGGGATCTCAACTACCGCGGTGAGCTCGTCTTCCTCGACCAGGCCCGCGCGCAGGAGGACGCTCGCGCGCTGCGGGTGGAAGATGGTTGGATCTATTTCGTGCACGGCTGGACGCAGGTGATCGCCGAGGTGTTCCAGGTGGACATCCCGACGTCCGGTGCATCCTTCGAGCGCCTCAGCGACCTCGCCCGTTCCGCAAGGCCATGATGGACGATCTCGCGCTGGCATACGACCTCGGCACCGGCGGTTGCAAGGCCGCCCTGTGGACATCGGAGCCGAGGATGCTGGCCGAGACGGTCGTCGCCTACCCGACGCTCCACCCCGCACCGGGCCGGAGCGAGCAGCGCCCAGCGGACTGGTGGGACGCGGTCATCGCCGCGACAAGGGCCCTCCTCACGAAGGTTCCCGGCGCCGATGCCCGGATCGCCGGCATCGCTCTGTCCGGGCAGAGCCTCGGGGTCGTCCAGGTGGACGCCGGCGGACGCCTGATCGGTGCCGCCACGCCGATCTGGTCCGATGCACGCGGGGACAGCACTGCGGTGTTCGAAACCATCGACGAAGAGGACTGGTACCGGCGCACGGGCAACGGCTTCGGCGCCTCCCTGTACCCGCTCTTCAAGGCGCAGACGCTCCGCCGCGAGGACCCGGTCGGCTGGCGCCGCACCAGAGCACTGCTCGGCTCGAAGGACTGGATCAACCTGCGTCTCACCGGACGCACCGCCACCGACCATTCCATGGCATCCGGATCCGGCGCGTACTCGCTCGCGCACGGCGACTACGACGCCGACCTCGTGAACGCCGGTGACCTCGACGCCGGCCTGTTCCCCTCCCCGCGCGAATCGCACGACGCCGTCGGCGAACTGTTGCCCGATCCCGCCGGCGCGCTGGGCCTGCCGCCCGGCATCCCGGTGTTCGCCGGTGCGGTCGACAACGCGGCGATGGCACTCGGGTCCCGCGCCACGGCGGAGGGCAGGATCTACGCGGCCCTCGGCTCGTCGAGCTGGATCACGGTCAGCAGCGCACAGCCGGTCGTGGACGTCGCAACGCGCCCCTATGTGTTCCGTCACGCGATTCCCGGCATGCACGTGAGCGCGCTGTCCACGTTCAGCAGCGGGACCAGCCTCGACTGGCTGCATCGCCTTCTGGCTCCCGGCCGCGCGGTCGAGGATTTCATCGACTCGGCCCTGGCGAGCACCCCAGGGTCGAACGGCGCCGTGTTCGTCCCCACGCTGGCGGGCGGGACACCAACCGAAGGCGGTCCCGGTGCGCGCGGCGCCTTCGCCGGCCTGGAACTGGGCACGGCCCCCGCCGATCTCATCCGTGCGTGTCTGGAAGGCGTGGCATTCTCTCTGGACCGATCGCTGCGGCTCATGCGAACCCTCAGCGGGAGCGAGGACGACCTGCTCATCTCGGGCGGGGGCAGCCGTTCGGCCGTCTGGAACGCGATCTACGCAGACATCCTCGGCACGCCGCTCGTTCGAACGGACGTCGAGCAGCAGGCGGCCACCCTGGGCGCGGCCGCGATCGTCTTCGTCGGCCTCGGGACCTGGCAGGACTACTCGCCCACCGATCGCGCCCACACCGTCGCCGAACGCATCCTCCCGAAGCATCCCGATGCGTACGCCCGCGCCAGGGCACGGTTCGAGGCAGCCGTCGCCGGCATCGCGGCCCTGCCTCCCCTCTGATCCTCCGCTCGACCCGATTCCCTCAAAGGAGAGACATGTCCCCCCTCCCGCTCGTCGTCATCACCGGTGCCAGCTCGGGCATCGGCGCCGCGACCGCGCGCGCCTTCGCCGCCGCGGGCCATCCGCTTCTGCTCATCGCGCGCCGCCTCGAGCCGATGCAGGAGCTCGGCATCGCCCAGGCCGAGCTCGCCGCGGTCGACGTGAACGACACTCCGGCCGTCGCGGCGGCGATCGCGCGTGCAGAAGAGCGCTTCGGCCCGGTCGACCTCCTCATCAACAACGCCGGTCTCATGGCGCTCTCGCCCGTGGCCGAGCAGGACCCCGCACTCGTGCAAGAGCAGTTCGACGTGAACTGCGTCGCGCTGATGAAGAACAGCCAGCTCGTCCTGGGCGGGATGCAGCGACGTGGACGCGGCACCATCGTCAACATCGGCTCGATCGCCGGCAAGCAGCTCTACGGCGACCACACCGTCTACAACGGGACGAAGTACGCCGTGCACGCGATGACCGAGGGCCTGCGGCGCGAGAACGCCGCACACGGCGTGCGGGTGCTGCTCGTCGCTCCTGGAATGGTGGATACGTCATTGCTCGGGCACACGCATGGGGAGGTCCTGGACGGCTATCTCGATTACAAGCGCAGCATCGGCGGCGGGCTCGCCCCTGACGACATCGCCGCCGCGATCCTGACGGCGTATCAACTGCCGCAGCACATCAGTTTCCGCGAGATCGTCGTCGCGCCGACCTCCCAGGACGCCTGATATGAAGCGCAACGGCATCCTGCACGGCGACCTGTCGAAGCATCTGGCAGGCCTCGGCCACACCGACCGATTCCTCGTCGTGGATTCCGGGTTCCCCGTACCGGAGGGCGTTCCCGTCGTCGACCTCCGAGTCGTCTATGGCCTGCCGCGGTTCGAACCCGTGCTCCGCGCAATCCTCGACGAGATCGTGGTGGAAGCGGTGCTCGTGGCCGACGAATTGCCGGCGGCGAACCCGCTCGTCGACGCCGTGATCCGCGGGAGCGTGGGCGCGCCGCTGACGAGCGTCTCGCACGCTGAGCTCAAGCGCAGCGCCTCGGGAGTGCGATTCGCCGTGCGGACCGCCGAGGACACCCCCTATGCGAACGTCCTCCTGACCGCCGGAGTCGGCTTCCCGGTCTGATGCCGCTGACGATGGTCCCGCGCGGATTCCGTGCGGGACCATCGCCATGCCCGCCTTCGGGTAGCCAGGCTACGTAATTTCACCTATTTTGACGACTTTTGCCTCGTTTTCCTCCATTGCTGGCTTAAGTTCTGTAGTTCTACTACAGTGACTGCCGAATGCGGCACGGCTGCCGTGGCATCTCGCCCGACACCCGTGCCCTGTCAATGGAGATAGGAGATCGAGATGCGACGAAGAATCGGAGCGGCGGCCGCGACCGCCACTGCCCTCACCGCAGCGTTGCTCGTCCCGGCGCTGCCCGCGAGCGCCGCCGATGAGCAGCGCACGGTCACGGTGGACCTCGACGAGGTCCTTCAGGAGGACTACCTCGGGATCGGCGTGAACGTCATCCCCTGGAGCCTGATGCCCGGCACGACGACACGCGGATACGACGAAGCGGACTGGGAGGTCGATGTCGAGCGCATCCTGACCCTGCAGCCCAAGGTCGTCCGCCTCTGGTTCCAGATCGACTGGATGGAGCAGGAGAAGGGCGTCTACGACTTCGAGAGCGACCGCATGAAGGCGTTCTACCGCTACCTCGACGCCTTCCAGCAAGCGGGCACCGAGGTCGAGCTCAACTTCGGCTGGAAGGTCGGGCAGAGCGTGCACGACTGGTTCCTCTACCCGGGCGTGACCAAACCGTACGAGAGCGCTCCGGGCGATCTCGTCGCATACGGGCACTCGGCGTCAGCGCTGCTGAACGAGCTCATCAACGAACGCGGCTACGAGAACGTCGACTACCTCACCTTCTACAACGAGCCCAACGGAAGCTGGGATTTCGAGGGACCAGCCGATCAGAAGGCGTACTACGCCGCGATGGCGCGCCAGGTGCACGATCAGCTCATCGCAGACGGCCTCCGCGACGAGGTGGAGATCTGGGGACCGGAAGAGGTGAACGCACCCGAGTGGACCCAGTACATGGCCGAGCACGCCTCCGACGTCTTCGACCAGTACTCCTTCCACCTCTACGGCGAGTCCTACGAGCTCATGGGCCAGGCGATCGACCAGCGCCGAGAGTACATCGGCGACGCCCCGCTGAACCTCTCGGAGATGGGATGGACCAATCCCGGCACCAGCGTCTGGGAGACGGGCTACGCGAACTACATCATCCGCAGCGCGAACAGCAACGTGCACTCCAACCTCATCTGGCAGCTCAACGGCGTGATGACCGACGACCCCGCCGGCGACACGAACGGGTCCTACAACCTGTGGGACTCGCTCGTTCTCGGGCTCGAGCCGACGGCGGCGTTCTACGAGGCGGGGCTCCTCATGCGCTACGTCCCCGAGCACAGCACGGTGCTGGGCACGACGGTGTCTGACGACGACATCCGCGCGACCGCCTTCCGCGACGCGGATGGCGAACTGACCGTGCTCGTCGAGACGCAGGACGGCTCGGCCAAGGACGTCACCGTGGAGTTCACCGGCGGCGACGTCACCGAGGACTTCCATCGCTTCGTCTTCAGCGACTCCCGTGTCGAGATCGAGGAGAACGCGCTTCTCCCGGCTTCCACAGGAACCCTCACCCTCTCCGCGAACGCGTTCACCGACGATCAGATCGGCGAGGAGAACACGTTCGCCGTCTACACGACGGCCCCGGCTGCCACCCAGGTGGCGCTGACGCCCGCTCAGTCGACGATCGTCGGCGGCGCGAAGACCGCCCTCGAGGCCGACGTCATCGACGGCGACGTCGACGACGAAGTCAGCTGGTCCGTGGTGGGGTCGGGGAACGGCTCGATCGACGAGGACGGCGTTTTCACCGCACCCCAGGTCGAGACCGAGAGGACGATCGCCATCCGAGCCACCGTCGATGACGACGCGTACGGCGTCGCGCAGGTGACGGTCACACCCGCCTCCCGCGAGGGAGTCGTCGACGCTCCTGTGTTCAGCCTCGAGCCCGGCGTATACGACTCGGTCGAGGCCGTCACGATCACCTCCGGCACCCCCGATGCCGAGATCCGATACACCACCGACGGCAGCGTGCCGACAGCATCCTCGACCCTGTACACGGGCCAGATCCTGCTGAAGCCGCTCCAGACCACCTACCTCCGCGCGATCGCGATCGCGGAGGGCTCGGAGGACTCGGGGGTGACATCGAGGCTCTACAAGGTCAAGGGGATCCAGAACGCGCCGGACGGCTACGCCTTCTGCCAGTACGAGGACGGCGGGCTCTGCGCGTTCGACGGCGAGGCCAGCGTCGCGTTCGGGTCCGAGGGACTGTTCAGCTATGCCACGTTCACCGACGGTGTGGACTGCACGGCCGCGTCGTTCCCGGAGAACCCCAATCCGGATGCCGAGGACAATCGCTGCTTCTTCAACATGGAGATCCCCGACACCGACCCGGTGGTGACGCTCTACAACGCCGGATTCGAGAGCCCTGCCACGAGCGGGACCTCTAACGGACCGATGGTGAACGGCTGGACGTTCAGCGCCCGCTCGGGCATCCAGCACAACAACAGCGTGTTCAACCCTGCGTCGCCCGCGCCGCAGGGCGAGCGCACGGCCTATCTCAAGACCGACTCGGGCTTGGGCAGCCGCATCGATCAGACGGCGGTCTTCCCGGCAGGCACGTACGCGTTGACGTTCTACGGAGCCGTACGCACCGACTTCGGGGGAAAGCAGGAATGGGACGTCTTCATCGATGACACGCTCCTGGGCCACTACGCGCCGGCGGGCGGCACGTACGAGTTCTACGAGACGGATGCCGTGGAGCTGACCGCCGGTGAGCACACGATCTCCTTCGTCGCGACGACCACTCTCGGTGACAACACCGGGTTCGTCGACGACGTGAAGGTCGTGGCCGCCGACGACGAGGCTCCCGACGAGACGAAACCGGTGGCCGAGCTGATCACCCCGACCACCTCGGGTCCGCACTCCGCGTTGTCCCTTCAGGTGAATGCGAGCGATGATCGTGGTCTCGACCGCATCGTTGCGAACATCTACCGCGACGGGGTTCTCATCAAGAGCACGCAGACCAAGGTCGAAGGCGTCTCCGGATCGCATGCGGCGACCGTCACCGTTCCAGACGGCACCTACGTGATCCGGTACAACGCGCAGGATCTGGCGGGCAATATCGCGCAGACCAAGACCTTCACGGTCTCGGTCGATGCGACGGCGCCGACGGTGACCGTGAAGGAGGGATCCTCCTACACCACAGCCGCTGACGACGGATACGAGAAGGTCAGCTTCAAGCTGTACGACGCGGGCAAGATCGACCGTCTGACGGTGAACGGGGTGACGAAGGACCTCACGGACAACGCGTGGTCCGACCTCAACTTCGTGAAGCCGGGTGCGTTCGGGGCCGTGGCGGGAGCGAACACACTGGTCGTCTACGACATGGCCGGTAACGCCACGACCGTGGAGTTCTCGCTCGGTTAGGCGAGATCATCTGCAGGCGGCGCCGCGTCCCTCCAGGGGGCGCGGCGCCGCTGTGTCCTAGAGTGAGGGATCGAGCGAGGAGCCTGCATGACCGAAGACCGCCGTACCGTCGTCGTGATCGGCAGCGTCTCCGCCGATCTCACCGCCTATGCCCCGCGACTCCCGCATCCCGGCGAGACGATCCTCGGTGAGGACTTCACCCTGCTGTTGGGCGGCAAGGGCGCGAATCAGGCCGTCGCCGCCGCCAGGGCGGGGGCGACGACCGCCTTCGTGGGATGCGTCGGGGAGGACCCGTTCAAAGACATGATCGTCTCCGCGTTGGACGCCGAGGGGGTGGACCTCACCCATCTGCGCACCGTCGCGGGCCCGAGCGGCGTCGCTCACATCCGGGTGGATGCCTCGGCCCAGAACGACATCGTCATGATCCCGCTCGCCAACTCGGCGCTCGATGCGGCGCAGATCGACACGGCTGTGACGGCTCTCGCACCGACCGCCGGCGTGCTCCTGACGCAGCTCGAGACTCCCTCGGCACTGACCGCGCACATCCTTCGCGCCGCCCGCGCCGAGGGCATCCTCACGATCCTCGATCCCGCGCCGGCCGCATCCCTGCCGGACGAGGTCTGGCAACTCGTCGACGTGGTCACCCCGAACGAGACCGAGGCGACCGTGCTCACCGGGATCTCCGTGGTCGACGCCTCCAGCGCACACGAGGCCGGACGCTGGTTCCTCGATCGGGGGGTACGGACGGCGATCATCACCCTCGCGGAGCGCGGTTCATGTGTGGTGACGTCCGAGGGCGTCACGCTGATCGCTCCGATCAGCGTGACCGCGGTGGACACGACAGCTGCGGGTGACGCGTACGCCGGAGCTCTCGGGGCCGCCCTGGCGTCCGGGCTCCCTATGGAGGAGGCCGTCCACCGCGCGACGGCCGCTGGTGCACTCGCCGTCACGCGCCGAGGCGCATCGCAGAGCCTGCCGACACTCCAGGAGATCGAAGCGCTCCTGGCCTGACCCTCCCGGCGAGGGCGGCTACTCCTCGGAGTGAGCCACGGCTACGCTTCTGGCATGACCACGCTCATCCTCACCGTCGTCGGCACGGATCGCCCAGGCCTCGTCGCCGCCGTCGCGGATGTCGTCGACGCCCACGGCGGCAACTGGGAGAACAGCCGTCTCGCCGAGCTGGCCGGAGCCTTCGCCGGCGTCATCCAGGTCGGGGTCCCCGAGACCCGTCGGGCCGAGCTGACCTCGGCGCTGAAAGAGCTCGAGGGACTGCTCACGGTGTCCGTGCACACCGGTGCGGATGCGGCAGAGGATGCTCCCGCATCCCGCCCCGTCGCCGTGCAGGTGCTGGGCAACGACCGGCCCGGCATCGTGCGCGAGATCTCCGCCGTGCTGCGCGCCCACGGCCTCAGCATCGACGCCCTCACGACCGAGACGAGGGATGCCGCGATGGCCGGCGGACGCCTGTTCGAGGCATCGGTCGTGGCCGACGTCCCGGCATCCGCCGACCTCGACGCCGTGCGTGCCGACCTCGAGCGCCTGACGACCGAGCTCCAGGTCGACATCACCCTCGCCTGACCCGTCCGCTCTCCGACCCCGCCCCTCCCGATCGCGGTGGCGAAACCTCTCCTGAGCGACGAAACCCCGCCGTATCCGCGTGGATATGACGGGGCCTCGTCGCTGACGAGAGGTCTCGCGGGCGAAGTCCTCAGACCAGACGGGACTTCGGCGAGACCGAGTACGTCGCCTCGGGGTCGCTGTTCACGACGCCACCCAGGGCGGTGTCGATCGCGGCGAGCGTGTCGGCATCCAGCGTCACACCGGAGGCCTTGACGGTGTCGGCCAGCTGTTCGGGCCGCGAGGCCCCCACGAGCGCCGCAGCGACGTTCTTGTTCTGCAGGACCCACGCGATCGCGAGCTGCGGCATGGTGAGGCCCGCCTCGGCCGCGATCGGCTTCAGGCGCTGCACGGCCTCGAGGATGTCGTCCTGCAGCAGCCGCTTGATGAACTCGGCGCCGGAGTGCGGGTCGGTCGCCCGCGAACCGTCCGGCACGGGCTGACCGGGCAGGTACTTGCCGCTCAGCACGCCCTGCGCCATGGGCGACCAGACGATCTGCGAGATGCCGAGCTCTTCGGAGGCGGGAACCACCTTGCCCTCGATGACACGGTGCAGCATCGAGTACTGCGGCTGGTTGGAGATGAGCTGCACGCCGAGCTGCTTCGCCAGCGCGTGCCCCTCTCGCAGCTGCTCCGCCGTCCACTCGCTCACGCCGATGTAGAGCGCCTTGCCCTGTCGGACGACGTCCGCGAAGGCCTGGAAGGTCTCCTCCAGCGGCGTCTCGTAGTCGAAGCGGTGCGCCTGGTAGAGATCGACGTAGTCCGTGCCGAGGCGCTTCAGCGATCCGTTGATGGACTCGAGGATGTGCTTGCGGCTGAGGCCGGTGTCGTTCGGCCCCTTCGGGCCGGTGGGGAAGTAGACCTTCGTGAAGATCTCCAGGCCCTCGCGGCGCTGACCCTTCAGCGCGTCGCCGAGGACGACCTCCGCCGCCGTGTTGGCGTAGGTGTCCGCCGTGTCGAAGGTGGTGATGCCGGCGTCGAGCGCGGCGTGCACCGTCTTCACCGCCGCATCGTCGCCCACCTGCGAGGCGTGCGTGACCCAGTTGCCGTACGTGATCTCCGAGACCTTGAGACCGCTGTTGCCGAGGTAGCGATAGTTGACCATGCCTCAACGCTAGGGCCTGCCGGCGACATCGGGGGCGGATGCGTCCGAAACGCGTCATCCGAGGTCGTCAGAGCAGCTCGCGGTAATCCCGCCATGCCTCCCCGAGACGCCGGATGCCCTCGCTGAGAACATCGGGGGCAGCCGTGTAGGGGATGCGCACGTGGTCGTCCGGCGAGGTCGTCGCAGCGAACTCCGTGCTCCCCGCGACCGCGACTCCGTGCACGGCCGCCGTGCGGATGAACGTCTCGGCTGATCCACCAGGCAGCTCGAGCCACAGCGAGAGTCCGCCGCGCGGCGCGGTGAACCGCCACTCCGGCAGGTGCTCGGTCAGCAGGCGCACGAGATCCCGCAGCGCCTGGGCGTGCGTGGCGCTGATCTCACGACGCAGGGCAGGAGCCTGATCGATGAGGCCGAGGGCGAGCAGCTGCGCCGGCACGCTCGTGGACTGATCCACGAGCTGCCGTGTACCGCGCAATCGGCGCACGAGCACGGGATCCGCGCGCATCCATCCGATCCGCAGGCCGGCCCACGCCCACTTCGACACCGACTCGACGACGATGATGGGCGCGTCGGGGCGCAGCCCCGCGAGCGTCGGCGGCACCACCCCGTCGAAGGACACCGGCGCGAGGACCCGGTCCTCCACCACCGGGACGCCGTACTGGGCGGCCAGTTCCGCGACCCGCAGTCGGGCCGCCGCAGGCATCCGCGTTCCCGTCGGGTTGTGGTGGTGCGGGTTCACGCCGACGAGCACCGGGCGCATCCGCACGATCGCCGCTTCGAGGGCCGCGACGTCCATGCCGTCCGGTCCCATCGACAGACCGTAGACGATCCCGCCGCGCCGCCGGACCATGTCGCTGAGCCCGGGCCAGGTGACCTCCTCGGTGAGCACGACGTCTCCCGGCCCGACGAGTTCGCTGACGAGCAGATTGAGCCCCTGCTGCGCGCCGTGGGTCACGAGGATCTGCTCTGGAGTGGTCGGCGTCCCCTCCCCGGTGAGGAGGTCCGCGATGCGCTCCCGCAGCACCGCGAGGCCGGCCGGGTCCGTCTCGGCCAGCGCGCGCGGATCGAAGCCGGTGGAGCGCTCCTGGATGATCCGGGCAGCCGTCGCGGGGATCTCCGGCACGCTGCGCAGCAGATCGACGGCTGACGGCAGCGCGGCGAAGAGCGCCTCTCCCCGCCCCGGCCGTGAGGCGCTGGGCACGGCGGCTGCCGCTCCCGCGATCCGCGTGCCGCTGCCCTGCCTGCGCTCCAGCACTCCGCGCTCGGCGAGATCCGCATAGGCCGCGACCACCGTGCCACGCGACACGGATGCCGCCGCGGCGAGCGCGCGCTCGGCGGGAAGGCGATCCCCCGGCCGGAGCTCCCCGGTCGACGCGAGCTGCGCGATCGCTGCGGCGAGCCTGCCGGAGAGCGTGCCGTCGCCGTGTGCCCATCGGCCGAGACGCGCGACCAGTCGATCGGATGCCACCATGGCCGAACCCTGGTCCACCAGCCGGAGATTGGCCCTGTCTTCACGCGTCATACCGACCGATTATGGTCCAATGACCGCCACTCTCACCACGAATGCCACTGTTCTTGATCCATTCCCCACGGATTGGACCGTCGAGGACCTGCTGCACTGGATCGCGGCGGACGACGCGAGGCTCAGCGACCCCGCGCTGCGCGGTCCGCTCCGCGCCGTCGAGGAGGCTCTCACCGGAACCCGGTGGACGACCGAGCTCGACGCGGACCTCAAGGGCGCGCGCCTCACCAGGGAGCCGTCGATCGTCAGCCTGGTGCGCTCGATCGCGCTGCACACACGGCGCTGCCCCGCGGCCCGCGCGATGAGTCTCGCCGAGGCGCTCGAGTCCTGATCGCAGTCGGATGCGTCGAGCATCCGCGCTTCGGTCGACGCCTGTCGCCGCCACCCGCCGCTCCTGGCGACCACACCCGCCAACTCGGGCAGCGCGCGGCGCCGACTCAGCCCGCCTGTGCCGGAGCGGACTGCTCCGTCACCACCGCCGCCCGATCCCGGAAGCCCTCGGCCGTGACCCTGTCGAGCGCGACCTGCTTGCGGATCGCCGCGGCACGCTCATAGAGGCTGGGGTCGCCGTAGCTCGTCAGCACCTTCACGAGCACGGGAAGCAGCTCGATCATGAAGAACAGCGCCGCGATGAGCCAGTGCGCCCAGAAGATCGTCGGCTCCTTCTCGGCCAGGCGGTTCAGGCCGCTGATCTGGCTGAGCAGCCCGATCGCACCGGCGTTGCCCTGCGCCACGGACTCGGCGCGCGCGTTGTACGCGGCGAGCGCCGTCTCGTAGCTCGTCTGCGCGGCGGGCAACTGCGCCTCGGCGGACTCCCGGTTCTGGGCCTCGGATGCCGCGGTGTTCTCCTTCGCCGCGGTTCCGGCCGTCGCGAGCTCCTCGTTCGCGACGCGCAGCTGCTCGGCGAGGGCGTCGTAGGTCTGCTGCGCCTGGGCGAGCTGCGCGCGTGCGGCATCCGCGCTCGCGCCGGATCCGGAGACGCCCGTGCAGCCGGGCACCTCGCCCGCCCCTTCGCCGGTGAGCTCGCACTGGTAGAGAGCCCTGGCGTCGTCGATCACGCCCTGCTGCTCCGCCATCTTCGCGGTCACGTCCTCCACGGTCGCCTGCGCTGCGGATTCGCTCGCCGACGAGGAGTCCGTGCCGGCGACGATCCCCGTCGCCGCCTGGTTCTCGAGTTCGGCGAGGCGCGCGGATGCCTCGTCCAGCGCCAGCTTCTCCGGACCGCTGTCCAGCGCCTCCTGATCCGACTGCGCCTGCATGATGTTCGTGGCCGCCACCTCACGGGCGATGTCGTTGTGGAAGATCTGCAGCACGAGCGGCTCCGCGACGACGAACCCGATGATGGCCGCCATGATCACGCGGGGGATCGCGAGCCCGATCAGCTTCAGGACGTTGCGCGTCGACGACATCGTCGAGGTGAGGAACCGGTCGAGGTTGAAGATGATGAGCGCCCACACGATCGCGAGCGGCACCGCCAGCCAGATCGCCGCCTGCACACCCGTGGTCAGGGCGAACAGCATCGAGATGGCCGAGACGAGCGCGGTGCCGGCGAGCACGAAGAACATCTGCACGAACCGCGACGTCTCACCGGGAACGCGATCGAGCACCTCGCCGTCGGCGCCGCCGAGGATCGCGAGGGTGCGCAGCCGCGAGCCGGGCGTGCGCGGTGCGCGCGTCCTCCGCTGCCGCGGCGCCCTCGGTGCGGGAGCCTCGTGCGTCGACTCATCTCCCGCATCCGCGATCGGCTCGACCACCTCGGTGGCGGCCTCGGGGTCGGCGCCGGTCGGCTCGAACTCGCGCAGGAGTTCGAGCTCCTCGGTCTCGGCGTCCGAGTCGCCGTCGAGGACGATCCGCCCCTGCGAATCGAGACGGCCTGGCCGGTGAGCGGAATAGGGCATCCGCATAATCTACGAAACGTCGCCTGGACGTCCCGTGCACGAACCCTGTGGAGCGGCTCAGACCGTCGCCGCGGCCGCCTCGTCCTCCGTCGTCGCGACGAGCTGTCCGCAGGCGCCGTCGATCTCCTTGCCACGGGTGTCGCGGAGGGTCGTCGGGATGCCCGCATCGTTGAGGCGTCGGACGAACTCGTTCTGCACGGCAGGCTCCGACGAGGTCCAGATCGACCCCGGCGTGGGGTTCAGCGGGATGGGGTTCACGTGCACCCAGCCACGGCCCCTGGCGTTGAGCTTGTCGGCGAGGAGATCGGCTCGCCAGGCGTGGTCGTTCATGTCCTTGATGAGCGCGTACTCGATCGAGACCCGGCGACCGGTCTTGTCGAAGTACTCGCGGGCCGCGTCGAGGGCCTCATCGACCTTCCAGCGCGAGTTCACCGGGATCAGCTCATCGCGCAGCTCATCGTCCGGGGCGTGTAGCGAGAGCGCGAAGGTGACCGGGATGTCCTCCGCCGCGAGCTTCTTGATCGCCGGCACCAGCCCGACGGTGGAGACCGTGATGCCGCGGGCGCTCATGCCGAGCCCCTCCGGCTGGGGGGCGACCATCGTGCGGACGGCGTGCATGACGCGGTTGTAGTTGGCCATCGGCTCACCCATGCCCATGAAGACGATGTTGCTGACCCGCTCCATGGAGTGGTCGTCCTTCTTCTTGCCGCCCAGCTCGCCGTTCGCGATCGCGCGGTTGGCGCGCACGACCTGCTCGATGATCTCCGCCGCGGACATGTTGCGGGTCAGCCCCGCCTGACCGGTGGCGCAGAACGGGCAGTTCATGCCGCAGCCGGCCTGGCTCGATACGCAGAGCGTGATGCGTCCCGGGTAGCGCATGAGCACCGACTCGACGAGCGCGCCGTCGTGCAGGCGCCACAGGAACTTGATCGTGTCGCCCTTGTCGGTCTCCAGGCGCCGCACCTCGGTCATCAGCGGCGGCAGGAGCCCCGCGACGAGCTCCTCACGGCTGGATGCCGGAAGGTCGGTCATCTCGGCCGGGTCGGAGGTGTAGTGCGTGAAGTAGTGCGTGGCCAGCTGCTTGGCGCGGAAGCCGGGAAGCCCCAGCTCCTTCACCTTCTCCACCCGCTCGGCGGGGGTGAGGTCGGCGAGGTGCACGGGCGGCTTGCCGCGCTTCGGGCTCGCGAACTGCAGCAGCGGCTTCCCCGAGGCATCCTTCTGCTGGGTCCAGCCCTCGGTCGCCGGCCGCACCTGGGGCGCGCCGATGGTGACGGCCTTGCGGGGCGCGCGGGAGGTGTCGGTCATGCTTCCAGGGTACGGCGTCCGGGCTGGGAACGACCGGGGCGCATAGGCTCTGGGCATGGAGATCGTTCTGCTCATGGGCCTGGTGATCCTGATCGGGCTGGTCCTGCTCGGCGGCGCGGGGCTCATCCTGCTCCTGCTGCGCAATCCGCGACGAGGCGGAGACCGCGATCGCACACCTGCGGTCGTCCCCTCCGCGCCTCCGTCCGCCCCCGCGATCGCTCCATCAGCGCCGGCCACGACCGCGGTGCCCATCGCCGTCAGCGAGTTCACCGGGAACACGGGGCAGATCTCCGAGCAGGTCTCCGCCGAGATCGAGCGCCTGCTGGCATCCGGCAACCCCATCGAGGCGATCAAGGCGTACCGCGAGGAGACGGGCGTCGGCCTCCAGGAGGCGAAGAAACGCATCGACCACTGGCGCTCGAACGCGGCGGAGCTGCCCGCATCGCTCCCCGCCCTCGGCGACGTGCTTCCCGCGGACGTGCTGGGCGAGATCGCGCAGCATCTGGCGGCCGGACGCAAGATCGAGGCGATCAAGCTGCTCCGGGAGCGCGCCGACGTCGGTCTCAAGGAGGCGAAGGACGCCATCGAGGCCTTCGCCGACGGCATGCCCTGACCCTGGTGTGCGCGAGAATGGAAGCGCCAGCCGACGAAGGAGCCCCCATGACCGACCGTCTCGACCGCGCCCGCTCCACGGGCGTCCTCGCAGTGCTGCGCGCACCGTCTCCCGAGCTCGCCCTCGAGGCATCCGAGGCGATCATCCGCGGCGGCATCACCGGCATCGAGGTCACGTACTCCACCCCCGACGCCCCGGCGGTCATCCGCGAGCTCGTCGCCAGGCACGGGGATGCCGCCTACATCGGCGCCGGAACCGTCACCACTCCCGCACAGGCCACAGCGGCGGCAGAGGCGGGCGCGGCGTTCCTCGTGAGCCCAGGCACCCTCCCCGATCTCACCCGCACCATGATCGACACCGGTGCGGTCGTCATGACCGGCGCCATGACCCCCACGGAGGTCATGGGCGCGCTCGCGCTCGGCGTCGATGTCGTCAAGATCTTCCCCGCCTCGCTCGGCGGCCCCTCGTACCTGGGCGCCCTGCGGGGGCCGTTCCCTGATGCCCCGCTCATGCCCACCGGCGGCGTGACCCCCGACAACCTGAGCGACTGGTTCGCGGCGGGAGCGGTCGCGGTCGGCGCCGGCGGCGATCTCGCGAACGGCGCGGCGATCAAGGCATCCGACTGGGCCGACCTCACCGCGCGAGCCGAGCGCTTCGCCGCGGCGCTGGCAGCCGTCCGCTCCTGATCATGCGGCGGATGCTCGCGCTGACGCTGCTCGCGGCGGCGCTGCTCAGCGGGTGCGCCGCCGGACCGACGACATCGGCCTCACCGACGACCACGGAGGACACCATGAACAGCGAGCTCATCGCGGCCGCGACCTCGGGCAATGCCGACGCCGTGCGCGCGGCCCTGGACGCCGGAGCCGACATCGAGGCCCGCGGCACGGGCGGCATGACCGCACTCGTCGCGGCGACCAAGGCGAACAACGTCGACGCGGCGCGTGTGCTCATCGAGGCCGGCGCCGACGTCAATGCGAAGGACGACATCCAGGACTCCGCATACCTCTACGCCGGCGCGCGGGGTCACGATGAGATCCTCATCATGGCGCTCGCCAACGGCGCAGACCTCGACAGCACGAACCGCTTCGGCGGCACCGCCCTGATCCCGGCGTCCGAACGCGGCCTGCTGTCGACGATCGCGATCCTCCTCGAAGCCGGAGTCGACGTCGACCATGTCAACAACCTCGGCTGGACCGCCCTGCACGAGGCCATCGTGCTCGGCGACGGATCGGCGACCTACGTCGAGGTCGTCCGCGCACTCATCGCCGGAGGGGCGGACGTGACGATCCCGGACGGCGACGGGGTCTCGCCGAGGGAGCTCGCGGCCGATCGCGGCTACGACGGGATCGTCGCCGAGATCGACCGCGCGCTCTGATGCCGGGGCTCGAGCCCTGGGCCTGGGCGCTCCTTGGGCTCGCCGCCCTGACGATCGGCGTCTCGAAGACGGCGCTGCCCGGAGGCAGCACCCTCGCGATCGTGCTGTTCACCTCGGTGCTTCCCGCCCGCACCTCGACCGCGGCGATGCTCCTGCTGCTCATCGTCGGCGACGCCTTCGCGCTCATCGCCTATCGTCGGCACGCCCACTGGCCGACGCTGCTGAAGCTGGCTCCGGCCGTCATCGCCGGTCTGCTCGTCGGGTTCCTCTTCCTGTCGTTCTCCGACGACGGCCTGGTCCGGCGGGTGATCGGCGTGATCCTGCTGCTGATGATCGCGGTCACGCTGTGGCGGAGGTCACGGCGCACCGCCGAGGAGAGGTCCGGATTGCTGCTCGCCTCGGCCTACGGGAGCCTCGGCGGATTCACGACGATGGTCGCGAACGCCGGCGGACCGGTGATGTCGATGTACTTCCTCGCCACGCGCACGCCGGTGCAGGTGTTCCTCGGCACCTCGGCATGGTTCTTCGCGATCATCAACCTCGTCAAGGTTCCGTTCCTGGCGGGCATCGGGCTCATCGACGCGCAGGTGCTGCTGATGGATGCCGTGCTCGCGCCCCTCGTGGTGGTCGGCGCCCTCGTCGGGCTGCGGCTCGCGAAGCGCCTCGACCAGGGACTCTTCGACCGCATCGTGATCACCCTGACGATCCTCGGCGCCGTGTACCTGCTGTTCTGAGGCCGTCCGCACGCACGCTTCGACAGGCTCAGCGAGCGACATCGTGGCCGTCCGCATGCACGCTTCGACAGGCTCAGCGAGCGACAGGGCGTCCGGAGGCTCAGCGAGCGGCCGCGCGGTATCTGCTCCCTGAGCCTGTCGAAGGGCGCCGATGCCGCGACTCAGTCCAGGAAGATGTCGGGGAACAGCGCGTCGTCCGGCGTGCCAGGCACGGCGGCGTAGCCGGAGAAGTCCGTCACGCCGTCCGCCTCCAGCACGTCCTCGACGACGAGCGTCTGCCCGGTCAGCTCGCGCGCGGGACGCGTGAGCACCGCATACGCGGCGTCGGCATAGATGTCCGGTGTACGACTGGCGGCCATGATCCGATCCCCGCCGAGGATGTTCTGCACGGCGGCGGTCGCGATCGTCGTCCGCGGCCACAGGGTGTTCGCCGCGATCCCGTCCTTCGCGAACTCGGCGGCGATGCCGAGCGTGACCATCGTCATCCCGAACTTCGCCAGGGAGTATCCCGTGTGCGCACCCAGCCACTTCGCCGTGGGGTTCAGCGGAGGCGACAGCGAGAGGATGTGCGGGTTCGCGGCATCCTTCAGCTGCGGGATCGCCGCCCGCGACAGCATGAAGGTGCCGCGCACGTTGACGTCCTGCATGAGGTCGTACTTCTTGGCGCCGAGTTCGAGCGATCCGGCCAGATCGATGACGCTCGCATTGTTGATGACGATGTCGATGCCGCCGAACTCGCCCTGGGTCTTCATCACCGCCTCGGTGATGTCGTCGTCCTCCCGCACGTCGCCCACGATCGCCAGCGCCTGGCCGCCTGCCGCGCGGATCTGCTCCGCCGCGGTGTGGATCGTGCCCTCGAGCTTGGGATGCGGGGTGTCGGTCTTCGCGAGCATCGCGATGTTCGCGCCGTCACGGGCGGCGCGCAGCGCGATCGCGAGGCCGATGCCTCGGCTGCCGCCCGACATCAGGATGGTCTTGCCTGCCAGCGTCATGTCGTCTCCTCGGTGAGTGCCGTTGCGGTCGAAGGGGAGGGGATCATCTCGGCGCCATGCGGATCGCGCCGTCGAGGCGGATGGTCTCGCCGTTGAGGTAGCCGTTCTCGACGATGTGCTGCACGAGGGCGGCGTACTCGGCAGGCCTCCCGAGCCGCGCGGGGTAAGGCACCTGCTCGCCGAGCGAGGCCTGGGCGGCTTCTGGCAGACCGGCCAGCATCGGGGTCTCCATGATGCCAGGAGCGATCGTGCAGACGCGGATGCCGTGACGCGCGAGCTCCCTGGCGACGGGCAGCGTCATCGCATGCACGCCGCCTTTGGACGCCGCGTAGGCGGGCTGCCCGATCTGGCCGTCGAAGGCGGCGACGCTGGCGGTGTTCACGATGACGCCTCGGTCCCCCGAAGCCGTGGGCTCCTGCGTCGCGATGACGGCGGATGCCTGAGAGAGCACGTTGTACGTGCCGACGAGGTTGATGCGCACGAGTCGCTCGAAGTCGGAGAGCGGCGTCGGCACGCCCTCCCGATCGAGCACCTTGGCGGGCGGAGCGATGCCTGCGCAGTTCACCACGATGCGCAACGGCGCCTCCGTGTTCGCCGCGGCGACGGCGGCTGCGGCATCCTCTGGGCTCGTGACATCTCCGGGGGCGAAGACGCCGCCGAGTTCTGCGGCGAGCGCCGCACCGGCGGATGCCGGGAGGTCGAGCAGCGTGACGTGCGCGCCGGCCGCGGCGAGCGCGCGGGCCGTGGCGAGGCCCAGCCCTGAGGCGCCGCCGGTGATGAGCGCTCCTGCACCCTGGATCTGCATGCTGTTCTCCTTCGAACCGTCGTGCAACTGCGTGCCACTTTACGCGGAATTCAGTTCCACGCTGGCGTGGGGGCCTGCCGCGGTGTTGGCTGGAGGCATGGAACTGCGCCGCAAGCGAGCCTACGACACCCCCTCCGGCGACGACGGCTTCCGCATCCTCGTCGATCGACTCTGGCCGCGCGGCGTCTCCAAGGAGCGTGCCGCGATCGACCTGTGGGCCAAGGACACCGCACCGAGCGCCGAACTGCGAAAGGCCTGGCATGCGGTGCCGGATGCCGAATGGGCGGCGTTCGCCGAGCGATACCGCGCCGAGCTCGGCCACGAGAGCGCATCCGCCCTACAGATGCTGGCCGACACCATCCGGGAGCATCCTGTCGTCACGCTCGTCTACGCGGCACACGATCCGGAGCACAACCACGCCCTCGTCCTGGAGGACGAGCTGCGGAACCTGCTGTGAGCATCCCCGGTCTCGACATCGAGATCCCGGAGCGTGTCCTCGACCTCGCCCGCGGAGCTCGGCTGGCTCCGGTCTGGCGCAACGGTCTCGGCGGGCTGACCTTCCGCACAGACGACGGCAGGTACATCAAGCACGGCCCGCACGACCTCGAGGCGAACATGCGCGACGAGGCGGAGCGCATGCGCTGGGCGGCCCGCTGGATCGCCGTGCCCGTCGTGCTGGAGCAGGGCGCGGATGCCGATCACGAATGGCTCGTCACCGAGGCGGTCGAGGGCTCCAGTGCCGTGGATCCCCGGTGGAGCGACGATCCGGCCACTGCCGTGCGTGCGGTCGGCGAGGGTCTTCGGATGCTCCACGAGGCGCTTCCCGTCCCGGAGTGTCCCTGGTCGTGGGGCGTCGAGGCGCGGCGCGCGAACGCTGCCCGGCGCGGCGTCGTCATCCCGGACGCACTGGGGACGGTCCCGGAGATCGACCGGCTCGTGGTCTGCCATGGCGACGCGTGCATGCCGAACACCCTGCTGTCGGCGAACGGGGCTGTGACCGGCCACGTCGATCTCGCGGCGCTCGGCGTCGCCGACCGTTGGGCGGACATCGCCGTCGCATCGATGAGCACGGTGTGGAACGTCGGTCAAGGCTGGGAGGATGCGCTGATCGAGGCGTACGGGGTGGAGCCCGACCGCGAACGACTCGCCTACTACCGCGACCTCTGGAACGCGGGCTGAGCCCGCAGGTCAGGACGGGCCGAGGATGAAGTTCCAGCTGCCCGCCGCGACGGCGGCGGTGATCGCGAGCACCGAGATCAGTGCGCCGACGAGCAGGAGCATCCACTCGGGCATCCCGAAGCGCGACTCCCGCGCCCATGTGCGCGGCCCTGCGGCGCCGAATCCGCGCGCCTCCATCGCCGTCGACAGCTTCGCCCCCCTGCGGATGGACAGCACGAGCAGCGCGAAGGCCATGCCGAGGAACCGGCGCACGCGGCCCCGATCGGCGACCCCCCGCGCTCGGCGGGCGAGCTCGAGCGCACGCCAGTCGTCGAGGAACAGGCCGACCATCCGCAGGCCGGCGAGGGCGCCGAGCACGAAACGCGAAGGGAGTCTCAGCACCTGGCCGAGGCCGTCGGCGAGGTCGGTCGGATCGACCGTGATGAAGAGGACGACGGAGGGCAGTGCGATGGCCAGCACGCGAAACAGCGTCGCGACCGCCAGTTCCAGGGACCCCTCGCTGATGCGCACGACGAACCACTCGGCGTAGACCGTTCCGCTCTGCTCGCCGTACAGGGCGATCGTGAGCGCGGTCAGAGGAGCCGCGAGCCAGACCGGCCACGTGCGCACCCAGAACTCCCGCCACCCGATGCCGGCGAAGAAGAAGAGCACGCTCTCCAGCAGCAGGGCAACACCCGCGGAGACCGCGTCGAGTGTGAGGATGAGCGGGATCGCGATGAGGGCGCTGACCCCCAGCTTCGCGACCGGGTTGATGCGCGCGATGATCCCGGTGCGCACGGCGGCATCCGTCATCGTGCGCCGGCCGGTTCGAGGCGCTCGGCGTGCAGGGCACGGACCACGTCCTCGTCGTGCGTGACCGTCACGATCGCGGCCCCCTCGTCGCGAAGTCCGGCGAGCAGCGCGATGAGCTCGGCCCATGTCCTGGCATCCTGTCCGAACGTCGGCTCATCGAGCACGAGCAGACGGGGCCGGGTCGCGAGCGCCGCGGCCACCGTGAGACGACGCTTCTCCCCTCCGGACAGCGTGTACGGGTTCGCCGGCGCGAGGCGGTCCAGGCGCAGCCTGGCCAGGAGCTCGTCGGTGCGCTGCGCGATCTCCGCCTCGGGGATCCCGAGGGCACGAGGGCCGACGGCGAGCTCGTCGCGCACGGTCTTCGCGAGCAGCTGATGCTCCGGCTCCTGGAAGACCATCCCGATCCGCGTGAGCAGCTGCTTCGAGGACCAGCGGATGGGCGCATCTCCCGCACCGGCCGCGAGGGCGGGGGATGCCGTGAGCCGTCCGCCCTCGGGTCGGATGAGCCCGGCCATGGTGAGGCCGAGGGTGGACTTCCCCGCACCGTTGGGACCGGTGATCGCGAGCGCCTGACCGGCGCGGACCTCTGCGCGGATGCCGGTGGCGACCGGCACGCCCTTCGCTCTGGCCACGGAGAGGTCGTCCGCGGCGAGGAGCACCTCGCCCCTGGAGCTCCGCGGCGCGGGTGGGGTCGGCGGCGGAAATCCCGGTACCCAGACACCCGCCTCGGCGAGGTCCGCACCGAGGGCGCCGAGCACCCTGTCGGGAGTGCCGTCTGCCACCACTCCTGCATCGCCGAGCACGATCACCCGCTCGATGAGCGGAAGCCAGACGTCCAGCCGATGCTCGACCACCACGAGCGTGGCGGGGTGCGTCTCGAGCATCCGCTGCACCGCGTCGCGGACCTCGACGACGCCGGCGGGATCGAGGTTGGCGGTGGGCTCGTCCAGGAGGACGAGCCCTGGACGCATCGCGAGGACGCCGGCGAGCGCCAGGCGCTGCTTCTGCCCGCCGGAGAGGGCCTTGGTCGCCCGGTCCAGCGGCACGTCCAGGCCGACGGCGTCCAGCGCACCGCCGACGCGGTGCCAGATCTCCTCCCGCGCGACGCCCAGGTTCTCGCATCCGAAGGCGACGTCATCGCCGACGCGGGCCAGGATCACCTGCGAGTCGGGGTCCTGCAGCACCAGCCCCGTGCGGCCTCTCGCCGATCCAGCCGGGCCGTCGCCGACGCGCAGCTCGCCCTCGTGCTCGCCCTCCTCGTCACCTCCGAGCACGCCGGCGAGGCCGTGCAGGAGCGTCGACTTGCCCGCCCCGGATGCCCCGAGCAGCAGGACGCGCTCGCCCGGCTCGATGCGGAACGAGACGTCCCGGAGCGCCCAGGCCTTGCGCGTCGCGTGCCGCCAGCCCCAGCCCCGCGCCTCGACGGCTGCCGGGCCCGATGTGCCGTTCGCCATCTCAGACGCGCACGCGCGCCTCTCGCCCTGAGCCGAAGCGCTCCAGCGCGCCGGTCGCGGCGATGCCGCGCGCGAGCGCCCATCCGAGAGCTCCGGCGAGGACGGCACCCGAGACGGTCGTGCTGATCAGATAGATCACCGTGAAGGCGGCGTCGGACCCGGCGAACCACAGGATCATGTTGTTGACGCCTCCCGCCAGCGCCGCCCCGGCGCCCGCGAGGATCGCGATCGGAAGCGACCAGCGCTTGTAGAAGAACAGCAGGAACACGATCTCGGCACCGAGCCCCTGCACGAGGCCCGCCTCGATGGTGAGGAACCCGCCCCACTGCGCACCGGCCAGCGCGGACACGACCGCGGCGACGACCTCCACGTAGACAGCGGCGCCCGCCTTGCGGATGATGAGGCCGCCGAGCACACCGGCGATGAGCCACGGGCCGTCGAGCAGACCCTGCAGCCCCGGCAGCAGCGGCTCCAGCAGCGCCTTCGGGCCGAGGTAGCCGACGTTCCATGCCAGGAACAGGAACCCGCAGGCGACGCCGAGCACGCTGGCGACGACGATATCGACGACGCGCCAGCGCCAGATCTCCGGGCGGAACAGTGCCGTACGGCGGGATGCGGACGTGGACGTACTCATCTGATCTCCTCCCTGCGCCGGCATGATCCGGATCAGGTTCGACGGTCGAAGCGCGGTTCGCTTCCTCTCAGCCCGGCTCGCCGGACTCCCGTGGGTGTGTGCTCACGATCATACTCCGCGCCGCGAATACAGGGATGCCGTGGGCGGATTCGGTAGCGTATCGGGGGTGAGCCCCCATCCGTCCGAGCCTCCCGGCGCGCGCACCCGTCGCGAGCTGCGCCGGCGCAAGGCCGTTCCGCCCTCGTACGACGAGGTCGCGGGTGGTGGGGCCAACCGGTCGGCGGAGGACGCCGACGCTGTTCCGGTGGGCGCCGACGCCGTTCCGGTAGGCGCTGACGCCGTCGCGGTGGGCGCTGACGCCGTCGCGGTGGGCGCCGCCTCTGACGCGCTCGGTTCCGAGGCGCTCCGCAGCGAAACCGCATCCGCGAGCGCACCGATCGACGAAGCCGAGCCGCCGCTCACGGATGCGCCGGTCATCGACACCGAGCCAGACGCCGCGCACGCGTCGGACGGCGAGGACGAATCGGACGACCCGGTGGCCTCGGATGCCCCAGACGCCGGCGAAGACGACCGGGAGACGGGGACCGGCGACGACATCGATGCGCCCGAAGCACTCGGCCCCGCCACCGGTTCCGCGACCTGGGCAGACGAGAACTCGCCCGCGACGGCACTGCTGTGGCTGGACCCGGCATCCGTCTCGGCGGATTCCCTCGATGCGGACGCCGAGACCGAGGTCGAGAAGGACGTCCTCGCCGATGCTCCTCGTCGGCCGAGGGCCGGCTGGCTGATCCCCGTCGGAGCGCTCGCCGTCCTCGGCATCGCCTACACGACGGCGACGCTGCTCTGGCCGCTCCACGAGCTCCCGCCCGTGATCGCCGCCGCCGACCTGAGTGTCACGCCCGCGGCGGCGGCCACGCTGAGCTGGCCCGCCGAGGGGAGCGCCGCGATCAGGGTCGGCGATGCCGGCATGGCTGCGTCCTCGTCGGAGGCTGCGCCGATCGCCAGCATCACGAAGGTGGTCTCGGCCATGCTCGTGCTCGATCGTCTGCCGCTGCAGCCAGGCGAGCAGGGGCCGGAGTACTCGTTCTCCTGGTCGGATTCCAGCGAGTACTGGAGCTACCTCCGCGACAACCAGTCGGCCCTCGACGTGCCGGTCGGTGGGACGCTCACCGAGTACCAGATGCTGCAGGGCATCCTGCTCGGCTCCGCGAACAACTACATCGATCGCCTCGCCGAGGAGATCTGGGGCTCGGAGGATGCCTTCGAGGAGGCCGCGCAGGCGTGGCTGACCTCCCGGGGGCTCGACGACATCCGCATCGTCACGCCCGCCGGACGCGACGATGACAACGTTGCCACCCCCGAGGCGTTGACGCGCCTCGCCGAGATCGCGCTGGCCGATCCCGTCTTCGCCGAGATCGTCGCCACGGCATCCGTGGAGCTTCCCGGTGCCGGGCTCGTGGAGAACACCAACGGACTTCTCGGCGATCCAGGGATCGTCGGCCTGAAGACGGGAACTCTCGGCGGCGGATACAACCTGCTCAGCGCGAAGGACGTCGCGGTGGGCGATGAGACCGTGCGCCTCTACGCGGCCGTGCTCGGGCAGCCCGACAACGACACTCGCCTCGCGGTCAGCCGGACTCTGTACGCCGAGGTCGAGGCGGCGTTGGCCGCGCTGGAGCCGGTGGTCGATGCCGGCACGGTCGTGGGAGAGGTCACGACGGTCTGGGGCGCGGATGTCGACATCGTCTCGGACGCCGATGCCACCGTGCTGCTCTGGAATGCCGCGGCGCCGACCGCAGACGTCTCCTTCGACCTCGACGACACCTGGGCCGAGGGCACGGAGGTGGGCTCGCTCACGGTGACCGGCCCCGCCGACGCCGTCACGGTGCCCGTCTCGCTCGCGGAGGAGATCCCTGCTCCGAGTGCGTGGTGGCGGATCACCCACCCGCTGGAGCTCTTCGGCATCGTCGACTGAGCGCGTGGATCCGCCCGTGTTCCTGCACGAGCTCCTGCCGCGTCGAGGCGCTCCTCGGTCAGGAAACGGTGATGCCCGCCGCCCGGGACGGGCGGCGGGCATCACCGTTCACAGCGGGCGTCAGGCGTTGCCCGGCTCCGAGGCGGACTCCGCGGTGGCGTCCTCCGCCTCACCCGTGACGATCACCGGCGTCGAGCCGGTGAGAGCGTCCTCGGCGTCGATATCGGCCGCGGCCTGCTCGAACTGCGACTGGTACAGGCGCCAGTAGGCGCCCTGAGCGGCGATGAGCTGCTCGTGGTTGCCCTTCTCGACGATGTCGCCGTGCTCCATCACGAGGATGAGGTCGGCGTCGCGGATCGTCGAGAGTCGGTGCGCGATCACGAACGAGGTGCGCCCCTCGCGCAGCGCCGCCATCGCGTGCTGCAGGAGCAGCTCGGTACGGGTGTCGACCGCGCTGGTGGCCTCGTCGAGGATGAGGATCGACGGCTTGGCCACGAACGCGCGGGCGATCGTGATGAGCTGTCGCTCGCCGGCCGACACGTTGGCCGCGTCCTCCTCGAGAACGGTCTCGTAGCCGTCGGGCAGGGCGTGCACGAAGCGGTCGACGTACGTGGCCTTCGCCGCGTCGATGACCTCGTCATCGCTCGCCGTCGCCCGCCCGTACCGGATGTTCTCCAGGATCGACCCCGCGAACAGCCAGGGGTCCTGCAGCACCATGCCCGTGCGGGCGCGGAGATCCGCGCGGGTGAGCTCGGCGATGTCCTGGCCGTCGAGGAGGATCCGACCGGAGTCGAGCTCGTAGAAGCGCATGATCAGGTTGACCAGCGTGGTCTTCCCCGCACCGGTCGGGCCGACGATCGCGACCGTCTGCCCCGGTTCGACGCGGAACGAGAGATCCTGGATCAGCGGCCGTTCTGGCGTGTACGAGAACGACACGTTCTGGAACTCGATCACGCCTTCGCCGTCCTCGACGGTGGGCGCATCCTCGGCATCCGACTCCTGCTCGGGGGCGTCGAGGAGCTCGAAGACCCGCTCGGCAGAGGCCGTGCCGGACTGCACGACCGCCGCCATGCCGCCCAGCTCGCTCAGCGGCTGCGTGAACTGCTGCGAGTACTGGATGAACGCCTGCACATCGCCCAGTCGCAGCTGACCGCTGGCGACCATGAGCCCTCCCAGCACCGCGATGCCCACGTAAGTGAGGCTTCCGACGAAGGTCATCGCCGGCATGATGATGCCGGAGAGGAACTGCGCCTTGAAGCTCGCCTTGTACAACTCCTCGTTCTCGGCCTGGAAGCGGTCGAGCGCGTCCTGCTCGCGTCCGAAGACCTTGACGAGCGCGTGGCCGGAGAAGGCCTCCTCGACACGGGCGTTCAGTCTGCCGACCTTGCGCCACTGCGTGCCGAACGCCTTCTGCGAGCGCGGGCCGATGACGCCGAAGATGACCCCCATCAGCGGAAGAGCCACCAGTGCCACGAGCGCGAGCTGCCACGAGATCGTGAACATCATGATCAGCACGCCGATCACGGTGAGCACCGAGGTCAGCGCTCCGGAGAGCGACTGCTGCATGGTCTGTGTGATGTTGTCGATGTCGTTGGTGACGCGCGAGATCAGCTCACCGCGCTGCACCTTGTCGAAGTACGACAGCGGCAGGCGGTTGATCTTCGCCTCGACGGATTCCCGCAGGCGCCACATCGTGCGCACCATGATGACGTTGATCACATAGCCCTGGACCCAGCTCAGCAGGGCCGAGACGACGTAGATCGACAGCACGGCGATGATGATCCAGCGCAGCGCCCCGAAGTCGATGCCGTCGCCGACCTGGAAGTCGCCGAGGGCCGCGACCTGGTTCGCGAAGTCGTTCTGCCCCGCGCTGCGGAGCATCTCGACGACGTCGTCCTGCGGCGTTCCGGCCGGGAATCCGGGGAAGTCGCCGCTCGGCTGCGCGAGCTGGTTGGAGATGAATCCCTTGTAGATGAGGTCCGTCGCCCCGGCGAGCACCTTGGGCGCCGCCACGGCAAGGACCACGCCGATCGCGCCGAGCACGGAGACGAAGACGAACCAGATCGCCGATGGCTTGAGCAGCCCGATCATCCGACCGAAGCTCTTGCCGAAGTTGTCTGCCTTGCCGGGGGCGACGGCGTCCCAGTCGCCGGAGCTCTGCCGCGCCTGCTCGGCGAGCTCCGCCTCGTACTGCTCCTCTGCGGTCAGCTCGGGCGCCTGCGGCGCCTCGGTCTTCTCACGCGGGCTCATGCGTCCACCCCCAGCTGCGACTCGACGATCTCGCGGTACGTGTCGTTCGACGCGAGCAGCTCTTCGTGCGTGCCGACGCCCACCATCGTTCCGCCGTCGAGGACGACGATGCGGTCGGCGTCGGTGATGGTCGAGACGCGCTGCGCGACGACGATCTTGGTCACGTCGGGCAGCTCCCTCCAGAGCGCTTGCCGCAGTCTCGCGTCGGTGGTGAGATCGAGCGCCGAGAACGAGTCGTCGAACACGAGGATCTGCGGCCGGTGCACGATCGCCCTGGCGATCGCGAGGCGCTGGCGCTGACCACCGGAGACGTTCGTGCCGCCCTGTGCGATCCGCGAGTCGAGGCCGTCCGGCATCTCCTCGACGAAATCGCGCCCCTGCGCGATCTCGAGCGCGTGCCAGAGCTCTTCGTCCGTTGCTTCCTCCCGTCCGTAGCGGAGGTTCGACGCCACTGAACCGGTGAAGAGGAACGGCCGCTGCGGGACGAGCCCGATCTCCTTCCAGAGCGCCTCGACATCCGCCTCTCGCACGTCCACCCCGCCGACGCCGACCGCGCCGCCGGTGACGTCGAAGAGACGCGGGATGAGGTTGATGAGCGTCGTCTTGCCCGCGCCGGTCGAGCCGACGATGGCGACCGTCTCGCCTGGTGCGGCGTGGAAGGCGATGTCCCTGAGGACGGGGGCGTCGGCTCCGGGGTAGGTGAACGCGACGCCGTCGAAGCGCACCGCGCCCCGCTCGGGGAACGACGTCGCCCCGTCGGCCGGCCTCGTCATGGAGGACTCCGCGTCCAGCACCTCTGCGACACGATCGGCGGACACCGCCGCACGCGGGATCATCATGGCCATGAAGCTGGACATGATGACGCCGCCCATGATCTGACCGACGTACTGCATGAAGGCGAAGAGCGTGCCGACCTCCACGTTGCCCGCATCGATCTCGATGCCGCCGAACCAGATGACGCCGACCACGGTGACGTTCAGGATCAGCATGAACAGCGGGAACAGCGTCACGAAGAGCGTTCCGATCTGCCGGCCGAGGATCATGATGTCGGTGTTGGCGCCGCGGAAGCGCTCCTCCTCGATCCGCTCGCGACCGAAGGCGCGGACGACGCGGACGCCGGTGAGCTGCTCGCGCATGATGCGGTTGACGGTGTCGAGCTTCTCCTGGTTGCGCCGGAACAGCGGAACCATCCGCCCGATGACGATGACCGCGACGATGAGCAGGGCGGGCACCGAGACGGCGATGACCCAGCTGAGGCCGACGTCCTGGCGGACCGCCTGGATGATGCCGCCGATGGCGAGGAGCGGAGCGGTGACGAACATCGTCGCGCCCATCATCGCCAGCATCTGGACCTGCTGGACGTCGTTCGTGTTGCGGGTGATGAGGGAGCCTGCGCCGAACTGCGATACCTCTCGCTCGGAGAATCCGCTCACCCTGGCGAACACGTCGGCGCGGATGTCACGGCCGAGGCTCATAGCCGCCCGCGCGGCGAAGTACGTCGCGATGATCGAGGCGAGGATCTGGCCGAGGGAGACGGCGAGCATGAACGCGCCCGTGCTCCAGATGTAGCCGGTATCGGACTGGGCGACGCCCTTGTCGATGATGTCGGCGTTCAGCGAAGGGAGGTAGAGAGTGGCCATGGCGCTGGCGAACTGGAACACCAGCACGCCGACGAGGTACAGCCAGTATTTCTTGAGATATCGGACGAGGAGTTTTCCGAGCATGGGCATCCTTTTGGGCTCAGGCCATGAAATGGCCATGAGATAGAGTGCCACGAGCCACGGACATTGCCCAGCCCCGGAGGCCGCAATCCGCTCACGGCGAACGATCCGCAGATCGGGCGGGATTTCTGGACGCCAGCCAGCTAAGGATGTCCTCAGTCGAACAGGGCGGGGAGCGGCGCATACGCGCGTGCGCCGGCCGCGGCATCCGGAGCAAGCTCCGCGATCGTCGCCGGCTGCCACCGCGGGGTGCGGTCCTTGTCGACGAGCTGCGCCCTGATGCCCTCGGCGAGATCCGGATGGTGATGAGCGAACCAGAGCACGCGACGGTACTCCCCCACGAGCGCCGCGCGCAGTTCGCCCTCGCGCGCTTCGCGCACCGCCTCGAGGGTCACGGCGAGACCGGTCGGGGCGAGCTCGGAGAGCGTCTCCAGCGCCCGCGCGGCGGCCGGCTCCTTCCGCGCACGGAGGCGGTCGACGATCTCTCCGATGCTGTCCGCGGCGAAGACCTCGTCGACCCAGGCCCGCTCATCGGCGAGCCAGGACGGCTCAGGGGTCTCATCGAACAGCAGCACGATCTCCGACGGGGTGCCTGGGTCCGCGCGGTTCGCCAAGGCCTCGCGAAGCGAGTCCAACCGGTCTGAGGGGACGAAGTGATCGGCGAAGCCGGTGTAGATCGCGTCAGAGGCATCCATCACCCCTCCGGTCAGCCCCAAGTACTCGCCCAGCCTGCCTGGCGCACGCCCGAGCAGGTAGGTCCCCCCGACGTCAGGAGTGAAGCCGATCCGCGTCTCCGGCATCGCCAGCTTCGAGCGCTCCGTCACGATCCGGATGGCGGCGTGACCCGCCAGGCCGATCCCGCCTCCCATCGTGATGCCATCGGCGAAGGCGACGACCGGCTTGGGGTACTCGGCGATGAGGGCGTCGAGGGCGTACTCCTCGCGGAAGAACGTGCTCGTCTCCTCGGCCCTGCCCGCCACCACGAGGTCGTAGAGCGCCCTGACGTCGCCCCCGGAGCACAGGCCCCTCCCCTCGCCGTCCAGGACGACGATCTGGATGTCGGTGTCCGAGCGCCAGGCCTCGAGTGCCGCGGCGATCGCGCGGATCATGTCGAGGTCGATCGCGTTGATCGCCTCCGGCCGGTTCAGGGTGATGCGTCCCAGCGAGCCTTCGGCGCGGACGAGGACACGGGGTGCGGCGGCGGAATCGGTCACGGTCGACACGTTACCCGCTGGTGCTTTCCACCCTGGTAATGCACGATTTCCGTGGTTTTCCGACAAGATAGAGAGAACCGCCGTCAGCAGAGAGGTCCCGGATGCCCGAAGGACAGGTGCTCGAGTTCGATCGAGTCACGAAGCGATTCGGCGACGTCACCGCCGTCTCCGAGTTCTCCGGACGCGTCGAGCCAGGCGTCGTCACCGGCTTCCTCGGCCCGAACGGCGCGGGGAAGACGACGACGCTGCGGATGCTGCTCGGCATGATCAAGCCGTCATCCGGCTCCGCGACGATCGCCGGTGCGCACTACTCCGACCTCAAGCATCCGGCCCGAGTCATCGGAGCGATGCCGGAGGATCCTGGTTTCCGCCCCCGCAGATCCGTCGAACGGCACCTGAGCGCCACGGCGAAGGCGAACGGCATCCCGCTCTCCCGCGTCGATGAGGTCATCCGCTTCGTCGGCCTCGGCGCAGAGGCCGAATCGCGCATCGCAACCCTCTCGCTCGGCATGCGTCAGCGCCTGAGCGCCGCAACCGCACTGCTGGGTGATCCAGGTGCGCTCGTGCTCGACGAGCCGGCGAACGGTCTGGACCCCGAGGGGATCCGCTGGATGCGGATGCTGATCCGTGGCCTCGCCGACGAGGGACGCACCGTGCTGGTCTCCTCCCACGTGCTCTCCGAGGTCGAGCAGGTCGCGGACGACATCCTCGTGATCGCCAGGGGGCAGCGCAAGTTCGCCGGTTCCCTCGCGACGCTGGCCGACCCCGCTGCCGGGCCGGTCGTCGTCGACGCCCTGGACCGCGAGGCACTCGAAGCCGCCCTCGTCTCCGCGGGGTTCGAATTCGAGGTGCTCCGCTCCGGCCTGACCGTCCGCGGCAGCGACGCGGCGACCATCGGCGCCCTGTCCGCCAAGGCGGGTGTGGCGCTCACCACGCTGCAGCAGCGCGGCCCGACTCTGGAGGACGTCTTCCTCGACCTCGTCAACGACCGCCCCGTGCAGTTCCGCCGCCCTGAGCCCGACGCCACCGTCGCCCTGCCCGTGGTGGCCGCGGCGGTCGACACGGTCGACGTCGAGGAGCTTCCATCCCCCGATGCGCAGGCGCCCGTCATCGAGGACGCCGCGGACACCGTGTCCGACGACGCTGAAGCAGCGATCGACCACGCGGATGCGACGAACGACACGGATGCCGCCGACGAGGCGACCGAGGCGACCGAGGATGCTCCCGCGGAGAGCCTTTCCACCGACGTCCCGACGACGACCTTCACCATCGACATCCCCGTCGTGACCGCCGATCACACCGATGCCGACGCCACCGCCGTCGACGACGCGGAACCGGCGTTCGCGCCGGTCGAGGCGCGCCCCCTCCCCGGCATCGCAGGGCTCGCCGCTGCTGCCGCAGCGGTCACCGCACCCGGCGCTGCTCCGGAACCCGCGAACGACGATGCCTCGTCCGCACCGGAGAACGGTGAGGACGAGGAGACGCCCGCCGCCCCGGAGAACGACGACGACGCGACCACCGAGGACCTCGGTGTTGCCTCTGATGAGAAGAGCGAAGCCGAGCCCGAGACGGAGACCGACGGCATCGGCGTGCTGGACGACCTCCTCGGCGCCCGGGAATCGGACGAGGACGAGTCCGCACCGCCCGCGGAGCAGACCGATGGCGAGCCAGAGGGCGACGATGTCTCCGAGGAGCCGATCTCCGAGGTTCCGGCCTTCGATGACGCGTCAGAGGCGTCCGGTTCCGACGAGGCGTCGCAGGAGCACGAGCACGTCGAGAACGGCGAACAGCGCTGGAGCTGAACCGGCTCAGACCGGGCGCGGCCTGATCACGGGGCGGGACTTGCCCTTCACGACGGGCACCGGAGCCGTCGCCACGATCTCCACGACGTCGGCCGCCTCCTCAGAGACGTCCAGGCGCAGAGCCTGGGTCAGCGCAAGGCCGTGCCGTGTCGTGAGGATGAGACGCTGGAACTCGCCGTCGCTCAGGTCGATCACGACGCCGGGGCGACGCCGCCGGATCAGCACGAAGTCCGTCGTGCCCGCCGCCTTCCAGGTGCCGGCCGCGAGAACACCGGGGATGCGCGTGCCGGGGCTCGGAACTCCGCGCAACCACGTCCAGGCGTCATCGGTCAACTGCACCTTGGTGATCGTGTCGCGTGCGATCCGCAGGTTCTCACCGTGGAACGTCGCGGCGCGCTCGATCGGAGACAGCACGACCTCGAGCTGCGTCTGATCCAGCAGCAACGTCACCATGCCACCAGTCTGCCAGCGTCGCCCTGCAAGATGCCTGCGACTTGCTCACAGGACGGCAACGATCCCGTTGTGGGGTGTCGCCTGTCCGTGCGCGGTCAGCCCTGAGCGGCGGCGGCTGCGGCAGCGGCAGCGGGCAGCGCCCGTTCGATCGCCTCGAGCTCGGCATCGCCGTGCGCGGCGGTGAGGAACCACGCCTCGAACACGCTCGGCGGCAGGGCGATGCCCTGCTCCCGCATGCTGTGGAAGAACGGGGCGTAGCGGAAGGCCTCCTGCGCCTGGGCCTGCGCATAGTCCTTCGGGGCGGTCGACGAGAACACGAGCCCGAAGAGGCTTCCGGCTCGGGGCACGGCGTGCACGACCCCGGCTGCGGTGAGCGCGGCGTCCAGTGCGCCAGCCAGGCGGGCGGACGACGCATCCACCGCGCGGTACACCTCCGGCGTCGCGAGCTGCAGGGTGCGGATGCCGGCGGCGACGGACAGCGGATTGCCCGAGAGGGTGCCCGCCTGATAGACCGGTCCGAGCGGAGCGAGCCGATCCATGATCTCGGCGCGCCCTCCGAGTGCGGCCAGCGGCATCCCTCCTCCGACGACCTTGCCGAAGGTGATGATGTCGGGCGCATAGCGCTCACCGGCCTCGGCCTGCAGCCCCCAGTATCCGGCCGGGTGCACGCGGAAGCCCGTCAGCACCTCGTCGAGGATGAGCAGCGCGCCGTGCGCGTGCGCCGTGTCGGCGAGGAAGGCGTTGAAGCCGGGTTCCGGCGGGACGACGCCCATGTTCGCCGCCGCGGCCTCGACGATGATCGCGGCGATCCGATCGCCGTGCTCGGCGAACACCGTCTCGATGGCTGCACGATCGTTGTAGGGCACGACGAGCGTCTGCGCGGCGATGGGGGCGGGGACGCCTGCCGATCCCGGGAGCGCGAGCGTCGCGACGCCGGACCCGGCTGCCGCGAGCAGGCCGTCGGAGTGACCGTGGTAGTGACCGGCGAACTTCACGAGGAGGTCGCGCCCCGTCGCGCCGCGCGCGAGTCGGATCGCTGTCATCGTCGCCTCGGTGCCGGTCGAGACCAGACGCACGCGCTCGACGGGGGCGAGATCGCCCGCGCGGACCCGGTCGACGATGAGCGCGGCGAGTTCGACCTCGCCCTCGGTGGGCGCCCCGAAGGAGAGCCCGCGACTCGCGGCCTCCTGTACGGCGCTGACGACCTCCGGGTGGGCGTGGCCGAGGAGGGCCGGGCCCCACGAGGCGACGAGGTCGACGTAGCTCTTCCCGCCCGCATCCGTCACCGTCGCACCCTGCGCCGACGCGAGGAAGCGCGGCGTTCCGCCGACCGAGCCGTAGGCCCGGACGGGCGAGTTCACCCCGCCGGGCGTCACCGCGCGCGCTGCCGCGAAGAGGTCGTCATTGCGATCGGTCATGAGCTCGACCTCCGAGTCGATGAGGGGATGCGTGCGGCTGCGTCAGGTCCGGCGCTCACCGCGCCGTGGATCCGGAGAGCCAGCGGGCGGCCTCGACCGCCCAGTAGGTGAGCACGGCGTCGGCGCCCGCCCTGCGGATGGACAGCAGCGATTCGAGGATCGCGGCTCTGCGGTCGATCCAGCCGTTCGCCGCGGCGGCCTCGATCATCGCGTACTCACCGGAGATCTGATATGCCCAGACGGGAATATGCACGGCCTCGCGCACCTCCCTCAGGATGTCGAGGAAAGACATCGCCGGTTTGACCATGACGACGTCCGCACCCTCCGCCTCGTCGATGAGGGCCTCGCGGATGCCCTCCCTGCGGTTGCCGGGATCGAGCTGATAGGTGCGGCGATCGCCGGTGAGCTGCGAGTCGACGGCCTCACGGAACGGTCCGTAGAACGCGCTCGCGTACTTGGCCGCGTAGGCGAGGATCAGGGTGTCGGAGAAGCCCCCGGCATCCAGCGCCCGGCGGATCGCCGCCACCTGGCCGTCCATCATCCCGCTGAGGCCGAGGAGGTGAGAGCCCGCCCGTGCCTGGGCGAGCGCCATCGAGACGTATCGCTCGAGGGTCGCGTCGTTGTCCACCGACCCGTCGTCGGCGAGGACTCCGCAGTGGCCATGGTCGGTGAACTCGTCGAGGCAGAGATCCGTCTGCACGACCAGCGCGTCGCCGACCTCCGCGACGAGGGCGGCGGTGGCGACGTTCAGGATGCCGTCGGGGTCGTCGGCGCCCGATCCGACGGCGTCGCGCACGGCGGGCACGCCGAACAGCATGACGCCGCCGACGCCCGCTTCCGCAGCCTCGACGGCCGCACGGCGGAGCGAGTCCAGAGAATGCTGGACGACACCGGGCATCGAGGAGATCGGCACCGCCTCCGTCACGCCTTCGCGGACGAACACCGGCAGCACGAGCTGCCGCGGCAGCACGTCGGTCTCCCTGACGAGCGCGCGGACCGCCGCCGACTGCCTCAGCCGACGAGGACGGACATCGGGGAAGCTCACGGCGCGAGCTCGTCCGCGGCGTGAGGCAGCGTGAAGTGCGAGACCGCGTCGATCAGCGCTTCCACCGTCTGCTTGTCGGCGATGACCTGGATCGGAAGGCCCGCCTTGCGGGCATCCTTCGCCGTACGGGGTCCGATCGCGGCGAGGAGGGTCTCATCCGGGATGTCGGGGAACTGCTCGCGCACCTGCTGCGCGACGGAACCGCTGGTGATGAGGATCGCGTTGATCCGTCCGCTGTCGACGTCGCGGCGGATGCGGTCCGTCACCGGGACGCCCACTGTGCGGTAGGCGACCACGCTGTGCACGTCGTGCCCGGCACCGGTGAGGAGCTTGGAGAGCACGGGCTTGGCGATCTCGCTGCGCAGGGCGAGCACGCGCCGGGGCTGAGGTTCCAGGGAGATCAGCTTCGCCGCCATCCCCTCGGCGGAGTTGTCCTCGTCGGGGACGAGCGAGACCTCATAGCCCGCAGCCTGCAGGGCGGCGGCCGTCGTCTCGCCCACCGCAGCGATCCTCGTCCTCTTGGGGACGACCGCGCGATGCGCGAACATCACGTCGACGGTCGTCGCGCTCGTGACCGTCAGCCAGTCGAACTCCCCGGCGGCGAGCTGCTCGAGCGCGGTGTCAAGCGCCGCCTGATCATTGGTCGGGCCGAAGTTGATCAGCGGCGCGACCACGGGGACGGCGCCCTGGGCGCGGAGGGAGGCGGCGACGCCGTCGCCCCATGGCCCACCGCGCGGTACGAGGACGCGCCAGCCGGCCAGTGGCTTCTCATGCTTTTCGGATGTGCTCATCAGGATGATTGCTCTCGGGAGACGAGTTCAGCCGCCCCTTGCTCGAGCAGCCGACGGGCGACAGACAACCCGAGCTGTCGTGCTGCATGCCTCGGGTCCGCACCATCGGCAGCATCCGCTCCATTGCCACTGCCGTTCAGACGAATATACCCCCCGTTCAGGTCTTCCGTGACGTCGGTGGCGATCCGGGCACTGCCGTCCGCGGCGTAGACCACCGCGCGCACCCTGACGGATGACCCGTCGACGACGGCGTGCGCCGCCATGGGCGCCTGGCAACCGGCATCCAAGCCTTCCAGGATCCCGCGCTCCACGGTGATCGCGAGCCGGGTCGGCTCGTGGTCGAGTCCCGCGAGTGCGGCGAGCAGTTCCTCGGGGGCGTCCGCGGTCGTCTCGACGGCCAGGGATCCCTGCCCCGGGGCGGTCGGCCACTCGGCGAGTCCGAGGTCCTCCCGCTGCAGGCGCGTCTCTGTTCCGAGGCGCGAGAGCCCTGCCGCAGCGAGGATCACGGCGTCCAGCTCTCCGGACTCGACCCTGGCCAGGCGCGAATCGACGTTGCCGCGGATGTCGACGACAGATGCGCGCGGAGCGCGCCTGCGCACCTGCGCGATGCGGCGCGGCGAACCGGTGCCGACCGTGCTCCCCGCGGGGAGCTCGTTGAGCGGACGGCCCGAACGGGTGATGGCGACGTCGCGCGCATCCTCCCGCTCCGGCGTCGCGGCGATCACGAGACCGTCTGGCACGGCGGTGGGCAGGTCCTTCAGCGAGTGCACGAGGAAGTCGCACTCACTGGCCAGCAGCGCTTCGCGCAGACGCGTGGCGAACACCCCCATGCCGCCGATGACGGACAGCGAGGCACGGTTGGTGTCGCCCTCGGAGACGATGGGGACGAGTTCGACGGGGCGTCCGGAGATCTTCTCCAGCGCGGCGGCGACGTGTCCCGATTGCGCCTGTGCGAGGGCGCTGCGTCGGGTGCCGAGACGGATCGGAGTGCTCATGACGACCTACTGGAGGACGTCCGCGATCTCGTCGAAGCGCAGGCGCCGCCCCGTGTAGAAGGGCACCTCCTCCTTCACGTAGCGGCGCGCCTCGGTGTAGCGCAGGTCGCGCATCATGTCGACGAGGTCGGTGAGCTCGTCGGCCTCCATCGGCAGGATCCACTCGTAGTCGCCCAGGGCGAAGGCCGCGACGGTGTTCGCCACGACGTCCTTGAAGGCCGCGCCCTTGCGCCCGTGATCGGCGAGCATCGCGCGGCGCTCGTCCTCCGGAGCGAGGTACCACTCCGGCGTGCGGACGAAGGGGTAGAGGCACAGCCAGTCCTTCGCGCCGACACCACGGAGGAAGCCGGGTACGTGCGAGCGGTTGAACTCCGCGTCGCGGTGCACGCCGAGCACGTTCCAGACCGGCAGCAGGGTGCGAAGGAGCTCCGTGCGGCGCAGACGTCGCAGCGCCTTCTGCAGCTCCTCGGCCGTGTCGCCGTGCAGCCAGACCATGAGATCGGCATCGGCCTTGAGACCCGAGACGTCGTAGAACCCGCGGATGGTGACGCCGGAGTCCTCGATGTAGCCGGCGATCGTCTCGAGCTCCGTGGCGTCGCTCTCGAGAACGGGGGCATCAGGGTTGCGTCGCCACACCGCCCAGAGGGTGTAGCCGGACGGGTTCTCTGCGCTCACATCGGACATGCCACCAGTCTGCCTCTTTCGCGAGGCAGTCGCTAATGCGCGCCCCGGCGGTTCAGCGCGAGGCGGCGCGGGCGATCACCCAGACGAGCGATCCGGCCACCGCCGCGGCGCCGGCGATGATCGCGAGCGCTCCGACCGGATTGCGGTCGGCGTAGGCGCGCACCTTGACGGCCGCGCGCTCCGATGCGCGTCCGAGGCGACGAGGCAGGTTGCCCTTCTCCTCGATCGCCAGCAGGGCGGCCTTGAGCTCCGCGCGCGCGGACTCGACGGGGTCGGTGATGCCCGCGGGCACAGCGGTCTTCGGCAGGTGCTCAGAGTTCGTCATCGACGTCTTCCTTCCCGAGGCGGAGATCCTTCGCGACGGCCTGGCCGGGGTTCTCCCTCGCGACGACCTTGCGGAACTTCAGGATGCCGAGCAGCGCGAACACGACCACGGCCAGCAGGAGGATGCCGATCACGGCCAGCGCCGACAGCCAGACCGGCCACCACGACGACAGCCCGGCCACCGCGAACACGAGCAGCATCGGGATGAGCCAGAACAGGAAGAACAGCGCGACGAGGAACCAGACGCTGCCGATCCCGGCATCCTTCGCGGTCCGCGAGACCCAGGCCTTGGCGGCATCGATCTCCGCCTTGACCAGCTTGGTGACGAGCTCCGGAAGATCCCCGATGAGGGTCAGCAGGCTGTCGTCCGCACGATCCCGGTATCCGCGGGCCATGTCAGTCGTCGCTCCCGGAGCGGGCGGATCCCGTCGAGCTCTTCTTCGCCGCGGGCTTCTTCGCGGCAGGCTTCTTCGCCGTCGCCTTCCCGGCCGTCGACTTCTTGGCCTCGTCCACGGCGTCCTCGGCCGCGTCGGCGACTTCTTCGACCGCTTCGCGGCCGGCTGCGATCGTCGCGTCCAGCTTCTGGCCAGGCGTACCGCCGCCCGAGGCGGACTTGGCGACCTTGACGACGCCCGTCCACACGGCGCCGGGAATGGCTGCCGCCTTGTCGCCGACGAAGCCCTTGACCTTGGACACCTGCTCCTGCACGGGATCGAGGTGCCAGACCTTGAGCCACTGCGTCTTGATCTGCTCGTAGCGCTCGCGTCCGGCGCGCGTTCCGAGGACGTATCCGACGCCGAGGCCGACGACGAGTCCGATCTTCCCCTTCATGGGGTCTCCTCACGTTGTTCCGGTCGTGCCGCAGGCGTCGATCCCGTCGGCCAGGTACCCAGCGTAACCCCATATTCCGAATTCGGCATCTACTCCGGGAAGGGGTTGACAGCAGGAGCGGGATCAGTATCGCGGATGCCTGTTTCGCCGGTGTTTCACCGCCAGAGCAGGCCGTGCCGAAGACGATCCGCCTCCGCCGCGGCGTCGGGGACCACCTGGGCAAGCCCCGTGCCCGCGAGCCACGCGCCCACCGCGGCGAGACCCGGCACCGCGTTCACGGCCGCGCGCGCTGCCATCCGGCGCTCAGCGGCCCCGATGAGGGACGCGGGCTGCGACTGGGTGAACGCAGCCCGGTGCGCGCCGATCATCCGACGACGGTCGAGGGCGACACCCAGCATCGAAGACGCCTCGTCCAGTGCGAGCATCGCTGCGGCCTCGTCGTCCAGGCCGGTGGTGGCCGGTGGCTCGCCCTGCGCGCCGAAGGACACCCGCACGACGTGACGTCCGCCCGCGGTCTCCTTCAGCCACGACCACTTCGCCGTCGCGTGGGTGAGCGCCTTGGCCGTGTGGCTGTGCGGCACGGTGAGCACGCCGGTGCCCCTCGGGGCTGCGTCGAGCTCAGGAGCGTCCAGCAGCAACGTCACGATCTCGATGCGCGGCGAGACCGCGGGAGCGGCGAGCCGAGGAACGTGCGCGGACAGGAGCGCGTGCGCGGCATCCTCCGTTGTCGCGACGATCACGCCGTCCGCCTCGATCGTCTCCTGCTCGCCGTCGGCATCCTTGTCGCCATCGGCTGCGACATCGACGAGCACCGACCAGCCGTTCTGCGTCTTGTCGATCCGCTGCGCCGGCGCCGAAGCGCGCACCTCACCGCCGAGCTTCTCGAGGTCGGCGGAGAGTGCATCGATCAGCGTGCCCATGCCGCCGGACAGTCCTTCGACCGCCGACCCCGGCGCCTTGCCGTTCCTACCGGCCGCCTGCTCGCCGCGCAGCGCGCCGACCGCACCGCTGAGCGAGCCGAGCCTGGTGAGTGCCGCGTTCAGACCAGGGGCCGCGACCTCGACATCCACGTCGTCGGGATGCGCGGAGTAGACGCCGGAGGTGACGGGCGCGACGAGCCGATCGAGCACGCGATCGCCCATCCGGGAGGCGACGAGTCGCCCGAGGCTGCGCTCGTGCCCGATCGTGAGAGGCGGACGCAGCCTGTCGAGATACGCGCGCCAGGCTCCGCGCCACCCGATGATGCGACGCACATCGTCGTCGAAAGGGTTGGCGGGGATGCCGAGAAGCCCGCCCTTGGGCAGCGGCGCCGGAGGCTGGCCGGGAACCCCTGCGAGCCACGCTCCGCCTGCGGCGGGAGCCTCGACACGGTCTGCGAGGCCCAGCTCCTCGACGAGGGCGCGGACATGACCGCCCCTGGTGGCGTAGCTCTCGGCTCCGGCGTCCACGGCGACGCCGTCGATCTCCGCCGAGCGGATCGCCCCGCCCAGCCGCTCGGATGACTCGAGCAGCGTCACGCGCATGCCGACCTTGGCGCACTCGCGCGCGGCGACGAGACCGGCGATCCCTCCGCCAATGACGACGACGTGGAGCTCCGCGGCGCGAGCGGCGAGTTCGGCGGGGTGATCGGTCATGCCTCCATCCTTTCAGCCTCGCGCGGATGAACCCAGGCGGCGCGTTCTGCGGTCAGATCGCGGGCTCTGCACGGGTGGCACCGCGCTTGCGCACTTCGCGGAGGACGATCTGCTCGGGGCACACCGTCGAGAGGAAGTCGCCCACCGACAGTGCCAGCCGCTCCCCGACGAGCGAGTAGAGGATGCGGTTGCCATCGCGGCGCTCGGTGATGAGCCCCGCTTGACGGAGCACGCCGAGGTGCCGCGAGATCGTCGGTCCGCTCGCGGAGAAGCGGGATGCGATCTCACCGGCGGCCAGTTCGCCATCCTTCAGATCCTGCAGGATCTGTCGCCGGGTCGGATGGGCCAACGCGGCGAAGATGTCGGACGCGCTATCTGCCATGGTTGCAATATAGCATCCTTGCTAAATACTATCTAGCCATCTAGCTAATGAGCGAAGGGGAGACATGAGAGTCGCGATCACCGGAGGAACCGGATTCGTCGGCCGGCACCTCGCCGCAGCACTCGATGACGCCGTGCCCCTGTCGCGCCGCGTCGGCGTCGATCTCGACGACGTCGACGCCCTCGCCACCGCCTTCGCCGGCTGCGACGCGGTCGCGCACTGCGCGGGCATCAACCGTGAGATCGGCGAGCAGACCTTCCGCCGGGTGCACGTGGCTGGAACGAGCAATGTCGTCGAGGCGGCACGGCGTGCCGGCGTGAAGCGCATTGTGATGGTGAGCTTCCTCCGGGCGAGGCCGGGATCCGGCTCGGGCTACCACGAGTCGAAATGGCAGGCCGAGGAGATCATCCGGTCCTCCGGCATCGCGCACACCATCCTGAAGTTCGGCATGATCTACGGCCAGGGCGACCACATGGTCGATCACGTGACGAAGGCCGTGCGGACCTGCCCGTGTTCGGAACGGTCGGCTTCCGCGAGCGCACGGCTCGCCCGGTGCCCGTGGAGGATGCCGTGCGGGTGCTCGTCGCAGCGGTGGAAGGCCGCATCCCCGATCCGACCATCGCCGTGATGGGCGCCGACGAGGTCACACTCGGCGAGGCCATCCGACGCATCACGCGCGTGGCCGGACGCCGGCCCGCCTTCCTTCCCCTGCCGGTCTGGGCCATCAGGGTTCTTGGTCACCTCGCCGAGTGGACGATGGTCACTCCGCTCGTCGCGAAGGCTCAGGCCCGGATGCTGGCAGAGGGGGTGAGTGAGCCGCTGCCCTGGGCGCCGGAGGCCCCCGAGGGCATCCGGCCATCGCTCCCGTTCAGCGATGAGCGGATCCGCGCAGCTCTCCCGGAAGGCGGCTTCGGACTGGACGACCTTCGCGTCGTGCGCCGGTCGCGGACCCGTCGGCGCGGCTGAGCGGCCACCTCCCGCAACCCGACGCGACCACACGACGCACCCCAGGCGGTCCGCCCGAGCACCGTTGGAGGAGGGGAGAGTCAGAGGGAGTGCGCCAGCTCGACGATGCGCGTGAGCTGATCGGGGTCGGTCTCCGGAGGGACGCCGTGGCCGAGGTTAAGGATGTGCGCGCGGGCCGCACGACCACGGGACAGCACATCGCGGACATGCGCCTCGAGGACCGGCCACGGCGCAGACAGCAGCGCGGGATCGATGTTCCCCTGCACCGTGACGTCTGGGCCGAGGATGCCTGCGGCGACATCGAGCGGCTGACGCCAGTCGACACCGACGGCATCCGCCGCGCCGCCGAGCCGCATGTCGGCCAGGAACGACCCGGTGCCGACACCGAAGTGGATGACCGGGATGCCGATGCCCTCGACCGCTGCGCGGGAGTGCGGGGCGACGAAGGTCCGGTAGTCCGCGGGGCTCAGCGAACCAGCCCAGGAGTCGAAGAGCTGCACCGTGGCGGCTCCGGCATCACGCTGCGCCTCCAGGAATCGCCGCGAGATGCGCGAGAGCCAGTCGGCCAGGCGGTTCCAGGCGGCGGGGTCGGTGTGCATCAGCGCGCGGGCGCGCAGATGCTCTTTCGACGGCCCGCCCTCGACGAGGTACGCGGCGAGAGTGAAGGGTGCGCCAGCGAACCCGATGAGAGGGGTGTCGCCGAGCTCGGCGGTGACGATCCGCACGGCATCCGAGATCGCGGTGGTGTCCAGATCGGCCGGATCGATCGCCGTGATGCGCTCGACGTCGGCCGCCGTGCGCACGGGCTCGGCGAAGACGGGACCTCGCCCCGGCTCGATGACGACGTCGACGCCTGCGAGCCGCAGCGGGATGACGATGTCGCTGAAGAAGACGGCGGCGTCGACGCCGTGCCTGCGCACCGGCTGCAGCGTGATCTCCGCTGCGAGGTCCGGGGTGAGGCAGGCATCCAGCATCCGCGTTCCCACCCGCAACTCGCGGTACTCGGGCAGGGAGCGGCCGGCCTGGCGCATGAACCACACCGGGGTCCGCTCTGGACGATCTCCGGCGAGCGCGCGCAGCAGGGGCGCAGAGGGGGAAGGCATGCGTCCATCCTCCCATCCGGATGCTCTGCGGATGCCGGGCGCAGGGGCGAGCGGGCGAACCCCCTTTCGACACGGCGTAGAATGGGGATGTGCTGCTGTGTGTGACGGCGAGTCACAAGACCGCCTCTTTCGACATGCTCGAACGTCTGAGCCGCACGCCCGATGACCTCGCGCCGAATCTTCTGCGCCTCGCCCCGTGCGTGCAGGGTGCCGTCGTCCTCTCGACGTGCAACCGCTTCGAGGCGTACGTGGACATCGACGAGCCCGTGACGGCAGCCGGCGCCGTGGGCGTCGAGGCCGTGCTCGAGGCGATCGAGCAGTCCGCCGGCATCCCGGCATCCGAGCTGGACGGCTCGTACACCGTGCACTCGGGTCGCCGTGTCCCCGAGCACCTTTTCGCCGTCGCATCCGGCCTCGAATCGGTCGTGCCCGGCGAGGGCGAGATCGCAGGCCAGGTCCGTCGCGCGCTGAAGACCGCACGCAAGGAGGGCACGACCTCTCCCGAGCTCGAGCGCCTGTTCCAGCGCGCGAGCCAGGCGCAGCGCAAGGTCAAGAACGTCACGGCCCTCGGACGCGCCGGCCGCTCCCTCGTCCGCCTCTCGCTGGAGCTCGCCGACAGCCGGATCGCGGACTGGTCCGCCGAACGCGTGCTGCTCGTCGGTACGGGCGCATACGCGGCCGTCACCCTTGCGACTCTTCGTGAGCGCGGTGCGACGAACATCTCGGTCTACTCGCCGTCGGGGCGCGCGGAGCTCTTCGCCCGCAAGCACGACATCGTCGCGGTCCCCGCAGCCGATTACGCCCGTGTCGCGCGGCGCTCCAGCCTGCTGATCACCTGCACGACGGCCACAGAGCCCGTTCTCGGCCCTGCGCAGCTGCAGGCCCCAGCGGGCGCTGCTGTCTCGGGGTGCCCCGTCGGGCCGCACTCGCAGCTGGTGATCGACCTCGGGATGCCGCGCAACGTCGATCCGGAGGTCGCCCAGCTCGAAGGCGTCGCGCTGCTGGATCTCGAGACCATCCGGCTGCACGCACCGCTCGAGGAGCTGCAGGCGACGGATGCTGCGCGCAGCGTCGTCCGCGAGGCGGCGGACACCTTCCATGTCGTCGGGCGCAGGCAGAGCGTTGCACCGTCGGTCGTAGCGATGCGCTCGCACATCTTCTCGCTGCTCGAGTCCGAGATCGATCGGGCGAGGGCTCGCGGCGACGAGGACGGCCGCGTCGAGCAGGCGCTTCGTCACCTCGCCGGTGTCATCCTGCACACGCCGACCACCAGGGCGCACGAGCTGGCCGCCGAGGGCAGGGCCGCTGAGTTCACCGCAGCGCTGGAGACCCTCTACGGCATCCGTCCTTCGGAGCCAGCGGGCGAGGACGCGGCCACCGCCTGACGCCTTCCTGTCGACACGACGGCCCACCGCGTCTACGCTGACCGTATGACAGCGCGCATGGTCGCCCGCGTAGCGGTATGGCTCGAAGCCGGCGTCCTCATCCTCGTCGGCTGGATACTGCTGGCCATCCGAACCATCGAGCAGCCGGTCAAGTACACCGAGGATGACTTTCAACTGATCGATGTGTCGGGCATCGGTCTGGCGCTCCTCTGCGTCGGCCTGGCCATCCTGGCCGCTGTGCTCCTCTTCGAGGCCACTCGATCACCCGATGCAGCGGTGCAGACACCGGCTCCCGCCGTCGAGGACGCGGCCAGCGCCTGAGCACGCTGAGCCCGTCGATGCGCGAGGTCAGTCTTCGAAGATCTGCCCCACCGGCTCGCGCTTCTCGGCCTGGAAACGGTCCTCGGTGCGGCCGAGCGCCCAATAGGCCGAGAGCGAGAGGGAACGGCGGTCGATCCCCCACTCCCCGTGCAGGATGCCGCGCAGGGCCTTCATCGCACCGCGCTCCCCGTGGGCGAACACGTCGATCTCCCCCTCAGGGCGGGTGAGCGAGCGGACGGCGTCGACGAGGGGTGCACCGTAGGCGGCATCCGCCCTGTGCAGCCAGCGCAGCTCGACGCCCTCCGGGACGGGCAACGCGATCTCGTCCGCGGGGCCGCCCACCTCGACGATGACCGAGCCGCGCGCCGACGGCTCCAGCGCCTCGACGGCTGCCGCGATCGCAGGGATCGCCGATTCGTCACCGAGCAGCAGATGGAAGGTATCCCCGCTGGCCGGCGCGTACTGTCCGCCAGGGCCGGAGAGCGTGAGCAGATCGCCCGGCTGCGCGTTCGCCGCCCAGGGGCCCGCGACGCCCTCGTCGCCGTGCACCACGAACTCGATCGCGAGGGTGCGCGCCGCGGTGTCGATCGAGCGGATCGTGTAGGTGCGCATCACCGGGAGGTCCTCGGGCGCCAGCGTCTCCCGCAGCACCGTCAGGTCGTACGGCTGCTCGAGGCCGAGCTCCGGCTTCGCGAACAGCAGCTTCGCATAGGTATCGGTCTTCGCCAGGCGCTCGGGGTCCGCCTCGGCAACCCACGCCTCGAAGCCGTCACCGCCGAGGTGCACGCGGACGAGGTGCTCCGAGATGCGTTCGCTGCGGACGACCTCAAGCGCCTGAGGTGCGGAACCTCGTCGACCGGCCGGACGCTGCGGGATGCTCGGTGCACTCATTCCTCCATCTTCTCCGAGATCGCCCCGCGTCGGCCCCGTCCGACGATGCAGAATGGGAATCGTGGCATTGCACATCACCGCGGACGCCGCCGCAGACGAGCTGCTCACCGAGTTGCTCGAGATGTCGCAGATCAAGCAAGCGCGATGATCATGTGCATCGACGGAGAGACGGACGGGCGGTGGCACTTCGAAGAAGGCAGTGTGACACCCGAGTGGTTGGCCCTCTGACCGCACGGAGTCCTACGGCAGGAGCGCGCAATCCGGAGCGGATGCCGCGAGACGAGCGTCGAGAGTCAGCAGCGAGCACGGCACTGCGCGGGCGAGCACCACGTACATGGCGTCGAATGCGCTCACGTTGTGCCGCAGCGCATAGACGTCAGGCAGCATCGACATCATCGGCACCTCTTCGACGCCGAGCGCGTCGAACTCGCGGAACGCGCGCAGCGCCTGCTCGTCGGTGATCTGCCCGCTGAGCGACCACCCCCGGATCACCGACGCCACCTCAGCCGTCAGATGTTGCGGCGCCAGCAGCTCGTGCCCATCGATCAGCATGGCCGCGCGCCGCCCGGCCTCGGTTCCGAACAAGATCTCGGCGACCGCGGATGCGTCGACGACGAGCGTCATCGACCAGGTCTCTGCTCGGCGAGCACCTGTGCCGCCGGGTCCAGCGTCGAGACGCCACGGTTCGCGATCCGATCCAGCAGTTCAGCCCGGCTCGGACGCGTCGCGAGACGATCGAGCTCGCGCAGCAGGTAGTCGCTCAGCGAACGTCCCTCAAGGGCAGCCTTCGCCTTGAGCGCACGACTCGTCTCCTCCGAGACGTTGCGAACTTGAATCGTGGTCATGCGATCAGCATACGCCACATGCACAGTGCATGCTCTCTGCCGTTTCCCCTCACCCGCTCGAATGCGAAACTGTCCTCATGGCCCTTCACATCACCGCGGACGCCATCGCAGACGGGTTGCTCACGAACCGCTGATGGCGTGGATCCTGCTCGACCAGCGCGCGGTATCCATTAGCCGTGCGAGGACCCCCACAGTGAGAGTGTGAGACGCAAGGAGGCGCGAATGACACGGGATCTGTACTCGGACGCGAGGCTGTACGACATGCTGTTTCCGGCGAGCGACGCCGCCGTCGATTTCTACCGCGCCGAAGCCGACCGCAGTGGTGGGCACGTGCTCGAGCTCGGGTGCGGCACAGGTCACAAGCTGATCCCGATCGCGGCCGATGGACACCCAAGCGTCGGGCTCGACCTGTCGCTGGACATGCTTGCTCAGGCGCAGCAGAAGGCTGAAGAGCGTGGCGTGTCTGTCGAGTGGCGGCAAGGCGACATGTGCGCCTTCGACCTGGACAACGAGTTCGACCTCGTATTCATCGCGGGCAACGCACTGCTGCACCTGCACGAGGCTGACGACATCGTGCAATGCTTCCGCACGGTCAGCCGACACCTCGCGCCCGGCGGACGGTTCGCATTTGACGTCTTCAATCCCGACCTGCGACTCCTGGCTGGCGCCGACGGGGTCCGACGCCCGCGCACTTCATTCACCGACCCAGCCCGCGGCGACGTCCACGTCGACGTCTCGGACTCCTACGATGCTGCCGCGCAGGTGACACGCGGAACGTGGTACTTCTCGACGGTCTCCGAGCCCGACTTCCAGACGGTGTCGATCGAGGTGCGCAGCATCTTCCCTCAGGAACTGCCGGTGCTCCTTGCGCATGCTGGGCTCCGACTGGTCGAACGTTTCGGCAACTGGAATGGAAGCCCCTTCGAGGCGAGCTCCCCGACCCAGCTCTGCATCTGCGAATCCGCTGCCCGCCCGTAAGAGAGGATGAGAGACATGGCATTGCACATCACCGCGGACGCCGCCGCAGACGAGCTGCTCACCGACAACCCGCTCGCCCTGCTGATCGGGATGCTCCTCGACCAGCAGGTCGCGATGGAGACCGCGTTCGCCGGACCCTTGAAGATCCAGCAGCGCACCGGCTCCGTGGATGCCGCATCGCTCGCCGGCTACGACCCGGAGGCTCTGCTCGCCGCCTTCCGCGAGACCCCGTCGGTGCACCGCTACCCCGGGTCGATGGCGACGCGGACCCAGGCGCTCTGCCAGGCCCTCGTCGACGAGTGGGGCGGCGACGCCGCGGCGCTGTGGAAGAACGGCGACCCGGACGGCCCCGAGGTGCTGAAGCGCCTCAAGAAACTGCCCGGCTTCGGCGAGCAGAAGGCGAAGATCTTCCTGGCGCTGCTCGGCAAGCAGTACGGATTCACCGGCGAAGGCTGGCGCGAGGCATCCGCCCCCTACGGTGAGGACGGCTCGTTCCGCAGCGTCGCCGACATCGTCTCGCCGGAATCCCTCACCAAGGTGCGCGAGCACAAGAAGGCGATGAAGGCCGCCGCGAAGGCTGCGAAGTGAAGCCGACCGGAGGCAGCGTCGCCTCCTTCATCGCAGCCGTCACACCGGAGAGGCGTCGGCGGGATGCCGAGACCCTGACCGCGCTCATGCAGGAGGTCACCGGCCGCGAGCCCGCACTCTGGGGGACGATCATCGGCTTCGGGTTCTGCCATTACGCATACCCCACCGGCACGGAGGGCGACTCCGGAGTGCTGGGCTTCGCGCCCCGCAAGGCCGCATCGACGATCTATCTCTTCGACGGGGTCGAGGCGCACGCTGCGGCTCTTGGGCAGCTCGGCCCGCACACGACGGGGAAGGGATGCCTCTACGTCAAAGACCTCGATCAGGTCGATCTCGACGTCCTTCGCGGCATCCTGGAGCGGTCGATGGCGTGGGTCGAGGCCGGCGGCACCGACCAGGTACGGCTGACGATCACCGGCTGAGACGGACGACCGCCCGAGCGTCACGAATCGGCAACAGCGCACAAGTGTCACGCCGCCGCATCCTATGATCTGGGATCAGGTGAGATCCGGGGAGGGCGCGATGCGCAGGATGCTTGCAGCGGTCGGAGTCGTGATCACCACGACCGGACTGCTCGTGGGATGCACCCCGGGACCGAACGATGACGCGATCGCTGCCGCCGAGGAGTACGCCGACGAGCTGACCGCGTGGGCGGCAGAGCTGGGCACGGCGACTGCCTCCGCGAAGACCGCGACGCACGACGAATGGGATGCCCTCGGTGAGGGCGAATCGCTGCCCTACGAGGAGGTGGGGATCGGCGACATCCTCGACCGCGTTCCGGAGCTTGAAGCGTTCGACCCCGCTGAGGTCCAGGCCACTCCTGCCTATCTCGTGGCTGCGGACGCCGCATCCCGGGTCGGCGCGATCACGACAGAGCTCTCCGCGCTGGAACCGGAGGCGCTGCAGGACCTGCGTCTGGCCGGGTACGAGAGCTACTGGCCACTGGCAGACCTCTACTACAACACCCTCGGCGGACCGGCGGCCGAACGCCGCGGAGCCGACGCGGACGCCGCCGACGCCGCGACGGGCGACGACGGATACGCCGGGCTCTACGAGGTCAAGCACGCCGCGAGCATCGCGTACCTCGAGGGACGGGCCCCACTCGTGGAGACGGCGATCGAGGCCATGCAAGCGGACTCCGAGATCACCGGCGATCCGCTCATCCCCGAGGAGGGCCTCGGCGCCTCCGCCGGAGCGTTCATCATCGACTGGCTCGAAGAGGAGTCCGACTTCCTGGACCTCGCGACGGAGCACACGACAGCCTGGACGTACGGATTCGCCTTCGATGGCCTCTGGGGTCACGAGTTCCTCAACGAGGTGTTCTACACGCCGGTGGACCACGCTGCGGCTCTGCGTCCGGCCTTCGCGCGGCAGACGGCCGACATCGCCGCAGCGCTCAGCGACGCCATCGCGGGCGAAGGCGCGGATCCATCGTTCCCCGATCCTGGCGATCCCTACCGGCAGCTACTCCTGGAGGGCTACCTGCCGTGGGGCGACGCGGCGGAGGGCGAGGTCCACACCGAGAGTCGGCTCTGGATGCTGTGGCGCATCCGCGAGCTCGAAGACACCCCGGACGCCGCTTACTCCACGGCGCGCGCCGCGCTTCTGGAGGAGCTCAATCGAGCACGCGAGGATGGCGCGGTGCTTGATTTCCGTCCGGGGGCGAGCCGCCTGCTCACCGTCATCACCGAGTACACCCAGACGTTCGAGGCCGGATTCTCCGACGTGGAGAACGAGGTGACGATCATCCGCTTGGGTGAGCTGCTCGATTTCGCGGAAGCACTGCGGGAACTGCCGATGCTCGAGGTGGTGGCCGCGGATTTCGATGCGCTCATCGAGGTGATGTCCGAGGCAAACGATGAGTTCGCGACGGTCGTCGAAGCGCACGAGGATCCGTTCGACGCCTACGACGCGCTGGACGATCTCGCCGCCGAGTACGCCGAGCGCATCTACGGCGCAGCGGAGACGTCGCTCTCAGTCCTCGACGACGACGCCGCCACGGAGCAGCTCATCGCCGACGCGATCACCGCGACTGCGCCTGCCGCGACCGATCCGGCAGAGCCGACGCCCTGACGTCGCGCGAAGACGACACGGCACAGACGAAGAGAGCCCGGCACCGGAATCACCGGTGCCGGGCTCTCGCTCAGCGGATCACGCCTCGCGGTTCAGGCGTCGGCGTGCGAACGCCAGCGCAGCTCCTGCGAGCCCGAGCAGCAGCGCTCCCAGCCCGGCCAGGCCCCAGGGCAGCTGACCACCCGTGGTGGCGAGCCCGTCACCGGGGTTGTTGCCCCCTGCGACGGCGCCCTGGTAGGTGACCGTGACCGTCGCGGTGGTGGTCACGCCTGCAACGTCCTGCACGGAGTACTCGATCGGCGTCGGGTTCCCGGTGAACCCGCTCTCCGGCGTGAAGGTGATCTCTCCCGTCTCCGGGTTCACCGTCCAGGTGCCCTCACCGGGCACGACGAGCTCGGTGACGGCCTCGCCGGTCTCCGGGTCGATGATCTTGACGGTCGACGGCACGAGATCGCCCCGGTCGTTGTCGATCACGGAGACCACGACGGTGCTTCCCGGCGCGTTGTCCAGATCGGAGTCGTCCGCAGCGACCGGCTGGTAGCCGACCGTGACGGTCGCCGGCTCCGACTGCGGCTGCCCTTCCGGCGCGAACACGTAGTCGACCGGGGTCGGGTTGCCCTCGAAGCCACCCTCCGGCGTGAACGTGATGTCACCCGTCTCCGGGTTCACCGTCCAGGTTCCCTCACCGGGGACGACGACCTCGGTGACCGCGTCTCCGGTCTCGGGGTCGATGAGCTTCACCGTCTCGGGGTCGAGACCCTCGGGGTCGTTGCTCACGACGGGAACGGTGACCGGCTCGCCGATCGTGTTGCCCAGGTTCTCGTCGTCGGCAGGATCGCTCACGTAGGTGACGGTCACCGTCGCACCGGTCGGGTTACCTGCGGCATCCGACACGGTGTAGTCGATGACTGTCGGGTCGCCGATGAATCCGGGCTCCGGGGTGAAGGTGATCGCGCCCGTCTCGGGATCGACCGTCCAGGTGCCCTCGCCGTCGACGACGAGCTCGGTCACCGGCTCGCCGGTGGCGGGATCGATGATCGCCACCGTCGAGGGGTCGACGTTCGCGCTGTCGTTGCCGACGACGTCGACGATCACGGGCGTGCCGATTACGTTGTCGAGGTCCTCGTCCGCGGCGGCGGCGGGCAGGTAGGTCACCGTCACGGTCGCCTCGGATGCCTGGCCGGATGCGTCGGCGATCGTGTAGTCGATCGGCGTCGGGTTCCCGTCGAAGCCCTCCTCCGGCGTGAACGTGATGTCGCCCGTCTCGGGATCGACCGTCCACGTGCCCTCACCGTCGACGACCAGCTCGGTCACCGGCTCGTCCGTGGCGGGATCGATGATCGCGACCGTCGAAGGGTCGACGTCGCCCAGATCGTTGCCCGCGACCGGAACTGTAACGGCCGTGCCCGGCTCGTTGGCGAGGTCTTCGTCGTCCTGCGCGAGCGGCGCGTAGCCGACGGTCACCGTCGCCGTGGTCTCGTTGCCATCGGCATCCTCGATCACGTACTCGATCGGCGTCGGGCTGCTCTCGAAACCGTCCTCCGGCGTGAATGCGATGTCGCCCGTCTCGGGGTCGACCGTCCAAGTGCCCTCGCCGTCGACGACCAGCTCCGAAACCGGCTCGCCCGTGGCGGGGTCGACGATCGCGACCGTCGAGGGGGCGACGTTGGCGCTGTCGTTGTCCGCCACCGGGACGGTGACCGTCGAGCCGATCTCGTTGCCGAGATCCTCGTCGTCGTGCGCCGTGGGCAGGTACGTGACCGTGACGGTCGCCTCGACGGGGTTCCCGTCGCCGTCCTCACCGGTGTAGGTGATCGGGGTCGGGTTTCCGTCGAAGCCGTCCTCCGGAGTGAACGTGATGTCGCCCGTCTCCGGGTCGACGGTCCAGGTGCCCTCGCCGTCGACGACCAGCTCCGAAACCGGCTCGCCCGTCTCGGGGTCGATGATGCCGACGGTCGACGGGTCGAGGTCCTCGGAGTCGTTGCCCGTGATCGGCACGACCACGGCGGTGCCGGGCTCGTTGCCGCTGGAGACGTCATCCGTGGCGGCGGCCACGTAGGTGACGACGACCTCCGCCTCGGCCTTCTCGCCCTCCGCGTCGGTCACGGAGTACGTGATCGGTGTCGGGTTGTTGACGAAGCCGTCTTCAGGGGAGAACGTGATGTCGCCCGTCTCGGGGTCGACCGTCCAGGTGCCCTCGCCGGCAACGACGAGCTCGATGACGGGCTCGCCCGTGGTGGGGTCGATGATGCGGACGGATGCCGGGTCGAGCTCACCGGTGTCGTTCGAGACGACGGGAACGGTCACGTCGGTGCCGGAGGCGTTGTCGAGGTCCTCGTCGTCGGCCGCGATCGGCAGGTACGTGATCACGACGGCGGCCTGTGCGGCATTGCCGCGGTCGTCACGGACCTCGTAGGTGATCGGCGTCGGGTTGCCGGTGAAGCCGGCCTCCGGCACGAAGGTGATCGCGCCCGTCTCCGCGTCGACCGTCCAGGTGCCCTCGCCGTCGACGACGAGCTCGGTCACGAGGTCGTCTCCGTCGAGGATGCGCACCGAGCTCGGGTCGAGCGCGTCACCGGTGTCGTTGCCGACGACGGCCACCGTGACGGTGGAGCCCTGCATGTTGCGGAGGTCCTCGTCGTTCACCGCGGCCGGAAGCGCGCGCGGCACGGTGATGAACGTGCAGTCGATGGCCTCGGCTGCGCCGGGGTACGTGAAGCTGCCGCTGGTGCCGACGCCTTCGGCGATGGTCTCGCCGTCTTCGTCCGTGCACACCCAGGTGGTGTCGTAGTCGTCGGGGTTGGTCGTGTCGCCCGGCTCGAGGGATATCTCGTACTCCCGCTCGGGAACGACGAGGCCGGGGCCGACGCCCGCGTCGCCCTCTGCATCGGTCTCGTCGCTGAGGAGCTCGACATCGTCGGAGTCCCGGATGACGACCGTGAAGCTGTCGTCACCGTCGACGAGCCCCGAGCCGTCAACGCCGATCGAGATCGTGCGGGGCACCGGGATGGATGCCAGGTCGGTGACGCGCGTGCTGAGCGTGATCCGGTCGACCGTCGCACCGGTTGCCGGGTCGATCTGGATGTAGTCGCTCTGGGCGTTCAGCCCGCCGGCGACGTAGAGGTAGCCGTCCTTGCCGAAGGCGATCGAGTTGAGCGCCGTCGCGGCGATGTTGCCGCCGAGTTGCGTCGCGGTGCCCGTACCGCTGGCGATAGAGGCGCGATCAACGCGGTACAGGCGCGAGTACGCCGACGAGCCCGAGGTTGCCGCGGAACCGAGGACGACGTACATGTTGCCCTCACCGTCGAAGGCGAGGTCTCCGTTGCCGCCCGGCGCTCCCGGCACCGTGATCGAGATCGCGGTCGACGCGATGGTGTTCGTCGCGGGATCGTAGTCAGCGATCTGGAGCGTGGAGCCGCTCAGACCACCGTAGAACAGGTGACCGGTGAGCGGGTCGACCGCACCGTGCGTGTTCGGCACGGTCGGACCGGTGCTGCGCGCGACGGAGTCCCAGGTGCCCGTCGCCGCGGTGTAGCGGTGGACGCGGGTCGTGTCGGTCGCGACGAGGAAGCTGCCGTCGCGCGAGACGCCGACCTGGTTGACGGCGCCGGGCCCGCCGATGCCTGCATCGGTGAGCGCACCGGTGTCAGGGTCGACGGCGTAGATGCTCGGCGAGCCGCTCGCGGACGATGCGTAGAAGGTGTCGTCACTGAGCGGCTCCGCAGCGTGGGCGATCGAGGGGATCCCGACCGAGCCGATGACGACGGCTGAGGCTGCGGCGAAGGCCAGCGGGCCCCTCGGTATCGGACGGTTTCTCGGCTGGTCGTTCAAAGCGGATCTCCCCTGTGTTGACGTGACAAGGGGCCGCCGCGCTCCCCAAGAGCGTGACGGCCCGAGGGAAGACGCTAGCCGCCCGGTTACGGGGTGCCCGACCGCGAGCACGCCTCACGACCCCCTTTTGCGGGTCAAATCCGCGCAAATGACCCCCGCTCGGGGGTCACCACCTCAGGGGCGCCGCGAGCGCCGGATCCCATCCACGACCGAGGGGATCGCGGAGGTCAGCACGAGAGCCCGCACGACCCCCGGAGTGGCTCCGAGAGCACCGCAGAGGGCGCCAGAAACAGCGGATCCCCGCAGCCGAAAGCTCCGGGGATCCGAATCGCGGCGCTCCATCCGCAGGGTCGCGTCACGCGCCCTTGAGACGCTCCGCGAGGTAGTCGTGCAGCGCGTCGAGCGGCACGCGCTCCTGCGCCATCGTGTCGCGGTCGCGCACGGTCACGGCGCGATCCTCGAGCGAGTCGAAGTCGACCGTGACGCAGAACGGCGTGCCGATCTCGTCCTGGCGGCGGTAGCGGCGGCCGATGGCGCCGGCATCGTCGAAGTCGATGGCCCAGCGTCCGCGCAGGCCGTCCGCGACCTCGCGCGCCAGCGGCGACAGGTTCTCGTTGCGCGACAGCGGCAGCACGGCGACCTTCACCGGCGCGAGGCGCGGGTCGAGCTTGAGGACGGTGCGCACATCGGTGCCGCCCTTCGCGTTCGGCACCTCTTCTTCGCGGTAGGCGTCGACGAGGAACGCCATCATCGACCGGGTGAGGCCGAACGAGGGCTCGATGACGTACGGCGTGTAGCGCTCACCGGATGCCTGGTCGAAGTACGTCAGGCTCTGGCCGGATGCCTCACTGTGGCTGGAGAGGTCGTAGTCGGTCCGGTTGGCGACACCCATCAGCTCACCCCACTCCTTGCCGGGGAAGCCGAAGCGGTACTCGAAATCGATCGTGCCCGCGGAGTAGTGCGCCCGCTCGTCCTCTGGCACGTCGAACTGGCGCATGTTCTCCGGGTCGATGCCGAGGTCGACGAACCACGCCCAGCAGTCCTCGACCCACTTCTCGAACCACTCCTGCGCCTCGGCCGGAGGCGTGAAGAACTCGATCTCCATCTGCTCGAACTCGCGGGTGCGGAAGATGAAGTTGCCGGGGGTGATCTCGTTGCGGAACGCCTTGCCGACCTGGCCGATGCCGAACGGCGGCTTCTTGCGGCTCGCGGTGAGGACGTTGGTGAAGTTCACGAAGATGCCCTGCGCGGTCTCCGGGCGCAGGAAGTGCAGGCCGGACTCGTCGTCGACGACGCCGAGGTAGGTCTTGACCAGGCCGGAGAACGACTTGGGCTCGGTGTACTGGCCCTTGGTGCCGCAGTTCGGGCAGGGCACGTCGGCGAGGCCGTTCTCGGCCTTGCGGCCCTTGCGCGCCTCGAAGTCCTCCACGAGGTTGTCGGCGCGGAAGCGCTTGTGACAGCTCAGGCACTCCACCAGCGGGTCGGTGAAGGTCGCGACATGGCCGGATGCCTCCCAGACGCGCTTGGGCAGGATGATGCTGGAGTCCAGCCCCACCATGTCGCCGCGACCGCGGACGAAGGCCTGCCACCACTGACGGCGGATGTTCTCCTTGAGCTCCGTGCCGAGGGGGCCGTAGTCCCATGCGGACCGGGAACCGCCGTAGATCTCACCCGCCTGGAAGACGAACCCGCGGTGGCGGGCGAGGGCGATGACCTTGTCGAGGCGGGACTGTTCGGCCACGGTGGCTCCAATGGTCGCAAGGGGGTGAATGCGGGGGCGCGCGGCGATGCCGCGGCATCCCTAGTCTATCCGCGCGGCACCGCCCGCCCCTTCTGCCTCCTGGTCGACCGCCGACCCGGCTCGGGCGGCGGCCTCCGCGGCGCGCGCAAGCCAGGCGGGCGTCTTGCCGGGGCGCGCGAGCGGGATGAGCCGGCCGGCGGAGCTGTCGGCGACGAGCTGCTCGGCGCGGCCGAGGCGGGTCTGCGCACGCACCGCTGTGGCGATCCAGTGCCGCACCTGCTTGCGGTATCCCGCCGTCGCCTCCGCGAGAAACGCCTGCGTCGCCGGAGAGGCGTCGAGGATCGCCTGCACCTCGGGCTCGAGCACCGCCTCGCCGTTCTCATGCGAATAGGTGCCGGTCTTCGCCGCGCTGCGAGCCTCGAAAGCCGCGATGCCCGACGGCGCCATGCGGCCCTCGGCGAGGAGCCGCTCGACGTGGGCGACGTTGACCACCGACCACGTGCTCCCCGCCTTGCGCGGCGACCAGCGTTGACGCCGCCGGTCGTCGTCGATCGGCTGGGAGACGGAGTCGATCCATCCGAAGCAGAGCGCCTCCGGCACGGCATCCGCCCACGTCAGCCCACGATCTGCGACGTGCGCCTTGCGGACCTCCATCCACAGTTCGGGAGCCGTGGCGTGATTGCTCTCCAGCCAGGCGCGAAACTCGGCCGCGTCTGCGAAGAAGAGGGCCGGCTTCTCCGCCGAGCCGCCGGGGCGACCCCGCTGCACATCATCGGTCATGCCATCCATGGTGCCGCAGGCCACCGACACCGGGCAGCGATTCTGACCGAGCCAGGCACGGTCACTCCGCGCCCGCCCCGGGGAAGGCGATCCCGCCGCCTTCCGCAAGCGCCAGTGCGACGATCTCCAGGTGCTCCCGCATCATCGCGTCGGGCATCGCGGGCATCGACTGCTCCCAGTACGGCAGGATCGCCCCTCGTCCCTGCATCATCCCCGCCGGCCTCGCATACGCCCAGAGGTGCAGATGTGCGGATCCGTCATTCCACCGAGAGAAGTGGCACCGTGCGACCGCGGGAATCGCCTTCGTCGCCTCAGACAGCCGCTGCAGCATCGGACCGAGTCCCGCGAGCAGCTCGACGGGGGCGTCCTCCAGACGCACATGTCGCCGAGGGGACAGAGCGCCGACGAATGGAAGGCCCACTCCGCCCTCGAAACCTGAGACCACGCGCCAGTCGTCGTCCTCCCAGATGACGTGCGGGGAGGGAAGACAATGCCCGCATTCCGAGGGGTCGGTCTCCCCGCGCCGTGGGCGCTCTGGCACGAGCATCGGGTCGAGGGGCAGCAACTCGAACGCCGCGAGGCTCGGGGCGGGCCCGCTCCCTGGTACACCGCTCGTGTCCAGCGTCTGCCCCACGGGGGCCCAACGGTGCCAGGCCGTGTCTGCCGGATGCTGTTCGGGGAGGGAGCTCATGCGCCCATGCAATCAGATCATGCCGAGGATCCGGCTCACTCCGCGAACAGGTACCCGCGCCCCGCCTCGAAGCCGACCGGGCGGAGCCCGCGGGCGAGCAGGCCCTCCATCTCGCTGCGCAGGCGCAGACGCCATTCATGGGCCGCATCCGGATCGGACACGCGCATGGCCTCGACGTCCTCGGGGATCTGAAGCGCAGCGACGACCGCCTCGGGGGCGGGCGGCTTGGCGATGTCGGCGAGCATCCATTCGACGTCAAGCCGGTCGCTCTCGTCCCCTGCATCCCCGCCGCCGAAGATCCCGTAGTTGTTCACCGAATAGCCCGTGACGCGTGCACCCAGCACGGTGAGGAAGAAGTGCGCGTTGCGGGCGACGAGCGGGTCGAACGTCCAGGTGATGCGCCCGGCCTCACGGGAGAACGCCCACTGCCGCTGGTGCTCCTTGAGCTCGCGCCCCCAACCCCGCCCGCGGAACTCGGGCAGCAGCGCCGTGATGTGGGAATGCATCGTGCGCCGCGCCGGCGCACCGAAGAACGCGATCGACGCGCCGACCATCCGCTCCTCGCCCGCCGCGTCGTCGAACAGGCCGACGACGTAGTTTCCGGACTGCTGGAGCGCGCGAAGCGTGCCCGCGTCGATCACCCGCTCGGGGCCGCGGATGGAGTCCAGCAGGGACTGGGCCTGGATGATCAGCTCGACGGTGTCCAGATCGCGTATGGTTCGCACGCTCCCAGTCTGCCCGCCTCCGCCGCGAATCGGGGAAGCGGCGGGGCGAAGTGCACCGATCCGGAGCCGCCCCGCTCCTGCACCGATAGCCTGAACAGGTGGGAGATGGCGACGACAGAGCACGCAGGCGCCTCTCGCACACCCCTCCGAAGTGGACGACGGTCGCCGTCCTCGCCTTCGCCGGGCTGTGCTCGTCCTTCATGTTCACCCTGGTCGTCCCCCTCCAGGCCGAGCTCCCCGCGCTGCTGAACGCCTCGCGCGAGGACACCACGTGGGTCGTCACGATCACCCTTCTCGTCGCCGCGATCGCCACGCCCATCTCAGGCCGCCTCGGCGACATGTACGGCAAGCGCCGGGTCGTCGTGGTGCTGATGGCGCTGCTCGTGCTCGGCTCGGTGATCGCCGCCGTCTCGGGCTCGATCGTCGGGGTCATCATCGGCAGGGGCCTGCAGGGCGGCGTGACCGGCGTCATCCCTCTCGGCATCGCGATCATGCGCGACGTCCTCCCGCCGCGCCGGCTCGGCACCGCCGTGGCTCTGATGAGCGCGACGATGGGCGTCGGAGGCGCGATCGGGATGCCGCTCGCCGCCTACCTGGCGCTGAACGCCGACTGGCATGCGCTGTTCTGGCTCGCCGCCGGCCTCGGGGTCGTCGGTCTCGTCCTCGTCTGGCTGTTCGTCCCCGAAGACGTGCTGCGCTCACCGGGTCGACTCGATCTCCTCGGCGCGCTCGGGCTGGCGATCGGCCTGACCGGCATCCTGCTCTTCGTCTCGCGCGGCGCGGAATGGGGCTGGACCGCCCCGGTCACGCTCGCCTGCATCATCGGCGGTGTTCTCGTGCTGCTCGCCTGGGGCTGGTACCAGCTGCGCACGAAGGACCCGCTGCTCGATCTGCGCGTCGCCGCCCGCCCCGCGGTGCTGTTCACGAACATCGCCGCGATCGGGATGGGCTTCGCACTGTTCTCCTCGAACGTGACCTTCCCGCAGATGCTGGAACTCCCCGTCGAGACCGGCTCCGGCTTCGGGCTCGACATGGTCACCGCGGCCTTCGTCGTCATGCCTGCCGGCCTCGTGATGATGGTGATCTCGCCACTGTCGGGCTGGCTGGAGCGCACCATCGGCCCTCGTCCGCTGTTCACCGGCGGCGCGTTCGCGATCGTGCTCGCCTATGTGTTCGTGCTGCTGTGGTCGACCGAGGTCTGGCACATCCTCGTCGCCAACGCGCTGATCGGCGTCGGCATCGGGTTCACGTTCGCCGCCATGCCGATGATCATCATGCGATCGGTCCCCGCGAACGAGACGGGCGCGTCGAACGGTCTGAACGCCCTGTTCCGCTCGGTGGGGACCTCCAGCGCGTCGGCGGTGATGGGCGGCGTGCTCGCCGCGATGAGCGTGAACGTCGACGGCGTGGCGGTCCCGACCCGCGACGCCTTCGAGGTGTGCTTCTGGCTCGCGATCGCGGCCGGCATCGTGGCCGTGATCCTCTCGCTGTTCATCCCGAAGCAGCGGGCGGCCGAGCAGCATCCCTCGCTGCCCTGACGGCTCAGAGAACGCGAGGATCCGGGTCACCGGGCTGCGGCACGCGCAGACGGGGCGGGAGTGGCCACGGCAGCACGAAGGGCTCGGATGCCGGGCGGCTCACGTCGCCGAAATCGTCGATCTTCACCACGATGCGACCGGCACGGCCGGCCTCGGTGGGCGTGACCTCGACGATCCGCACGCGCAGCGGCGCCTCGGATTCGCCCTCCAGCATCCACGGATCGGCGAGCCAGGCGAGACCGTGCTCCTCGAGCGCGGCCTCTGCTTCCAGCCAGTCGACGGCGTCGGATGCCGGGCGGCCGAGCACATCCACAGCGACCCAGGCGTCGCCGGCGGGATGGATCCAGCCGAGGAGCTCCCCGTCGTCTCTGCGGTGCGGGGTCCCCTCGGATGCGATCATCCCCTGACCCTATCCCCCGCCGCACGCCGGCGACCGCCGCCGCGTGGGCGACGCAGTACGGGGGCCCACACGCCAGATGTCGGACGGAACGGGCGGATCCGTCCGACGGTTGGCGCGTCGGCCCCCGGAACGGTCGGGGTACGGATGCCGTGGAGCACCCGACCCGGCGTCAGGCGCGGACGGCGAAGCCGCCGGTCCAGCCGATCTGCTCGCGGACGGCCAGCACCATCTGCAGGAACCCGAGGGCCTCGAGCTCGCGGGCACGCTTCAGCGCTCCGGCATCCGCGACGCGGAGTCCGGCGGCGACGACGACGTCGGCGAGCGCCTTCTTGGCCGCGTCGTCATCACCGGCGATCTGCACCGTCGTCGGCTCTCCGCCGAGCTCTCCGCTCACGAGCGACGAGGCGAAGTTCGTGTTGAACGCCTTGACGACGCGAGCGCCGGGAAGGGATGCCGCCAGCTCGGCCGACGCCGAGGAGTCCGCCGGCACGACGAGCCCGTCGAAGGTGGCGAAGTCCACCGGGTTGGTGATGTCGACGACGACCTTGCCGGTCAGCTGCTCGCCGTACTGCCCAGCGATGTCCGCGAGCGCCGGATAGGGCACGGCCAGCACGACGACCTCGCCGGTGATGGCGTCGCCGACGACACCGGCTGCCGCACCGATGGGTGCTGCGGCGCTGCCCGCCTTCTCGATGTCGCGCGCCAGGATCTGCACGCTCGCGCCGCCCTTGCGGGCGAGCCCCGCGATGGCCTGGCCCATGTTCCCCGTTCCGATGACGGTGATCGCAGTCATTGCATTGCCTTTCGTCTGAGCCGCAGCATTGTTGCTTCGGCAACTAATGATGTCAACGTGCTTGCCGTGACAACTATTCCCGGCAGAATGGAGCCATGGCCGGAAAGCTCACCAGGATGACAGCGGCGCAATCGCGCGCATGGATCTCGCTGATCTCCACCGCCGAACTGCTCCCCGCAGCGCTCGACGCCCAGCTCCAGCGTGACGCCCACCTCACGCACTACGAGTTCATGCTGCTCGGCACTCTGCTGCGCAGCGGCGCCATGCGCCTCAGCGACCTGGCGGCCGCGACGAACGCGACACTCCCCCGCGCATCCAAGGTCGTCAGCCGACTGCGCGAACGCGGCCTCATCGAACGCTCGGAAAGCGCAGTCGATCGGCGCACCGTCGAGATCAGGCTCACCGGCGAGGGCCGCCGGCAGACCGTGCTCGCCACACCAGGACATTTCGACACCGTGCACCGGCTCGTGCTCGACCACCTCTCGGAGGAGCAGCTCGAGGCCCTCGCCGACGCCCTCGCCCCCATCGTCGCGGGGCTCGACCCCCAGCATCGCTTCGGCCCGCAGCGCGAGTGAGACGTCTGCGCCTTATCGGCGGCGTTCTGTCGCGTCAAGGCCAGGGCGGATGATCGGATCACCGCTTACCGTCGGAGCATGAGATCTCGAAACGGTGACATCCTCAGGCAGTCGGGCGTGATCTCGGCGGCGACGTTCATGCTGATCGGAGCCGCCGTCGGCGGCGGCGCCTTCGGCGGCGAGCCGGTCGCGGAGCTGCAGGACGGCGCGCTCTCGGCACAGGGCTCGCCGTTGGCGCCGGCGGGACCGGCGTTCGCGATCTGGACTCTCATCTATGTCGGCCTCGCCGCCTACACGATCTGGCAGGCGCTGCCGGCACGACGGGCCGACGAACGTCAGCGCGCTGTCGGGTGGTGGATCGCCGCCTCGATGGTGCTCAACGGGCTCTGGCTGGTGGCGGCCCGATTCGGTCCGCTCTTCTCCACCGTGCTCGTGATCGCGGGTCTCCTCGCGGTGCTCGCCCGCATCATCGTGCTGCTCGGTCGCACGGATGCCACCGGCTTCGCCGACACCGCACTGACCGAGGGCGTCAGCGGACTGCACTTCGGATGGGTCACGATCGCGACGGTCGCGAACGCGGCGGCATGGCTCGCCCAGGTGCTGCCGGAGGAGATCGGTGCGCAGGGTCACGCTCTGGGCGTCATCGTGCTCGTCGTGGTCGCCGCCATCGGCACGGTGTCCGCTCTGGTGACGCAGCGGCTGACCCCCGCGCTCGCCACGAGCTGGGGCATCGCCTGGGTGGCCGTCGGCCGCATCGGCGGAGAACCGCAGAGCACGCCGATCGGGATCGCCGCCGTCGTCGTCGCTGTTGTCATCCTCGTGGCAGGAATCGTCGCCGTCTCACGAAGGAAAGCGGACCGCGTCGCGACGACGTGAATCAGTGCGTGTACTCCATGAGCTCGGTGCCCAGCACCCGGAAGGCGTCGTGGGCGCGGAGCCGATGGGCGATCGACAGGTCGTCGAAGCAAACGATGAGGGCGTAGGACACACCGGCGCGAGGGCCGGCGAGCACGCCGGCCTCGGCGCGCACGCCGCGGTCGCGCCCTGTCTTGTTGATGAAGAGCAGCCCGTGCTGATCATGATCGTGCGCGAACGGGTCGAGTCCGGTGGGTGCGGCGACGAGGCTCAGATCGTGGTTGAGGCTCAGCCATTCGGAGACCTGGGCGCTGACGGCCGCATCGACGACCTCGGAGTTCACGAGCGCCGAGAAGAGCCCAGCCTGTTCGCGCGTCGAACCGACCGCCACCTGGGGCGCGTCGTCCGGCCCCCGCCGATCGCGGAAGCGGTCGAGCATGGCCGTTCGCGTGAGACCCAGGCCTTCGATGCGGGCCCTGACGCGATCGTGACCGACCCGCTGCAGCAGCGCATTGACGGCGATCGGGTCTCCCGCCGTCGCCGCGAGCACGGCCAGGTCGACGAGAGGGAGCGCCGGAGCGCGCAGGTGCCGCCACACGCCGGACGTGGTCACCTGCTCGACAGCCGACCGCTCGACGATCTCGAGCGGATCGAGACTGCCGTCCTCGAAACCCGCCGCGACTTCGATGAGCAACGGGACCACCCCGAGCCCGGCGATGGGCATCGTGACGTGGTCGTCGCCGGAGAGCACGTGGCTGCCGTTGTCGAGGTCGACCACGTGCACGGACACCTGCGCACCAGCGTCCACGAGCTCCTCGAGAGCGCGCAGCGTCGAGGTGAAGGATCGCCGACCGATCGCTGCGCGCCGCGGCAGGCGCCGGGTCGGACGCTGCGAACGCCGCAACGGCAGGGAGGGCGCGCCGTCGACGGGTTCGGGGACCGAGGGGAGGGGGGAGCCCACGGGTGTTCCTTCCCAGCAAAGGGTGGAGGGGGATCACCGCGGGGAGCATGCTCCCCAGCAGCACGGCTATCGTAACCCCCGTTCGGGGGTCACGATCATCGGATTCGGCGAATGCTCACCAGATCGTCACGCGTTGCGCAGCCGGCAGGTGCAGGGCATCCCCTTCACCCACCCCGAATGCGGTGTAGAACGCGTCGATGTTGCGCACGATCTGGTTGCAGCGGAACTCGTTCGGCGAATGCGGGTCGATCGTGAGCAGACGGATCGTCTCGGCATCCCTGCTCTTCTGCTGCCAGGCTTGAGCCCAGGAGAGGAAGAGGCGCTGCACGCCGGTGTAGCCGTCGATGACCGGCGCCTCCTCGCCCGCGAGCGACAGCTCATAGGCCTTCAAGGCGATGCCGAGGCCGCCGAGGTCACCGATGTTCTCGCCGATCGTGAGGGCGCCGTTGACGTGGTTCTCCGCATCGAGCCCGACCGGCACGAGCGCGTCGTACTGGGCGATGAGCGCCTTCGTGCGCTCCTCGAAGGCGGCGCGGTCGGCGTCGGTCCACCAGTCCTCGAGCTTGCCATCGCCGTCGTAGCGGCTGCCCTGGTCGTCGAAGCCGTGCCCGATCTCGTGCCCGATCACCGCACCGATGCCGCCGTAGTTGGCCGCCGCGTCGCGGGACGCGTCGAAGAAGGGGTACTGCAGGATGGCCGCGGGGAACACGATCTCGTTCATCGACGGGTTGTAGTAGGCGTTGACCATCTGCGGGGGCATGTGCCACTCGGTGCGATCGATGGGCTGGCCGACCTTGTTCATGTTGCGGTCGTGCTCGAAGACGTTGGCGCGGCGGACATTGCCGAACAGGTCGGCGGCGTCGATCTCGAGCGTGGAGTAGTCGCGCCACACCTCGGGGTGCCCGACCTTCGGGGTGAAGGCGTCGAGCTTGGCGAGCGCCTTCTCGCGGGTCTCAGGGCTCATCCATTCGAGCTCCGTGATGCTCTGCCGGTACGCCTCGATGAGGTTGGCGACGAGCTCGTCCATCGCCGCCTTCGCGTCGGCGGGGTAGTGCCGCTCGACGTAGACCTTGCCGATCGCCTCGCTGAGCGCGCCCTCTGTCACGGAGACGCCGCGCTTCCAGCGCTCGCGGATCGTGGGGACGCCGGTCAGCTCGGTGCCGTAGAAGGAGAAGTTCTCCTGCACGAGGTCGTCGGTCAAGTACGGTGCCGCGGCGTGCACGACCTTGGCGCGGAGCCATGCCTTCCAGTCGTCGAGACGCTCGGGGACGAGGAGCGCGCCAAGGCCCTCGATGAAGCTCGGCTGCGCGACGACCACCTCGTCGAACGCCGCGGCGTTGGACGGCGTGACCGCGTCGCGCCACGGTGTCAGATCGACGCCGGCGAGCGCCTGGAGCTCGTCCCAGCTGGTGAGGTTGTAGGTGGCGACGGCGTCGCGACTGCGGACGTTGTCCCAGTGGTGACCTGCGAGCTCGTTCTCGAGCGCGATCGAGCGCTCGGCCTGCCCCGCTGCGTCTTCGACACCGGCGAGAGCGAGGAGACGCTCGAGGTGCGCACGGTACGCATCCCGTGTCTCGGCGAAGTTCTCCAGGCGGAAGTAGCTCTCGTCCGGCAGCGACAGCCCGGCCTGCACGAGCACGGGCAGATAGCGCTCCGGGTTGCCGGGGTCGCCATCGACGTAGACGCCGATGACGGCGGCGCGCCCGTCACGGTCGTAGGTGCCGATCACGCGCAGGAACTCCGCGATCGAGTCGATCGAGGAGATCTCGGCGAGCGTCTCGGACAGCGGCTGCACGCCGGCGGCGGCGATGCGCTCGGTGTCCATGAAGCTGGCGAACATGTCGCCGATCTTGCGGGCGAGGGTGCCGGGGGCGGCATCCTGCGACTCCTCGATGATCGCGCGGACGTCTTTCTCGGCCTGCTCCGCGAGCAGGTGGAACGACCCCCAGCGGGCCTTGTCGTCGGGGATCTCCGTGCGGTCGATCCACGCCCCGTTGACATGGCGGTAGAGATCGTCCTGCGGTCGGATCTCTGCACTGAAGTCGTCGATGGCGAGGCCTGCGGGAAGAACATCGGTCATGGGTGACAGCCTACGTCGAGGCACCGACAGAGCGGATGCTCCGCGCGCGTGCAACGCCGTCCGTGTCAGCGCCGCTGGAAGAAGCTCCTCCGCCGAGGAGCCTCCTGTTCGTCGGAGGAGGCCGACGCGGCCCTCGCCGCTCTTCTCCTGCGCCACGCCTCCACTTCGGCATCCGCGTCGCGCGTGCGGGTGACGACGGGCGGGCCTCCGAGGAGCTGACGCCTGGCCTCGACGACGCGGCGGTTGAAGTCCTCCAGCACAGCGCGGACATCGTCCTCGCGGGTCAACCCGTCGAGCTGGTCGTCGAGCTCGCGGTCCTCGACGCGGAGCATCAGGGCCGGAGGCCCGAGCCCGGTGAGGCTCTCCGTCTCGATCTTGCGCCGGATCCACCAGTCGGGGTCATGATGCGTGCCGAGCCCCTCGATCGGCTTGCCCGCTCCGGGGAGGTCGTCGAAATCACCACGGCGGATCGCGACCTGGATCGCGCTCTCCACGAACTCGTGCTTGTTCTCGGCGGTGAGGGTCACGGGCGAGGGCGCGGGATCGGCATCCTGCGCGCCGGTCTGCCTGGCCCAGTAGCGAGCCGCTGCGCCACGAGGATCGTCCATCGTCCACCTCCGGATGCCGGTTCCCCCAGCCTACGCCCCTACCCCTCCGCACCTGCTCTCTCCCCCTCACCCGCCGTCGCCCACCCCACCCTCCCGATGCGAGATCGAATAAGCACCCGAGCACGCAGTCGTTGCCAAATGCAAGATCGAATAAGCACCCGAGAGCGCAGGCTCCGGGGCCTATTCCATCCCGCATCGACGCGCGCGGTGGGGAGATCGAGAACGCACCGCGGAGAAGGAGCAACCGACGGCCGCGGCGCGGGGGTGTCGGACGCCACGGATAGGCTCGGAGCGTGACCGCGCGCGCAGCATCCCTCAATCGCGAGATCCTGCGCCTGGCCGTTCCCGCTCTCGGCGCCCTCGTCGCGGAGCCCGCCTTCCTCATGGTCGATGCGGCGCTCGTCGGACACCTCGGCGCGACACCTCTGGCGGGCCTGGGCATCGCGAGCGCGGTGCTGCAGACGATCGTCGGCCTGATGGTCTTCCTCGCCTATTCGACGACACCGGCCGTCGCGCGCCGGTTCGGCTCCGGCGACCACCGCGACGCCGTCTCGGTCGGCATCGACGGCATGTGGCTGGCGCTCGGGCTGGGCGCCGTGCTCGCCGCGGCAGGGGCGATGGCGTCGCCCTGGCTCGTCTCGCTGTTCGGTGCGACGGATGCCGTGACCGCCCAGGCCGAGACGTATCTGACCATCTCGATGTGGGGTCTGCCCGCCATGCTCATCGTCTTCGCCGCGACGGGGCTGCTGCGCGGGATGCAGGACACCATGACCCCGCTGTGGATCGCCGGAGGCGGCTTCGGCGCCAACGCCGCGCTCAACTGGCTCTTCATCTATCCCCTCGGCTGGGGCATCGCGGGCTCCGCCGCCGGCACCGTCACCGCGCAGTGGGCGATGGTGCTCGCCTACGTGCTCATCGTCGGCCGACTCGCCCGCAGGCACAACGCCTCGGTGCGCCCGCAGCGCGAGGGCGTGCAGGGCTCCGCGCGGTCGGGCGGGTGGCTCTTCCTGCGAACGGTGAGCCTGCGCGCCGCCCTGCTCGTGACGGTCGGCGTCGCGACCGGGATCGGCACGGACGAGCTGGCCGGCTGGCAGGTCGTCTTCACGATCTTCTCCGCGGCGGCCTTCGCCCTGGATGCTCTGGCCATCGCCGCCCAGGCGCTCGTCGGCCGAGGGCTCGGAGAGGGCGACGAACGCCTGGTCCGCCGGGTTCTGGCGCGCACCGTCGCCTGGGGCGCGTGGTTCGGAGTGATCGTCGGCGTGGTCATCGGCGTGCTCTCCCCCGTCATCGGGCTGGCGTTCACCGGCGACCCCGAACTGGCAGCCCTCATCCAGCCCGCGCTGGTCGTGCTCGCGGTGGCTCAGCCGATCGCCGGTGTCGTCTTCGTCTTGGACGGCGTGCTGATGGGAGCCGGCGACGCCAAGTACCTCGCCATCGCCGGCGGGCTGAATCTCGTGCCGTTCCTGCCCGCGCTGTGGATCGTCGCTCTCACCGGTGTGAGCGGATCGGCCGGCCTGATCTGGCTGGCGGTGGTCTTCTTCGGCGTGTACCTCTGCGCACGGCTGCTCACGCTGGGGTGGCGGGTGCGCACCGGCGGATGGCTCGCCCAGGTCGTCTGACCTGCGCCGCGCATCGCCAGAGCCCCGCGAGCGCCCGATGTCGTCCCGTCAGTATCCGGCGCAGTCGACGGGCGCCTGCGCGAGCGAACACACCGCACCCACCGACCCGCGTCCGAGATAGAGGCGGACGTCCGACGCCGCGAGAGCACCGAGCACGCCGATCCGCAGCGCCGCGACGTCGTAGCGGCCGTCGGGGAGCGCTGCCCAGTCCGCCGGCTCCGCCGCCCCCGTCAGCGGATCGTTCTGCGCGTTGACCACGAGCGAGACGACGCCGCTGAGGTAGAGCGTGCTGTAGACGAGGGACACGACGTTCAGCACGGCCGCGACCGGAGCGTCGAGCGCCTGCACCAGGCTCGCCACGGTCGGCAGGGCGCCCTCGATGATCCCTCCGACGAGGCCTCCGACACCGGAGACGAGTGCCTCCACGAGCGGATCCAGCAGGTCCAGGGAGATGAGGCCGCCCAGGAGCGAGGCGTCGACATCGACGACCGCGGTGTCGAGCGTGCCAAGAGGCGCGTCGAGTCCGATGGCGATCGTGGCGACGTTCACGACGGCCAGGCGCAGCACGACGGTCGCCCCGAGCTGCACGCGGATGCCGTCGATCGCCGCCTGCAGGGCGGCATCCACATCCATGACCCAGTCGTCCAGCGCCGAGGTGAGTGCGTCGGTGAGCGCCGTGAGCACGGCGGGGTTCGAGAGCAGATCGGTGTTCGGATCCAGCCCGTTCAGGTCGGACCGTCCGCTCTCGCCGTATGCCGCGCCGAGGAGCGCCGCGGTGTCGACCGTGATGGTCCCATCTCCCAGATCGATGCTCACGATCCCGGCGTCGTCCGCGATCGTCGTCGTCAGCAGAGCCGCGACCGCCGATGTGTCGATGGTGAGGATGAAGGAGTCGATCGTGACGCTGCCCAGGCTCAGGGTTCCGAGCACGCCGCTGAGCAGCCCTGCGATCCCGTCCCTGATCGTCGTGCGCAACGTGGTCTCGAGCGTGTCGACGGTCGCCTGCAGCGAGGTGATGATCCCGCTCAGCCCGGTGACCAAACCGCCGACCGTCGGCGAGGTGATCACGGTGTCGGCAGAGGCGACGAGATACTCGCGCGACAGAGAGGAGGCCAGCGCCGAGGCGCCCGACCACGCCGTCTCGCATCCGTCGAGCATCGCTCGGCCGGCGACGGCGCCGACCTCGAGGGAGACATCGGTCACTCCGCTGAGCGCGCCGGCGACGGCCGGGTTGATCTGCGCGAGGAGCTGCGACAGCTTCAGCTCCGCGAGCTCCGGATACCCGTTGCCGGGTTCGAGGCCGATGCCGCCGGTGTCGGTCACGTATCCGCCGGCGCCGGCTGAGACGCCGGTGTCCTGCGCCTGTCCGTACTGCCCGAGCACGCCCGTGCTGTTGTTCAACGGGAGCTGCAGGATGCCTCCGCCGAGATTCACGTTCACCGCGCTGAGCGCGGTGACGTTGAGCGGATTCGCCCAGGCATCCGGCCCGGTCGCAGGGTTCGCCCCTGCGGGCGTATGCACCGCGCGGCTGCCGTCGTTCGTGACCTCGACACCAGAGGCTTCGGCCAGGCTGTCGAGGTCGATGCCGAGGAGGGCCCCGCTGAGCGCCCGTCCTTCGCCGCGCGTCGCGAAGGCGTCGTCCGGCGCGGCGCAGTCGACGGCCGACAGCGGAGCGCTCGTCCATTCCGCATCGTTCCAGGAGGCGTTCGAGATCACGGATGCCTGCACGATCAGCGCCGCGGACGCCAGCATCGCGACCGCGGAGAACCGCCGGAGCATCCTTGCCCGCTCAGCCATGACGCACCTCTCGCGCGGTCACGAAGCGCCGACGGAGCAGGGCGGTCAGGCCGAGCCCGGTCATGCCCGCCGCCAGCACGGCCACCGGGACGAGATCGCCGAGATCGCCACCCGTGGAGGGAAGCACTCCGCCCTCGTCCTCGGTCTCCCCCTGCACGTGCAGGCCGACGCCGATGCGTGCCGAGGCGCCCGCCGTCTCGTCCTGCGATGCCGACGCGGCGAGCGCGATGACCACGAGCAAGTACCGCGGCGCATCGGCGCGCAGCTCGAGGAGCGGATGGACGGCGGCATCTGCCGCCCCGACCGCGGCCAGAGGCTCCTCGCTCACCACGATCTCCTCGACACCACCGCACCGAGGCTCGCCGGCGTCGCTGAAGGGCTCAGAGCAGCCGGTCACGCTGACCGTCATCCTGCCCGCATCGATGAGCTCGCCCTCGGCGTGCAGCTCGATGTCCAGGCTCGCGCGAGGCGCATCCGCGAGGGATGCCTCGATGAGCCACGCGCGCGAGTCGCCGGGTCGCAGATTCGACCACTGCGGCGTGCCTGGGTCGCTGCGCAGTGACAGATAGCCCGGCTGTCCTGTCTCGGCGACCTCCGACCACTCCGCCCACGCCCGGGTCGCGATCAGGGCGGAACCGGCCAGCACGAGCAGCACGCACACCGCGGCACACGCCGCTGTCAGCGCTCGCGCACCGCTCACCGTCACCCTGGTCATGCGAGCATCCCCGCTTCTCGGCGTTCGCGCCTGGTCTGCGGCGGGGCGGGCGCCGACTCCATGTCGACGGCAGCCGCCGGCGCCTCCTCGGCACCGACTTCCGCTGTCGCGTCAGCATCCGCGTCCTCCCGCACGTCAGGCGCGGCTTCCTCCTGCGGCCGACGCCGCGGCCAGAACGCCCAGGTCGCGATCGCACCGGCGAGCACCGTCAGGGTGCCCATCCCGACCGGCGACTGCAGCAGCATGATCACGGAGCCGACGAACGGCACCGCGAGCGCGACACGTCGCGCGTTCTCGACGACGGAGGGGCGCACATCGACGGTCTCGTTGTCGTCGCCCTTGAGCACGAGCTCCCTCGCACCGTCAGGGATGCCTGCCGTCGCCGCTGCGGGCTCGCGCACCTCGACCACTCGGTGCGTGATGGGCAGTCCCTGATCTCCCTGAACGGTCACGACGTCGCCCACGCGTATCTCCGCGGCATCCACCGGCAGGGACACGGCGGCCGCGCCCTGCGGCATCGTCGGGCTCATCGACCCGGTGCGGAAGACGATGATCGTCGCGCCCGTCGCCGCAGAGAACGCGAACCATCCGGCCATGGCGAGCACCGCCACGACGAGGAGCGTCGTGACGGTGCGCGCCAGAAGCCGGTGCGCGGTCGATGCGGCCGGATGCGTCATCGTCTTCGGTCAGCGCGGGAGGCGGCTCAGTCCACCGAGACGGAGGCGAACTGCCATGCCGGCGAGATCACCAGGCCCTGCAGCGTATCCGGCGAACCGGCGGGCAGGGTGATCGCGAAGCAGTAGTGCTGCGTGGATGCGCCGTCGGCGTCCAGGTCCTGCGTCGCCGTGGCCGCGGTGGCGAGGGTCGCATTGCTGACGATGGCGGTCCAGCCGGTGGCGTCGAAGCCCGTGTCGCAGGCCGTGGGTGCTGCCGACCCCGCGGCGGTGTACACCGTGGCGCGGACGGCGCTGAACAGGGCGGCGTCGTTGGCCGGCGCGGGGGCACCGGCTGCGGCGACCGCACCCTGCAGCGTGACGGTGGCGGCGACCGAATCGGCGTCCGTCTGCAGCGCCACCGGCGCGTAGACGGTGTCGCCGGGGGTCAGCTGGAGGGCTCCGGGCGAGAACAGCAGCTCGCCGCCGGGGTTCGCCTCCTCATTGGTCCACGCCGCGGCGTCGACGTCGGGATCGGTGTTCTGCAGCACCTCGAACTGGCTCGTCCCGATCCCTGGATCGCCGTCCGCTCCGCCCCAGACCCATTCCGAGTCGTTCCAGCTCGCCAGCGTGTAAGTCGCACCGACCCCGACCACCAGCAACCCGACGGCCACGGCGGCGATCTTCCTGTTGCGCCCCCAGGGCGCGCTCGACTGCTCCTTCATGACACTCCCCTTCATGCGGGGAGTGCTCGGATGCGCGGGTCCCCCAACCCAACTCCCCTTTCGGGATCAGGATGACGTATCGGATCCCGCCCGACAAGTGGCAATATTCCGGGATACCAGAAGCTCTCGACGCCTCAGGCCCAGCGACGGCACCATTCGTACATGATCACGGCTCCTGCCGCGCTGGCATTGATCGAGCGCGTGGACCCGTACTGGGTGATCTCGACGTGTCCGGATGCCACCGCGAGCGCCTCTTCCGAGAGCCCAGGACCCTCCTGTCCGAACAGCAGGACGCAGCGCTCGGGGAGGTCCGCCCTGTCGACGGGGACCGCCCCCTCCACGTTGTCGACGGCGATGATCGGCAGCGCGGCATCCGACGCCCACGCGGCGAAGGAGGCGACGTCCTCGTGATGCACGACGTGCTGGTAGCGGTCGGTGACCATGGCTCCGCGCTTGTTCCAGCGCCTGCGGCCGATGATGTGCACGGTGTCGGCGAGGAAGGCGTTGGCGCTGCGCACGATGGAGCCGATGTTCATGTCGTGCTGCCAGTTCTCGATCGCCACGTGGAAGGGATGCCGCCGGGTATCGAGGTCGGCGATGATCGCATCCATCCGCCAGTAGCGGTAGCGGTCGATCACATTGCGGGTGTCGCCGTGCTCGAGCAGCTCGGGATCGTAGTGCGGCTCGGTCGGCCACTCCCCGTCCCAGGGGCCGAGGCCGTGGGTGCTGCGCTCAGGGGTCTCGCTCACTCCGTCAGGCTATCCGGCATCCTCCGCCATCCGAGCCGCACCGATCTTTAGGTACACCGAAAACTCCGCTACGATTTCGGCATGCCTAAAAATTTGCTGGCCGACGACGTGACCCCGGTCCGCACCGCCCGCCCACCGCGGATCTGGTTGCTCGGCCCCGCGCTGGTCGCGGGCGTCGCGTACCTGGACCCCGGCAACGTCGCCAGCAACATGACGGCCGGAGCCCAGTACGGCTATCTGCTCGTCTGGGTGGTGCTGGCCGGCAATGTGATGGCCTGGCTCATCCAGTACCTCTCCGCGAAGCTCGGCGTCGTCACCGGGCAGAGCCTGCCGGAGGTGCTGGGCCGGCGCCTTCGCCGACCGCTGGCGCGCCGCGCCTACTGGCTGCAGGCCGAGCTCGTCGCGATGGCCACCGATCTCGCCGAGGTCATCGGCGGCGCGGTCGCCCTCAACCTGCTCTTCGGCATCCCTCTCCTCGCTGGAGGCGTCATCACCGGCGCCGTCTCGATGGCGCTGCTCCTCGTGCAGAGCCGCCGCGGCGCCCGCCCCTTCGAGTTCGTCATCATCGGCCTGATGGTGATCATCGCCGTGGGGTTCGTCGCCGGCGTGTTCATCGCCCCGCCCGATCCGGCGGGCGTCGCCGGCGGGATCGTGCCGCGCTTCGAGGGCACGGGCTCCGTCCTGCTCGCGGCATCCATCCTCGGAGCCACGATCATGCCGCACGCGATCTATGCGCACTCTTCTCTCGCCCGCGACCGGTTCGGATCGGCTGCCGCGCTTCCGTCAGACGAGGCCGCCCGCACGGAGCAGGGCCGCATCCGACGCCTGCTCACCGCCACCCGCTGGGACGTCACCATCGCGATGGTCATCGCCGGCTCGGTGAACCTCGGCATCCTGCTACTCGCGGCGGCGAACCTGGCCGGCGTCGAGGGCACCGATTCGCTCGAGGGGGCGCACGCCGCGCTCGCCGAGGGCCTCGGCCCCGTGGTGGCGACGTTCTTCGCCGTGGGGCTGCTGGCCTCCGGCCTCGCCTCCACCTCGGTCGGCGCCTACGCCGGAGCGGAGATCATGCACGGCCTGCTGCACGTGCGCATCCCGCTGCTCCTGCGGCGCCTCATCACCCTCATCCCCGCCCTGGTCATCCTCGGCCTGAGCGTCGACCCAACCCTCGCCCTCGTGCTCAGCCAGGTCGTGCTCTCCTTCGGCATCCCCTTCGCTCTCGTGCCGCTCGTCGCCCTGACCGCGCAGAAGCGCACCCTCGGCGTCTGGGCGAACCGGGGGTGGACGACGGCCGCCGGCATCATCGCCTCCGTGCTCCTCATCGCACTGAACGCGACGCTGCTCTACCTCGTGCTCAGCGGCGCCTGAGTAGGCTTGCCGGGTGGCATCCCCGGCAGCAGACGACTACTTGAAGACGGTGTACGCGCACACCGAATGGCAGGATGCGCCCATCACGCCCTCGGTGCTCGCCGCGAAGCTCGGCATCGCACCCTCCAGCGTGACCGAGATGGTCAAGAAGCTCGCCGCCGCGGGTCTCGTCTCGCACGTCCCGTACGGGGCCGTGCGCCTGACGGATGCCGGGACCGCACGCGCCCTGGCCATGGTCCGCCGTCACCGGCTGATCGAGACCTGGCTCGTGCAGGAGTTCGGCTACGGCTGGGACGAGGTGCACGACGAGGCGGAGGTGCTCGAGCACACCATCAGCGATCGGCTGCTGGAGGGCATCGACGAGCGACTCGGCCGCCCGCGGTTCGATCCGCACGGCGACGCGATCCCGGATGCGTCGGGCGCCGTGGCCAGGGAGCCGTTCGTGCTGCTCGCCGATGCCGCGCCCGGTCACGCCGGCCGGGTGCTCAGGGTGGACGATCGCGATCCCGACCTGCTCCGCGCGCTGGAGGCGTGCGGGCTCGGCGTGGGGCGGGAGGTGTCGGTCACGGCATCCGGCATCGAGCTCGACGGAGCATCCGCCACCCTCCCCGACGGCGCTGACGCGGTCGTCTGGATCTCGGCCTGACGAGGCGCGGACGGGCACGACCAATAGGCTGTTGCCATGGCACACCGCGATGACATCGAATGCTGGCTCACCGACATGGACGGCGTGCTCGTCCATGAGAACGACGCCATCCCCGGTGCGGCCGAGCTGCTCGCGGGCTGGGAGGCGAACGGCACGCCCTACCTCGTGCTGACGAACAACTCGATCTTCACGGCGCGCGACCTGTCCGCTCGCCTGCGCGCCTCCGGCCTGCACGTCCCGGAGGACCGGATCTGGACCTCGGCGCTCGCCACCGCCGACTTCCTCGCGCAGCAGGTGCCGGGTGGCACCGCGTTCGTCATCGGCGAGGCGGGCATCCTCACCGCGCTGCACGAGGCCGGCTTCGTGATGACCGAGACGGCGCCCGACTTCGTCGTGGTCGGCGAGACGCGCAACTACTCGTTCGAGGCGATCACCAAGGCGATCCGTCTCATCAACGCCGGGGCGCGCTTCATCGTCACCAACCCCGATGCCACCGGCCCGAGCGCCGACGGCCCGCTTCCGGCCACCGGCGCGATCGCCGCGCTCATCACGAAGGCGACGGGCAAGGAGCCCTACGTCGTCGGCAAGCCGAACCCGATGATGTTCCGTTCGGCGCTGAACAAGATCGGCGCGCATTCCAAGCGCACGGGCATGATCGGCGACCGCATGGACACCGATGTCGTCGCCGGCATCGAGGCGGGCCTGCACACCGTGCTCGTCCTCACCGGCATCAGCGATCAGGCCGAGATCGAGAAGTACCCGTTCCGTCCTGACGAGATCGTCGGCTCGGTCGCCGACCTTCTCCCCGAGGCCTGAGCACCGCCGCAGCGGCGGAGCGGATGCCGTCGAGAGGAGCCACCCATGACGCAGAACGACATGCTGTTCCTCGTCCTCATCCTCATCGGATTGAGCGCCTTGACGATCACGATCGTGCAGTTCGTGCGCTCCCGTCGCCGCGGCCCTGACGATCAGAGCTCGGGCAACTGGTGGGAAGGCCCCTGGGACGAGGACAAGAAGTGACGGCGCTCAGCTGAGCGCGACCGTGCGGAAGCCGGCGTTGCCCATCGAGGAGTCCGGCGTGTTCTGGGTGCGCGCGGAGTTGCGGTAGCGGTTGCAGTAGGAGATGTGGCAGAGATAGCTGCCCCCTCTGAGCACGCGACCCGCGCCGCGCTCAGGACCCTGCGGTGATGCGGAGGGCGAGCGGGCGTAGTAGTCGGCGCCGAACCAGTCGGAGCACCACTCCCAGACGTTGCCGACCATCTGCCACAGACCGTAGCCGTTGGGTTCGAACGCGCGCACGGGTGCGGTGGTGAGCCAGCCGTCGTCGAGGGTGTTCTCGGTGGGGAAGGCGCCCTGCCAGATGTTCGCCCGCCATCCGCCCTCGTCGACCTCTGCGTCACCCCAGGGATACTTCGCATCGGCGAGGCCGCCGCGGGCCGCGTACTCCCACTCGGCCTCGGTCGGCAGGCGCCTGCCCGCCCAGGTGCAGTACGCCATGGCGTCGTTCCAGCTCACGTGGGTGACGGGATGGTCTTCGAGGCCCTCGATCGAGGAGTCCGCGCCGCCGGGGTGGGCCCAGTCGGCGCCTCTGACGCCCAGCCACCATCCCGTGCCGGCCGCGCGGCTCATGATGTCGGCCTCCGGTGCGGCGACGGCGAGGTGGAAGACGGCGGAGAAGCCGAACTGCTCCGCCTCCGTCCGGTAGCCGGTGGCCTCGACGAACCGGGCGAAAGCCGCATTGGTCACCGAGGTCGTGTCGAGGGAGAACTCCGCCAGCCGCACCCCGTGCCTTGGCGCCTCGCCGTCTCCCGCGTTGCGGTCTCCGGAGGAGTCGCCCATCGCGAACTCGCCGGCCGGGATCAGCGCCTGGGGGATGTCATGCCGCCCCGAACCAGGCCGGATGGCGATCTGCATGGGAGCGGTCGTCCGCCTGACCGGCTCAGGACTGCATCCGCATGCGCATCCTCCTGGAGCGTTCGCATCCATCCCGCAGCCTCCGACCTCGCGCCTTCTCCATCGACGCTTCCAACCTATCGGCGACGCGCCGGTCGCCTCCGCCACGACCCGGCGGGGTGCGTCAGCTCAACCGCAGGCTCCGTACCGCCTCGACCGGCTCCGGCATCCGCAGCGGACGCGCACCCGGGGTGATCGTGCCCAGGATCCGCGCCGCGCCGGCACCCGTCGCCTCCGGGATCACGGCGGAGACGCCGTGCATCGTGCACCAGCCGATGAGCGCGAACAGGATCGCCTCCTTGGCGTCGGCCGGGGCGCCGAGCTCATCGGCGAGCACGACCTGAGCCTCGGGCAGTGCCGCACGCAGCCCGGCCATGAGGAGCGGATTACGGCATCCTCCGCCGGAGACGGCGAGGTAGCCGACCCCGGCGGAGCGGACGTCCTGCGCCACCGTGCGCACGGTCAGCTCGGTGAGGGTCCGCAGCACATCGGGCAGGCCGAGGCCCCGCCCGTCGACGTGCCGGCGCACGTAGTCGAGGTGGAAGTGCTCCTTGCCGGTGCTCTTCGGCGCGGGGAGCGCGTAGTACGGATCGGCGAGCAGCGCGGTCAGCAGGGACTCGTCGACGACTCCGGTGCGGGCGATCGCGGCATCCGCGTCGTAGCCGAGGCCGTCCGGCCCCCATGCCGACACGGCCGCGTCGATGAGGGCGTTGGCGGGGCCGATGTCATACGCGCTGATGCGGTCGCCGATCACGGTCATGTTCGCGATGCCCCCGAGATTGAGCGCCGCGGAGACGCCGGGGCGGCCGCGCAGGAGCAGCTCGTCGAGGAAGGACACGAGCGGGGCGCCGTGACCGCCGGCGGTGATGTCGCGGATCCGGACGTCGGAGATCACCGGCGCCCCGACGCGCTCGGCGATCCACGCCGGCTGGCCGATCTGCAGGGTGCCTCTGGCGTGGTCGCCCTCGACCCAGTGGAAGACCGTCTGGCCGTGGCTGCACACGGCATCCACCCCGCCGACCGCCTCCGCCGCGCCCGCCGCAGCATCCGCGAAAGCCTGCCCGATGAGGGTGTCGAGCTCGCAGACCTCGGCGAGGGTCGTCGGCTGCGGAGGAAGAGCCGCGACCAGGCGCGCGCGCAGCCGGGCGTCGTAGGGGATGCTGTCGGAGTGCAGCACCTCGCCGTGGAGCTCGCCGTCCGACTCGGTGAACTCCACGACGCTCACGTCGATGCCGTCATGAGAGGTTCCGGAGAGCATTCCGAGTACGCGCATGCGCCGTCCTTCCGTCGTCTCCTCCGAGGGTACGACGGATTTGTTAGGGATGCTGACGGATGCGTTCTCGCCCCGAAGACTCGCTGCGGCCTCGCGCGCCCATGGCCACCTGGCAGCGGCCTACACGCCGGACAGCTCCACGAGAGCCGGGCGCTCGCAGGTGCTGTCCACCACGACCGAGCAGCCATCCTCCGCGGCCCTCAGCACCGACAGCATGACGTCGAGCACGTGCGAGCCCACCGCGCCGGATGCCCGCGCTGCATCCGCTCCGGCGATCGCACGGTCATGGATGCCGATTCCGCGCCCCGCCTCGACGTACCCGGCAGACGGCTCGAGATCCGTCCACGCGTTCGTGCCGAGGGAGTTCAGGCGCACCGCTCCGGCGAAGTTGTTCGGATCGGGCACCACGAGGGACCCCGTCTCGCCGTGCACCTCGATGTTCGATGCCATGGTGGCTGTGGCGTCGAACGACATCACGAGCGTCGACAGTGCACCAGACGCGTGCGTGAGGACACCCGTGATGTGCGTCGGCGTCTCGACGGGGATCCGCTCCCCCTGCCGCGCGCCGGAGCCGATCACACGCTCATCCCTGGTGCGGCTCGCCGCGCCGATCACGCTCGACACCGGTCCGAGGAGCTGGACGAGCGCCGACACGTAGTACGGCCCCATGTCCAGCAGCGGGCCCCCGCCGGGCAGGTAGTAGAAATCGGGGTTCGGATGCCAGCGCTCGTGCCCCGGCGTCATCATGGTCGCCGTGGCCGAGATCGGGCGTCCGATGAGCCCGTCGTCCACCGCCTTCCGAGCGGTCTGGATGCCGGTGCCGAGCACCGTGTCGGGCGCGCACCCCACCCAGAGCCCGGCTGCGGCGGCCGCATCGAGCACGGCGGCGGCGGACGCGGCATCCGCGGTCAACGGCTTCTCGGTGTAGACCTCCTTGCCCGCGGCGATCGCCTTCAGCGCGACCTCGGCGTGCGCCGCCGGGATCGTGAGGTTCACGACGAGCTGCACGGCGGGGTCGGCGAGCAGCTCGTCGATCCCCAGCGCCCTGACTCCCGGCACGCGGGAGGCCACCTCAGCGGCGCGCTCCGGCACGAGGTCTGCGACGGCGACGAGCTCGACGCTCGCCAGTCGCGAGAAGGTGTCGAGGTACTGGGCCACGATGCTGCCGCATCCGATGATCCCGACCCGCAGCGGCGTCACCGGCTGGCCCACAGCATCCCCCGTTCGATGATCGTCCGCACGTTCGCGTCCTGCAGCACGTCGACGGAGTGACCGGGGGTCGCGACGAAGATGCGTCCCTCGCCCCAGAGCCTCGTCCACACCACCGGCGAGACGATCGGCCGGTGCCACGGATGATACGGCTGCACGGGATGCGTGGTGGTGGCGAGCACGTCGATGAGATCGTCGTGCAGCACCCAGTACTGCTCGGTGTCGAGGTCGAAGTCCTCGATGCCGGCCATGATCTCGTGCTCCCGTCCGAGCGGGGTCACCTCGACGGTGTACCGCAGGAAGTTGTCCTGCTCGCCGCCCGGCCGCTCATCGGGATGCCGGCCAGGATGCGTCGCGAACTGTCCGCCGACGAGCTGCAGGTAGTCGGAGCTGTTCCGATACGAGTCGGCGATGCCGCCGTGCCAACCGGCCATGCCGGTTCCCGCTTCGATCGCCGCACGCAGGCCCTTCAGCTCCGCGGCCTCGATCGTGCTCATGGTGTTGCTCTGCACGATGAGGTCGACGCCGGCCATCGCCTCGGCATCCGCATAGACGGCTGGACCTTCTTCGATCCTCACCTCGAACCCCTGCTCGCGCAGGAAGGGGACGAAGAGCTCCGTCGCCTCGACGGGGTGATGCCCGTCCCACCCCCCGCGCACGATGAGTGCTGATCGCGTCCTGCTCACGTTGCTCCTTCGCGTTCGTCTGGACATCAGGTCGTCCTCGATATATGTTGCCAGAAGCAACTTTTAAGGGGAAGCCCGTCGAAGGAGATGGTGGACATGCGCGTCGCGATGATCGGTCACGGATTCATGGGCGCCGCCCACTCCCAGGGCTGGCGCACCGCCCCGCGATTCTTCGATCTGCCCCTGCAGCCCGAGATGACGCTGCTGGTGGGAAGGGATCCGGAGCGCGCTGCCGCAGCCGCCGCGCAATGGGGATGGGCCGAGCACGCCACCGACTGGCGGGAGACCGTGCAACGCGACGACATCGACGTCGTCGACATCGTGACGCCCGGCGATACGCACGCGGAGATCGCGCTCGCGGCCCTCCAGGCCGGCAAGCACGTCATCTGCGAGAAGCCGCTCGCGAACACCGTGGCGGATGCCGAGGAGATGACCGCGCTGGCCGACCGCGCGGCGGAGCGCGGCGTCCGGTCGATGGTCGGCTTCACCTATCGTCGGGTGCCGGCGGCCGTCTTCGCGAAGAGGCTCGTCGCCGAGGGCCGCCTCGGGGAGATCCGCCAGGTCAGGGCGGAGTACCTGCAGGACTGGCTGACCGATGCCGAGGCGCCGCTGACCTGGCGTCTGCAGAAGGACAGGGCAGGATCCGGCTCGCTCGGCGACATCGGAGCGCACGCGATCGACATGGTCGAGTATGTCACCGGCATCCGCCTCTCAAGCGTCTCCGGCATCCTCGAGACGCTCGTCGCGGAGCGCCCTCTGATGGCTGAGGGCGTCGGCCTGTCGGGAACGGCCTCCGCCCAGCGCGGTCCGGTGACGGTCGACGACGTCGCGCTCTTCCACGGCCGGTTCGAGAACGGTGCGCTCGGCTCGTTCGAGGCGACCAGGTTCCGCACCGGACGCAAGAACGCGTTCCGCTTCGAGATCTCCGGGTCGCTCGGCGCCCTCAGCTTCGACATGGAGCGGATGAACGAGCTGGAGTTCTACGACGCCACCGCACCGGGGCTGGAGCTCGGCTTCCGGCGGATCCTCGTCACCGAGCACGACCACCCCTACACCGGGTCCTGGTGGCCGACGGGGCACATGCTCGGCTACGAGCACGGCTTCTCGCACCAGGTCGTCGACTTCGTCCGCGCGGTCGCCGAGGAGACGCAGCCGCGACCGTCGTTCGCCGATGCCCTGCACGTGCAGCGCGTGCTGGATGCCGTCGAGCGCAGCTCCTCCGCGGGGAGCGCGTGGACGGCGATCGGCTGAGCGGGACGGCCGCACGCCGCTGAGCCGCCCCCGCCTCGGCTGAGTTCTCCTGCACAGGCGCACCGGATTCAGGGTTATCCACCGTCCCCGTGAGACGGAGCATTGCGGGCGTATCTTCTCTGGTGAGACCCGCCCGCCACGAGGAGAATGGAGCCGTGTACGTGTCGCCTGAGATCATCGCCGTCGTGCTGAGCGCGCTGGGGATCGTGCTGAGCCTCGGGATCGCCGGGTTCAGCGGTTTCGCCTGGGTGATCCGTCGCATCGATGGCACCGACGCGAGACTGAACAATCGAATCGACTCCGTCGAAGGCACACTCACTCAACGCATCGACGACGTCGAAGACAAACTCACTCGACGCATCGACTCCGTCGAAGACAAGCTGACCCAGCGCCTCGACGCCCTCGCCGCTGAGATGACCGAGGTCAAGATCGCTGTAGCGCGCCTCGAGGGCCCCCCGCGGCGACTCTACATTTCCGAGGCCTGACGGCATCCAGCGAGAGCGAGGTGGCCCGCAGCCTCCGCGAGCCCTACCGGAGGACGAAGGCGGCCGCGCCGATGAGCGGGCCCTCGTCGCCGAGGCCGGAGCGGACCACGCGCGTGCGACGGGAGTACTCGTGCGCCGCGCTCGCGGTCAGTGCCGCCTGGACGAGCTCGATGTAGTCGTCCGAGACTCGTGAAAACCCGCCGCCGACCGCCACGACGTCCAGGTCGACGAGCGTGGCCGCGTCGGCGAGCGCCTCGCCGACTGCGCGGGCGGAGCGCTCGATGGCGGCTCTGGCCACGGTGTCTCCGGCTGCAGCATCCCTCGCGAGGTCCTCGCCGGTCCGCCCCGTCCAGCCCTGAGCCTGCGCCCACGCCGCGCTCGCGGGGCCCGAGGCGATCTCCTCGAGCGTCAACCCGCCCTCCCGGCGCACCTGACCGAGGTGGCCGGCGTTCCCGCTCGCTCCCGGCACGTAGGAGCCGTCGACGACGAAGCCGCCGCCGACACCGGTCGACACGACGATCGACAGGGAGGCGCGCGCCTCGCGCGCCGCCCCGAGCCACGCCTCGGCGAGCGCGAGCGCGCCGCCGTCGTGGCCGAAGACGACCCGTACGTCCTGTCCGAGGATGCCGGATGCGGCGGTGCGCACGGCATCCGCCAGCCGATATCCCCGGGCCTGCGGCATGTTCACCGGAAAGATCTGCCCGGTGCGGCGATCCACCGGACCGGCGCTGCCAACGCCACCGCCGATGAGGTCCGCCCCCTCGGGGAGACGGGCCAGCGCATGCACGACGACCGCGGCCACGGCGTCGTCCAGTTCCGCCCCCGTGGCGGCCCTGCCCGTCTCACGACGGCTGCGGCTGCCGGGGACGAGCACACCGCGCTCCGAGACGAGCGCCGCCTCCAGCTTCGTGCCGCCGACGTCGACGGCCAGCGCAAACCGGGTCACTGCGGGTCGAGCCCGAGGTCGTCGAGGTCGAAGGCCGCGCGCCATTCCAGGCCGGCCTCCTCGATCGCCGCCTGCGCTCCGGTCTTGCGGTCGACGATCACGGCGACGGCGACGACCTCCGCACCCTCGCGGCGGAGTGCATCGACCGCCTTCAGCGCCGACTGGCCGGTCGTGGAGGTGTCCTCGAGCACGACGACGCGCTTGCCGGCGACATCGGCTCCCTCGATCTGGCGACCGCGGCCGTGGTCCTTGGGCTCCTTGCGCACGACGAAGGCGTCGAGCGGACGCTCTGCCGCGACGGATGCGTGCATGACGGAGTTGGCGATCGGATCGGCGCCCAGGGTGAGCCCGCCGACGGCGACGACGTCGAGGTCGGAGATGAGGTCGAGCATGATGCGCCCGATGGCGGGCGCGGCCCTGTGATCGAGCGTGAGCTTGCGCATGTCGACGTAGTACGTCGCCTTCTTGCCGCTGGAGAGGGTGAAGTCGCCGTGGAACACCGCCTCATCCGTGATGAGGGAGAGGAGGGCTGAGCGGTCTGCGTCGAGTGCGGTCACGGCATCCAGTGTAGGAGGTGAGGTGCGGGACACCGGTCTCCGATCTGGACCGGGGAGTGCGACGCGTCTATCGTGACGGGAGGCCCGAACGAAGGAGCAGCCGTGTTCGCATTCGACCCCTACGCCGCACTCGCCGAGCTGCGCCCGGTGGCGCCGCTGAAGCTCACCAGCCCCGACTTCGCCGCAGGCGGCCCGCTTCCGCTGTTCGCCTGGTCCGCCGATCGCGGCGGCGAGGACAGGCATCCGACGCTGCGATGGTCGCAGCCTCCGGCGGGGACGCAGAGCATCGCGATCAGCTGCTTCGATCCGGATGCTCCGACCGGCTCGGGCTTCTGGCACTGGGCCGCCTTCGATCTGCCCGCCACGACGACAGCGCTGCCCTCGGCGGACGGCAGCGCCGACACCCTCCCCACCGGCACGGCGGTCATGCCGAACGAGGCCCGTCTCCCGCGCTACATCGGGGCTGCCCCTCCCGCCGGCACCGGGGTGCACCGCTACTTCTTCGTCGTGGACGCGCTCGATGTGCCGGCTCTCGGCCTCACCGGTGAGGAGACGCCGGGCATCCTCGGCTTCCACCGCCACTTCCATACCCTGGCACGAGGCGTGCTCGTCGGAACGGCGGATCCCGCGGAGCACTGACGCCGTCGCACGCGGGAAGGATCGCCGCGTCGGAGGGCACAATTAGGCTGGTTCCATGCGCCTGGCCACCTGGAACATCAACTCGATCCGCACGCGCGTCTCCCGCGCCGTCGACTTCCTCGTCCGCGAGGACATCGACGTCCTCGCGCTGCAGGAGATCAAGTGCAAGCCCGAGCAGTTCCCCTACGCCCCCTTCGAAGAGGCCGGCTACCACGTCGAGGTCCATGGCCTGAACCAGTGGAACGGGGTCGCGGTGATCAGCCGCGAGCCGATGACGGATGTCTCCACCGCCTTCGCAGGCATGCCCGGCTTCGCCAAGGGGCATGAGGGCCCGGATGCTCCGCTCGAGGCGCGCGCCCTCGGCGTGACCACCGGAGGTGTCCGCGTCTGGAGCCTGTATGTGCCCAACGGGCGCTCGCTCGACGACCCGCACTACGCGTACAAGCTGCACTGGCTCGAGGCGCTGCGGTCGGCGACGGCCGCGGAGATCGCCGCGAAGCCCGCGCTCCCGCTCGCCCTCGTCGGCGATTTCAACATCATCCCCTTCGACACGGACAACGGCGACCCCGACATCGTCGAGGGCGTCTCGACGCACGTCTCCCCGCCCGAGCGTCAGGCCTTCTTCGCCCTGCAGGAGGCCGGCGTCACCGACGTCGTCCGTCCACTGCTCCCGGAGGGCTACACCTACTGGGACTACCAGCGCCTGAAGTTCCCTCGCAACGAGGGCATCCGCATCGACTTCATCCTCGGCTCGCCCGCCCTCTCCGACGCCGTGTCCGGCGCATCGATCCACCGCGAGGAGCGCAAGGGAGAGCAGCCGAGCGACCACGTGCCCGTCGTCGTCGACCTCGACTTCGGTGCGGCCGAGGAGGACGACGACCTGCCGATGATCTTCGCCTGATGGCGCTGCCCCGCCTCATCGCGAGCGATCTCGACGGCACGCTCCTCGGCGATGATTCGACCGTCTCCCCACGGACGAGGGCGGCGCTGGACGCGGCCAGGGCCCGCGGCATCCTCGTCGTGCCCGTCACGGCTCGCCAGCCGATCGGTATCCGCGCCGTCGCCGCGGGCGCGGGATTCGAGGGCTGGGCGCTCTGTGGCAACGGCGCCTTCGCGATCCATCTGACGACGGGCGAGCTGCTCTTCCAGCGCGAGGTCGCCGTCGACGTGCAGCGCACGCTCGCTGCCGCCCTCGCCCCGCGGATCCCCGGTCTCCGATACGCGAGCGTCAGGGATGCCGGTGAGGGCTTCGTCGCCCAGACCGGATACGCGGCTCTCGCCGCTCTGAGCGATCACAAGCGCGACCCGGCGACGATGGGCGCCTTCCCGCTCGACGAGGTGCTTGGTTCGCCGAGCCTGAAGCTCGTCATCCGGCATCCCGACGTGACACCGGCCGAGATCTACGCGGTCATCGCCGAGCTCGGCCTGGCCGGGTTCGAGGCCACCACCTCTGGGGCACCCTTCGTCGAGATCATGGCGGCCGGCGTCACGAAGGCATGGGGGCTGGAGCAGCTCTGCACACATCTCGGCATCGCGTCATCCGAGGTGCTCGCCTTCGGCGACGCCCCGAACGACGTCGAGATGCTGCAGTGGGCAGGTCGAGGCATCGCGATGGCGAACGCCGACGACATCGTGAGGGATGCCGCCGACGAGCTCGCGCCAGGCACGAACGACGAGGACGGCGTCGCCCTCGTCGTGGAGGCCCTACTGGCGTAGCGCGCCTCTCACGAGAGGGCACCGTTCCGGCGCCGCACGAGGAGGACGACTCCGGCGACGGCGAGCATCGCGGCGAGCGCGCTCAGGGCGATCGGCAGGTCCGTACCGGTGGATGCCAGGCCGTCGTCGGTGCCTTCGCCGCCGCTGCCGCCACCGCTCGTCGCGAGGACGGTGAGCGCAGCACTCGCCTCGCGATCCGAGAACACTCCGATCGCGACCACGTCGTGCTCGCCGACCGCAGCGCCGGTCGGAATCGTGATCGAGCCCGCGATCTCCCCCGCCTCGTCGGCGACGAGCGTGGTGAGCGCAATGGGCGTGGAGTGCAGCTCCAGGCGCACGCTCTCGCCGGGGACGAAGCCTCCACCCGAGACGGTCAGCTCATCGCCGGCGCGCGCGCTGTCCGCCGACAGGGTCAGCGTGGCAGGCAGCGGAAGACCGCACTCGGCGATCGCGATGTCCGCGCCCTCGTGCACCTCGCCGGCTTCGAGCTCGATGCGCTCGGCGTCATCCAGCGAGGTCCCGCCGCCGAGGTAGGTCGTGCACTCGGCGCCCTCGACGCCGATCGTGTAGGTGCCGGCGGGCAGCCTGCCGGGCAACTGCTGGCCCCAGCCGCTGAAGTCGTACGTCCCCCATGAGGGTGCGCGATCGGCCTCGCGCCAGGCTCCGTCTGTCCAGAGGTAGGCGATCACGCTGAGCCCCTCGCCTTCCTGGTCGATGCCGCCGTCGACGAAGACCTCGCCGCGGATGTCCGCACCGGCAGAGAGCGCGAAATCGACATCCTCGGCCCCGGCGGCCTCGACCTCGACGAGGGCGGCGTCTTCCTCGAAGAGCGCGCCGTCGAAATACTGCCTGGCGTAGTAGGTGCCGTCCTCGGCGACGCCGCCTGCCTCGACCGTATAGGTGCCGAACGGGACGTAGAGCGTGTAGGCGCCCTGGGCATCCGTCGTCGCCTGCGTCACCGTGTCGCCCCACGCCGTCACAGTGATGCCGGAAACCGGCACTCCCCCGGACGTCACGGTCCCCGAGATCGGCGCGCCCGCCTCGAGCTGCGCATCGATGTCGTCGCGCACCTCGCCCGCGCTCACGGCGACCATCGTCATGTCGTTCAGCGAGCGGGCATCGTCCCAGAACTCCGCCAGCAGCGAAGGGTCGTCCGGAGAGAACCGCACACCATAGGCGCCGGCCGGGACGTATGCCGTGTAGGCGCCCTGCTCATCGATGACGGCCTCGGTGAAGGCGAAGCCGCGCTCATCGACCACCGCGACGGTGCCGGTCGCCGGCTCGCCGTCGGCGGCTCGCGTGACGTGTCCGGAGATCACAGCGGCGTCGTCCAGCGTGGCGTCGATGCCGGGATGCACGTCTCCCGCGATCACCTCCACCGCCGTGGCCGCGCCGGCATCGGTGGCGGAGTCCCAGTACTCGTCCAGCAGCGTCGGGTCGCTGCTGTCGAAGGACACCGTGTAGCTGCCGGCACGCAGGTTCGAGATGAAGTACGTGCCGTCGTCCTGCGTCACCGCGGACTCCGAGGTCGTATCCGACCACGCCGTGACCGAGACGCCGGCGAGCGGAGAGCCGTCCGATGCCTTCGTCACCGTTCCGGAGATCGCGCTTCCCACGGCCAGCGAGATGTCGACGCCGTCGGTCTCCTCGCCGCCCACGACCGTGACCGCCTGGGCGTCCTCGATGACGAGCGCGTCGTTGTAGTACTCGGAGAGGAACCCGTCAGCGTAGAAGCGCAGATCGTAATCGCCGGGATGCACGGCATCGATATGGAACAGCCCATCGGCATCGGTGCCGGTGGCGGTCGAGTAGCCGTCGCGGCCGAGGATCGAGATCGTCGCATAGGGCACGGGAGAGCCGTCCGCGTCGCTGATCACTGTGCCGGAGATCGAGCCGCCGGTGATGAGCTCAGCATCGATGCCGGTGAGGTCCTCGCCTGCGGCGACGACGACGTCCGCCGCCTCCCCATAGGTGCGCTTGCCGGGGAAGTACTGCTCGACGAGTCCCTGGTCCTCGCCGTCGAATCGCACGGAGTGGATCGCGTCGGCGGGCACGTCCCAGAAGGTGTACGTGCCGTTGAACGCCGTCCAGGTCGTCTGGATCGCGAACCCGGCGGCATCCCTCAGCTCGACGGTGGCTCCCTCGACGGGGATTCCATCGGATGCGTGGAGCACCGTGCCAGAGATGCTTCCGGTGTCGCCTTCGGCGGCCACGGCGCTGGGCACGCCGACGAACGTCAGCAGCGCCACGGCGAGCCCCGCCAGCAGCGTTCGCAGGCCCGATCGATTCGCTCGTGCTGTCGACATCGTCTCCCCCTCGTGACCGGCGCCGTGGCGCCGCGATACCCGCAGCGATGCGCACACGGCTGTTCCGAACCTAGAGGCATAGCCGCCTGATAGGAAGAGATGACCGTCACACGGAGGTGCCGTGCACCCTCAGCCGCCCATCGTCCCTGTGGCAGGGACGGCATCCGTGCGGCCGTAGCGCAGCAGGGTGACCCCGCTCGCATCAGACGTCGCCGGCGCGAGCAGGCGCAGCATCCGCGGGGTCGCACGGTCGTCGAACACCTTCTTGCCGTCCCCGAGGAGGATCGGATAGACCCAGAGCTTCAGCTCGTCGAACAGTCCCTCCTCGAGCAGCGTGTGCACGAAGTCCAGGCTCCCGATCACGTGGATGTCGCTGTGGGACCCGCGGATGCCCGCGAGTTCTGCGGCCAGGTCGTCGCCGACGCGGGCACTGCCCTCCCAGTCGAGACGGATGCCGGCATCCCTGGATGCCACATACTTCGGCACCCTGTTGAAGAGCACGCCGATCTCGCCCTCCGGCCCCTCGGTGTGGTGCGGCCAGTAGCCCGCGAAGATGTCGTAGGTGCGCCGGCCGAGCAGCAGCGCATCGAGCTCGGCCATGCCCGCCATGACCTGCTCGCCGACCGCCTCGCTGGGGACACCGGCCTGCCAGCCGCCGAAGCGGAATCCACCGCTGGTGTCCTCGTCCGGGCCGCCGGGGCCCTGCGCCACGCCGTCGAGGGTGGTGAAGAGATCGATGACGATGCGGCCGGCCATCATCCCTCCTCGGCGAGGAAGGCCTCCGGCCCCTGCTCGGCGGCGGCCGGGTCCATGTAGAGGAACTCCAGCACGTTGCCGTCCGGGTCCTCCAGATCGCGGGAGTACATGAAGCCGAGGTCCTGCGGCTCACGGGGCTCTGCCCCTCCCGCCGCGAGGCCGGCGGCGAGGATCGCGTCGACGTCGTCGCGCGAGTCGCGGCTCAGAGCGATGAGCACCTGTGCGGCGTCCTTGGCCTCGACGAGGGCCTTGTCGGTGAAGGTCGCGAAGTACTCGCGGGTGAGCACCATGAAGAAGACGTCATCGCTCCACACCACGCAGGCGGCGTTCTCGTCGGTGAACAGCGGATTGATCGTGCAGCCGAGCGCCGTGTAGAACGCCTTGCTTCGCTCGAGGTCGCGGGTGGCGAGGTTCACGAAGATCTGAGTGGTCATGCGGACTCCATCGTCGAGCAGCCGTGCCGCGGTCGCGGCCGGACCTGCACGACGATCCTCGCAATTCCGCACCGGTATGTCAGCCCCTTTGCTCATCCGCTCGCTGAGCCTGTCGAAGCGCCACCCGCAATGCCCGCCCTCTCACCCGCTCGCTGAGCTTGTCGAAGCGCCGCACCTGCATGGCCCCCTTCGACAAGCTCAGGGAGCGGGAGGCTCACGTCCATCCCGCAGAGTTCGCTGAGCCTGTCGAAGCGCACGCCATCCCCCGCAGGACGGATGCCGTGTCGGCGGCACCCCCGTAGCGTGGAGTCATGCCCGCATCCACCCGACCGCTGACCGCCCGTGAGCGGCGCGCCGACGTGCTGCTCGCCGTCGTCGTGTTCGTCGCCGGCGTCGTCAGCGCCGCGCTCTCCGCGATCTCCGAGGTGTACGGCGAGGAGCAGGGCGAGCTGTGGCTCGCCCTCGTCTACCTCGTCGTGGCGGCCGCGCCGCTCGCCGTGCGACGGGTGTGGCCGGCCCCGGTCGCGATCATCGTCTCGGTGGCGTACTTCTTCGCCGTCACCTTCCGCGTCCCCGAGCTCTACGCCGGGAACATCGCGATGTTTATCGCGCTGTACACGGTCGGCGCCTGGATGACGAACCGGCGCGCGGCGATGATCGTGCGCGCCGCGATCATCGCCGGCATGTTCGCCTGGCTGCTCATCGTGATGTATCGCGACGCCATCGACACCGCGCGCGAGGAGGACGTCGTCGCGGGCGCGATGTCCCCGTACATCGCCTTCATGATGCTGCAGATCCTGCTCAACGTGCTGTACTTCGGCGGTGCGTACTACTTCGGCGAGCGCGCATGGGCGGCGGCGCAGCAGCGCGCCGTGCTCGAGCAGCGCACCGCCGACCTGGAGCGCGAGCGAGAGGTCACCGCCGCTCAGGCGGTCGCGCTCGATCGCGTCCGGATCGCCCGTGAGCTGCACGACGTCGTCGCGCACCACGTCTCGGTGATGGGCGTTCAGGCGGGCGCGGCCCGGGTGGTGATCGATGCGGATCCGGGGCAGGCCCGCCAGCTCCTCGCCGGGATCGAGGGCTCGGCCAGAGAGGCGATCGGCGACCTCCGTCACCTGCTCGAGACGCTGCGCTCCTCGGGCGACGAGGCGGCCGACTCCGACTCCACCCGCACGCTGGCCGACATCTCCGATCTCGTCGAGGCTGCCACGGATGCCGGGATGCCGACGACCTTCGAAGTGTTCGGTGATCCGGGCCCCGTGCCGCCCGTCGTCGCCGTGAACCTCTACCGCATCGCGCAGGAGGCGCTCACGAACGCGCGGCGCCATGCGGGTGCAGGGGCGAGCGCCGATGTCCGCCTGCGCCACAGCCAGGGCGTGGTGGAGCTCGAGGTCGTGAACACCGGGCGTTCCGTGCTCACCCCACGACAGGGTCTCGGTCAGCTCGGCATGCGCGAACGCGCCGCGGCATCCGGCGGCGTGATCGAGTCAGGGCCCCGCGAAAGAGGAGGGTGGCGGGTGCGCGCGACCGTGCCCCTCGTGGATGCCGGGTCGGAGGTGCCGGCATGATCCGCGTGCTCCTCGTCGACGACCACGCCATGCTCAGGGCGGGCTTCCGCACGATCCTGGATGCTCAGCCCGACATCACGGTCATCGGAGAGGCATCCACGGGCGCGGAGGCGGTGGCTGCGGCATCCGCTCTCCAGCCTGACGTCATCAGCATGGACGTGCAGATGCCGGACATGGACGGCATCGAGGCGACACGTCGGATCACCGCCGACCCCGCTGTGCAGGCCGCGGTGGCGATCGTGACGACGTTCGACCGCGACGACTACCTCTTCGCGGCCCTCGATGCGGGAGCGAGTGGATTCCTGCTGAAGAACGCCGGCCCGGAGGATCTCGTCGCCGCCGTGCGCGTGCTCGCCGCAGGGGACGGGATGCTCGCGCCGGAGGTCACCAGGCGCGTGCTCGACCGCTTCGCGGCCCCGCCGGAGCGCGCGCCGTCGCTCGAGCCGGTCGAACCGTTCACGGAGCGGGAGGCCGAGGTACTGGCGCTCATGGTCGAGGCGTTGAGCAACGCGGAGATAGGAGCGCGGCTGTACATCGGCGAGGCCACGGTGAAGACTCACGTGTCGCGCATCCTGCAGAAGCTCGGCGCGCGTGACCGCGTGCAGGCCGTGGTGCTGGCGCTGCGGCACGGGCTGGCGTGATCGCGGGGCTCCGCTCCCTGAGCCTGTTCCCGCTCCCCGAGTCTGTTCCCGCTCCCTGAGCCTGTCGAAGGGAGCACGTCCATGCTTCGCTTCGACAGGCTCAGCGAGCGAGGTCAGACACGCTCAGCACGCAAGCGCTTCGACAGGCTCAGCGAGCGAGGTCAGACACACTCAGCACGCAAGCGCTTCGACAGGCTCAGCGAGCGAGGTCAGACACGCTCAGCACGCAAGCGCTTCGACGAGCTCAGCGAGCGAAAGAGACGACGCTCAACGAGCAAGCGGCGCGACTTCCGGCGGCTAGTCCTCGACGCGATCGAGGAAGTCGCGGATGAGCACGCGCAGTAGTTCAGGGCGCTCGTTGACGAGCCCGTGCGACGCGCCGGGGACGATCGCGAGCTCCGCGCCGGGGATGGAGGCGGCGATCAGCAGGCTGTGATCGACGCGGATGGTGTCATGGTCGGCGCCGATCACGAGCGTCGGCGCCGCGATGCGTGCGAGGTCTGCCGCGGGGATACGGGGTTCAGCCGTCCACAGTCGGATGAGCTTCTCGAGCACCCGCTCCGAGTGCGCCGGTCCGTCGGGGGAGAGCCGCTCGTAGTGGGCCTGCTCGACGTCCTCGCGCTCGCGATCCGGGAGGGCGGAGAGCATCGGATGCTCCGCCGCCTCCGGCACGTGGGAGAAACCGGTCGGGTCGATGTTCGCACTGATCGTGACGAGCGAGCGCACCCGCTGCGGATGCTCCATCGCCAGCATGAGCCCGAGGATGGCGCCGTCGCTGTAGCCGATCACGTGCACCGGCGCGGTGGCGACGGCATCGAGGTAGCCGAGCGTCTCGGAGAGCCCTCGCGCGTAGGAATACTCCTCGTCGATGTCCGCCGAACGACCGTGGCCTGGGCGCTCGAAGGCGATCACGCGATGATCCGCGGCGAGCGCCTGGCCCTGCGGGCGCAGCGACTCCAGCGAGCAGAAGCCGCCGTGCAGGAGCAGGACGGTCTCGCCTTCGCCGGTCTCCTCCGAGTACAGGTCGACGCCGCCGATGCGATGGAAGGGCATCCCCCGAGCCTAGGCGCACGAACGCCCCGGATGCGGGTGTCGGCATCCGGGGCGTTCGCAGCGGATCAGGCGCGCGAGCGCTCGACCCGGTTGATCAGCTCGTTGAACGCGCCGAGGAAGCCGGCGAGGAACTCGGCGGTGCTGTCGACGGTGATCGTGTCGTCCTCGGCGATCAGGCCGGGCGTGATCTGGATGAACCCCTCGGGCTGGCCGAGCGTGATCGCGTTGAAGTGGCCGAGGATCGCGCGCAGGTGCTGCTGCGCCGCAGCGGTGGCGATGCCGCCGCCCGATCCGCCGATCACGGCGACGGGCTTGCCGTTGAACGACCCCTGACCGTAGGGGCGGGTCGACCAGTCCAGGGCGTTCTTCAGGACGCCGGGGATGGAGCGGCTGTACTCGGGCGTGACGATGATGACACCGTCGACATCGGCGATGGCCTGCTTGAAGTCACGCGCGACCTGCGGGAAATCGGCGTCGTAGTCGGGGGAGTAGAACGGCAGGTCCTTGATCGGGATCTCGACGAGCTCGACGCCCTCCGGGGCGAGCTTGGCGAGCGCGCTCGCGAGCCGGCGGTTGATGGAGGTGCTGGAGATGCTGCCGACGATGTAGCCGATGGTGCGGGTCACGGATCTTCCTTCGCTTCAGGTCTGCGGGCGGGAGCCCTGCATAGACCGGAACACCCGAGCCGACAACTGTATTCCCACGCATGGAACAGGCACGGGGTACTCTCGCCTCATGACCGATCAGGCCCCGCTCTCGCGCCCGATCGCCGCCGGCATCGTCACCGCGCTCGTCGGTTTCACGAGCTCTTTCGCCGTCGTGCTCACCGGGCTCGGCGCGGTCGGGGCGACGAGCACCCAGGCCGCGAGCGGACTGCTCGCACTGTGCGTGACGATGGGCCTCGCCTGCATCGTCCTGTCCTGGCGGTTCCGCATGCCGATCACCTCGGCCTGGTCCACACCGGGCGCCGCGCTGCTCGCCGCGACGGGCGCCGTCGAGGGCGGATGGCCTGCGGCGGTCGGCGCCTTCCTCGTCGTCGCCGCCCTCATCGTGCTGGCCGGCGCCTGGCGCGGTTTCGGCCGGCTGATCACGCGCATCCCGGCATCCATCGCGCAGGCCATGCTCGCCGGAGTCCTCCTCCCGCTCTGCCTGGCCCCGCTCACCGGGATCGCCGAGAACCCCTGGGGCGTGCTCCCCGTGCTGCTGACCTGGCTGGTGGCCGCCCGCTTCGCCCCGCGGTGGGCCGTGCCGCTCGCCTTCGTCGCCGCGACGATCGTCGTGATCGTCGATCTCGTCCGCACCGGCGCCGCGGTGGAGGCCGCACTGCTCGTCCCCCGTGTCGAGGTCACCGCACCCGTCTTCAGCGCCGGGGCTCTGGTCGGGATCGCCCTGCCGCTGTTCATCGTCACGATGGCCTCGCAGAACGTCCCCGGCGTCGCGATCATGCACGGCTACGACTACGACGTGCCCTGGCGACCGGCCATGCTCGTGACCGGCATCGGCACCGCGCTCGGCGCTCCGGCTGGTGGGCACGCCATCAACCTCGCCGCGATCAGCGCCGCGCTGGCCGCCGGCCCGGAAGCCGACCCCGATCCTCGGCGCCGCTGGGTGGCAGGGGCGTCGACCGGCATCTCCTACCTCGTGCTCGGCGCCTTCTCGGCCGTCTTCGCCGCCCTCGTGCTGCTCGCGCCGGCCGCGGTGATCCCGGCCGTCGCCGGGGTCGCACTGTTCTCGGCCTTCGGCTCTGCCGTGCAGCAGGCCGTCTCCGAGCCCTCGGAGCGGATGCCGGCCGTCGTGACCTTCCTCATCGCGGCCTCGGGGCTCTCCGCGCTCGGCATCGGCCCGGCGTTCTGGGCGCTCATCGCCGGCCTCCTCGTCCGCGCCGTGCTCTCCGTGCGTCGCTGACGACCGCGACCCATGGGGGATCCGGCATCCGCCGCAGGGGGGATGCCGGATCGGATGCGCCTTCGTAGCGTGGAGGCATGACCACCGGAACGCTGCAGTTGAGCGGCATCACCAAGAGCTTCGGCACCCGTCGGGTGCTGGACGACATCACGTTCCCCGTCGCGAGCGGGCACCTCACCGGCTTCGTCGGGGGCAACGGCGCGGGCAAGACCACGACGATGCGCATCATGCTGGGCCTGCTCTCCTCCGACGGGGGCGAGGTGACGCTCGGCGGGGCGCCGCTCACGCCCGAGATCCGCCGCGACTTCGGATACATGCCGGAGGAGCGCGGGCTCTACCCCAAGATGAAAGTGCTCGAGCAGGTCGCGTACTTCGCCAGGCTGCACGGCTTCTCGAAGGCGGATGCGTCGACGAGGGCCACCGCGCTGCTCGAAGAGCTCGGGCTCGGCGAACGGCTGAACGACAACATCGAGGCGCTCTCCCTCGGCAACCAGCAGCGCGCCCAGATCGCGGCGTCGCTCGTGCACGACCCAGAGGTGCTCATCCTCGACGAGCCGTTCTCCGGCCTCGATCCGATCGCGGTCGAGACCGTCGCAGGGGTGCTGCAGGAGCGGGCCTCCCGCGGCGTCTCCGTGCTCTTCTCCTCCCACCAGCTCGACGTCGTCGAGCGGCTCTGCGACGACCTCGTGATCATCGCCGGCGGGGTGATCAGAGCATCCGGCGCCCGCGAGGAGCTGCGCAGCCGGTACTCCGCACCGCGCTGGGAGATCGAGACGAGCGGCGACACGGGCTGGCTCCGCGAGGAGCCGGGCGTCACGGTCGTCGACTTCGAGGGCGGCAGCGCGGTGTTCGACGTGGATGCTCCCGGCACGGCGCAGCGCGTGCTCCGCCGCGCCCTCGCGGATGGCGATGTCGCCCGCTTCGCCCCGCAGCGCCCCACCCTCGCCCAGATCTTCAAGGAGGTCATCCAGTGAACACTTCGACAGGCTCAGCGCGGGACACTTCCGGCACCCGCCCGACCCTCTCCGCGGGCCAGGGCATGTGGCTCGTCGCCGAGCGCGAGCTCTCCACGCGCCTGCGCAGCAAGGCGTTCCTCATCTCCACCGGCATCCTGCTGATCGTCGCGCTCGTCGGCGTGATCTGGATGGGCGCCTCGTCCGGCACCACCAGCACGACGCCGATCGCGGCGACGAGCGAGGCCGCGGCACTGCTGCCGGAGGACGGCCCCTTCGAGGTCACCGAGGCCGCCGACCGGGACGCGGCCGTCGCCCTGGTCGAGGCCGGCGACGTCGATGCGGCGATCGTCGCGGATGCCGCAGCACCCACCGGTGTCGTCATCATCGCCGGGCAGTCCGCGCCGGATGCCCTCGTGGCGGCGTTCTCCGTGACACCGACCGTCGAGCTCCTCGACCCCGATGCGCCGACGTTCGGCATGCGGTACATCCTCGGGCTCATCTTCGGGCTGGTGTTCATGATGGCCGCGCTGAGCTTCGGCTCGCCCATCGCCACCAGCGTCGTGGAGGAGAAGCAGACCCGCATCATCGAGATCCTGCTCTCCGCGATCCCCGCGCGCGTGCTCCTGGCGGGCAAGGTCGTCGGAAACACCCTGCTGGCCATCACGCAGATCCTGCTGCTCGTGGTCGTCGCGGTGATAGGCCTGATCGTCTCGGGGCAGACCGAGATGCTGCAGGGCGTCGGAGCGCCCCTGGTGTGGTTCGGCGTGTTCTTCCTCTTCGGCTTCGTGCTCATCGCGACGATGTTCGCGGCCGCAGGGTCCCTCGTCTCGCGGCAGGAGGACGTCGGCAGCGTCTACACCCCGATGATGCTGCTCATCATGGCGCCGTTCTATCTGGTGCTCTTCCTCGGCCAGAATCCCCTCGTGATGACGATCCTGTCGTACGTGCCGTTCTCCGCCCCGGTGGCGATGCCCATCCGGCTGTTCTTCGACGAGGCGTCCTGGTGGGAGCCGGTCGCGGCGCTCGCGATCCTGCTCGTCACCTGCGCCGTCGTCGTGCTCATCGGCGCGAAGATCTACGAGAACTCCCTGCTCAAGATGGGGGCGAGGGTCAAGCTCGGCGAGGCGCTGCGCCGCTGAGCGATGCGGGTGCATGTTCCCGCGTGTCGCTCTGTGACACGTGGAATATGCACCCGCATGCACAGGTTTAGCCTGGGTGAGAGCGCGGACGATGGCGTCGGCATCAGCGTATGAACCCCGAAAGGCCGACCATGTCCACTCCCCTCCTCGACCGCACCGCCCCCACCGACCACCCCGTGCTCGACGTCCTGGCCGGGCGCTGGAGCCCGCGCGCCTTCGATGCGACGAGCGCCATCGACGAGTCCAAGCTCGCGGCGTCCCTGGAGGCCGCCCGCTGGACGCCCTCGGCCAACAACACCCAGCCGTGGCGCTTCATCGTCGCCCGCCGCGGCACCGCCCTGCACGCGCAGATCGTCGACGCGCTGGTCGGCTTCAACCAGGCGTGGGCGGGCAACGCCGCGGTGCTCGTCGTCGCGGTCGCCGAGACGGCGTCCGAGGACGGCACCCCGATCACTCACGCGATCTACGACCTGGGCCAGGCCGTCGCGCACTTCTCCGTGCAGGCCCACCACGAGGGCCTCTACGTCCACCAGATGAGCGGCTTCGACGCGGAGGTGGTCCGCGAGTTCGCCGACCTCGCACCGCGCTTCTCGGCCGTCACCGTCATCGCCGTCGGCGAGTTCGGTGACGTCGAGGCGCTCCCGGAGGTGCTCCAGCAGCGCGAGGTCGCCCCGCGCGTGCGCCGTCCGGTCGACGAGAGCGTCATCCTCAGCGCCTGAAACCCGCGTCCCGCGCGGTCGCGTCGTGCGGGAATCCCGGATGCCCCCGGCGCGTCGCCCCCCTTCGGGGAGCCGACGCGCCGGGGGCATCCGGTCTTCGGTACGGGGACGAGCATCCCCGCCCGGGGATCAGCGGGAGATCACCTTCGGGTTGGAGACCGCCTTGAGCCCCGCGACCCCGAACTCCTGGCCGTAGCCGGAGGCCTTGATCCCGCCGAACGGGACGACGGGGTTGATGGCGCCGTGGTTGTTGATCCAGACCGTGCCGGCCTGGATGCGGGCGGCGATCTGCGTCGCGGCATCCGCATCGTCCGACCAGACGGAGGCGCCGAGCCCCTGGCTGGATGCGTTCGCCCGACGCACGGCGTCGTCCACGTCCGAGTAGCGGATCACCGGGATCACCGGGCCGAACTGCTCATCGTCGACGAGGGCCGTGCCGTCCTCGATGTCCGCCACGACGGTGGCGCGGTAGAACAGCGGTCCGAGCTCAGTCGCCGGCTCACCGCCCACGACGATCCTGGCTCCGGCCGCGCGCGCGTCGTCGACGAGTCCGCGGACGATGTCGAACTGCTTCTCGTTCTGCAGCGGTCCGAGGACGTTGCCCTCCTGCAGTCCATTGCCCATCGGCATGACCTTCGCCATGCCGGCGAGCGTGTCGACGACCTCGTCGTAGACGGAGTCGTGCACGTACAGGCGCTTGAGGGCCGCGCAGGTCTGGCCGGTGTTGATGAAGCATCCCCAGAACAGGTTGTCCGCGATGGCCGCGACGTCGGTGCCTGGCAGGATGATGCCCGCATCGTTGCCGCCGAGCTCGAGCGTGAGGCGGGCGAGGTTGCCCGCGGATGCCTCCACGATCCGCCGCCCGGTCGCCGTCGACCCTGTGAACATGATCTTGTCGAGCCCGGGATGACCGGCCATCGCAGCTCCCGCCTCACGGTCGCCCGAGATCACCGTGAGGACGCCATCCGGCAGGTGGCGGTTGTAGATCTCGGCGAGCGCGAGCACGGAGAGCGGGGTGTACTCGCTCGGCTTCACGACGACGGTGTTGCCCATCCGCAGCGAAGGGGCGATCTGCCACACCGTGATCATCATCGGCCAGTTCCACGGCCCGATCGCGCCGACGACGCCCAGCGGATCGTAGGTGACGACCGCGCGCGACTCTCCGGCCTCGAACACGACCTCCGGCTCGAGCACGGTGTCTGCGGCGTTACGGGTCCACGTGGCGGAGGCGCCGACCTCGAACCGGGCGTTCGGGCCGTCCAGGGGCTTGCCCTGCTCGCGGGAGAGCAGGTGCGCGAGCTCCTCGGCGTTCGCCTCGATGTCATCGGCGATCGCGTTCAGGATGCGCGAGCGCTCGGCGTGGCCGAGGGCGTTCCAGGCGGGCTGCGCCTCACGGGCGGCGGCGATGGCCGCGTCCAGGTCCGCGACGGTATGCACGGGCGCGTGGCCGATGATCTCGCGGGTGGCCGCGTCGGGGATCGCCCGGCCGGTGCCCTCCGAAACGGTGATGCTGTCCAGGATCGACATCGCAGTGGTCGACATGGTCTTCCTCCAGGTTGATCGCGAGGGACGTCGGCGTCCCGTCGCACAGCATGCTAGATCGCCGCGGCGGCGCAGGGGGATGCCGGCGTGGCAGTCGTGCGCGCGGTGCATGCCGTCGTGCGCGTGCGGCACAGCGAGCGCGTCCTGAGGCGGCGGATAGTGGAGATCGGCCGGATGCCCCCGGCCTCGCATTCGTTCGAGGAGGAACACAATGCCCACCAGCGACTACATCGTCGTCGGAGCCGGTTCGGCGGGAAGCGTCGTCGCCCGTCGGCTCCTGGATGCCGGACACAGCGTGCACGTCATCGAAGCAGGGCCGGTCGACGGCGACCCGAACATCCACAGCCCGCAGGGCTGGCCCGCCCTGCTCATGTCGGAGAACGACTGGGCCGTGATGACCGTCCCGCAGGCGCACGCCGCGGATCGCCCGCTGTACTGGCCGCGCGGCAAGACGCTCGGCGGCAGCAGCTCGCTCAACGGCATGATCTATATGCGCGGGCACGCCAGCGACTACGACTCGTGGGCAGCGGAAGGCGCAGAGGGGTGGAGCTGGGCCGACGTCGAACCGCTGTTCCTGCGCTCCGAGGACCATGCGGACGGAGCGAGCGCGCACCACGGCACCGGCGGACCGCTGCACGTGGAGCGCATCGCCGTGGAGACCAGGCATCCCGCCGCGCAGGCCTTCGTGGACGCGGCGAAGACGGTCGGCATCCCCGAGACCGAGGACTTCAACACAGGCCCGCTGGACGGCGTCGGCTTCAACCACACCACGACCCGCGACGGTCGGCGCGCCAGCGCCTGGCAGAGCTTCATCGTGCCGGTGATCGATCATCCAGCGCTCACCGTGACGACGGGAGCGCTCGTGCACCGGGTCGTGATCGAGGACGGTCGTGCCGTCGGCGTCGAATACTCCGCCGGCGGCATGACTCACCAGGCGCGCGCCGAGAAGGAGGTCATCCTCTCGGGCGGCGCCATCGGCTCACCGAAGATCCTGCTGCTCAGCGGCATCGGACCGGCCGCCGACCTCGAGGCGCTCGGCATCCCCGTCGTCGCCGATGTGCCCGGCGTGGGCGAGAACCTGCACGACCACCTGCTCGTGAGCGTCATCTACGAGGCGAACGCGCCGGTCCCGGCCGGCCGCAACAACCTCCTGGAGAGCCAGCTGTTCGCCCGCAGCAGCGCCTGGGATGGGCCGGCGCCCGACCTGCAGCCGCTGTTCATCCACCTGCCGTACCCGACCGATGGCGGTGCCGTCCCCGAACACGGCTACACGATCGCGGCGGGGATCGTGCGGCCGTACTCGCGCGGCACGCTGAAGCTCGCCTCCGCGGACGCCGCCGCGGCGCCGTTGGTCGATCCGAACATCTTCGCCGATGAGCGCGACCTCGAGGCGATGGTGGATGCCGTGATCCTCAGCCGCGAGATCGGCGGGCAGGATGCCTTCGCCGGGATGCGCGCGTCGGAGTTCGCGCCGGGACCGGACGTCGTCTCCCGTGACCAGCTGCGCGACTTCTGCCGCCGGACGGCCGGCACCTACCACCACCAGGTCGGCACGTGCCGGATGGGCGTCGACGAGCGGTCCGTGGTCGATCCGAGCCTGCGGGTGCGCGGCGTCGAGGGTCTGCGCGTGGCGGATGCCTCGATCATGCCCTCTGTGCCCAGCGCCAACACGAACGCACCCTCGATCATGGTCGGCGAGAAGGCATCCGACCTCCTGCTCGCCGATGCCGCCGCCGTCGCGGCGTCCTCCGCCCGAGAGGCCGCGGTCGTCTGACCAGAACGGGGCCGGCTGCGCGCCGGCCCCGTTCACGCCGCGCGAGAGGCCGCTCTGAACTCGCTCGGCGACGCGCCGTACTCCCCGCGGAAGGCGCGCGCGAAACCGGCGGCGTCCGCGAAGCCGCATCCCGCCCCGATCGCTGCGACGCTGCGGGCCTGGAGCACCGGATTGGCGAGGTCTCGGCGGGCCTGCTCCAACCGCCGCCGCCGGATCCATCCGCTGGCCGTCTCGCCGTTCTCCTCGAACAGCTTCTGCAGATAGCGCAGCGAGACGTGGTGCGCGTCGGCCACCGCGCTGACCGTCAGGGTGGTGTCGGCGAGCCGGTCGGCGATGTACGCCTCGATCCGCAGCAGCAGCGCGCGACGGTGCGATGCCTCCTCACCGGCCGACGCACCGATCCGCTCGGCGAGGGTGGCGGTCAGCAGGTCGAACACCGCGTCCGACAGGGGCATGCCGCCGCCGAGCGGCTCATCGTCGAGCTGCCTGCTCATCTCCGCGAGGAACGTGGACGTCACCGCCCCCAGTCCCCGGCGCCCGGAGAACCGCGACGCCGTGACGGTCGCGAGCGTCCTGCGGTCGATGCGGAGCAGATCGATGGGGAACATCACCACGAACATGGCGAAGGTGTCCTCGAAGTCCAGCAGGTAGGGCCTGGTCGTGTCGTAGAGGGCGAAGTCGCCCGGGGCGAGGGCCGCATCCCGCCCGTCCTGCGAGATGACGCTGTAACCGCGCAGCTGCAGCCCGAGCTTGATGTGGCCGGGGTCGCTGCGCGCGATCATCTTGGAGCTGCGCTGCACCGCCACGGCCGAGCCGTGCACCGTGCTGATCTCCGCGCGGCCGATGGGCTGCGAGACCAGGCGTCCGGCGAACCCGATGTCGTCGCGCTCCTTGGGCATCGCGGCCAACGGCACGAAGTTCTCCGCGACGGCGGCCGACCAGGCGTCGAACCGCTCGGAGGCCTGCACCATGGAGCAGTCCAGGACGGCTCTGGCGGATGCGGCGCTGCCGGCGGGGACGACGTCGGTGATCACACGATGCTCCACTTCCTCGTGAGCGATGATCCCTCAATACTGAACGATCGGTCGGGAAGAGGCAAGGGCCACCGCACCCGACGGCGACCCTTGCCTGCGCCTGCCTCGGCTCACACGGTCGTGAGCACGAGCCCTGAACCGTCGGCGGCCACATCCACCCGCACGGTGTCGCCATCGCGCACGCCGCCCGAGAGCAGCGCCGTGGCGAGCCGGTTCTGCACCTCCGTCTGGATGAGGCGCCGCAGCGGACGAGCCCCGAAGATCGGGTCGTAGCCGCGTTCGGCGAGCCACGACCGCGCATCCGGCGTCACCGCGAGCGTGAGCCGGCGCTCATGCAGCCTGCGCTGCAGCTGATCGATGGACAGCTCCACGATCTGGGCGAGGTCGTCCTCGCTCAGCGCCTGGAACATCACCACGTCGTCGAGGCGGTTGAGGAACTCCGGGCGGAAGGCCTGTCGCACCAGCGCCATGACCTCTTCGCGCTTGACCTCGACCGACAGCGTCGGATCGATGAGGATCGGCGAGCCGATGTTGCTCGTGAGGATGAGGATGACGTTGGAGAAGTCGACCGTGCGGCCCTGCCCGTCGGTGAGCCGGCCATCGTCGAGCACCTGCAGCAGCACGTCGAACACCTCGGGGTGCGCCTTCTCGACCTCGTCGAGGAGCACCACGCTGTACGGGCGGCGCCGGACGGCTTCGGTGAGCTGGCCGCCCTGCTCGTATCCGACGTATCCGGGAGGGGCGCCGACGAGTCGGGAGACGGAGTGCTTCTCGCCGTACTCGGACATGTCGATGCGCACCATGGCGTGCTCATCGTCGAAGAGGAACTCCGCGAGGGCCTTGGCGAGCTCCGTCTTTCCGACGCCGGTCGGTCCGAGGAACAGGAACGATCCGGTGGGGCGACCGGGGTCGCTGATGCCCGCGCGCGAGCGGCGGACGGCATCCGACACGGCCGCGACGGCCTCCTTCTGACCGATCAGGCGCTTGCCGAGCTCGGCCTCCAGGTGCAGCAGCTTCTCGCTCTCCCCCTGCAGGAGTCGGCCGACCGGGATGCCCGTCCACGCCGCGATCACGCCCGCGATGTCCTCGTCGGTGACCTGCTCGTTGACCATCCGTCGCTCGGCGCCGTCCTCGGAAGCCTCGGAGCGCTCGGCCTCCATGAGCTCGCGCTCGAGCCCGGGGATCTCGGCGTACAGCAGCCGGGACGCCTTCTCGAGGTTGCCCTCGCGCTGCGCGCGCTCTGCGTCGCTGCGCGCCGCATCGAGGCGGGTCTTCAGATCACCGACGCGGTTCAGCGATGCACGTTCGCGCTCCCAGCGCGCCTGCAGCTCCTTCAGCCGTGCCTCCTCGCCGGCGAGATCCTCGCGCAGTGCGGCGAGGCGCTCCTTGGATGCCGCGTCCTTCTCGCGCTTGAGGGCGAGCTCCTCGAGCTTCAGGCGGTCGACATGCCGACGCAGCTCGTCGATCTCGACGGGGGCCGAGTCGATCTCCATGCGCAGGCGCGATGCCGCCTCGTCGATGAGGTCGATGGCCTTGTCCGGCAGCTGACGGGAGGGCAGGTACCGGTTCGACAGGGACGCGGCGGCGACCAGGGCTCCGTCGGCGATGGCGACCTTGTGGTGCGCCTCGTAGCGCTCCTTGAGTCCGCGAAGGATCGCGATGGTGTCCTCGACGGACGGCTCGCCGACGTACACCTGCTGGAATCGGCGCTCCAGCGCGGCATCCTTCTCGATGTACTCGCGGTACTCGTTCAGCGTCGTCGCACCGATCAGCCGCAGCTCGCCGCGCGCGAGCATCGGCTTGAGCATGTTGGATGCCGCCACGGACCCCTCTCCGCCGTCGGCGCCCATGAGGGTGTGCAGCTCGTCGATGAAGGTGATCACCTTCCCGTCGGACTCGGTGATCTCCTTCAGGACCTGCTTCAGACGCTCCTCGAACTGGCCGCGGTACATGGCCCCTGCCACGAGGGCCGAGATGTCGAGGGTGATCAGCTCCTTGTCCTTGAGCGACTCGGCGACGTCGCCGGCGACGATGCGCTGTGCGAGGCCCTCGACGACGGCGGTCTTGCCGACGCCCGGCTCGCCGATGAGCACGGGGTTGTTCTTCGTGCGCCGGGTGAGCACCTGGCTGACGCGCCGGATCTCGCTGTCACGGCCGATCACGGGGTCGAGCCTTCCCTGCCTGGCGCGGTCGGTCAGGTTGATGCCGAACTGCTCGAGGGCGGACTGCTGGTCGTCGGTCTGGGGCGTGGTCATCTGTTCCTCCTGGGGCTCCTTTTCAAACTTGAGTGAAGTTGGCTCAAGTTTAGCACTAGCGCCGAGCGGCGAGCACGGCGTCCCAGACGACATGGGCGACGTGACGCTTCGAGCCGACAGCATCAGCCACGACCTCCCCGCCCGCACCGATGACCTCCACCGCGTTGTCCGCCTTCTCGAACCCATGCTCGGCATCGGCGAGGTTCACGACGAGCAGGTCCACGCCCTTGCGTTCGCGCTTGCGCCTGGCGCGCGCCCTGCGCTCCTGCGCATCGCGCAGCGTCTCGGCGGCGAAGGCGACGACGGTCTGACCGACCGGCCTCGCCGCGGCGAGCGAGGCGACGATGTCCTCGTTCTCCACGAGGTCGATGCGTGTGAGCACGCCCGCCTCCTTGGTGAGCTTCTGATCGGATGCCTGCGCCGGCCGATAATCGGCGACCGCGGCGGCCATGATCACGACATCGGCGTCGGACGCGGCATCCTTCATCGCGACGGACAGCTCGGATGCCGAGCCCGCCGCCCGCACCTCGACGCCGTGAGCATCCGCGAGGACCTCGGCGGCGATGTTCGCGGCGACGAGGACCACGGCGGCCCCGCGCGCGGCCGCCTCTGCGGCGAGCGCCGCACCCTGGCGCCCGCTGGAACGGTTCCCGAGGAAGCGCACCGGGTCGATCGGCTCCCGCGTGCCGCCTGCGGAGACGACAACCCTGAGGCCGGCGAGGTCCTTCGGGGCAAGCACCGCGAGCGCGCGCTCACCGATCACGTCCGGTTCGAGCATCCGACCAGGACCGGCGTCGCCGCCGGTCAGCTCGCCATCGTCCGGCCCGAGGATGCCGACGCCGCGCTCGCGCAGGGTCGCGACGTTGGCCTGCGTGGCCGGATGCCGCCACATCTCGGTGTGCATGGCCGGTGCGATCACCACGGGCGCGGTCGTAGAGAGCAGGGTGGTGCCGAGCAGGTCGTCGGCGATCCCGGCAGCCATCCTGGCGATCGTGTTGGCCGTCGCCGGGGCGACGATGACGAGATCGGCCGCCTGGCCGACGGCGACGTGGCGCACGCGCGCGACGTCGTCGTGCACGCTCGTGGTGACCGGGTTGCGGCTGATCGCCTCCCAGGTGGGAAGGCCGACGAAGCGCAACGCGTCTTCGGTGGGGATGACGGTGACATCGTGCCCCGCCTTGATGAGCAGTCGCACCAGGTGGACCGTCTTGTACGCGGCGATGCCGCCCGTGACTCCGACGACGATGTTCATGCGTCCATACTCCCCTGCCGCGGCCTGTCACGGGGCCGTCCGGCGAGGACCGCGCACACATCGGGCGGATAGGCTGGTCCGCGTGTGCACGGTGATCATCGACGTCGCGGATTCCGGGGCCTCGCGCCTGCTCGCCGTGCGCGACGAGGACCCGGAACGCTCCTGGGACCATCTCGGCAAGTGGTGGCCGGACGCGTACCCCGGCGTGATCGGCATCCGCGACAGGCGAGCGGGCGGCGCGTGGCTCGCCGTGAACCCCGCAGAGCACCGCCTCGCCGTCCTTCTCAACCGCGCCGACGTGCTCGACCTCGCACCCGAGGACGCCCTCTCGCGGGGTTCCCTCGCCCTGGAGTCCGTCGCAGGACGGTCGCCGCAGGGGTCGCCGCGGATGCACGGGTTCAACCTCGTCGAGGCCACACCGGATGCCGCACGCGTCATCACCTGGGACGGCGAGCGCCTCCGTGAGACGCCGATCGATCAGGGCATCCACATGATCGCCCACGACGAGCTCGACGATCAGGGGACGCCGCGCATCGCGGCCTGGCTGCAGAGGTTCCGCTCGACAGACCCGGATGCGTGGACGCAGCTGCTCGCAGAGACGGCGGAACTGCCCGCCGAGGACGACCGAGCGATCATCCGCGACAACCGTCCGCACGGCTACCCGACGCAGTCACTGCTGTACTGCACGGCGACGGTGACGGCCGATGGCGTCGCGGTCGAGGATGCCGCCCTCCCCCGACCCGGCCACTGGAGCCCCGCTCCCTGAGTCCACCGCACGCTCCCTGAGCCCCGCTTCCCGCTCCCTGAGCCTGTCGAAGGGAGCCCACCGCACGCTTCGACAAGCTCAGCGAGCTACACAGGGGCGAGCTCAGCAAGCCGCCTTCTCGGCCCCGCCCCGTCCCCCTGAGCCCCGCTTCCCGCTCCCTGAGCCTGTCGAAGGGAGCCCGCCGCACGCTTCGACAAGCTCAGCGAGCTACACGCTTCGACAGGCTCAGCGAGCTAGGCCGGGGGCAGGGCTCAGCGAGCTGCACGCTTCGACAGGCTCAGCGAGCTACGGCAGCAGCGAGCCGGCGCTCAGGCGGCGGAATCCTGCGTGCAGGAGAACGTCGCGCGGTAGGCCGTCGGCGTCGTCCCCAGCACCCGGTGGAAGTTCTGCCGCAGCACGGCCGCCGATCCGAACCCGCATTCGGCGGCGATGCGGTCGAGGCCGAGGTCGGTGCGCTCCAGCATCCGCTGCGCCTGGATGATGCGCTGCCTGGCCAGCCATGCGGCAGGCGTCGCACCGTGCTCGGCCTTGAACCGACGCGCGAACGTCCGAGGCGACATGTGCGCGCGATAGGCGAGCTGCTCGACGGAGAGATCCTCGCGCAGGTTCTCCATCGCCCAATCGGTCACGAGGGCCAGTGAGTCGTTCTGCACCGCGGGGAGAGGGCGGTCGATGAACTGCGCCTGACCACCGTCCCGCTGCGGGGGAACCACCATGCGTCTCGCCACCCGGTTGGTCAGCTCTGCGCCGATCTCCTGGCGGAGCAGGTGCAGGCAGGCATCCAGCCCTGCGGCCGTTCCCGCGCTGGTGATGATCCTGCCGTCCTGGACGAAGAGGACGTCAGGGTCGACGTCGATCTGCGGATACATCTCGGCCATGGTGTCCGCGTACATCCAGTGCGTCGTCGCCCTCCGCCCGTCGAGGACGCCGGATGCCGCGAGGATGAACGATCCGCTGCAGACGCTCAGCAGCCATGCGCCGCGCGCGGCGGCGTGGCGCACCGCATCCAGCACGAGCGGGTCGATGCCAGCCCAGCGCTCGCGGGGCAGCGGGCAGACCACGACGAGATCGGCCTCGTAGGCGAAGGCCAGGTCGTGCTCCACGTTGAGGGAGAAGCCCAGTTTCGATGCGACGATGCCCGGCCGGGGTGCGACGACGCGGAAGTCGAAGTTCGGCACGCCGTCGGAGGAGCGATCCAGACCGAAGGCCTCGCAGGCGACTCCGAACTCGAACGGTGCGAATCCGTCCTGCACGACACAGGCGACCGTCTTCATGGCATCCTTCTTCCTCGTTCCACGGCACCCGAACAGGGGTGGCAGTTTTCGCGCGAACCATGACCATTCTGCCACTCGTGGCATGAATCTGTCGAGCATAGCGTTTCTGCCATGATCTTCCTCCTGCTCCTCGCCGCCCTCGCCATCTGGGCCGCCGTCGCGACGCTCGTGGAGGTGCGCCGTGACGGCTACGGCCCCTGCGCGACGGATTGGACGCGCGTATCCGGACGGGACGAGGATGCGGCCGCCGGCCCCCGCATCCTGCCCTAGTCCGAGCCCCGCGCTATGCTCGGCGGCATGAGCGATCCTCAGCAGTCGGGCGTCCCGCAGCCGGCGCCCCAGCAGCCCCCGTACGCCGCGCCGCAGAACGGCTACCCCGCTCAGGCACCCGGGTATCCGACCCAGCCGAGCTACCCCGGATCCGCCCAGGCCGCACCGGCCGGCTACCCGGCGACGCCGGCGTACCCGGCCGCGGGGCCCACGGCGGGCGCCGGCAACGGCGCGGGGCGCGCGGGGCTGATCATCGGCATCATCGGCCTCGCCCTCGGCGGGATCTTCGCGATCGCCACCCAGGCACTGCTCTACTCCGGTTCGCTGGGCGGTTACGAGGCGTACGGCGTCGTCAACGGGATCGGCTCGGTCCTCTCGACACTGGCGGCCGTGGTCGCCCTCATCCTCGGGATCATCGGCCTGCGCCGTCGTGACGCACCGCGGGGCGCAGCCGGCATCGCCACCGGGCTCGGCATCGCGGGAGTGTTCGGCGGCCTCTTCAGCTTCCTGCTCTCCGCACTGCACACGCTCATGTCCGTCTTCTGATCATCCCCACGGCCATCGCCGGCGGCGCCTGACCCTGACCGCGACCGGCTCTGGTTCAGGCGGCGGCGGGACGGCCGTCCGATCGCCGGAGAGCCATCGCAGCCAGAGCGCATCCGGATTGGGTTCCAGGATGAGCGCACGGGTGAGCAGAGTGAGCGGGATCGACAGGATCGCTCCGAGGGGCCCGATCACCCAGGTCCAGAAGATCACCGAGAAGAAGCTCAGCGTCAGGCTGATGTCCACCGCATCGCTGACGAACTTCGGCTGGACGAGCACCTGCAGCACGACGTTGGCGACGCAGTACACGGCGATCACACCCAGCATCAGCGGCCAGTCGCCCACGAAGAACGCCAGGATCGCGGGCGGTACGAGTCCGAGGATGAATCCGACATTCGGGACGAAGTTCGTGACGAACGACAGGATCGCCCAGACCAGCGGCGCTGGCACCCCCATCCACCACAGCGCCAGCCCGTCGACGATCGCGACGATCGCACCGAAGATCGCATTGACGACGAAGTACCGCCGGATGCCGGAGTTCAGTCGTACGATGCGGCCGAGCACGCCGGCCCTCGTCGCGGCGAACAGCGCGGGCGCCTGCCGGTAGCGGGCGGCGTCGACCGCCATGAAGATGATGTAGGCGAAGACGAAGAACAGCGCCGTCGCGACTCCGACGATCGCGCCGCCGACGCTCTGCACGATGCCGAGAAGGGCCTCGGGATCGAACGCGGATGCCACAGCATCCGTCGCCTCCTCCAGGAAGCCGAGCGACTCCAGCCAGCCGACGATGTCGTCGACCTGCCTGGTCAGCGCGTCGCCCGTGCTGAGCTCTGCGATGAGGCGGGCGAACTGCGTGGCTGCGAACCACAGCAGCGCTCCCATCGCCGCGAGCACGACATATGCCAGCGCGATCACCGCGGTCGAGCACAGCCAGCGCGGCCAGCCCCGCCGCTCGAGCGGTGCGCGCACGGGCTCGCAGATGATCACGATGACGACGGCGAGAGCGATCGGCCCGACGATCTGTGCGGCGAAGTGGAGCCCGGCGATGACGATCACCGTCGCCGCGAGGGTGAGGAGCACGCGCAGACTCGGTGAGAACGATCGGTCGGAGGTCTGTGCGGGGCCTGTCACCCGGCCAGGATAGCCCGCCGCGCCGACATGCTCCCGCGTCCACGCCCCGCCGCTGACGACGCCACACCGCCGCCCGCTTCACCTGGCACTTCACGCCGCAATGCACGCCGCATCCCGACCACGAGCGACCACCCAGCCGCGGGCGACCAGCCCGGCCGCCCGCGAGCAGGCCAGCCCTCAGGACTCCGCAAGCACGCGCTCGTACACGGCGATCATCGCGGCCGTCCGCGAGGACTGGCGGAACTCCTCCGCGACCTCCGGCACGGGCACGGGCGAGCGCCCCGCAACGATGTCAGCCGCCGCTTCGCGCAGCGTCAGAGCGAGGGCGTCGATGCGCTCCGGCTCCGTGCCGGATGCCGCAGGCACCTGCCACAGCCCGCCCCGCAGTTCGGCGGCGATGTCGGGATCGCTGATCACCGACGGGGTCCCGAGCGTCGCCGCCTCGAACGGCGTCATCCCCTGCGTCTCGAACCCGATCGAGGTCTGCACGAGAGCGTCCGCCGCCGCGATCCTGGCGAGCGTCTCGGCGTAGGTCAGCCTGCCGGCGAAGCGGATGCCGGAGTGTCCGCGCGCGATGCGCTCCGCGGCCTTGCGCTGCCCGCCGCCGCCGATGACCTCGACGTCCGCGTCGACGCCGGAGGCGACGACCGCTTCCAGGAACGGCAGCAGCCTCTTCTCGGGGCTCATCCTGCCGAGCCACACGAAGCGCGGACGGCCCGACTGCCGAGGTCCGCGAGCGGCGAGCGTCGCCTGTCGCACCTCATCGTCGATGCCGTTCCAGATCACGTCGACGTGGTCGAAGACGCCGTGCTCCTCCAGGCGAGCCGCGAAGTGCCCCGACGGGGCCGTCACGGCCGACGCGCCCTGCGCGATGCCGCGCAGGTACGCCCAGCCGTCGAGGCCGGGCACGGCGGCGCCGATCCCCCGCATCGCGGTGCGACGCCAGAGGTTCAGCACGGCGAGGGCCGGGCGATGCAGCGGCGTGACGGCGGCCATGCCGACGTCCACCCTGTTGTGCATGGTGTGGACGACAGGGATGCCGTGACGATGCGCGAACCGGTGACCGATGAACGCCCCCCAGAAATCCGCCTGAACGTGCACGACGTCCACCGGCGGGCGGACGGCGAAGGCGTGGTCGAGGAAGCGGTCGACACCTCGCCCCGGCCACGTCATGGAGTACTCCCGGTCGAGGGTGATCGGGATCGACGGGGTATCGAGGTAGGCATCGGCGCGCTTCGACAAGCTCAGCGAGCTAGAAGAGGACGGGCTCAGCGAGCTAGAAGAGGACGGGCTCAGCGAGCTAGCAGAAGGCGAGCCTGGGGAGTCCGGGCTCAGCGAGCCCCCCGGCCTCGACGCGTGCATCCGCGGCGCGACGACCGTCACGGTGTGCCCTGCCTGCTCCAGGAATCTCCGCTGCAACCGCATGGACACCTGCGCACCGCCGAGCGACTCCAGGTGCTGATCGCCGAAGAAGACGATGTGCATCTCGGCTCCTACTCCGGCAGGGGCTCGTCGCGGTAGAGGGCCTCGAAGGTGTCGAGCGTGCGGTTGATGTCGTGCACGAGCACCCCGTCCAGGGAGGCGTGCTGCATCCGCGCGTATTCGGCATCCGATGCCGTGAGGACACGGGTCAGCTTGTCGGCGAGGTCATCAGCATCGCCGGGGGTGAAGAGGTAGCCGTTCTCGCCGTCGTGGACGAGGTGCGGCAGCGCGACCGCATCGGCGGCGACGATCGGCAGGGCAGAGGCCATCGCCTCCATCGTCGCGATGGACTGCAGCTCCGCGATCGAGGCGATCACGAAGAGGCTGGCGCGAGAGAGGACGGCTCGCAGCTCGCCATCCGTGGTCCTGCCGTGGAACGTGACCCGCTCGGCGAGACCGAGCTGGCGGGTGAGCGCCTCGAGGTTCTTCGCCTGGTCGCCGCCGCCGACGATGTCGAAGTGCACGTCCAGCGCAGGGTCGAGCTTCGTCATCGCCTGCAGGATCACCTCGACCTGCTTCTCGGCGGTGAGCCTGCCGACGAACACGATCCGGTTCTCGTCCCGCGGCGCGACGACGGGGGTGTACTGGCTGCGGTCGATGCCGCAGCTGACCGGGATCACACCGGACACCTCGACGGTGCGCTCGAGGAAGTCCGCGGCGCGCCTCGTCGGTGTGGTGACGGCGCGGGTGAGGTCGAACGTGCGCTTGGCGTCCGCCCAGGCGAACCGCAGGATGAGGTCGTTGATGAACTGCGGCATCCGCGTGTGCTCGAGGACGTTCTCGGCCATCACGTGGTTGGTCGCGACGACCGGGATGCCCCGCTCGTGCGCGATGCGCGAGAGCCCGCGGCCGATGACGATGTGCGACTGGATGTGCACGACGTCAGGGCGCACCTCGTCGAGCACCTTCCTCGCGTAGTGCTTCGACCGCCAGGGCCAGACGAAGCGCAGCCAGTCGTGCGGAGCCCAGCGGATCGACGGCAGCCGGTGCAGCGTCATCGGCTCGCCTTCGATGACCTCCGTGCGCGCCTTCGCCGTGCGGTACGCCTGGTTCGGCGCGACGACGTGCACGTCGTGCCCGCGCTGGACGAGACCTGCGGCGAGGCGCTCGGCGAAGCGGGCGGCGCCGTTGATGTCGGGCGCGAAGGTGTCGCACCCGATCAGGATCTTCAGCGGACGGGGAGCGTTCGACGCATCGATCTGATCGTCGGATGAGGTCACGGGATGCTGCCTTACGGTCTGGCGGCCACGGGGAGCCTGGTCGGGCGCACGCCACTCTACCCGAGGGGGCTGATCTCCCAGAGGAGGCAGGCCGCGCGGTCCATGGCCCGAGCGTCTACCGTGGAGGCATGCGCCTGACAGCATCCGCCGACCCCGCCCTGTGGATCCCCGTGACCGGATCGCTCGGCTGGAAGGGCCGCCGCCATCGCAAGGCGGCGCTGCGGATGCTGCTCGGGCAGGCGAACCAGGCGGTGGGCGCCGCGGAGCGGCCTGGTTCGCGGCTCGGCGCATGGCTGATGAGCCAGGCCGCGCCCTTCGCGATGCGACAGGCGGACGGCCGCGTGCTCGCCTGGACGTGGAAGGCGGATCCGGAGCTGCTCGTAGCGCTGGCGACGACCCAGGAGCTGACGCCGCAGGTCAGGATGGCCAGGGCGACGATGCCGATCGAATACGACGACACCGAGGAGTTCCGCACACCGCTCGGTGTCGGCGAGAAACTCGTGATGCCGATCCCTCCGTCACCGTCGTCCCCGCCGTTCGCCACCTACACCTGGGACACGGGTACGCACCTGATCACACTGAACATCGTGTGCAGCGACCGGGAACGCTTCGGCACGGTGATCCCCGCGGCGGACGAGCTCGCCCGCAGCATCCGGATCGCCGAGGACCTCACCGGCGGCGAAGCACCGGGCGTGCTGAGACTTCCGCCTGCGTGACCGCATCTCTCAAAATCGTGAATATAGGTAATAATGCAGTAGGGTAACAATCATGTCGCCCCTGCTCATCGATCGCCTGCTCCAGATCGCCGATCTGTTCCAGAAGGACATGTCGCGCGCGTTCGTCGGAACAGGGCTCACCACCGCCCGCGTGCATCTGCTCTGGGTGCTCCACCACGCGGGGCCCCTCACGCAGCAGGCGCTCGCGCGCGAGTGCGCGGTGACTCCCCGCAACATCACCGGTCTCGTCGATGCGCTCGAGCGCTCAGGCCACGTCCGGCGCATGCCGCACCCTACGGACCGTCGGGCTGTGCTCGTCGAGCTCACCGACACCGCGGCCGCGGAGATGGCGCGGATGCAGCAGGAGCACGCCGAACTCGACGCGGCCCTGCGCTCGGCCATCGCACCGGAGGATCGCGATGCGGTCGACCGAGGACTCGCGGCCGTCGTCGAACGCCTGCATTCGCTGGTGGACGATGCGGCAGCCGCCACGACGAAGGCCGGCTCATGACGGACACGGCGGACCGGATCGCGCCCTCGCGCGGGGCTCGCGTCATCGACGCGCTGCGCCGAGCGCTGTTCGCCGAGCTCCGGGTGTACTCCAGCATCGCCCGTGCCGTCACGCGGCGCCCCGCGGTGCCGGCCGGCGGCACGGGGCTGGGCTATCACCGCCCGGTGCTGACGGTGCTGTTCATCTTCATCGGGCTCTCGGCCGTGGAGATCCCGATCATCGACCTCATCGTGCACCGGTGGCCCGTCGTGCGCATCATCATGCTGGTCCTCGGCATCTGGGGCGTGACCTGGATGCTGGGCCTGCTCTGCGCCATGCTCATGCGCCCGCACATCGTCGGCCCCGACGGAGTGAGGGTGCGCGCCGGTCTGGAGGTCGACGTCCCGGTGTCCTGGGAGGACATCGCCTCGATCGCTATCGCGCGAAGGGTCGACGAGCCCAAGCAGCAGCGCATCACAGGCGTCGAGTACGCCGAACGGGTGCAGGACGAGACCAACATCGAGATCGAGCTGGAGCGTCCCGTGACGGTACGGCTGCCCGGCCTGCCGCCGAAGGGCGGCAGCCATCGGGTCGAACGCATCCGGCTCTGGGCGGACGACCCGCGCGCCTATCTCGACGCCGCACGCCCGTTCCTCACCGCCGCCTGACCCGGCCGGACCCCGCGGCACGCGCGCGGGCTCACCGGTGCCATGATGAGCGGATGAGCACAGACTGGACGCGCCCCGCCTCCCGCGCGGAACTCGTGGAGCGCGGGCGATCGGTCCGCACCCAGATCCCCCGCACCGAGCTCGCCGTGCTGTCCTCCGGCGAGCGCGATCCGCTCGGCATCCTCGCCGCGCAGGACGCCGGTCGCGTCCCCGAGCTCGTCCCGCTCCGCGCGGAGCGGATGTCGGCGAGCCCGTTCGCGTTCTACCGCGGCACGGCGGCGCTCATGGCCGCAGATCTCGCCGACGCACCGCACTCGGGCATCCTCGTCGCCTCCTGCGGCGACGCGCACGTGTCGAACTTCGGCTTCTACGCCTCGCCGCAGCGCGATCTGATGTTCGATCTGAACGACTTCGACGAGGCGGCGTGGGCGCCGTGGGAGTGGGATCTCAAGCGGCTGGTCGCCAGTGTCGTGGTCGGCGGTCAGGCATCCGGCCGATCGGACGCCGTGATCGAGCAGGCGGTCCGCGAGGCGGTGCGCAGCTACGTCCGAGGCATCCGCCGCGGCAGCAGGACCAGCCCGACGGAGCGCTACTTCACCCATTTCGACGTGGAGTCCACGCGCGCGCTGCTCGACCAGGACGCCAGGCGGGCCGTCCGCCGCTCGATCAGGCACGCGCAGAAGCGCACCGGTGAGCGGGCCGTCCGTCGGCTCACCGCCCTCGGCGACGACGGGCGCCGTCGCTTCGTGCATCAGCCGCCGACGACGACAGCCGTGGAGTCGGAGGTCGAGGCCGTCGTCCACGACCTCATCGATGAGTACCGCACCTCGGCCGGCGCCGACATCTCGCTGCTGCTGGACCACTACACCCTCGCGGACGTCGCCCGCCGCGTGGTCGGGGTGGGAAGCGTCGGCACCCGCTGCTACCTCGTGCTCTTCCAGGACGGCGAGGACAACACCCTGCTCATGCAGCCGAAGGAGGCGAAGCGGAGCGTGCTCGTCGAGTTCGGCCGGATCCCGCAGCCGAGGCTCCTCCAGCGGCTCATCGAGGCGAAGGGCGAAGGCGCACGCGTGGTCTCGCTGCAGCGGATCCTGCAGGCGCTGTCCGATCCCTTCCTCGGTCATTTCCGCGGCGCGAACGGCGACTACTACGCCAGGCAGTTCCACGACATGAAGGGCGGCATCGAGATCGAGGAGCTCGACGACGGCCCCTTCGTCACGTACGCCCAGGCGTGTGCCGCGACGCTCGCGCGGGCGCACAGCCAGTCCGAGACATCGACGATCGTCGCCGGCTACATCGGCGGCGGCCGCACGGTCACCGAGGCGCTGCTGCGGTGGGCGTACGCCTATGCGGCCGTGTCGCTGGCCGATTTCGAGGCCTTCACGGCCCAGCGGGCGAGCACGGCCGGATCGTAGACTCGCCGGGAGGCCAGGCAGCGGGGAAGGAGGCGGATCGACGGTGACGGCACGGACGACCTTCGGGATGCTCCGCCTGCTCACCGCGGCCGTCTGCACGATCGCCCTCGTGCACCGACTGCTCTGGGGCCTGAGCTCGCAGACCATCGCCGGGGAGAACTTCTTCGCCTACCTCACGGTCGAGTCGAACATCGCGCTCGTGGCGCTCCTGATCGCCGGCGCGGTGATCGCCTGGCTGCGCGAGGAGGATCCCCGCTGGTACAGCATCGCGCTGTCGCTGACGCTGACGTGGACGATCACGGCGGGGATCGCGTTCGCCCTGATCGTCTGGCAGGCGGGTCTGCGGGGCATCCGTGTCGACGTGCCGTGGTCCGATCAGGTGCTGCACTTCTGGCTCCCCGCCGTGACCGCGCTCGCGTGGATCGTGACACCGGGTCATCGCTCAGTCAGCTGGTGGACCGTGCCGTACTCCCTGGCGTTCCCGATCGTCTGGGGCGCGGTGACCATGTGGCGCGGGCCCCGCATCGGCTGGTATCCGTACTACTTCCTTGACCTTCGGCAGGTGAGCGGTTTCGGCGAGTTCGCCGTGACGAGCGGACTCGCCCTCGCGCTGTTCGCCGCCGTTGCCGCCCTGCTCGCGCTGATCAGCCGGATCAGCCCGTCTCGTCGACGGGCAGGAAGACCTCCAGCGAGCTGAGCGCGGCGGCCAGCGCGCCGGTGTCGTCGAGCTCGGCGAACTCCTCGGCATCCGCACCCCCGACGATGCCGACGAGGATGCTCTCGCCGGTCAGCGGCTGGAGGTTGACCCATGTCCGGATGAGGCCCTCGGACCCGACGACCTGCCAGATCGTCGCCTCGGAGTTCCAGAACGGCTCGTCGTAGCGGAGCCAGATCGTCTCGATGTCCCCCATGCCGAGCGCGTTGACGGCGCCGCGGTGGGTGAACGGCAGCGCCGGCGCGAACTCGATGGCGTCCGCCTGCAGCACGCCGAGGGGAACGGTGACAACCACCCTGTCGAAAGAGACCGACTCGCCCGTGCCGAGCCGGAGGCTGACCCCTGCGTCGTCGTAGGCGATGCGGGAGACCGGGGAGGAGAGGCTGAGCCGCGCGCCCTCCAGCAGGCTCTCGACGTGCGCGCCGAGATCTCCGAGCAGCGCGAGGGAGGATGCCTGCGGCAGCGCCGGCGGGAACCACGTCGAGAGCAGGTCGGGCTCGGCACCCGCGGTCGACACGAGAGAGGCCAGCAGCGCGGCCAGTCGCGCATCGTCGGGGTCCGCGCCGGAATCGACGAGAGCCTGGCTCAGCGAGACGTCGGTGGGAAGATCGACGGCGGCATCGATCGCCGCGGTGATCGGAGCATCCGTCAGAGGCTCGACGTCCGCATCGGCGGAGCGCCACCACGGCGCGTCCACGACCGCCGCATCGACGTCGGCGACACCCGCCGCCTCGGCGTCCTCCGGTCGGATGAGCCAGCCGCCGAGCTGGACGGGCATCGGCCAGCCCTGCTCGATGGTCGAGGCAGCGCGACCGCCGACGTGATCGCGCGCCTCGAAGACCGTGACGGCGGCGCCGGCCTCGACGAGCGCCGATGCGGCGGCCGCGCCTGCGAGACCGGCACCGATGACGGCGACGCGCTCGTCCCCGACCATCACCGACCGCACCCGGACGGCGACATCGAGGCCGGAGCGCACCGCGCCGAGGATCGTTCCCGGTGCTTCCACATCGGTCGCCTCGCCGGAGAGGAAGAGGCGTCGTTCGACAGGCTCGGCGAGTGTGGCCCGCGTCTGGGCCTGGACCCCGACGCGGGTGTAGCTCACGGCGCCCTCCGCGTACGGGTCGGCGGACCAGGCGCTGCGGATGCTCGCCGCCGGCGCGGGCACCGGCATCGTCGGAAGCGGTGAAGGCGTGCGCGTGGGCGTCGGGGACGGCGCCGGCTCCGGCGTGCACGACGCCAGCAGCACGCCGATGGCACCGGCGCCGGCACCGATCAGAAACGTCCGACGCGTGATCCTCATCGTGTCGCCACCTTACCGCCCTGGCTCGGCACGGCGCTTCGACAGGCTCAGCGAGCGAACGGAGGGCGCGCTTCGACAGACTCAGCGAGCGAACGGAGGACGCGCTTCGACAGCTCAGCGAGCAGTCAGCGCGACGCTCAGAGGTTCACGTCGCCGACGAGGTTGACCTTGATCCCGATTCCCTCGAAGAAGGCGGCCTTCGCGATGAGGGCCTTGTCGGCGGTCTCTGCGTCCGGCGCGTAGACGACCTGGGCATGGTTCGCCTTGTGCCTGGCCATGAACTGGTCACGGCTCTGCCCGTGCAGCACGACGTGCGCGATCGGCCATTCCGGGTTCGTCGCGTCCTTGCGACGCTGCGTCTCGTCCTCCGGCAGGGTGATCGCTGATCCGCGGAAGATGTCGGCCTGAAGGATGCCGTCGGCGATGAACACGCGCGAGATGACGAGCTCACCCGGCTGGGACACTCCGTTGATCGTTGCGCCACCGGCGGGGAAGAACACATGTCCCTGCCGCCAGCCCTCGGCGTTCTGCCATCCGCCCAGGTGCGAAGCGGGTACCGAACCCGAGATCTCGTACACCCACACGAACTGCCCGTCGTACTCCTCGCCCCAGCGCACGTCGTGCAACGTGTTGTCCGGCACGAGGCCCATCGCCCGCCACACCCGGTCGGTGATGAGGGCATCGACGGCGACGCCCTCATCGGCCTCGTTGAAGTGGGGGAAGGCGCGTCCCTCGTGGAGGACGCGCGAGCCGTCACGGGAGGTCACCGGCGGGCGCTCGGTCGAGTTCAGGATGCCTTCGGCGAGGTCGGATGCCGGCACGAGGTCCTTCAGACCCTGCTGGTACTGGATGCCCACCGCGTCGAGTCCGAAGTCATCGGCGATGCGGAGGGCGGCGATGTACATCTTCAGCTGCCACTGCACCTGCTCGCGGGTGAGCTCGGTGGCGGCATCCTCGCCGTAGACGAACGTCATCCCGGCCTCGATGAGCCAGTCGTACGCGGCGTCCGCCTCGGCCTCGGTGACGTTCAGCATCTCCGCATAGAGCGCGGACTGCGACAGGCGCTCCTTGTAGATGCCCGTCTTGTTCAGCAGCTCATCGTCGAAGATCGCGTTGTACATGCCCATGCAGCCCTCATCGAACACGCCGATGATGGCCTTGTCCGCGAGCAGTTCGGCGGCGAGCGCCTCGCCCAGACGCTTCTCGGGGCTGTCCGCAAGGACCGGCAGCGGTCGGACGTGCGAGGCGTCGTGCGTGATGGTCCCGGTCTCGGTCCACTCGCGGATGCCGTCGACGAAGGCGTCATCGGTGAAGTCGACCGACCACGTCGTGGCGTAGGGCTTGTTCATCTTGGTGAGCCCGGCGTTGAGCCCGAGGAGCCCGACGAGCCCCGGCCAGTCGCCGGCGAAGTTCGCGACCGTGAGGATCGGGCCCTCGTGAGTGCGCAGCCCCGCGAGCACGTGGTGGGAGTACTGCCAGTTGGCCGTCGCGACGATCAGCGGCGCATCGACGGGGATGTTCTTGAAGACCTCCATGCCCATGCGCTGACTGGAGATGAAGCCGTGGCCGGTCGCCGGATCGACGTCGAAGGCGCGGATGACGCTCCAACCGAGCTGCTCGAAGACACGCGTCACGCCGGCCTCGAGCTCCACCTGCGTGGGCCAGCCGGCGACGTTCGCGGACTCGCGCAGATCGCCGGAGGTGATGAGATAGGCCGTCCGCGGCGCGGACGAAGGACGGGGTGCGGGGGTGGGGAAGGCGTAAGCGGTCATGATGGCTCCGGTCTCTCGTTGTTCAGGTGGTCCGCTGGGTGGCGGCGAGCTCGTGGACGATGTCTCTCGATGCCTCGTACAGGCGTCGGTAGCGGTCGTAGAGGGCGTCGTAGATCCGGCGCGCGTCGGGGTCCGGCTGAATGGTCTCGACGATCGGGTTCCAGCCGGCGATGCGCGGGACGGACCCTCTGTCTGCGACGGCGGATGCGGCGAGGAAGGCTGCGCCGTAGCTGGCGCCGATCGTGGTGCGGGGGAGCTCCTGGGCGACGCCCGTGGCGTCGGAGACGACCTGCATCCACAGCCGCCCCTGCGTTCCGCCGCCGACCGCGACGACGCGGCGGATGTCCGCTCCGGCGGCGCGCATCGTCTCGATGTTGTGCCGCACCCCCATGGCCGTCGCCTCCAGGGCCGCGCGGTAGAGGTCACCCCTGCCGTGCTCGAGCGTGAGCCCGGCAATGACGCCTCTGGCATCCGGATCCTGGATCGGCGTCCGCTCACCCGCGAAGTAGGGCAGCATCAGGAGCCCCTTCGCGCCGGGTCCGGATTCCTCGGCCTCGGCGAGCAGGTCCGGATAGTCCGCACCGGTGAGCTCCTTCAACCATCCGGTCAGGGCGCCGGACGTGGAGAGCCCGCCGGCGAGGTTCCGCGTGCCTTCGAACGCACCAGCCGTCGTCCACATCGACGGGGTGCGCAGCGGCGCGGAGCCGGTCGCGACGAGGAACATCGTCGTCCCGTACATGAGCATGAGGTCGCCGTCGCCGTGCGCGTCGACGCTGACCGCCTCGGTCCATGCGTCGATGGTCCCTGCGATGACGGGTGCACCCTCGGGAAGGCCCGTGGCGGATGCCGCATCCGACGTCACGACTCCCGCGATGTCGCCCGCCCACCTCAGCGACGGGGGCTCGACCGCCGGCGCGTAGCGATCCCACCATGGGCGGTGCCAGCACTCCGATTCGATGTCGTAGAGCGGGCTCATCTGGCTGGCCGACTGGTGATCGAGCACGTACGAACCGGTGAGCCGCCTGACGAGCCAGGATGCCGGCATGAACAGTCGCCGCGCACGGACGAAAACCTCGGGCTCCGCGTCCGAGACCCAGGCGAGCTTCGGGCCGCCGGCCTGGGAGGTGAGGACCGAGCCGCCGATGCGGGTGATCTCCCCCTCGCCGAGCTCCTCGGTCATCCGGGCGATCTGGGCGCCCGCGCGGGTGTCGACGCCGTACAGGATCGTCGGGCGCACCGGAATGTCGTCCTCATCCGCGAGCAGCACGCACGGGCCCATGCCGCTGACGCCGATGGCGACGATCTCTACGGCGCTCGCTGAGCCACCGCTCCCATCGCTCGCTGAGCCTGTCGAAGCGCGCCACGCCACGAGCTCTCGCGCGATGGAGACGAACTCGTCCCACCAGAGGGCGGCGTCCATCTCCACCCAGCCGGTCCGCGGGCGGTCCACCTCGTGCGTGCGTGTCGCCGACGCCAGGATCTCGCCGTCCGCCGCGACGAGCACGCCCTTGGTGCTCGACGTCCCCACGTCGACCCCGATCGTGCACCGCATGGCGTCCTCCTCGATCGCGGATGGCTTTCCCTAACCCTACGCGAAATCGATTTCATCAATCAACTCAAGACGCGGAGCGCCGGGAAGAGAGGCGATCAGTCGCGCGCCGCGGTGGCGGGCTGCAGCTCGCTGCGCAGCACGACGGTCCTCGCCGGCTGCGCATCGCCCTCGATCCGATCGAGGAGCATCCGGGCGGCCGTGACGCCCATGTGGCGGGCCGGCAGACGGACGACCGTCACCGCAGCAGGGGACAGCGTGGTGAACGGGAGGGAGCCGACCACCGCCACTCCCAGCCGCGGCGGGGTGAGCCCCTGCTCGCTGAGCACCTGGATCGCCCCGACGCCGATGAGGTTGTTGCCCGCGACCACGGCATCCGGCGGAGTGGGCAGCTCGAGCAGCCGCGCCATCGCCTCCCTGCCCCCATCGACGCGGAAGGAGGAGAAACGCAGGAGATCCTCGTCGACCTCGCGCCCGGCATCGGCGAGGGCGTCCCGCCAGCCCGCCGCACGCTCGGCGGCGGTGTCGATCGACTCCGGCCCGTTGATGCAGGCGATCCGGCGGTACCCGGCGTCGATCAGGCTCCTCGTCGCGCTCACGCCTGCGGCCCGGTTGGCCATCACGACGGCATCGACGTCGTGGGAGGTGTGCCGGTCTACGGCGACGACGGGTCGGCCCGCGGCGAGCACGGCATCGAGACGGGAGTCCTCGGACGCCGTGGCGATGATGACGCCCGACATGTGCTCGGCGACCGCGATGTCGAGGTACGTCTGCTCCTTGTCCGACTCCGAGTCGGAGTTGCACAGCACGACCGAGAGCCCGGCATCTGCCGCGACGTCCTGGACGCCGCGTGCCATCTCCGTGAAGTACGGGTTCTCGATGTCGGGGATGATGAGCCCGATGACCTGAGAGCTCTGCCGCCTGAGCGTCCTGGCGGTGCGGTTGGGAACGAAACTCAGCTCTTCGGCCGCCTTGCGGATGGCCGCGGCCTTCGCCGGCGAGACATTGGTGCCGTTGAACAGTCGCGACACGGTCGCCGGGGACACCCCGGCGAGTCTTGCGACGTCGTAGATCGTGGACATCGGACCTCATGCTTCCTGGCGTGAGGAAACAGTACCGCGAACGACGTGAAATCGATTGCCGCGCCATGCGCGGCGATCCCGGTCCGGCGTCATCCGCGACGACGCCGGACCGAGATCGAGCGACTAGTGGCGCTTGCCCGTGACCGTCACCCACACCGACGGTTCGGACGCCTCGCCCTGGCCGTAGGCGTTCACCGCGGCCACCGTGACGCGGTAGCGTCCCGGTGCGACACCCGTCAGAGTCGTGCCGAGCTCATCCGCGGACACGGTCGTCTCCACGACGACGCCCGAACGCGACTCGGCGGTGACCGCGTAGCCCGTGATCGCGGATCCGCCGGAGGCGGGTGCCGCCCAATCGACCACGAGCGAGCGCCCGGCTCCCTCGACGAGCGGCCGATCGACCGCTCCAGGAGCCTGGCGGAGCGAGATGTCAGCCAGCGGAACGCGGGTGTACTCGACGTCCTCCTTGTTCGTCCCGTACGAGACGTACAGGTCGTCGCCCCAGACGTAGCTCTTCTGGTAGCTGTAGCCGAGGTTCTTCGACTTTCCGGCATATCGAAGCGGCTGGAGATCGGCCGCATCGCGCAGCACGAAGCCGTCGGTGAAGGTCTCGCCGTCCGCGCTCAGGACGAGCACGAGCGGGTACCGCGTCTTCGTGCCGGTCAGGCTTCCGGCCAGGTACGCAGTGCCGTCCGGAAGCGTCCCCGCGCTCTGCTTGGTGCGCGAGTCCGGAATGTCCGTGACCACCGAGTCCGACCAGGTGACCCCGTCGTCGTGACTGATCGAGGCGAGTTTGAACATGCTGCTGCCGCCCTGATCGCGGAAGGTCATCACGATGTCGCCGTCCGGCTGCTGGAACCAGCTGGGCTCCAGCTCGCGCGACATCTCATCCGGCAGATAGGGCTGGTTCTCCAGCTCGCCCTGCGTCCACCCTGTCACGCCCAGCGGGTCATCGGTGTAGTACGGCTTCACCTGCAGGCCTGGCTGCACGTGGAAAGCGGTCAGCAGCCGCCCGCTCGCCAGCGCCTTGGTGTCCTGTTCGATGATGCCGAGTACGGGATCCCCGTTCTGGTCGGTGACCGGCGCGGGCTCGCTCCAGTTCACGCCGTCCGTGCTCGAGACGTAGAGCGTGTATCCGCCGCGGGGCGAGAGAGCCGCCGGCCAGACGTTCAGGTAGGCGACCAGCGTCTCCCCGTCCGTCCACCAGCCGCCGTTCGAGGTGTAGCCGTCGGTGCGCGGTGCGGTGAGATCGATGGGCGCGGACCAGTTCTCCCCGCTCTCGTCGCTGACGCTGTAGCGGACGATCGTCTCGGGAGCGTCCTCGTCGCGCAGCGAGCTCTGCCACTGCGCGTACAGACGCCCCTTGAACGCCATGAGAACGGTGCCGTGGTTGAACGCATGGTCGTCATCCCCCGGCGAGAAGATCGTCACCGTCTCCGCGTTCTGCGCCTGCGGGAGGCCGAGCGCATTCAGGTCGGCGGTGTCGATGAGGCCGTCTGCGACGGTGATGGGCGGTGGTGCTTCGTCGACCGCGATCGCCGGCCCTGCCATCAACGTGGCGGACAGCGCTGCGGCTGACATGAGGCCTCCGGCGGCGATGAGACGCCGACGGAGGGAGATGCGTGAGGGCGACATTGCTTGCTCCTTCATCTTCCGGCACCCCCTGCGGGTGCCGTTCTATTGGTGATGCGGCACGTCGCGCGCGAGTCGCGCGAGCACCGCGGCATCCGGCTCGGGGATCGGCATGCGCCGCCCTCCGACCGGGCGCCCGGCGAGGCGATGGGCGGCGCGCATGCGCGCGGGGGACCCGTCCACCGCCGCGACGACTTCGTCGATGTCTGTCTGCAGTTCCTCGATCCGGGCGGCGTCGCCGGCGAGCAGCGCCTCGCGCATCGCCACGAAGGGGCGCGCGAAAGCCGAGGCCACTCCGGAGATCACGCCGTCCGCGCCGGCGCGACCCGCTCTGGCGAAATCGCCGTCCGAGCCGGTGTAGATGAGGAAGTCCTCCGGCAGCCTGCTGCGGAAAGACGCGATGAGGTCGAGCGATTCTCCGCTGACCTTCACCCCCACGACCCCCGGCAGTTCTGCGAGGCGCACGATGAGCTCCTCGTCGACGGGGATGCCGGTGCGCGCTTCGAACATGTAGACGTAGACATCGAGCCCCTCCGCCTCCGCGACGACCTCCTGGAAGAAGTCGTAGACCTCATCGGGCGGGGCGGGCAGGTAGTACGGTGTGAGCACCGCGATCTCCTGCGCGCCCGCAGCGCGTGCGCCGGCGATGAGCTGCGAGACCTCGAAACGGCTCGCGGCTCCGACGTGCACGATCACCCTGATGTCCGCGAGCACCTCGAGCGAGAGGCGGGCGACCGCGTTGCGCTCCTCGATGGAGAGCGCGGGGAACTCCCCGGTGGTCCCGAGCACCAGCGCCCCTTGGACGCCGGAGGCGGCGACGTACTCGAGGATGGCCCTGGTGCCGGCCGGGTCGAGCGCTCCGTGCTCATCGAAGGCGAGCGGAACGGCGGTGATGATGTCGTGCGATGGCATGCGTGTGAAGGTCTTTCCGGGAGAGGTGGGGCGGGTTCCGGGGCGCCCTGCGCCCCGGAACCCGGGGGGGGTCAGCCTGCGAAGGCCTCGTCCATCGAGCGCAGCACGTCGGCCGTGCCCGCCTGTCCGGAGAAGAGCTGCTGCACACCGACGAACAGCGCGGCCTGCGCCTTGGCGTTCGGCCAGCCCTGGTCGGGCATGGGGGCGGTGCGGCCCTCGGCGATGATGTCCGCCGCGGTCTGCATCACCGGGTCCAGCTCGACCTCGGCGGTCGTCAGTGCAGGGATGCCGGGCGCGGCCTCGAACCAGACGCCGGTCGCCTCCGGCGTGGCCAGCCAGTCGACGAAGTCGAGGGCGTTCACGGCGTTGGTGGCGTTCTCGTTGACCGCGAAGCTCACACCGATACCGCGCGGGATCGACGGCGTGCCAGAGTCGTCGCCCGGCAGCGGGAAGAAGCCGAACTCGGTGCCCTCCGGAGCGGTCGAGGCGATCTGCGGGTACGACGCGAGCACCTGGACGACACCCACGGCCTCGCCCGAGTTGACCAGCCCGTACGACGCGGTCACGTCCGTGCCGAGCGGGTCGTCGTTGAAGCAGCCGGCTTCGCTCATCTCCGTGTACTTGTCGAAGGCGTCGCCCCAGCCGGAGCCGTCGAACGTCGCAGAGCCGTCGGTGAGCTGCGCATCGAAGTCGGGGTCGTCGGCGTAGACCGTCGACGCGACGAGCGCGTACGGCACGAGCTGGGTGACCCAGTCGGTCTGGATGCCGAGGGCGAAGGCGACCTTGCCCGCCGAGGCGACGTCGGCGCAGTAGGTCAGCAGGTCGCTGTACGTCGTCGGGACCTCGAGACCGAGCTCCGCAAGCGTGGCGGTGTTGTAGATGGCGCCGACCGCGTCGAGCTTGGAGGGCAGACCGTAGGTCTTTCCGTCGATCTGGAGGGTCTCCGACGTCCCTGGATCGACGTCGGCGACCCAGTCGCGGTCGGAGAGGTCGGCGAGGTAGCCCGCGCCCTGGAGCACGTCGATGGCTCCGGGGTTGCCGCCGCCGGCCCAGACCGTGAACACGTCCGGCGCGGTTCCGCTGGAGAGCTGGGTGCGGATCGTCGTCTGGAACTGCGAGGTGTCAGCGACCGTGAGATTGACGTCGATCCCGGTCTTCTCCTCGTAGGCGGCGACGACCGCCTCCATGGGGGCCTGGTTGTTGGACGTGGTGGCGATCGTGAGCGAATCCGTTGGTTCGGTGCTCGACGGCTGCTCCGCAGACGAGCACGCCGACAGGCCGAGGCCCGCGACGGCGACACCGGCGACGACGGCGATGTAACGCGATTTCATGGTGGCTAGACTCCAATGCAGGAAGGGGGCGGGAGCCCCCGGGTCAGGGTGTAGGGGTTTCGGGATCACCAGGGCAGGAACCGGAGTTCGTAGGTTCCGGGTTCCAGCCGCAGTCGGGTGCTCCGTGGACTTCGATCCATCAGGGTGACGCCGTGCGAGTGCGTCGCGTTCTCGCCTCCTTCCGTGATCTCCTCCGCGGTGGGCACGGTGAGGAAGGCATCCGGCCCTGGCGGGATCGTGACGACCAGGACGATGCGGTCTCCCTCACGCCGCCAGGTGCTCGCGATCCGACCTCGCGTGGTCTCCAGGGAGCCGGCTGCGTGATCGAGCGCCGGATCGAATCGAGGTGCGAGCTCGATCTCCCGGTAGCCGGCGGATGCATCGGCCTGGTCGATGCCGAGGATGCCGGAGAAGAACCACTCCCCGACCGAGCCCAGCGAGTAGTGGTTGAAACTGTTCATGCGGGCCGACTGGAAGCCGTGCTCCGGTGTCCAGCCGTCCCAACGCTCCCAGATGGTCGTCGCGCCGTTGCGCACCGAGTACAGCCAGGACGGGTACCGGTCGTTGTGCAGCAGGCGGAAGGCCAGATCCTCCCTGCCTATCCTGGCGAGCACGGGGCAGAGGAGCCCCACCGTCACGAACCCGGTCGTGAGCGAGACGTCGCGCCGCTCGACGGCGGCGACCAGCTTCTGCGCGATGAGATCGAGGTCGTCCGCCGCGTGCAGCCCGAAGGCCAGGGTGAGAAGGTAGCCGCCCTGCGTGTCGCCGGCGACCGTGCCGTCCTCTGCCACGAAGCGTTCGCGGTACACCGCGCGGATGCGCTCGTGCAGACGTGCGATGCCTTCGGCCTCCTCCGTCCGCCCCAGGATCCTGAGCGCGCGTGCGGTGAGGTCCGCACTGCGCGCGAAGTAGGCCGTCGACAGAACGTCCTTGCGTGTCTCCTCACCGATCTGCAGCCAGTCGCCGTAGTCGTTGCCCACCTGCTCGCGCCAGACGAGATCCGGGTTGTGCCGCTCGATGTGCCGCACCCACGCGACCATCGAGTCCGCGGCCTCGGCGAGCACGGACCGATCGCCCGTCACCCGGTACACGTTCCACGGGATCGTCACCCCGCCGTCGCCCCACGCGGGCGCGCCTTCGCGGAGATGGATGAGGTGCGGGGCGATGTCGGGGAAGGCGCCGTCGTCGTTCTGCGCGCTGCGCACGTCGCGCATCCAGCGCCGGAGCAGGGGGCCGAGATCGGCCATCGCGAGGGCGGTCGGCGCGAACACCTGCGCATCGGCGAGCCAGCCGAGCCGTTCGTCGCGCTGCGGGCAATCGGTGGGGATCGAGACGAAGTTCCCCCTCAGCCCCCATTCGACGTTCTGGTACAGCCGATCGAGGAGGGCGTCAGATGACGAGAATGTCCCGACGAACTCGACGTCGTTGTGCAGGACAACCGCCTCGATGTCCGCCGCCGCGAGGTCTCCGTGGATGCCTCGCACCTCGGCGAAGCGGAAGCCGTGCAGCGTGAACCGCGGTTCGAAGACCTGCTCGGCGTCGCCGTTGGTCCAGAACACGTCCACGGGCTCCGCCGTGCGCAGGTTGGCGGTGTAGAGCTCGCCCTCGTCGAGCACCTCCGCGTGATCGAGCTGGATCCGGCGGTCCGCCGGCTGATCGCGAAGTGTGAGGCGCAGCCGCCCGACCAGGTTCTGACCGAAGTCGACGATGAAACGGCCGTCGCCCCGTGGCTCGACGGACACCGCCGGCAGGCGCACCGTGGCGCGCACGCCGGGATCCGCTTCCGGGACGAGCAGGTCGACGGAGGTGTCCTTGACCACGGCATCCGACCAGCCGGAGATGTCGTGCTCCGGCAGGTGCCAGCCGGGCTCGGCACGGCGGGAGTCCTCGTACTGGCCCATGAGCATGTCGGCGTAGAGGATGTCCGAGGCATCCTCCTTCCATCCGTCGCCGGTCGCCACGACCCGTCGACCCCCGTCGCCGGAATCGAGCACGACCTGCGCCAACAGCGACGGCTCCTTGCCGTAGTGCTGCGCCTGATGGCGCCTGTCGGTGCCGATGAAGCCGACATACCAGCCGTCGCCGAGGAGGGCTGCGATGCTGTTACGGCCACGGCGCAGCAGCGGCGTGATGTCCCAGGACTGGTAGGTGATGCGGTCGCGGTACTCGGTCCATCCCGGCGCGAGCTCGTCCGTGCCGACTTTCGTCCCGTTCACGTACAGCCGATAGGCACCCTTGGCCGAGACGTGGACCTTCGCGACGGCGGACACCTCGTCGAGGGTGAAGTGCCTGACGAAGCGGCGGACCGGCTGCAGCTTGTTGACGGTGAAGCTGATGTCGGTGTCCTGCGGCGGAAGCGCGGTGTGCCGGAAGAGCGGATTGCGTCCGATCCACACGGCCCGCCATTCGTCGCGGTGCACGATGCCGGTGGCGAACCGCGCGCCGGCTTTCGTGCTGGCGCCGCCCTGGTCGCGCAGCTCGAGCTCCCAGGCGTAGTCGGCGGAACTCGTGAGAGGTCCGCCCTCGTAGGCGATGCCGGTCGTGGCATCCGATGGGGTCCACCCAGAGTCCCAGACGCGCGCGGTGTCCCCGCCCGGCAGGTGCTGGGCGACGGTGATGCGATAGGCCGACTGGCGGGCCCCTCGGATGTCGGCGGCAAGACGCCAGGAGAACACGGGAGCGGCGACGATGCCCTGCGGCTCCGCCTGTCCGTCGACACGCAGGGCGTATGCGGTCAGGCTCATCCCTTCAGACCTCCGGCGAAGCCCTTGATGATCTGCTTCTGCATGAGGAAGTAGACCGCGAGCACGGGGACGACGCTGATCACGAGTCCTGCGAACACCACGGGCCAGTTCGAGACGAACTGTCCGACGAAGGCGTACAGCGCGACGGTGACCGTCTGCTGAGGGGTGCCGCTGAGGTACAGGAGCGGAACGAGGAAGTCGTTCCACACCGTGATCGCGTTGAGGATGATCACGGTGCCCGTGATCGGACGCAGCAGCGGGAAGACGATGCTCGTGAACGTGCGGAACGTGCCCGCACCGTCGAGAGCGGCCGCCTCCTCGTAGTCCCTCTCCAGAGTGCGAAGGAACCCGGTGTAGAGGAACACCGAGAACGGCACCTGGCTGCCCGTGTAGAAGAGGATCAGCGAGGCGAGCGACCCGAGCAGGCCGAGATCGCGCATGGTCTGGTACAGCGGGATCAGCGCGACCTGGAACGGGATCATCATGCCGACGAGCACGATCCAGAACACCGTCGTGGACAACCGGGACATCACCCTCGACAGCGGGTACGCCGCCATCGAGGAGATCGCCACGATGAGCACGACGCTCGTGACGGTGACGATGGCACTGTTGAGCAGGGCCTGCCCGAGGCCCGCCTGACTCCACGCCTGCGCGAAGTTGTCGAAGGTCGGCCGCGCCGAGGGCAGAAGCGGCGAGGTCGCATCGTTTGCCGGTCGCAGGGACATGTTCACCAGGATGTAGACGGGGAACACGAACACCAGGGCGATGAGGAGCATGACCACTTCGCGCACGAAGGTGGCCTTGGTGTAGCGGAACATCAGCGGCCGCCCTTCCGGCTCAGGCGCTGCTGCGCGACGGAGAAGAACACGACGACGACCGCGAGCACGAGCGCCAGGGCGATGCCGTAGCCGAACTCGTTGAACTGGAACGCCGACTTGTAGAGCAGCGTCGACATCGTCTCGGTCGATCCGCCTGGGCCTCCCGCGGTCAGCACGAAGACCTCGGTGAACATCTTCAGCCCGCCGATGATCGTGAGCATGACGTTGATCGCGGTCGCCGGGGCGAGCAACGGCCAGGTCACAGACCAGAACCGCCGCCAGGAGCCTGCGCCGTCGACGGCGGCCGCTTCGTTCAGCTCCTGTGGGATCGACTGGAGGCCGGCGATGTAGATGACCATCGAGTAGCCGGCGTGCTGCCAGACGATCATCATGACCACCGAGGCGGCCGCCCAGAACGGGTCGCCCAACCAGCTCGGGGCGACATCTCCCAGCCCGACGCCGGCGAGAAGGGTGTTGACCGCTCCGTCCGGCGTGAGCAGGAACTTCCAGAGATACGCGACGACCACGGGGGTGATCACGACGGGGGCGAAGAACAGCACCCGCAGGAAGTTCTGCGACTTCAGCCCGCTGTTGACGCCGAGGGCGAGCAGCAGACCGATCCCGTTCTGCAGGATCGTCACGGCGACGGCGAAGATGAGCGTCATCTTCAGCGCCTCGAGCGAGCTCTGCGTCGTGAAGATGCGGATGAAGTTGTCGAAGCCGACGAAGTCGTAGGTCTGGGAGAGGCCGTCCCAGTTCGTGAATGCCAGCACCGCCCCGCGGATCGTCGGCACGAGCACGGCGAAGCCGTAGAAGATCAGGGCAGGGATCGCCAGGACGAGGAGCGTGCGCGACTGCGCTACACCGACGAATCGGCGGCGGGTGGGTTGCGTCTCTTCTGCCGGGGCGGCGACGGCATCCGTACGGTCTTCGAGCAGGGTCATGATGCGCGCTCCTCATCGGCGGCCTCGGTCAGCGCCTCGACGGCATGCGCCATCCGGCCGCGTGCACCGTCGAGGTGCTCGCGCAGCTCTGCCTGGATCGCCGCGGCGTCGCCGCTCTCGAGGAGATCGAGCAGTCGGCCGTGATCGTGTGCGGACGGATGCAGGTCGACGTCCTCCTCGACGGTGAGCTGCATGAGGCTCGCGAAGACGGGCTCGTACGCCTCCCACACATCCACCAGCCGGCGATTGCCGCCGATCCGGTAGAGCAGGGCGTGGAAGCGCATGTCCGCATCGGCGAACTCCGCGGCCGCGGAGCGATCGGCGCAGGCAATCATCTCCCTGACGATCTCGCGCCCGATGCGCAGCTGCTCGGGGGTCGCGTGGGTGATCGCACGGGTGACGGCGACGAGCTCGATGGACTCGCGCAGCTCGTAGAGGTCGTCGATGTCGCTCTGGCTCAGGCCGACGACGAAGAATCCGCGGCGGCGCGATTCGACGAGGCCCTGCGACTCGAGCTGACGCAGAGCGTCGCGCACGGGGCCGCGGCTCACGTCGTACTCGGCGGCGAGCGCATCCTCGACGAGATGGGTGCCCGGCAGCACCTGCCGACGGATGATCTGATCGCGCAGGACGCCGGCGAGCTGATCGCCCAGGGCGGGGGCGCGGGTCGGTCGCATCGTGACCATGAATCCACCTCTTCGTGTACCGTTAACGAAATACAGTAAACTGCAATCGATTTCATAAGTCAACCCGAGGCAGTTTCGACGGCATCGTCGAATGCGCGCGCGGCGCGAGAAGCTGCGCTTCGACAGGCTCAGCGAGCAGGGGCAAGCCGCTCAGCGAGCGACTAGCGAGCGGTCCGGTTCAGTCGGCGGAATCGTCGCCGGAGCGCAGTCCCGGCCGCCACAGCACGACCTCGGTGGCGCGGCGCACGCGCCTGCCTGAGGGCACGGTGACGATGGAGCCGGTGGCACCGGCGGCGAAGACGCGCACGCCGGGGCGGTTCTCCCGTTCGGCGCGGAGCGCACCCTCGAGCTCGAGCACGCGACGGCGGAGCATCCGCACCTCGTCCTCGAGATCGAGCAGGCGCGCGATGGCGGGCAGGCTCATGCCCTCGCCGGAGAGCCGGGCGACCTCGCGGAGCTGCTGCACGTCGCGGGCCGAGTAACGTCGCGAGCCGCCCCTCGTGCGACCGGGCACGACGAGCCCGATGCGGTCGTACTGCCGCAATGTCTGCGGGTGCATGCCGGCGAGTTCGGCGGCGACCGCGATCGCGAAGACCGGGGCGTCCTCGTCGTCGGGCGTCATGCCGCTCTCCTCTGTCCGGACGCCGTCGCAGGCATGCGCATCGCGACGAGCAGATCCGCAGAGGATCCGCCCAAGGCGACAGGGATGCCTGCGACGGCCCGGGGGTTCATCAGCCGCGCGCCTTCGCGATGAGGTCGGCGCGCGGGTTCTCCTTGGGCTCGGCGGCCTGGAAGGCCTCGAGCGCGGCGCGCGCGGCCTCGTCGAGGTGGGAGGGCACAGCGACCTGGAGCTCGGCGAGCAGATCGCCGGTGCCCTTGCTGTTCGAGATGCCCCGCCCCTTCACGCGCAGCACGCGCCCCGACGGCGTCCCCGGAGCGACACGGAGCTTGACCACGTCGCCGCCGAGCGTCGGCACCTCGATGGTCGCGCCGAGCGCCGCCTCGGTGAAGGTCACCGGCACGGTCACCCTGAGGTTCTGCCCGTCCCTGGTGAAGACCGGATGCGGGCGCACGGTCACGCTCACGACGATGTCGCCGCTCTCCCCGCCATCCGGCGAGGGACGACCACGACCGCGCAGGCGGATCTTCTGGCCGTCGGAGACGCCGGCGGGGATCTTCACCTTGAACGGCTTGCCGTCCTCGCCCTGCAGGGTGATGGTCTCTCCCTGCGCGGCGGTGACGAAGTCGATCGTGGTGCGAGCCGTCATGTCCGCACCGCGCTGCGGGCCGCCGAAGCCACGGAATCCGCCGGAGGTCTGGCCGAACCGTCCTGAGCCGAACGATCCGCCCTGCCCCTGGTTGAACATCGCGAAGATGTCCTCGAAGTCGGCGTTCGACTGACCGCGCTGCCCGAAGCGGCTGAAGACGTCCTCGAACCCGCCCGCTCCTCCGCCACCGGCGGTGAAGCGCGCCCCGGACCCCATGGCCCTGATCTCGTCGTACTCCTTGCGCTGCTCGGGGTCGGAGAGCACCGAGTACGCCTCGCTGATCTCCTTGAAGGTCGCCTCGGCCTTGGCATCGCCCTGGTTGGAGTCCGGGTGATACTTCCGAGCGAGCTTGCGGTACGTCTTCTTCAGGTCCGCATCGCTGACGCTCTTGTCGACGCCGAGCGTCTTGTAGAAGTCCTTGTCGAACCAGTCCTGGCTAGCCATCGGTCCCCTACTCTGCCGGGACGGCGACGACGACCTTCGCCGGGCGCAGCTCCACGTCGCCCAGGCGGTAGCCGACCTCGACGACCTCGAGGATCGTCGTGGTCGTGGCGCCGGGGGTCGGCTGCTGGAAGATCGCCTCGTGCTGCTGCGGGTCGAACTCCTCGCCCTTCTCGCCGTAGGACTCCACGCCCAGCTTCTCGACGACGGAGCGCACCTTCTCGGCGATCACCGCGAAGGGAGTGCCCTCCACGAGGTCGCCGTGCTGGGCCGCGCGGTCGAGGTCGTCGAGGACGGGGATGAGGCCCTTGGCGGCCTCGCCCTTCGCCCTGGCGATCTCGATGTGGCGCTGCTCCTCGGTGCGGCGGCGGTAGTTGGCGTACTCGGCCTGCAGACGCTTGAGATCGTTCAGCAGAGCGGACTCCGCGTCGGCGATGGCCGCGTCGGATGCCGCGGCCTCCTCCGTCTGCGCGGCACCGAGGATGTCCTCGACCGTCAGGTCCGCGTCCGCGGGTTCCTGGGATGCCTGATCCTGCGGCGCGGGGCCGGACGCCGCAGCATCCGACCCCTCGTCCTCAGGAACCTCGTCGAAGTTCTTGTCCGTCATTACTTCTTCTCTTCGTCCTCGTCGATGACCTCGGCGTCGACGACATCCTCATCGGAGGAGGCGTCTGCGGAAGCATCCGCCTGCGGCTCGCTGGCAGCGGCATCCGCCTGCGACTGCGCGTAGATCGCCTCGCCGAGCTTGCCCTGCGACTCGTTCAGCTTGTCGAACGCGGCCTTCACGGCGTCGTCGTCCTCGCCGGCCAGCGCCGTCTTCAGAGCGTCGACGTCGGCCTGGACCTCGTCCTTCACCTCGGCGGGGAGCTTGTCCTCGTTCTCCTTGATGAGCTTCTCGATCGAATACGACAGCGTCTCGGCCTGGTTGCGCTGCTCGAGGGCCTCTGCGCGCTTCTTGTCCTCGGCGGCGTTCTCCTCGGCCTCGCGCACCATACGCTCGATGTCCTCCTTGGACAGCGAGGAGCCGCCCGTGATCGTCATCGACTGCTCCTTGCCGGTGCCCTTGTCCTTGGCGGACACGTGCACGATGCCGTTGGCGTCGATGTCGAAGGTGACCTCGATCTGCGGGATGCCGCGGGGAGCAGGGGCGATGCCGGTCAGCTCGAAGGTGCCCAGCGGCTTGTTGTCGCGGGTGAACTCGCGCTCGCCCTGGAAGACCTGAATCGCGACGGACGGCTGGTTGTCGTCCGCCGTGGTGAAGGTCTCGCTGCGCTTGGTCGGGATCGCGGTGTTGCGGTCGATGAGCTTCGTCATCCGGCCGCCCTTGGTCTCGATGCCCAGCGACAGCGGGGTCACGTCGATGAGGAGGACGTCCTTGCGCTCGCCCTTCAGCACGCCGGCCTGCAGGGCGGCGCCGACGGCGACGACCTCGTCGGGGTTGACGCCCTTGTTGGCGTCCTTGCCGGTCTCGCGCTTGACGAGCTCGGCGACGGCGGGCATACGGGTCGATCCGCCGACGAGCACGATGTGGTCGATGTCGGCGACCTTGACGCCGGCCTCGCGGATGACGTCGTCGAAGGGCTTCTTGGTGCGGTCGAGGAGGTCCTTGGTCAGGTCCTCGAACTTCGCACGGGTGATCGTCTCGGACAGCGACACCGGGCCGGACTCCGTCAGCGACAGGTACGGCAGGTTGATCGAGGTCGAGGTCGAGGAGCTCAGCTCCTTCTTCGCCTGCTCCGCAGCCTCCTTGAGGCGCTGCAGGGCGATCTTGTCACCCGAGACGTCGACGCCGCTGGTCTCCTTGAACTGCTTGATCAGGTGGTCGACGAGGCGCTGGTCCCAGTCGTCGCCGCCGAGGCGGTTGTCGCCGGCGGTGGCGCGCACCTGGATGGTGGAGAAGTCGTCGTCCTTGCCCACTTCGAGCAGCGAGACGTCGAAGGTTCCGCCACCGAGGTCGAAGACGAGGATGAGCTCGTCCTCCTTGCCCTTGTCGAGGCCGTACGCGAGGGCCGCGGCGGTGGGCTCGTTGATGATGCGGAGCACGTTCAGGCCGGAGATCTCGCCGGCCTCCTTGGTGGCCTGGCGCTCGGCGTCGTTGAAGTACGCGGGAACGGTGATGACGGCATCCGTGACGGTGTCGCCGAGGTACGCCTCGGCGTCGCGCTTGAGCTTCTGGAGGATGCGCGCGGAGATCTCCTGCGGCGTCCACTTCTTGCCGTCGACGTCGAACGTCCAGGTGGTGCCCACGTGGCGCTTGACGGATGCGACGGTGCGGTCGACGTTGGTGACGGCCTGACGCTTGGCGGTCTCGCCGACGAGCACCTCGCCGTCCTTCGTGAAGGCGACGACCGACGGGGTCGTGCGGAAGCCCTCGGCGTTGGCGATGACCTTCGGCTCGCCACCCTCGAGGACGCTGACGACGGAGTTCGTCGTACCGAGGTCGATTCCAACAGCACGTGCCATGTGATTCTCCTTTGTTGCTGAAGTCCTGGGGCGCGTCCTCAGAAACCTGAGTCGCGATGGCTCAACTGTACCTCGCGACAGGATCGCTGTCAAACAAACTTGATATGAGTTCGCTCAACTTTGAGAGCGGGAATGCCGAGCACCCCCTGCGGTGTTTCACCATGAGACGTGCGGTTTCTCGCGTCCTCCCCCGCTCCTTACCCTTGATGAGTCATGTCTGCAGCTGAAGAACACGCGGCCTGGCGCCAGAAGCGCCGCGAAGCCGTCACCGCACCCACGGGCAACCTCGCCCTCGTCGAGACGCGCTGGACAGGCGGTGAGCGCCCGGACATCGAGGCCGAGCAGGCAGCATCCCCGGCATCCGTCACCGTCACGCCGATCCAGCGCACCGACATCTCCACGGGCTCGGCCGAGCACGGTCTGCGCGTCTGGGATGCGGATGCCCCGGCGATCCGCGCCTTCGACCGCATCGACGCCTACGACTACGACCCCGCCTGGGTCATCGACGCGCGGTTCACCCCGGTGGATGCCGGACGCACCGTGCCCTTCGAGCACATCCGCGACAACGGCGGCACGCGCGAGCTCGTCGTACCGGGCGACATCACGTTCACGCTGAACGGCGAGGAGCACCGCCTCGCCGCCTTCGACGACGGCGGCGTGCTGCTGCTCGTGTTCGGCGACGCCACGAACGGGCCGGAGACCTACGGCTCAGGCAGGTTCCTCTTCGTCCGCCGCGACGACGACAGCGCCTTCGGCGACGCGGGCCCCGTCGTGCTCGACTTCAACCGCGCCTTCGTGCCGCCGTGCGGCTTCTCCGCGCAGTACAACTGCCCGCTGCCGCCGGCGCAGAACCGGTTCGCCGAAGCCATCCGTGCAGGCGAGAAGAACGTCGTCTTCACCGGCGGCTTCGACATCTACTCCGCCTGACGCGGCATCCCGACCCCTACCCGAAACATCAGGAGAACTCTGTGAAGAAGTCCCTCGCGCTCGGCGCGACCGTGCTCGTCTCGGCGCTCGTGCTCGCCGGCTGCTCGACGGCATCCGACGACACCGCCGCAGACAGCGCCGACGCCACCGTGTACATCGGCTCGCTGTACGAGCCCGTCAACCTCTCGAACGTCGCCGGAGGCGGCCAGGGCGTGACCGAGGCCCTCACCGGCAACGTCTACGAGGGGCTGTACAAGCTCACCGACGACGGCGAGGTCGAGCCGCTGCTGGCCGAGGACGCCGAGGTCAGCGAAGACGGCCTGACCTACACGATCACGCTGAAGGACGGCGTGAGCTTCCACTCCGGCAAGGAGCTCACCTCCGCCGACGTCAAGGCGAGCATCGAGGCGGTCACCGCCGAGGACTCGCAGTCGGCGCGCAAGTCGGCGTTCGGTGTGATCGCGGGCATCGAGACCCCCGACGACTCCACCGTCGTCTTCACCCTCTCCGAGCGCTCCATCTCGTTCCTCTACAACCTCAGCTACGTCTGGATCGTGAACGCCGAGGCGGGCGACCTCACCACCGCCGAGGACGGCACCGGCCCCTACACGCTGGACGAGTGGAAGAAGGGCAGCACGCTGACCCTGGACCGCTGGGACGATTACTGGGGCGAGTCCGCGGCGAACGCCGAGGTCGTCTACACCTACTTCACCGACGCGACCGCGCAGAACAACGCCCTGCTCACCGGCGAGATCGACCTGATCACCACGGTGCAGAGCCCGGATGCTCTCGAGCAGTTCACCGGCGACGACTACGTCATCACCGAGGGCACCTCCACAACGAAGGAGCTGCTCGCGTTCAACGACCGTGTCGCCCCGTTCGACGACGCGCTCGTGCGCAAGGCGATCTACTCGGCCGTCGACACGGAGAAGCTGCTGAGCTCCATCTGGGGCGACTACGGCACGCTCATCGGATCGATGGTGCCGCCGACCGACCCCTGGTACGAGGACCTCACCGATGTGAACCCCTACGACGTCGCCCTGGCCAAGGAGCAGCTGGCCGAGGCCGGCTACCCGGACGGCTTCTCGTTCACGCTCGACACCCCCAGCTACGACCCGCACCCGGCCGTGGCCGAGTTCCTGCAGTCGCAGCTCGCCGAGATCGGCGTCACGGTGGAGATCAACACGATCAGCGCGGACGAGTGGTACACGAAGGTCTACCAGGAGCGCGACTTCGAGGCGACGCTGCAGGAGCACGTCAACGACCGCGATGTCGTCTGGTACGGCAACCCCGACTTCTACTGGGGCTATGACAACGCCGACGTGCAGCAGTGGGTCGCCGAGGCGGAGCAGGCCGCGACCGTCGAGGAGCAGACCGAGCTGCTGAAGAAGGTCAACGAGCAGATCGCGGAGGATGCCGCGAGCGTGTGGCTGTACCTCTACCCGCAGATCGTCGTCGCCTCCAGCGACGTCACCGGATACCCTGTCAACGGCCTGAACTCGCAGTTCTTCGCCTACGACATCGTCAAGTCCTGACCGTTCGACGCCTCGTGGATGTCGTGCCCTCACCGGCGCCATCCACGAGGCGTCGCCCGTTCCGCCCGAGAGATCCCATGCTCGCCTACCTCGCCCGTCGCTTCGCGTTCCTCGTGGTGTCGCTCGTCGTCGCCATGATCGTGATCTTCGTGCTGCTGCGGCTGCTGCCGGGGGATCCGGCGAACGCCCTGCTCTCGGTGAACGCCACCGAGGAGCAGATCGCGGCGGCGCGCGCGCAGGTCGGCTCCGACCAGCCGCTGCTGCAGCAGTTCTTCACCTGGGCGGGGCAGATGCTGCGCTTCGACCTCGGCAGCAGCTACATCTCCACTCTTCCGATCGGGCCGGAGATCTCCTCCCGCCTCGTCGTCACGCTTCCGCTGACGCTGCTCTCCTTCGCCCTCGCCCTCGTGCTCTCGCTCGTGATCGGCATCACCGCGGCGGTCAAGGCCGACCGCTGGTACGGCGCCGCCCTCAGCGGCTTCGCCCAGCTCGGCATCGCCGTTCCGGTGTTCTGGGTGGGCATCATCCTCGTCTGGATCTTCGCGCTCGGCCTCGGCATCCTGCCCTCCGGCGGGTTCCCCCGCGATGACTGGGAAGACCCGGCCGACGCTCTGCGCTCGCTGACCCTCCCCGTCCTCACCGTCGCGATCGTCATGAGCGCCTCGCTCAGCCGCTACGTGCGATCCGCCACCCTCGACGTCCTCGGCAGCGACTATCTGCGCACCGCACGCGCCGGCGGCTCTGGCCTCGCCGAAGCGCTGCTGCGTCACGGCCTGCGCAACGGCGCCGTGCCGGTGATCGCCGTGCTCGGCATCGAGCTGTCCACCACCCTGCTCGGTGCGGTCGTCGTGGAGAGCGTGTTCACGCTGCCGGGGCTGGGGAGCATGCTGCTGGCCGGCATCGAGCAGCACGACTACGCCAGCATCCAGGGCGTGCTCGTGGTCAGCACCCTCTTCGTCCTCCTCGTCGGCTTCGCCGCCGACATCGTCCAGCGGCTCGTCGATCCGCGGCTTCGCACCTCCGTGGCGGGCAACCGATGAGCGCCGTCGTCGAGCAGCAGATCGCGGATGCCGCGCCGAAGCGGCGCCGCACGCACACCACGCTCGTGCTCGGCGCGTGCTTCACCGGTGCCGTGGTGCTGCTGGCGCTCGTCTCGCTCTTCTGGCTGCCGTTCGACCCGTCCGACATCAGCGGCGGTCGCCTCGAGGGGCCGAGCGCCGAGCACCTGCTCGGCACGGACAAGCTCGGGCGCGACCTCTTCACGCAGCTCATGATCGGCGCCCGCATCGCCCTTGTCGTCGGCACGGCATCCGTCGCCATCGCCGCCGTCCTCGGCATCGCGATCGGCCTCGTCGCCGCGTTCGCGCGCCCCTGGCTCGACGACTCCCTGTCCGCGACCCTGGACGTGATCATCGCCTTCCCCGTGCTGCTGCTGGCGATGCTCGTCGTCGCCGTGCAGGGGGCGTCGCTGTGGTCGGCGATCCTCGCGATCGGCCTGGCGATGTCGGCGGTGGTCGCCCGGCTCACCCGCATCCTCGCCCGCCGTGTGCTGCGCGAGCAGTACATCACGGCCGCCCGCACGAGCGGCACCCGCCTGCCGGGGATCATCGCCTTCCACGTGCTGCCGAACATCGCCCCCACCCTCGGTGTGAACCTCGCGCTGCAGTTCGGCGCCGCCGTGCTCGCCGAGGCGAGCCTGTCGTACCTGGGGTTGGGCGCTCCGCCGCCGAACGCGTCCTGGGGCCGCCTGCTTCAGGAGGCGCAGGGCACGGTGCTCACCGCGCCCGTCGGCGCCATCGCGCCAGGCGTCGCCCTCGTCGTCCTCGTCCTCGGGGTCAACTTCATCGCCGATGGACTGCGCGATTTCGCCGACCCGACGCGAAGGAGGTCGCGATGACGCTGCTGGATGTCACAGACCTCACCGTCACGGCCGGAGGACGGCCGCTCGTCGACGGGATCTCCTTCACCGTCGCGGCCGGCGAGCGCGTCGGCGTGATCGGCGAATCGGGGTCCGGCAAGTCGCTCACCTCTCTCGCGGTCACAGGGCTCCTCGGCGGTGGGCTGAACGCGACGGGGTCGGTGCTGCTCGACGGCACGCAGGTCATCGGCACCGCCGACCGCACCCTGCGACCGCTGCGCGGCACGGCCGCGGCCGTCCTGTTCCAGGAGCCGCTCACCGCCCTCGACCCTCTCATGCGCGTCGAGCGGCAGATCGCCGAGCCGATGCGACGGCATCTCGGTCTCCGGGGGGCGGCGTTGCAGGATGCCGTGCACACCGCCCTGGCGGACGTCTCGCTCCCCGATCCGCGCATCGCGCGGGCATACCCGCACGAGCTGTCCGGCGGACAGCGGCAGCGGGTGGCGACGGCGATCGCCCTCGCCGGGCGCCCGAAGCTGCTCATCGCCGACGAGCCGACGACGGCGCTGGATGTCACGGTGCAGGACGAGATCCTGACGATGCTCGACCGACTGGTCGCCGAGCGCGACATGGCGCTGCTGTTCATCAGCCACGATCTGGCCGTCGTCGCGCGGATGACCGATCGCGTCCTCGTGATGCAGCGCGGGTCGGCGGTCGAGCAGGGGGCGCTCGCCCGGATCGTCGGCGCCCCCGAGCATCCGTACACCCGCCGTCTCGTGGCGAGCGCACGGGCCCTCGACTCCGCCCTCGACGGCGAAGCGCACCCCTCCCCCCAGCTCGCTGAGCCCGTCGAAGCGCACCCCTCCGAACCCGACTCCGACCTCGGAGGCGCCCGATGAGCATCCTCGAACTCCAGAACGCGCGCTTCGGCTACGGCGCTCGCACGGTCGTCGACGACGTCTCTCTCGCGATCGCCCCCGGCGAGGCCGTCGGTCTCGTCGGCGAGTCCGGTGCGGGCAAGTCCACGATCTTCTCGCTCCTGCTGGGTCTGTCCTCGCCGCAGGAGGGCAGGGTCCTTTACGACGGCTCAACGCTGGACCGCAGAGACCGGCGCCTCATGCGCCGCTTCCGGTCCGAGGTGCAGACGGTCTTCCAGGATCCGTACTCCTCGCTGGATCCTCGGCAGCGCATCGACCGCATCGTCGGCGAGCCGCTGCGGTCCCTGGGCCTCGCGCGCGGCGACGAGGCGACGAGGGCGGTGGCGGATGCCGTCGGCTCTGTCGGCCTGGATGCCGATGTGCTCGGCCGATACCCGCACGAGTTCTCCGGCGGGCAGCGTCAACGCATCGCCATCGCCCGCGCGATCGTCTCGAAGCCTCGGGTGCTGCTCGCGGATGAGCCGGTGAGCGCGCTGGATGTCACGACGCGCATCCAGGTGATCGAGCTGCTCGGGGCGCTGAGAGCCGAGACCGGCATGGCGCTGGTGATGGTCTCGCACGACCTGAGCGCCGTCGCCGCGCTGTGCGAGCGCACCGTCGTGCTCAGGGATGGCCGGGTCGTCGAGGAGGGGCCGACGCGCAGCATCCTGGATGCTCCGGCCACCGACTACGCACGCACGCTCGTGTCGGCGATCCCGCGTCTGCCTCCCGCGCCCTGAGACCGGAATAGCCTCGGCGAGCGCTTCGTTGGGATCATCATGAGCTCGATCGATCCCGCCCTGCTCGAGGAGGCGCTGACCTCTGTCGAGGTCCGCGTCGGATTCGCGGAGCGGACGATCGTCGGTGCAGGACGGATGCTGCCGCTCCCCACCGGTTCCGTGACGCTCGCCTATGTGGTGGAGGGCGAGATCACCGCCGATGCCGTGCGCGAGACCGGGTGCTCGCTGGACGTTCCCGCAGGCCAGACCACCAGGGTCGACGGCCGGCGCACCCTGCTCGCCGGCGATGCCTTCCTCTCGCTCGGCCGACACGGCATCGCCCTGGAATCCGTCTCCGGAGCGCGGCTGATGACGGCGGAGCTCGACCTGCATCCCTCCGGCGCGATCGCGGAGCTCCCCGGGTTCGTGTTCGTGACCGGCTTCGCCTCGCTCGAGCCTGCGGCGGCCGCCCTCGCCGAGAACCTCGGCCCGACGCATGCCGCGCCGACGGCCGGCGACCCGATCATCTGCCGGATGATGGTCACGACCGTCCTGCTGTCGGTCATCCGCGCGTGGGCGCAGAACGGCTGCGCCCCGCAGGGCTGGCCCGCGCGCGGCGGCGACCCGTTCCTCGACAGGGTCCTCTCGGCGATCCACGCCGAGCCGGGTCGGGAGTGGACGGTCGACGCCCTTGCCGGCATCGGCGCCATGTCGCGTTCGGTGTTCGCCGAGCGGTTCCGCACGATCGTCGGGCAGTCGCCCGTCAGCTACGTGACCGAGGTGCGGATGCGTGCGGCGAAGCGGATGCTCGCCGACGGCCGTTCGGTGTCGGAGACCTCGCGCGAGCTCGGCTATGCCTCGGACGAGGGCTTCAGCCGCGCCTTCCGCCGCCATACCGGGGTGATCCCGTCGCGGTGGCGCACGCGCGAGCGCCGACTCGCGGTTTCCGCCTGAGCCCGGCCCCGCCGCGGCATCCCCGCCCGGCCACCGGCCGGCCTCCCCGCCGGGTCTCCCCGCCGGCGGAATCCCGCGCCCCGACGCCCGCACCCCCGGTCACAGAAACGGCGGGGTGGGTTGCCCCTGACCCGCCTCTTGTGTGACCGGCCGCCACGTCGTGTCACGGGAATGGCCGGATGCGGGAGCAGAGGCCACCGGTAGCGTGACCGATCCCCGCACGTCACCCCAGACCGGGTCGGTCGCACACCGCTCTCATCCGGCTCTCGTAGGCTGGGAGAACCCCCACCCGAGGAGTACCCGTGTTCCGTGCACCCGCCCGACTGTTCCGCGCGCTCGCGATCGCCGAGGCGATCACCTGGACGATCCTCATCGCGGCGCTCATCGCCAGGGCGCTGGGGGCGACTCCTCTCCTGGTCACCATCGGCGGAGGCATCCACGGCTTCGTCTTCCTCGCCTACGGCGCGACCGCCCTTCTCGTCGCGATCCATCAGCGCTGGAGCGTCGGCGTCGCCGTCCTGGCCGTCGCGAGCGCCGTGATCCCCTACGCGACGATCCCGGTGGAGATCTGGCTGCACCGCTCTGGACGGCTGGAAGGAGAGTGGCGGCTCACCGAGACGGACGACCCGCGCGACCGGCGCTGGTACGACCGCCTGATGCGCTGGTTCCTGCGCCGGCCGTGGGTGCTCGCGGTGCTCCTGGCGGCGGCCATCGTCGGGCTCTATGTCGCCCTGCTGCTGATCGGTCCTCCCGGCGGGAAGTGACGCCGCCCAGCGGGATTCCGCGGGCAGGGCCACCGGCCCCAGTCACACCACGGGCGACCTCAGCCCCGTCGACCAGCCATTCCAGCGACCTGACCGGCAGGCCGGTCACACAAGAGGCAGGTGAGGGGCCACCGACCCCGCCATTTCTGCGACCGGATGCAAGCCCGGCGCGGCCCGCGCCCGGGTGAAGGCCGGAGCAGTGAGCCGGCCCCGCCGCCGCGCTCAGCCGCGGATCCGGTTCGACGCGCCGAACAGCAGCGCACCTGCCACGAGCAGCGCCGCGCCGATGACGTAGTTCAGCTCGACCCCGAGCGCATCCACGAGCACTCCCCCGACGCCGGCGGCGATCATGATCGCGCCCTGGAATCCGACGACGACGAGGCTTCCGCCGGCCTCCAGCCGATCGGGCATCCGGTGGCCGACCCAGGTGTTCACGACGATGAGCCACGAGGAGAAGAAGAAGCCCCACGCGATGACCGCGATCCCGACGGCCACGATCGACCCGGGCAGCAGGACGGTGGCGAGCACGGCCGCGGCGATGGTCACGGGCCCTGCGACGGCGAAGACGCCGAAGGCGCGGTCGACGACGAGGCCGATCACGAGGTTGCCGACGAGGCCTCCTGCACCGAAGAGCGCGAGGAGCACGATGATGGTGCCGGCATCCACGTCGGGGATCCGCTCGAGCGCGAGGCGGATGTAGGTGTACGCCAGGAAGTGGCCGAGCACGACGAGCACGTGTCCCGCGAGCCCCGGCCCGACGCCTGGGCGGCGGACGGTGTCGACGAGGATGCGGATGCTGGATGCTTGCGCCGCCGGCACCGAGGGCAGCAGCTCCCTCAGGCCGATCGCCAGCAGAGCCGTGATCACCCCGGCGAGGGCGAACACCGCACGCCAGTCGAGCAGCTCGCCGAGCATGACCCCCAGGGGGACCCCTGCGACGGTGGCCAGCGACGTGCCCGCGGTCGTGAACATCACCGCTCGGCCGATCCGCTCGGGGCCCGCGATGCGGGCGGCCACTGTGATCGACATCGACCAGAAGGCGCTGATGGCCGCACCGAGGAGGAACCGGGCCAGGAGCACGAGGATGAGGTTCGGGGCGACGGCGACGATGAGGTTCGAGACGCCTGCGGCGAGCGCCATCCACACCAAGAGGCTCCGACGGTCGAGCCGCGGGAACATCAGGCCGATGGTCGGCGCGACGAGCAGCCCGACGAGGGCGGTGACCGTCACGGTCTGCCCCGCCTGCCCGGGGGTGACGCCCAGTCCCTCGGCCATCTCGGTGAGCATGCCGTTGGGCAGGAACTCCGCCGTGACGAGCAGGAAGCTCATCAGCATCACGACGATGAGGCCGCCGTATCGCATCCGCTCAACGGGTGCGGCGGTGTTCGTGGGCACGGGAGCGGTCGTCGTCATGGTTCCACTCTCTCGTGCCGCATCCCGTTCCGCCCGATCGGTCGTCCTGCGCATCCGACCGTTCGTCCTGGCCGCCCCGGATTCCGACACGGCGCGCCGCAACCCGGCGTTCACCCGACGAGGCCAGACTTCGAAGCATGAACGACGAAGCCAGCATCCCGCGCCCCGAGGCGACCGCGAGCAGCGGGGCGGTCGGCGTGATCGGGCTCGACCTGCGCGGCGAGGAGCCCGCACCGAAGAAGCAGGTCTACTCGTGGGCGCTGTGGGACTGGGCGACGCAGCCGTTCAACACCGTCATCCTCACCTTCATCTTCACCGCGCTCTACCTGACCACGGACGCGTTCCTCCCCGAGAGCATCGCCTCGCTCGGCGAGGACGACCCGATCCGCACCGCTGCCGAGGCCGATCTCGCCTCCGGGCTGGGGCTCGGCTCGACGATCGCGGGGCTCGCGATCCTGTTCCTCGCACCCGTGCTCGGCCAGCGGGCGGATGCGGCGGGACGCCAGAAGCTGTGGCTCGGCATCGGCACGGGCGCGCTCGTCGCGTGCATGCTCGGGCTGTGGTTCGTCGAGCCGCAGCCGACGCTGTTCTGGCTGGGCGTCGCGCTGATCTCGGCGGGCAGCGTCTTCGGCGAGATCGCCGCGGTGAACTCGAACGCGATGCTCATCGGCATCGCCAGCCCCAAGACGGTCGGCCGCATCTCGGGGCTCGGGTGGGGCTTCGGATACCTCGGCGGCATCGTCGCGCTCGTCATCGTCATCGTCTTCTACGTCTCCGACTGGTTCGGCCTGCCGGAGGAGAACGGTCTCCCGTTCCGACTGATCGCGGTCGGATGCGCGGTATGGGCGATCGTGTTCAGCATCCCGATCTTCCTCAGCGTCCCCGAGCCGTCGCTCGGACGCCCGGAGCGCAAGGTGGGCTTCTTCCGCTCCTACGTGCTGCTCGTCCGCGACGTGATCGGCCTGTACCGGACACCGCAGACCAGGCAGACGTTCTGGTTCCTGCTCTCCAGTGCCGTCTTCCGCGACGGGCTCGCCGGGGTCTTCGCCTTCGGCGCCGTCATCGCGAACCTCGTCTTCGACTTCGACTTCCTCGAGCTGGTCATCTTCGGGATCGCGGCGAATCTCATCGCGGGGGTGTCGACGATCCTCGCCGGGCGTCTCGATGACCGGTACGGGCCGAAGCGGATCATCCTGTTCTCGCTCGCGGCGATGGTGGTCGCAGGCCTCGCGGTCTTCTTCCTCGTGGACGCGGGGCAGATCGTGTTCTGGATCGGCGGGCTGCTGCTGTGCGCCTTCGTCGGCCCCGCCCAGGCGGCGGCGCGCTCGTTCCTCGCGCGGGTCACGCCGGCCGGGCGCGAGGGCGAGATCTTCGGCCTCTACGCCACCACGGGGCGGGCGGCGAGCTGGATCTCCTCGGCGGCCTGGACGCTGCTCATCGCCCTGACGAGCGTCACCGCCTTCGGCATCCTCGGCATCGTGCTCGTGCTGCTGGCCGGGTTCCTCCTGCTGCTGCCGGTGAAGGGGCGCTGAGCCGCTCAGAACCGGATGCAACCTCGGAGGCGATATCGTTCTCCGCATGCACCGATTCCCCCCACGGGTGCTCCTCGTCGGCATCCTCACCGCTGCACTCCTCGTTCCCCCGGCCACCGCGTCGGCGGCGCCCGCGGCAGGGCCCGCGCGGCTCGCGGTCACCGTCTCGTCGGCCGATGAGGCGACGATCCTCACCCTCGTCAACGCCCAACGCCTGAAGGCATGCCTGCCGGTCGTGCGCAGCAACGCGGCGATGAACACGGTGGCGCGGAACTGGTCGAAGGCGATGGCCGCGAAGAACGCTATGTCGCACAATCCGAAGTACTCGACGCAGATCCCGACGGGCTGGACGTGGGCCGGTGAGAACGTCGCGGCCGGCTACACGAGCGGCACGGCGATGATGACGGGCTGGATGAACTCCGCCGGCCACAAGGCGAACATCCTGAACCCCCGAGCGACGGACATCGGCATCGGCTTCGTCCGCAGCACGGGCACGAAGTATCCGACCTGGGGGACGCAGAACTTCGCCGCGTACGCCGCGAACGCGAAGGGGCCCTTCCTCGATGTGCGCAGCTGGCATTCCTCCGCGACGGCGATCACGTGGATGTCGTCGAAGGGCATCGACAAGGGGACGGCATGCGGCGCGTCCGGGGCGCGGACCTTCGCGCCGGATGCCGTCGTGAGCCGTGCGGCCTTCGCGACCATGCTCTACCGGTACGCCGGATCCCCCGCGTTCACGCCGCCGAAGACCTCCCCGTTCAAGGATGTTCCGACGACGCACGCGCAGTACAAGGTCATCGCGTGGCTGTATGCGAAGGGGATCTCGACCGGCACGAAGCAGGCCGACGGCACGCGCACGTATGCGCCGGGCTCCGCCGTCACGAGGCAGTCCGTCGCCATCATGCTGCATCGCCAGGCCGGCTCTCCGGCGGTGAGCACGACCGCGGCGTCGCCGTTCACCGATGTCGCCAAGACCTCGACCGGATACGCCGCGATCGTGTGGATGTCGAAGCAGGGCGCCGCCACCGGCACGACGTATCGTCCGGCATCGAGCACGACGCGTGCTGCGCTGTCCGTCTTCCTGTACGGCCTCGCGCATTGACGAGCAGGCGTCACCCGTTCGACGGTCAGGCCCGGCGCCGTACGGGAAATCCTCCGAAGGCGACCCCATATACTCGACCTGACCCCCGGAACTCTTGAACAGTTGGTGAATTCTTTGCGACAGCGGCTCCGTGGGAGCCGGGTGTTGAGAGCGATCCGGTTCCTGCCTTATCTGGTCCCCTATGCGATCTGGCGGACGATCCGGCGCGTTCAGCCGAAGCGCATCCTCTTCCTCTCCGACTCCCATGACGGCTACACGGGGAACATGGCGTACCTGCGCGACGCCCTCGCTGCGCAGGATCCCGGTCTCGAGATCATCGGCGTGTTCAAGCCCGGCCTCGCCGCGCGCCGGCCGGTTCGGGATTTCCTCCGGCTGCCGCTGCTGATCGCGACGAGCAGGGTGATCGTGCTGGATGACTTCTACCCCCTGATCTATCGGTTCAGGATGCGTCCGCAGACGCGGCTCGTGCAGATCTGGCACGCCGCAGGGGCGTTCAAGCAGGTGGGCCACAGCAGGGCCGGCCTGCCGGGCGGCCCGACTCCCGGCAGTGAGATCCACCGCAACTACACCGATGCGATCGTCAGCTCCGAGGGGATCGTCGACGACTACGCGGAGGCGTTCGGCATCCCGCGCGGTCGCGTGCATGCGTGGGGGATGCCGCGCAGCGACGTGTTCTTCGACGAGCAGGTCGTCGCGCAGACGCGCCGCCGGGTGCGCGCGGCGCTCGGCGTCACCGAGGAGGAGAGGTTCGTCGTGTACGCGCCGACCTTCCGCGGGAACGGTCAGCGCAGCGCCGTCGCGGCGCCGGATGCCGACTGGGCGGCGATCGCCGCTCGGCTCGGGCCCGCATGGAAGGTGGGTGTGCGGCAGCATCCGTTCGTCGCCAGGGGTGCGCTGCCGGAGGGGATCATCGACGCGGCGGCGGTGAGCGACATGAACGAGCTGCTGATGGCGGCGGACGTGCTCGTCACCGATTACTCCTCGGCGATCTTCGAGTTCGCGCTGCTTCGGCGTCCGATCGTGTTCTTCGTTCCCGATCTCGAGGCGTACACGGATGCCCGCTCGTTCTATCGCCCGTTCGAGGCGTATGCGGTGGGGCCAGTGGTCTCGGATGCCGAGGAGCTCGCGGACGCCATTGCGGGCGCGGAGGTCGATGACGCACGGCTGGATGCCTTCCTCGACGAGTTCTGCGGCGCGCTGGATGGCAGTTCAAGCGTCCGAATCGCCGAGCGGTTGCTCGCCCGCACCGGATCGGAGGCCGCATGATCGCCCGGCTCGTGCGCACGCTGCGCCTCGACGTCATCGCCGCCTACGCGGCGAGGCTCGCGCTGACCCTCGTCAGTCTGGTACTGAGGCCCCTGCCCCGGCGCAACAAGGTCACCATGCTGACCAGGCAGAGCTCCAGGGTCCCGTCGGACTTCGCGATGCTGAAGCAGGCGATCCAGCGCGCGGATCCGTCGGCCGAGGTCGTCGTGATCGCCCGCATGGTTCCTCCCGGCATCCTGCCCAAGTTCGGGTACGCGGTGCATCTGATCGTGGAGATGTACCACGCGGAGACATCGCGGGTGCTCATCGTCGACGGGTACTCGATCATCGCCTCCGCCGTCCGGCACTCCGACGGGCTCCGCGTAGTTCAGGTGTGGCACGCCCTCGGCGCCCTGAAGAAGTTCGGGCTGAGCGTGCTCGGCCAGGCGGGCGGACGTGATCCGCGCTTGGCGAGGGCGATGCGCATGCATGCCGGTTACGACGTGGTGATCGCGAGCGCCGAGCGCTGCCGCGCCCCGTTCGCCGAGGCGTTCAGCGTCGACATCGAAAAGGTGGTGGTGGCGCCGCTGCCGCGTGTCGACCGCCTGCGCGACGAGGGGGAGCGGGCGAGGGCGCGCGCGGCCTTCGACTATCTGTACCCGCACCTGAAGGACGCACGCATCGCGCTCTTCGCGCCGACGTTCCGCTCCGGCGCCTCGCAGGCGATGATCGATCCGGTCGAGCTGACCCAGGAACTGGCGGCGGCGGGCTACACGACGATCACCAAGCTCCACCCGCTCGTGCCCGCACCCCGGCATCCGCAACTGCGCACCGCGCCAGGCATGTCGACGCAGGAGCTGCTACTCGTGGCCGATGTCTTCATCACCGACTACTCTTCCGCGGTGTTCGAGGCGGCCGTCGCCGGCGTCCCCTCGTACCTGCTCGCCCCCGACCTCGACGAGTACGTCGTGGGTCGCGACTTCTACGCGAGGTACCCGGAGGATCTCGGGCTCCCGCTCGCCCGGACCGTGCAGGAGCTGGTGGAGGCGGTGCGGGCGGGGGAGACCGCGCAGCCTGAAGAACTGGCCGCCGAGTGGGTCGCTCTCAGCGACACGCCCGCTGCGGACCTTCTGGCGGCCGTCGTCCTCGACGGGCTGCCCGCAGGGGCGATCGACACTCGCGAGGGGGCACATCGATGAGCAGCAACAGGGACAGAACGGTCGCGGTGATCCTCGCCGGCGGCATCGGCGTGCGCGTGGGGCTCGGCATCCCGAAGCAGCTCATCAAGATCGCAGGCAAGGCGATCGTCGAGCACACGCTCGAGATGCTGGATGCGAGCGCGCACATCGACGAGATCTTGATCGTCATGAATGCGGGGTCGCTGAGCGAACTGGACGGCCTGCGCGATGCGCGGCGCTTTCCGAAGCTGACCAGGATCATCCCCGGCGGCGACACCCGCAACGACTCGACGCTGGCCGCTCTCGCCGAGCTCGGTGACGATCCGCGGACCAAGGTGCTCTTCCACGACGCCGTGCGGCCCTTCGTCGACGATCGAATCCTTCGAGACTGCGTCGAGGCGCTGGATCACTACGACGCGGTCGACACCGCGATCCCCTCCGCCGACACGATCATCCAGGTCGACGCCGCGTCGCACATCACGCGCATTCCTGATCGTTCGCAGCTGCGACGCGGCCAGACGCCGCAGGGGTTCCGGCTGGGCACCATCCGCAAGGCGTACGAGCTGGCCGCGCGGGACAAGTCCTTCCACGCGACCGATGACTGCGGGGTCGTCTTCACCTATCTGCCCGATGTCCCGATCTACGTCGTCGACGGCACACCGGAGAACATGAAGGTGACGGAGCCGATCGACGTGCACATCGCCGACAAGCTCTTCCAGCTGCAGTCCGAGACGCTCTCGACGGATGCAGAGATCCCCGACCTCACCGGCAAGACGATCGTCGTCTTCGGCGGCAGCTACGGCATCGGTGCGAGCATCGTCGACCTCGCGCGGAGGGCGGGCGCGGACGTCCACGAGTTCAGCCGCACGAGCACGGGGACCGACGTCCGCTCGCGCGCCCGAGTCAAGAAGGCGCTTCGCTCGGTGCACGAGAAGACCGGAGCCATCGACGCCGTGGTCATGTCGGCGGGGGTGCTGCGGGTGGGGCCGCTCGCCAAGACGAAGGTCCGCGACATCGAGGACAGCATCGAGACGAACTTCCTGGCGCCGGTGATCGTCTCGCGCGCCGCATACAAGTACCTCCGCGAGACCCGAGGCCAGGTGCTCCTGTTCACCTCCAGCTCGTACACGCGCGGGCGCGCGAACTACGGGGTGTACTCGGCGAGCAAGGCCGCCGTCGTGAACCTGACCCAGGCCCTCGCCGAGGAGTGGGCGGGCAAGGGTGTGCGCATCAACTGCATCAACCCGCAGCGAACGAAGACCCCGATGCGCACCGCCGCCTTCGGCGAGGAGCCGGACGGCTCGCTGCTGGATGCCGGAGATGTCGCCGCTGTCAGCCTCCGCGTCCTCGGGGCGAGCATGACCGGCCAGGTCGTCACGGTGCGCGTCGAGCAGTCCGCCGCGGGCCCGACGCCGTGATGACACCCGAAGAGGCCCCCTCGCTCAGCGTCATCGTCCCCGTGCACGACGTCGAGCGATACCTGCCGGAGTTCCTCGGAAGCATCGAGGAGCCATCGGGAGAAGAACGCCTCGAGTTCGTCTTCGTCGATGACGGCTCCACGGACCGCAGCGCGGAGATCGTGGACGCCTGGATGGCACGCAGCGGGTACCGCGCACGTCTGCTCCGCACGGAGAACCATGGCGTGAGCGCGGCGCGGAATCGCGGCGTCGACGCCGCTACCGGATCCTGGCTGTGCTTCGCCGACCCGGACGATGTCCTGGGTCCCGGCTACCTCGGGCGGCTTCTGGGCTTCATCGACGCCCAGCCGCACGTCGACCTCGTCGCGACGAACCTGCAGCGCGTGATCGAGCCCGACCCACGATTCCGTGACACGCATCCGCTGAGATTCCGCTTCGCCGGAGGCGACCGGGTCGCCGACCTGGACGGCGACCTGTTCGTGATGAACGTCGCGTCGGTAGCCTTTCCCGCGGGCGCCGTCCGGGCATCCGGCGCCCGCTTCCGGTCGGCGCTGCACGCCTCGGAGGACGCCCTCTTCGTCGCCGAGTACCTCCTCTCGCTGAGCAGGACTCCGCGCGCGGGTTTCGCCGCCGATGCGGCCTACGGATACCGGAAGCGGGCGGATCGCAGCTCCGCCGTTGATCGCTACCGGATCGATCCGAGCACCTACGTCGACCGTTTCCGCGACGGATACGCATCGCTGCTCGCAGCTGCCGCCGAATCCGGCGTGGTGCCGCACTGGCTTCAGGCGATGGTGCTCTACGAGATGCAGTGGCTGCTTCCGGTGCAGCTGTCGCCCGAACGCTTCGCCGCCCACCTCGATGACGCGCAGCGTGGGGAGGCGCTCGCGGCGATCAGGGAATGCCTCACGTACGTCGATGGCGACCGCCTGCTGCGCTATGACGCGACCGCGCTTCCGCTCGAATGCCGCCTGCTGATCCTCGCCCTCACCGACAGGCCGCTGTGGAGCTGGGTGGGGGCGTACGCGCGGATGCCGCGGGGATGGCGGCGCACCGCGACGCTGCTGGCCTACTCGACGGGTGATACCGCGGAAGCTTCGTCGACGACATGGCATCCGGACTACTTCGGGCAGGCGGCACTGCAGTCCCACAGGGTCCTGGTTCCCGACACCGACCGCGCCGTCACCATCGCAGGCGCGCAGCGGCGCATCGTGCACCCGCGACCGGGCGAGACCGTCGCGCAGGCGCAGGACAGGCACCGTCGCGAGGTGATCGGCGATGCCGTCGCCTACGTGCCGGCGTTGGAGCACGAGGTGTACGTCCGCCGCACCAGGGCCTGGGCGGACGACCGCGCAGGGCGCTCCGCTCTGCGCAGGGAACGACGCCGGCGCGGCATCTGGTCGAAGGATGCCATGATCGGCAGGATGCTCCGCCCTGGGAGGACCTGGCTGTTCGAGCATGACCCAGACGACGAGACGGATCTCTCCGAGGTCATCGCGGACGAGGCCCGGCGGAGCGGCTTCTCCGTGGTCATCGCGAACGCCCGCCGCAGCAGCGCTGTCCAAGGCGGCCTGCGCTTCGGCTCTCTGCAGCACCGGATCGCGCGGGCGCGCGCGGCAGCGATCGTCTCGACCCGCCCGGTGGATCCGCCTTCGGCGCGCTCTCGCACTCGTGGTGTGAGGGTGCTGGTGACGTCGGAGAGCCCGAGCACGGAGTTCGCGCTGACGGTGCGACGGTTCGCCCCCGATCTGGTGATCGCGTCAGAGAAGACCGCATCAGAACTGACCCGGCGAGGCCTGAATGTTCAGGGGTGCGCGACACTGCTCCATGGCGATCTCCTCGTCACGATCATCGACGAGGAGACGCAGCGCCTGGCGCACCGACGGAGAGGAACGGGCCGTGGTCGCTGAATTCACCGTCATATCCCCGATGTACAACGTGGCCCGCTATCTGCCGGAGTTCTTCGCCTCGCTCGAGCGACAGACATACGGCTTCGAGCGGATCGAGGTGATCCTCGTCGACGATGGCTCGACGGATGACACCGCCGACATCGCGGAGGCATTCGCGCGCACGCGCTCGAACGTCCGGGTGATCCGCAAGGCGAACGGTGGGCAGGCGTCGGCTCGCAATGCCGCGCTCCCTCTCGCCACGGGCACGTGGCTGACCTTTCCCGACCCCGACGACGTGCTCTCGGACGGCTACTTCGCCACCGTCGCCGCCACCGTCGATCCCGTCCACCCCCAGGCGATGCTCTCGACGCGTCTGATGCTGTGGTTCGAAGCCGATGACGAGGTGAAGGACACGCATGCCCTGGACGGCCGCTTCCGCAACGGCATCGCTACGAGGAATCTCCGCGAGTCGCCCTCGTGGATTCAGCCGCACATCACCTCCGGCTTCGTGCAGCGCCGCGTCGTCGCCGAGGCGGGGCTGGACTTCCCGGAGGAGCTGAGGCTCCGGTTCGAGGACGGCGCCTTCGTGTCGCGGTACCTGCTGCGTTTCGCGGATCCGGTCGTGACGTTCATCCCGGGTGCGGAGTATCTGTATCGCCAGCGCTCGGACAGCTCCTCCACCATCCAGACCAGCAGTGCGGATCCGGCCAAGTACACCGACACCCTGCGCCTCGGCTTCCTGCCCGTCATCGCGGAGGCTCTGAAGCGCTCCGACGCGCTCCCCGGCTGGCTGCAGAACCTCTTCCTCTACGACCAGTTCTGGATCCTGCGCTCGAGTCAGTCGCCCGCGGTGCGCAATGCACGATTCCCCGCTTCGATGCACGCCGAGCTGGACGAACTCCTCCCCACCGTCCTGCAGCACATCGATGACGAGCGGATCCTCGCGTTCGACCTGATGTACGTCGCCCCGTGGATGCGGGAGGCGCTGGTGCTGGTCAAGCACGGCGACGGCTTCGGGCCGGTCTATCGCGGACAGGTCGACCACCGACGGGGGCTGCGCTCGATCGTGTACCGCTATCGGGGTGATGCTCCCGCGCTCACGGTGCGCAGCAACGGTGCCGAACTCGCTGTCGCCCATCGCAAGTCCCTCGGGCTGGAGTATGCCGGACGACCGATCGTCTTCCAGGAGACGGCGTGGATCTCCGATGCCGAGGATGTCGAGGTCCTCCTCGACGGCCAGGTTCAGATCGTTCATGATCGGCCTGCGAAGGTCGACCCGGCTTTCCCGACGCGCGTCTCGGACTCCCGCGCGAGGCGGCAGCTGCGACGCGCCACGAAGGCGATCACACGACGACTCAGCCGAGGAGGTCTGCGCGTCGTCCGTCGGGATGCCGCCGTCCGGTCGAAGCGGCTGGCGGAACGGTTCGCGCACGCCTGGGTGTTCATCGACCGCGACGTCGACGCCGGCGACAGTGCCGAGGATCAGTACTGGTGGGTGAAGGAGCATCATCCGGAGATCAACGCCTGGTTCGTGGTGCGTGAGGGAACACCGGACTGGGATCGTCTCTCCGCGGCCGGTGCGCGGCTCGTCGGCTATGGGACACCGGCGTTCTTCGCGCTCCTCAAGCACGCGGATCATCTGGCCTCCAGCCACGCGGATCGCTTCATCACCCACGCGCTGCCCCCGAAGATGCGCCCGGCCGACTACGCGTTCACGTTCCTGCAGCACGGCGTCATCAAGGGCGATATCTCGCACTGGCTCAATCCGAAGGACTTCCAGGTCTTCATCGCGTCGACTCCGGATGAGTACCGGTATCTGACCGAGTCGACCGCCTACCGGCACTCGACCAAGGAGATCGTGCTCGCCGGGCTCCCCCGCTTCGACGTCCTCAAGGAACGTGCCGACGCGGTGCCGGACGAGGAGAGGGATCTGATCCTCGTCATGCCGACCTGGCGCGACTACCTGGTCGGCCGGATGGGCAAGACCTCCGGAGAACGCGAGCCGATCGCCGATTTCGGTGAGACCGCATACGCGCGGTCGATCTCAGAGCTGCTGAACGATCCGCGCCTTCTCGACGCAGCGGAGCGCACCGGCCGACGCATCGTGTTCATGCCCCACCCCAACATGCAGCAGTATCTGGCGGACTTCGCGGTCCCAGACAGCGTGAGCATCCGCTCGTACGCCGATACCGACGTCCGCGAGATGATCGTGCACGCATCGATGCTGATCACCGACTACTCTTCGATCGCGTTCAACGCCGCCTACCTGCACGCGCCCGTGCTGTACTTCCAGTTCGACGCCGAGGAGTACTTCACCGGGCACACCGAGCGGCCGGGGTACTTCGACTACGAGCGCGACGGCTTCGGGCCTGTCACCGCGACCGCTGAGGATGCCGCGAAAGCCGCGGAGAGGATCCTGACCGAGGGGATCGATCCCGAGCACGTCCAGCGGATGCGGCGGGCGTTCCCGACGCGGGACGGACGAAACCGTCAACGCGTTCATGAAGCGATGCTCGGCGCGCGCACGCGCCCATCGGCGCCCTAGTCTCTCAGCTCAGAGCGCGTATCGCCTCATACACGCGGCGGCTATTCTCTTTGTCCCGATGAGCGAAGAGCATGTCAATCTTCTCCTGATAGCGCTCCTCGACCGCGGCGCCGTCAGAAAGAATGCGATCGAGAGTCGCAATGGCTTCGTCAACCGATCTGGCTACGGGCCAGTATTCGCCCGCCTCGTTGTCGAACCAGCCACGTCCGTAGTGTCGCGCATGAAACTCCTCGACATCGAACGGTAGCTGAAGCACCGGTATCCCGATGTACGCCGCATCGAACATCACCGACGTATAGTCGGTGACAAAAATCGCAGCCGAGGCAAGCAGGTCTCTCACGCGAGGTCCGGATGCGTCGACAAGCTTGATGCGTTCAGCGTCGAGGTTCAGCGAGGCGAAATGCGGCATCACCTCGTAATGCGGCGCGAACATCAGATCGATTCCGTGTTTCTCGAGCACGGCGACAAGCTCCGGGTGCTGGAGAAAGCTCGAGTAGAACAGTTCGTAGTCCGAACCCTCGAATGTCCCTGGGTCGTCGCCTCCGCGCTGATACGAAGGCAGCACGAGGTACTTTCGCCAGGTCGGCATCAGGACCACAGTTCGCCGGGACTCGCGCGAGAGCAGGTCGTATCGCGGCATACCGGTCTTGACGAGCTCTCTCGTGTAGCGCGTTCTAGCTGCCAGGTAGTCCAATTCTTGATCAATGCTGGTCACGAAAAGGTCAAGCCCAGTCTGCTCTCGGGCCAGCGACTCGGCGACATCGTTGAAAATGACGCCGTGCTGTAGGAACACCCGGCGCTGCTCAAGACGGTACGCCAAGAAAGCACGAAAGTCGTTGCGATCCCATTGCGGCGGAAGCAGATAGGCATCTATGTCCTGACTGGATATCACAACTCTTGCGTGCAGCACGGCCAGCCGATGAGACACACTGCCTCGCCGGATCACGCCTTGAGTTCTCGAGAGCCTTGACCACCCCGCACTGCCACGATCAAGCACGAATCTCGGGCGAACATGCTCTCCGCTTGTGCGCAACCATTCAAACAACGCATAGGCGTTGTCCTGCGCGGTGTCGCCTCGCTCGGACATGAGCCAGATCGGCTTCCCCAAGTAGAGAGGCCGAGTAACAAGTCTGAGAACGCGGTATCCACCGAAGGGCTTCCGCTGCACGAAAGCCCTGACGTCATTCATGGCTCGCAGGAGATTCCAGCGCAACCGGTTCAGACGGCGTCGATTGGGTTGAACGCGAAGGGCGAGAAAATCGTGCCCAATCGGCTCGAGGAGTGCTCTGAAGGACTTTCCGCGGATCGTGCGAGTCGACCTGAGCAATCCAAGCGAGGGCCGGGCGCGAATCGTGAACTGACCATTCTCAATCAGGAGATGGGCGTCGAGAGTGTGAAGCCCCTTCCTGAGGGAGTCTTTCCCGGCGGTCACCTCCCACTCGACGACCGTACTCGGGCGCTCGACGGTGGCTTCGCGTCGCACAACCACGTTGCCGAGCGACGTTATTGGCTTGCCCTTGCTGGCCAGCCGAACGCGAAGCGTGCGCTCAAGGCCTGTACCCGGCACGCCGGGCAAAACAACTCGGCCACCCACTACGAGCCGATCCGAGTTGGGTGCGCCTTCGAGCCGTTCAACGAAGAGTTGAGGTTGTGTCAGCCGCAGCAAGTCCGACTGCTCTTCTGGGAGGCTCGGCCTGACCTTCACGGATTCGCCCGTAACAAGTCTTTCAACACCATGGATACGCGACCACGGATTCTCGAACAGCTGATAGTCGCCCGCCAGCATCGCTGCAAACGGCAACCTATGATGAAGATTCAGTGTTCCGTTTCGGATCGCTTCCGGATCGAGCCCCCGGAAGAGCAAGGCTGCTCTCTCGAAATAGTCTCGCAGTTCATCGCGATCGAGCACACGAGGAGCCCTCAAGAGAAAGCCCTGCATCGACCGCACGAGGAAGAGCTCTGCCGCCTCCCTACGGCCAGATGCGAGCCCAGCCGATCTCACATCGACAAGTTCCGCAACGTGGAGATGGTCCCAGTAGTTCTGGACCCGTGTGAACAGCGAATCCATGATCGAGCCGGTGACCGCGCGCTTGCGGTACAAATACACGACCTCGGAGACAATCCGAATCCGGTCTGCGGCAAGGAGCAACGGAACAACGATGAACGCGTCCTCGAAATGCCTCCCCTCAGCGAATCCGGCCTCTCTGAATGCTTCAGCGCGGAACAGCTTGTTGCACGCACTCGCGTTGCTGAGCAGTTCCGGGAACTCCTCGATTCCCTTGAGCTCACGGCTCCCCTCCGCGAGCCCCGCCGACCAAGGCCATTTCGTCGTCGCCGGAAAAGTGCGCATGTCCCCTACGACTATGTCGACGCCGACGTCCATCGCGCCGAGCCTGATCTCCAGACTGTCGTCGGGCAGCACGTCATCCGAATCAAGGAACGCCAAGTACGGAGCGGATGCCGCCGCGATGCCCGTGTTCCTCGCAGCACCGAGCCCGCCGTTCTCCTGTTCGATCAAGATGACATTCTCATGCCTATCAGCGAATGCCGCGGCAACGGCGGCGCTGTTGTCCGTCGACCCATCGTTCACGAGGACGACCTCTGTCCTCGCAAACACCGTCTGGGATTCTATCGAGGCGAGACATTGTCCGAGGTATGTCTCCACGTTGAAGATCGGGACGATCAAGGAGATTTCGTAAGACGAGCCTTCCACCATGGTCACGAATCCTGTCCCGCAACAGCTGACAACTTGTTCGCCCACTTGAGCGAGTCGACGATGCCCGTGCGGAGGTCGGTCTGCGCGGTCCAGTCGAGCAGGCGAGCCGCCTTCTCTGCTCGGGGAATCGAACCGGGAGTGTCACCGGGTCGCGGTTCGGCGTGATCTACCGTGATGGTGGCACCGGTAACGGACTCGAACGCTTCGATAAGCTCGAAGACGGTCGTCCCTATGCCCGTACCCAGGTTGATCACATCGAATCCGCTGGGCGCCTGAGCCATGACCTGGTGGAATCGCAGCACGGCCGCAACGTGTGCACGCGCTAGGTCCCAGACGTGCACATAGTCTCGCAGCCCGGAGCCGTCCCGTGTCGGCCACCGTGTTCCAGTCACCGTGAACGGGGTCGACTCTCGATACGCGTGCATCAAACGTCCCAGCGCATGCGTCGGTTCCGGGTTCTGAAGGCCTGTACGCATCTTCGGATCGGCCCCAACCGGGTTGAAGTACCTCAAGCTGATGACGCGCATCGCACCCGTTGCCGCGAGGTCTTCGAGCACCCGTTCCATCATCATCTTCGATGATGCATAGGGGCTTCCTGGGCGAACAGGAGACGCCTCGTCGATGACCTCTCCGGCCTCGGGATCGTACATCGCTGCCGTCGAGCTCACAATGAACTTGGTCACCCCGTGGGCGGCCGCAGAACGTGCGAGCACGATGCTCTTGCTCACGTTGTTCTCGTAGTAATCCAGCGGCGAGCGGACCGATTCCGGCACGACAATCTTCGCGGCGCAATGGATGACCGTGTCGATATCGGGGTTCTCGAGAAAAACGCGGTCGAGGAGTGATACGTCCGCAACATCGCCCTGATAGAAGACGTGCTGCTCCCCGAACCTGCGCAGCCCTGTGCTCAGATCATCGAGAATGACCGGTTCGATACCCGCATCCGAGCAGCAGGAAGCAACCGTCGAACCGATGTACCCTGCTCCACCGGTGATGAGTACTTTCATCCGATCACCCCTTTTGCTCGACGCACCGAACGGCTCAGGAGCGCCAGAAAAGGGAGCAACCCGAGCCCACCCGCTCGGCGATACTCAAATAGAGAACTTACCGCAACCGTTCTCCCCACCCGACTCACGAGCGAGCGCGAGACCCTCCGGTGCGAATGAGATCTCTGGCATCTGATTCAGCCTAAGCGGACGACCGCGCGGAGGAGAATCCGGCCCGGATCTGGCCCTATGCTCTCCTCTAGCGACTCATCGGATTCCCGCACCGAGGAGACCGCACTCCCGTGTTCCCCCCGGCACTAGGACTCCCGTGCATACCCGCCTCCCGAGTGCGTCACCGACGTCGGTGACCTCGTCGCCCGTTTCCCCCCGCATCGTCGAGATCGAGGGCCTGCGCGGCATCGCCCTGACCCTCGTCGTGCTCTTCCACCTGTTCGGCGACGGCCGGGTGTCCGGTGGGGTGGACGTCTTCCTCGTCATCTCCGCCTTCCTGCTCTCGGGGTCGATGATCCGCAAGACGACCCGGCCAGAGGGGCCTCGACTCGTCGAGCACTTCTCCACGGTCGCCGCCCGGCTCGTGCCGCCGGCAGCGATCGTGCTCCTGTTCGTCTTCGCGGTCACGCTCACACTGGTGCCGAGCACCTCGGTGCGTCAGAACCTGCAGGAGATCCTCGCCTCAGCCCTCTACTACGAGAACTGGGAGCTGATCGGCTCGCAGCTCGCGTACGGTGCCGCCGGTCCTGACACGAGCCCGCTCCAGCACTTCTGGTCGCTCGCCGTCCAGGGCCAGTTCTTCCTGGTGTGGCCGTTCCTGGCCGTCGCGGTGGTGTGGGTCGCCCGCCGCTCGGCGATCCCACCGCGGGTGCTGTTCGTCGTCGTGAGCGCCGTGCTGACTGTGCTGTCGGCGGTGTATGCGTTCTGGCTGGTCGACATCGACCAGCCCGTCGCCTACTTCTCGACTTTCGCGAGATTTTGGGAGCTCGGCATCGGCGTGCTGCTGGGCCTCCTGCTCCCCGTGATGCGCATCGCTCCATGGCTCAAGACGGTCTTCGCATGGTCCGGGCTGACGCTGATCGTCGCCTGCGGCTTCGTGCTCGACGGCGGCGCGCTCTTCCCCGGGCCGTGGACCCTGTGGCCCGTCGTCGGAACGGCGCTCGTGCTGGCCGGAGCCGGAGCGCCCAGCCCGCCCGGCCCCGCGCGCATCATCGATACCCCGCCTCTGCGGTTCATGGCCAGGATCTCGTACGCGCTGTATCTATGGCACTGGCCCGTGCTGATCTTCTACATCCAGCTCCGCGATCAGGAGGGCGTGAGCTGGAAGGGAGCGATCCTCATCCTCGGGGTGTCCATCCTGCTCGCCTGGGGCACTCAGGCCTTGACCGGAACATCCCTGACCAGACTGCGCGCTTCTGTACGGCCATCGATGCTGATCGCGACATCGTTCATCGTCGCGCTTGTCGTGGTCGCCTCGACGACGACGGCGATCCGTGGAGTCGATGACCACCGCGCACAATTGATCGCTTCGGCCGAGCTATCGCCCGGCCATGTCGGCGCACTGGAGCTCGCCTATGGAATCGCAGCCGACGCGTCGTTGCCCGACCAGCCCGCACTTGACATCGCGTTCGATGACGCGCCCGCCGTCTACGCCGACGGTTGCGTCGAGAGCTCGAATAGCGCCCCAGGGGATCAACTGGAGGTGTGCGATAGCGCGCCGGAGAACGCCTCACGGACGATCATCCTCGCCGGTGACTCGCATGCCAGCCATCTCTACCCCGCGATCGCACCGATCGCGAAGGAGGAAGGCTGGCGGCTGATCGTCATGTCGCGAAACGCCTGCAGGATCACAGCTGTCGACACCGACGGCGTGACGCAAGCGTGCGCGACCTGGCTGTCTCGGTTCTTCGCCGAGGTCGCGGAGATCAGCCCTGACGCGGTGATCACGATGGGCACCCGGACTTCGCTCCGCGATGACGAGTCCGAAGAGATGAGCCCCGCCGAGATCGCCGCCTGGCGCGAGCTGGATGGCGTGGGCGTCCCCGTCATCGCGGTCAGAGACAACCCCCGATTCCCCGAGCTGGTTCCCGAGTGCCTCGTGATGCATCCCGCGGACCCGGCATCCTGCGGACGAGATAGAGAGGACGCGCTGGCCGAGGTTTCACCTTTCACCATCGCTGAGGGCATCCCGGCCAACACCGTGGAGATCGATCTCAGTGACGCTCTCTGCGACGATGACCGATGCGAAGCCGTGATCGGCAACATCGTCGCCTACCGCGATCAGCACCATCTGACGGCGACCTTCGCGCAGACTCTCGCCCCCGTGCTTCGGGAACAGCTGGAGCAGAAGGCTCCCTGGCTGTTCTGACGCTTCAGCTCAGCGCCCGCCGCCCCTTCACGCCCCCCAGTTGTCGGCGAGCTTGTTCAGCAGCCTGGCGAGCTCTTCCCGCTCCTCGTCGCTGAAGGCCTCGAGCGCCGTCGACAGTGCTTGTCGGCGCTCCCCTCTCGCACCGCGCGCGATCCGCCACCCCTCCTCGGTGAGCGCGATCCTGGTGCGCCGCGCGTCCTCCGGGTCCACCTCGCGCAGCACCAATCCGCGCTGAACCCCCTGCTGCACGAGCCGGGAGGCGCGCGGCTGGTCGACGCCGATCGCCTCGCCGAGGGCGCTGACGCTGAGGGGTTCGGATGCCGCGGCCAGCGCCTCCAGCATCCGCATCCACGCCATACCGCCGAATCGCGATCCGGGAGCGGCGTGCCAGGGCGGGCCGGGATGCCTTCCGTGGCCTTCGCCGTGGTCGCCGTGGTGACCGAACGGACCACCGTGCGGCCCTCCGCCTTCGCCAGGGCGATGCGGACCGTCGAATCCGCGGGGATGTCTGCGTCCGCGCAGGCGCGCGAGCGCTTCGGCGATGACGTCTGCGGGGTCGGGGGTGTTCACCTCTCAATTTTACATGCGACTTGACATGCTTCTACATTGCATGTCACACTACATATACATGCACAGTTACAAGCAAAGGACTTCACTCATGAACACCTCCACCACACAGAACGCAGATTCCCCCGATCGTCCGATCGGATACTGGCTCAAGGCCGCCGACCGCCTCATGGCGGCGGAGTTCGCCGCCGCCTTCGAGAACGAGGGCATCACCCGCCGCGACTGGCGACTTCTCAACGTCGTCGACGGAACAGCGCGCACCGAGCGTCGGCTCCCCGCACACAAGCTGGGCCGTCTCTCCGAGCGCGGCTGGGTCGCCCGCACCGACGACGGCTGGACGCTCACCGACGAGGGTCGCGCCGCCAAGGAGCGCCTCGCCGTGATCGTCGACGGCATCCGGATTAAGGCCGCAGACGCGGTCTCCGCGGACGACTATGCGACCACCATCGCCACCCTGCAGCAGATCGCTGAGGCATACGGCTGGGAAGAGGGCATCGAACTGCCCCGCGGTCGCCGGCACGGCGGGCGCGGCCATCGTCATGGCTTCGGTCGCGGCTTCGGTCACGGTCACCACCGTGGGTTCGGCCACGGCGGCCCTCGATTCGGCAACCACGACGCCGACGGTTTCGACCCGCACAGCGCGCACCGCGATGACCCGCGCCACGACCGCTTCGGCGGCGAGCACGGACACGGCCGTCGGCGCGACTTCGGTCGCTCCGGCCATGGTCGCCCAGAGTGGGCCGGGGCCGCGTGCGGCCACGAGGGCCCTCGCCACGACGGCGCTCTCCATGGCGCACGTCACCACGCTGCGCACGCCGCAGAGCACGCCTACCAGCGCGGCTTCGACGCAGGCTTCGACCGTGGCGCCGGCATCCGCTGACGGCCTCCGGTGACCAACGCGAAGAGCGTCTTCTCAGGGCTTCGGCTCAGGAGGACGCTCTTCGCGTCTCTGGCGCTCAGCGGGCGACGGCCCCCTCTGCGCGCCGCGCCGAGTACCTGTTGACCGGAGTCTCCAGGCCCAGGTTGCCGCGCAGCGTGTCCGCCTCGTACTCGGAACGGAAGACGCCGCGGTCCTGCAGAATCGGCACCACCTCTTCGATGAACCGCGTCAACTGAGCCGGATGGCCCGCATGGATGTTGAACCCGTCCACACCGCGTGCCTCGAACCACTCCTGCAGACGGTCGGCCACCCCCTCGGCCGTGCCGGTGAAGGGGCCGCGTTCGCGCCGGAGGCTCTGCTGCACGGTCTGCCGCAGCGACCAGCCCTGCTCTGCGGCGAGACCCGCGATCCGCTCCGCCTGCGTTCGGAAGCTCGTCTGCGCATGCCGCAGCGTCTCCTGCGGGAACGGCGCATCCAGGTCGTACTGGCGGAAGTCGTGCCATCCGAACGATCGACCGAACTCGCCCAGCGCCTGCGCGAACGAATGATCGCTGGAGCGGTAGTGCTGCTCCAGCTCCACCGCCTCCTCTTCGGTGTCGCCGATGATCACCCCGACACCGGGGAGGATCACGAGGTCCTCCGGGCGGCGCCCGTAGGTCGTCACCGCCCGGCCCTTGATGTCGTCGTAGAACGCCTTCGCCTGCGCGAGCGAGGCGGCGTGGGTGAAGATGCCCTCACCGATCTCCGCTCCCAGGTCTCGTCCCTGCTCGGAGTCACCGGCCTGGAAGATCACCGGACGGCCCTGCGGCGGACGCTCCAGATTCAGCGGACCCTTGACCGAGAAGTACTTCCCCCGATGATCGAGCTCGTGCAGCTTCGAGGCATCCAGGAACTGCCCTGTCGCCCGATCCCGCGGCAGCGCATCGGGCTCGTACGAGTCCCACAGCGCCTGCACGAGCTTCACGTGCTCGCTCGCCCTGCCGTAACGGGTGTCGTAGTCGTAGTGCTCGTCGAGACCGTAGTTCGCCGCCGTGCCGGCATCGCCGCTCGTCACGACGTTCCATCCCGCGCGACCCCTGCTGATGTGATCGAGCGACCCGAACCGCCGCGCCACGTTGAACGGCGCGTTGTACGACGTGGTCAGCGTGCCCACCAGACCGATGCGGCTGGTGTGCGTGGCGACGCCGGACAACAGCGTCAGCGGCTCCAGCCGACTCAGGTAGTGGGGTGGCGAATCAGGCGTGATGTACTGACTGTCCACGATGAAGACGAGGTCGAACTTCGCCTCCTCCGCCTTCTTCGCGTGCTGGATGTACCAGTCGATGTCCACGCTGGCGTCGGCGGGGATGTCGGGGTCGAGCCAGAGGTTGTGGTTGCCCGGTCCACCGGAACCGGTGAGCACGAGGCCGAGCTTGAGCTGTCGTTTGGTCATGAGGTCTCCTTGGGGCTCGCGCGCTTCGACGGGCTCAGCGAGCGAGGTGGGGGTGGATCGGCGAGCGAGGTGGGGGTGGATCAGCGAGCGAGGTGGGGGTCGGCTCAGCGCGCCTCTTCCAGAGTTCCCTGAGCCTGTCGAAGGGAATCTGCGGATGCCGCATAGCGGTTCTCCGGCACGCGCAGCCCGAGGTTGCCGCGTAGGGTGTCCGCCTCATATTCGGTGCGGAACAGGCCACGCTTCTGCAGGATCGGCAGCACTTCGCCGGTGAACGCGTCGATGTCGTCCGGGGTGCGGGTGCGCAGGTTCAGCCCATCGGCCGCCCGCCCGAGGAACCACTCCTGGATCGTGTCCGCGACGGTCTCCGGGCTGCCGATGAAGGGCGACGGCTTGTACTCCGTGAACCTCTCGATCACCTGCCGAAGGGTCAGCTTCTCGTCCCGCGCGACCTCGATGATCTGCGCCGATCGCGTGCGCCCGCCCTTCTCGGCGAGGGCGGCGACATCGGGGAACGGAGCGTCGAGATCGTGCTGCGAGAAGTCGTATGCCCCGAACCCGCGCCCGAAAGCGGCGAGCTTGCGATCGAAGTCATTGTCGGCCTCATAGATCTCGCGGGCGAGGCGCTGCGCCTCGGCATCCGTCGAAGCGATCACCGGCGTCGCACCGACGAGGATGACGAGATCGTCCCATCCCCTGCCGTGCTGCGCGAGGCGCCCCTTGACGTCGGCGTAGTAGGCGCGAGCTGTCTCGAAGTCCTCGCCCGGCGCGTAGATCCCCTCCGCGACCTGACCCGCAAGCGCTTTGCCCTCCTCCGAGATGCCCGCCTGGAAGATCACCGGCTGCCCCTGCGCGGAACGCGAGAGGTTGAGCGGCCCGTCCACCCTGAAGTGCTCGCCGCGGTGGTTGAGCGCGTGCAGCTTGGTCGGATCGAGGAAGAGATCGTTCTCGACGTCCGCGACGAAGGCATCGTCCTCGTAGGAGTCCCAGAGACCGCGCACGACCTCGACCGCCTCGAGCGCACGGCCGTAGCGGGTCGCGTAGTCGAGGTGCTCCTCGAGCCCGTAGTTGCGCGATGTGCCCGTGTCGAAGCTGGTGACGACGTTCCACCCGGCCCGACCGTGGCTGATGAGATCGAGCGATCCGAACCGGCGGGCGAGGTTGAACGGGGAGTTGTAGGTGGAGCTCGCCGTCCCGATGAGCCCGAGGCGTGTCGTGTGCGTGGCGATGGCGGAGAGCAGCGTGAGCGGCTCCAACCGGTTCAGATAGTGAGCGGGGTAGGTCGCGTTGATGAACTGGCTGTCCACGATGAACAGGGCGTCGAACAGCGCCGCCTCTGCCTGCTTGGCCCTGGCGATGTACCAGTCGATGTCGATGGAGGCGTCCTTCGGGACGCGGGGGTCCTTCCACAGGCTGTGCTGTCCCGGGCCGCCCACGCCGTAGACGCTGAGGGCGAGCTTGAGCTTGCGATCGGTCATGATGTTCTCCTTCGGATGCCGCGCGCTTCGACAGGCTCAGCGAGCGGGTGGGGTGTGGGTTCAGCGAGCGGGTGGGGTGGGATCAGCGAGCGGGTGGGGGTGTGGGCTCAGCGAGCGGGTGGGGTGGATGCCTCGAGAAGCCGCCGGAGCTCGGCCCGCTCCTCGCGGGCGATCGCCCCGGTGTGCAGGCTCGGTGCCGACCCGACGAGCAGGCGGGTGTACGGATGCTGCGGATCGTTCACCACGTCGACGGTGCGACCGGTCTCGACCAGCTCTCCGCGGTACAGCACGATCACGCGGTCGGTGACACCGGCGACCGAGCCGAGGTCGTGCGAGATGAACACGAGCGAGGTGCCCGCCGCGCGCAGCTCGTTCAGGATCTCGAGCACGGACACCCGGTTGGCCGCGTCCAGGGCGCTGACCGGCTCGTCGAGGATCAGCACGCGCGGTTCGGTGGCGAGCGCGCGGGCGAGGAGGATGCGCTGGCGCTGTCCTCCGGACAGCTCACCGGGGAAGCGTTCGAGCAGATCGGCATCGAGCTTCACCTGCTCCAGCCGGAACGCGATGCGGTCGCGAATCTGCGCCTTCGACAGCCGGCGCTGCAGGCGCAGCGGCTCGGCGAGCGACTCCCCGATCGTGAGATCGGGATCGAGCGCGCGGAGAGGATCCTGGAACACGTACTGCACCACACCGCGGCGGCGGAACTCGCGCCAGGCGGCGGAGCGGAACGCCGTCACCTCCTCGCCCCCGACGCGGATCGTCCCCGCGGCGGCCGGAACGAGTCCGACGACGGCACGGGCGAGCGTCGACTTCCCTGAGCCCGTCTCGCCGATCACGCCGACCGACTCGCCCGCAGCGACGGTGAAGGAGGCATCCCGGATGACACGCGTGCGCTGCCGACCGACGCCGTAGGAGACGTCGAGGTTGTCGACCTCGATGACGTTCTCAGACATGGTGGGCCTCCGTTCCCTTCGACAGGCTCAGGGAACTCGGGTGCTCGCTCAGGGAACTCGGGTGCTCGCTCAGGGAACGCGCCTCTTCGCTCGCTGAGCCCGTCGAAGCGTCGAAGCTCGCTGAGCCCGCCGAAGCGCCCTCGCCCACGGCATCCGCCGCCGAACGGAACCGGTCGAGCCCGTAGGTGTTGTGCTCGTCGATGAGCAGCCGCGTGTACTCGTGCTCGGGAGCGAAGAGGATGCGCTTGGCGTACCCCTGCTCGACGACCTCGCCGTTGCGCAGCACGAGCACGTCGTCGCAGGTCTGCGCGACGACCGCGAGGTCGTGCGAGACGACGATGAGCGCGAGGCCGTGGCTGTCCTTGAGATCGAGAAGCAGGTCGAGCACCTCGGCCTGGACGGTGACGTCCAGCGCCGTGGTGACCTCGTCGGCGATGAGGATCTGCGGCTCCAGCGAGATCGCCGACGCGATGAGAACCCGCTGCAGCATCCCGCCGGAGAGCTCGTGCGGATAACTGCGGTACACGAGCTCCGGGTCGCGCAGCCGGACGTCGTCGAGGAGCGCGAGGACGCGACGCTTCGCCTCGCGGCGACTCAGCCCGCCGCGCACGCGCAGCCCTTCCGCGAGCTGCGGACCGACGCGCAACGAGGGGTTGAGATACGAGCCGGGGTCCTGGAACACGGCCGTGATGCTCACCCCGCGCACCTCCTCCCACTCCCGCTTGCCGAACGTCGCGATGTCCCTGCCGAGCAGCTCGATCCGGCCACCGGAGACCTCGAACAGCCGAGGCAGGATGCCGAGGATCGCCCGACAGGTCAGCGTCTTGCCGCTGCCCGACTCGCCGACGATCCCCACCACCCTGCCGGGATGCAGATCGAACGTCACACCGTGGACGATCTCCTCTCCGGAGTGGCGATGCGCGATGCGCACATCGGACAGTCTCAGGATGCTGTCGGTCATGACGTACTCGTTCCGCTGAGCGCGGCCGTGTTCCGCGCATCGCTGTTCCTGCTCCGGCGTCTCGCGCGCACGGCATCCCGCTCGGCGAGCAGGGTGCGCCCCGACTCGCCCGCCACGTCACGGATGACATCGGCGAGCAGGTTGAACGCCCACACCGTGAGCATGATGAGCACGGTGGTGAAGATCGGCGCGTACGGCCGGTAGTTCAGATAGCCGAGGTCACTGGCGAGCACCCCGCCCCACGAGGGCGCCGGGGGCTGGATGCCGATGCCGAGGAACGTCAGGCTCGACACCACGACGAAGCCGATGCCGAGGGTGTTGGCCGTGGCGATCGCGATGGGCGGCAGCACCTTGCTGACGACGTGGGTGCGCACGATCCAGTCGGTGCGCGCGCCGGACAGCAGAGCGGCCTCGACGTACTGCGACCGGGCGACGCTCAGCGTCGCGGCGCGGGAGACGCGGTAGAACAGCGGCGAGACGAGGATGCCGACGGTGAGCATGGCCTGCGGGATGCCGTTGCCGAGGAGGGCCGTCGCCGCAACCGCGAAGACGAGGAACGGCAGCGCGATGAGCGTGTCGACGAAGCGCAGGGTGAGCCATTCGAAGACGCGGCCGAGATACACCGAGAGGATGCCGGGGATCGCGCCCACGACGAGGGCGATGGCGGCGACCTGCACGGCGCCGAACACGCTGATCGTGGAGCCGGCGAGAATCCGGCTGAGCACGTCGCGTCCGAGGTAATCGGTGCCGAGCCAGTGCGCTGGGGAGGGATGGGCGAGGATGGCGTCGGTGCCGGCCAGCGGGTCATAGGGGGCCAGGGCGGGGCCTGCGACCGCGAGGAACGTGATGAACACGAGGAACGCGGCGGCGAAGCGGCCGGCGGGCAGGGCGAGGATGCGGCGCAGCATGTCAGACTCCTCTCGCCGAGGCGGGGTTCAGGCGCACGAGCAGCAGGTTGACGATGAGGTTGAAGACGACGACGAGCACGATCGCGACGACGAGCACGCCCTGGACGGATGGCACGTCGCCGCGGCTCGCGGAGTCGGCGGCGAACTTGCCGAATCCGGCCAGCCCGAAGATCGCCTCGGTGACGACGGCGCCGCCGAGCAGGGCGGGGAACTTCATGCCGAGCACGGTGAGCGCGGGGCCCGCGCCGTTGCGCAGCACGTGTCCGAAGAAGATGCGGCGCGAACCGAGACCGCGCATCTGCGCACCGATGACGTAGTTCTCCCTGCCCGCCTGGATGAGGCCGACGCGCATCTGACGGGCGAGGTCGGCGACGGTGTCGAAGCTCAGCGCGATGGCGGGCAGCCACAGGTGCCAGAGCCACAGACCGACGCCGCCGCGTTCGATCGGCACGTATCCGGCAGAGGGGAACCACCCCAGCGTGACGGCGAAGACGGCCACGAGGGCGATGCCGACGACGAACGACGGCATGACGGAGATGATCGTCGTGAAGCCGGTGATCCCGCGATCCAGCAGGCTCGTGGGATAGGCGGCGGCGAGGACGCCGAGACCGAAGCCGAGAACGATGCCGATCACGAGCGCGAGACCCGCGACCGAGAGGCTGATGGCCGCGCGGGAGGCGAGCAGCTCGCTCACGCTCGCACCGTTGTACCAGCTGCTGCCGAGGTCGCCCAGCAGGATGCGGGAGAACCAGTCCGCGTACTGCACGAGGAACGGACGATCCAGCCCCCATTGATGCTCGAGCGCTGCGACCTGCTCGGGTGTCGCCGACTCCCCGAGCTGCAGATGGGCGGGGCTCAGGCCGCTGAGACCCTGCAGACCGAAGGTGATGAAGGTCGCGAACAGGAAGACGGTCGCGAAGACGATCACGGTGTGCGCGGCGAGGCGGCCCGCGGCTGCGAGATGCGCTCGTGCGCGCGGCGGTGCGATGGCGGATGCCGTGACGGTGGCTGTCGCGGTCATGCGGCACTCCTTTCTGTTCGGTGCGATTCGGTGTGCTGGTGGGCTTCGACAGGCTCAGCCCGCCATAGCTCGCTGAGCCTTGGACTCTCGCTCGCTGAGCCTGACTTCTCGCTCGCTGAGCCTGACTTCTCGCTCGCTGAGCCTGTCGAAGCGCGCGCGCCCCGGTCAGTCGCCGATCGTGACGCCCGTGAGGCTGATCTGACCAGGAATCTGCAGCAGGTCGGACACCTTCGGCGACTTCACGACGAGCGTGGGCGAGCCGTAGGTGAAGATCAGCGCCTGGCTCTGCAGCCCTGCGCGCGTCGCGGCCTGCAGGTTCTCGGCGTAGTCCGGCGAGTCCAGCGGCGTCTCCCGCGCGACCTTGATCGCCTCCGCGAAGCCGTCGGGGACGTAGGGGCTGGAGAGGTTCAGCGGTCCGTCCTGCCCGAAGTGCGCGGTGAGCGTCTGCACCGGGGACTCGCGGCCCGTCGTGCCGTAGGTCGTCAGCGTGAGGTCCTTCGCGAAGAAGGGCGTCGCCCAGTCGGGAGCCACCGTGATGTTGGCGGTGATGCCGATCGCCGCCAGCTGCGACTGGATGATCTCATTGGCGACGGCATCCGCGGTCACGACGAAGTCGACGACGATCTCGCCGTCCTCATAGCCGGCGTCGGTGAGGGTCTGCTTCGCCTTCTCCGGGTCGTACGGCCAGAGGTCTGCCGACTCCTCGTCGTACGCGATGTAGCCCTCCGGGAACGGCTGCGTCGTGGCGTAGCCCAGGCCGAAGGTGACCTTCTCCACGAACTCGTCGCGGTTGATGGCGTAGCGCACGGCTTCCACGACGGCGGGGTCGTCGAACGGCGCCTTGTTGATGTTCAGGCTGATGTTGGATGCCGAGTACACCGGGTGCTCGGCGACATCCAGCCCCGCGTCGATCGCGGTCTGGTACTGCGCGGGGGCGAGGCCGTAGGCGAAGTCGTACACCCCGGTCTCGATCGACGCGACGAGGGTCGAGGGGTCGGGTGCGGTGGAGAGCTCGAGGCGATCGATGTGGATGTTCTCCGCATCCCAGTAGTCCTCGTTCTTCTCGAAGTAGATGTGCGACTCGGGCACGTACTCCGTCACCGTGAAGGGACCGGCGCCGACGGGCCACTGGTCGAGCTTCTCCGGGTCCTCCGCGGCCTTGGGGCTCGTGATCTGCGCGGTGCGCTTGCCCAGCAGCAGCGGGATCTGGTGGTCGACCTGGTTGAGGTGCACGGTGACGTCGAGCTCGCTGTCGGCCGTGACGGATTCGATGGAGGTCAGGTCGCCGAACAGCGCCGAGTTCTCCTGCGTCTTGGCGCGCTCGATGTAGAGCTTCACGGCTTCGGCGTTCAGCGGCTCGCCGCCCTGGAACACCAGGCCTTCGCGCAGGTGGAAGGTGACCTCGGTGCCCTCGTCGTTGTAATCCCAGCTCTCCGCGAGCCCCGGGGCCGCCTCGCCGTTCTCATCGATCTCGGTGAGCGAGGCGTAGGCGAGCGCGGTGAGGTTGAACCCGAAGCCCGAGCCCAGCACGACCGGGTCCCAATGGGCGGGGATGTCGGCGGCCCAGCGCAGCACGCTCTCCTCGCCGCTGTCGCCTGACGCATCGTCGGAGGGGCCGGTCGCGCATGCGGTCAGCGCGAGCGCGCTCACCAGCACGGCGGCGGCCGCCGTTCGAAGCCGGGGGAATCTGAATGCCATGGGAGGGTCCGATCTGCTGTGTGAAGGTCCAAGCGGGTGCTGGTCATCTTGGAACCGCACCCCCACGGCGCCCGAGCGTCGGCGTCACAAAGCTTCCGGCGACGTCACACGGCGAAATACGACTCGTACTTCCGTTCCCATCCCAATGTCCGTGGCCAGGTGTTCAATAGGAGCTATGAACGAACTGCTTGCACGACTCCGTGACATAGAGGCCCGCCTCGACCTCACGGCGAGCGAGTCGTTCGGCTCGGACGCCGTGCAGCAGCTCTCCGATGACGAGACTGCAGAGCTGCTGACGATCGCCGGTCGCATCCGACGTCGGTTGGACGGCATCGCCGTCGAGGCGACCGACGTGGTGGTCACCCGCTCCGATCGCTTCAGGGAAGAGCGCATGACCACCGCATTCGGGTGCGCCGGCGCGATCGACCTGGTGCGGATGCTGATGGCCGAGGATGCGCGCTCGGCGGCACGTCTGGTCAAGGCGGCGAAGCTCGTGCACCGCGAACGCGGCATCACAGACGGCGCCTGGCTGCCGCCGAGGTTCCCCGCGCTGCGCGCAGCGCTGGCCGACGGCGCGTTCGGCGTCGCGGGTCTCCTGGCGGCGACGGAGCCGATCGTCGACGCGGCGAAGCGACTGACCCTCGAGGAGATCCTTCAGGCAGACGACCAGCTGGCGGTCCTCGCGCGGGGCATCGATCCCGATCGGCCTGCGGATGCCGCTCCGCACCCGACGCCGCTGCCGGAGGATCTCAGCGTCTTCGCGAAGGCGATCGGGGCCTATCTCGATCAAGACGGGCCCGCTCCGCTCGACGAAGAGGACCTTCTGGCACGGCGTTTCCTCCAGGTCGGCGCGCTGAAGAACGGCGTGCACCCGGTGCGCGGCGCCCTGCTCCCCGAGGCCGCGGCCCAACTCGGCCTTCTGCAGGACAGTATCCTCAACCCGAAGAACGCCGCGCCGAGCGCGCCGCTGGGAGCGGTGCGTTTCGAAGAGGGGGTCGAGCCCGCTGATGACGCCCCGGCAGACACACGCACCCGCGCACAGCGGCTGCACGACGCCTTCGCGACGATCCTCACGGTCGCGGCCGGCACCGACCTCTTCCCGCATCTGGGCGGCGCGGCGCCTACCCTCGTGGTGACCGCGACCGCAGAGGACCTCGCCCGCGGGGCAGGCTGGGCGACCCTGCCCCGCACGGGGGAGCGCGCACCGCTGGCCGTCGCGCTGCAGGCGGCATGCGCGGGAGGCATCCAGCGCGTGCTCTTCGACGACAGCGGGCGGATCGCCTCGCTCGGCACGAGCGCACGGATCTTCAACGCCCTGCAGCGGCGCGCGATCACCCTCCGCGACGGCGGGTGCATCATCCCAGGGTGCACGGTTCCGGCGAGCTGGTGCGAGATCCATCATGTGACCGAGCACGCCGCCGGCGGGCCCACCCACACAGACAACGGCGTGCTGCTGTGCTGGTTCCACCACCGCACGCTCCACCTGAGCAACTGGCTCATCCGCTTCGCCGACGGCATGCCGGAGGTGCGGGGGCCCGCATGGTGGGATCCGCACCAGCACTGGCACCGCGCCCGATCACCGCACCGGCGCCTCCATCAGCGGGCACCCGCCGTCGTCTGATCGCGCCGGCCGGCTGATCACGCCGGCGGGCTGATCAGGCCGGGTCATTCCTCGACCGTGACGCCCTTCCAGCTCAGCTGCCCCTGGATGGTGGGCAGGTCCGAGACGGCATCCGTCTTCGCGTAGAACGCGGGCACCGTGTACAGGTGCACCGTCGGCGAGGTCGCGACCCCGGCACGCGTGGCGGCCTGCAGCAGCTCCTCGTAGTCGGGGGAATCCAGCGGCGTCTCACGGATCGTCTTCAGCGCCTGGGTGAACTCGTCCGAGGCGAAGGGCGAGCTGAGGTTCAGCACACCGTCGGTGTCGTAGTTCGCCGTGAGCGCCTGCACGTGCGAGTCGCGGCCGAAGTAGCCGTACAGCGACAGAGCCGTCTCCTTGCCGAAGTAGCCGACCCGCCAGTTCGGATCGACCGAGATCGTGACGTCGATCCCGATCTCTCCGAGCTGCTCCTGCAGGATCTCCGCGGTGGGGTTCTCCGCCGACAGCGTGAGGGTGACATCGAGATCCCCGTCGGCGTATCCGGCATCCTCCAGGATCTCCCTCGCCTTCTCCGGGTCGTACGGCCAGACATCCTCCGACTCCTCGTCGTACGCGATGTATCCCGGAGGGAAGGGCTGGTCGACGGCCCTGCCGTAGCCGAGCGTCACCTTGTCCACGATCTCCTCGCGATCGACGGCGTACTTGATCGCCTCGACGACCGCCGGGTCGTCGAAGGGCGCCTTGTGGATGTTGATGCTGAGGAAGTTCACGAACCAGGCGTACTCGTCGCCGAACCAGACGTCGAGCCCGGCATCCTCGGCCTCCTTCACGGCGGGCGCCTCGATGATGGCGAAGTTGTAGACGCCGGTCTGCACCGACTTCACGATCGTCGAGCCGTCGATGCCGAACTCGATCTCGATCCTGTCGATGTGGATGCTGTCGGCATCCCAGTAGTCGTCGAACTTCTCGAGCACGATGCGGCTCTCGGGAATGAGCTCGACGACCTTGAAGGGTCCCGCCCCGACGGGCAAGGAGACGTTGAGCTGGTCGGGGTCCTCCTCGGCGGCGACGGCGCTCGTGATGAGCGCCCCGCGCACGCTGAGCAGGTACGGGATCTGATAGTCCACCTGCGTGAGATGCACGGTGAAGGTGAGCTCGTCATCGACGGTGACGTGATCGATGGTGGCGTAGTCACCGATGAGCGCGGAGTTGGTCTGCGTCTTGGCGCGATCGATGAACTTCTGCACGGCCTCGGCGTTCACCGGCGTCCCGTCGTGGAAGGTCGCCCCCTCCCTGAGGCGGAAGGTCACGGCGGTGCCGTCCTCGTTGTACTCCCACGTCTCGGCGAGGCCGGGCGCGAGCTCGCCGTTCTCATCGATCGAGGTGAGGGATTCGTAGATCGGGGTGAGGTAGCGCGTGCTCGCGGTGCTGCCCGTGACGATCGGGTCCCAGTTCGCGAACGACTGCGAGACGGCCCAGCGCAGCACGCTGTCGTCCTCGGCAGGCGAGCCTGTGGTGTTCGCCGGACCGGCGCAGGCGGTGAGCAGCACGGCGGCCGCGGTCAGGACGACGGCGACGCGTGCGCGTCGGCGGGGGAAGGACATGATGCTCCGGTTCTCTTCTGGTGCGGCCGAGATGCCGCTGGGTGGAGAGTGTTCCGAGGCGGCAGCGGCACGGGACAGGGCGCCCGTCATGGCGCGTCACAGGGATTCACCTGATGACACAGAGCCGCCGCGGCAGCGAGCCGCGCCTACCGTCGGTCGACATGAGCACCGCAGGACTCTTCCTCATCCCGCCCCTCTCGCCCGATCCGACCCTCGGCTACCGCGCAGCGCTGGATGCCGCCGCAGAGGCCGAACGCGTCGGATTCGACTCCGTCTGGTTGGCCGAGGGACACGTGCGCGGCAACGGCCTGCCATCGGCGCTCACGTTCCTCGCCGCGCTGAGCCAGCGGACGTCACGGGTGCGGCTCGGGACGGCGGTGATCACCCCCGCCTTCGAGCATCCGATCCGCCTTGCCGAGGCGGTCGGCGTCGTCGACGCCCTGAGCGGCGGACGACTCGAGCTGGGGCTCGGCAAGAGCAACGGCGGCGGGTGGTCCTCACCGGCCTTCTCGGCGTTCTCCCTCGACGAGGCCGAACGCGATGCGCTCTTCGCGCGGGCGATCGATGGGCTACGCGACGCCCTCGACGGAATCGTGGACGGCCGCGAGCTGCCGCTGTACCCGCCTGCCGGAAGCGTGCGCGGGCGGATCTGGCAGGCGACCGGCAGCGCGGAGACCGCGACCGCGATCGGGCAGGCGGGCGACGGTCTCCTCCTGCACCGCAAGGCGGCGGGCGGCGAGACCGGGCGCGTGCAGGCGGGTCTCGCCGACGCCTACCTCGATGCGCTCCCCGCGGACGCGGAGCCTCGGATCGCGGCGTCCAGGGTCGTGCTGCCCGCGGCGAGCCGAGCCGCCGCAGTCGAGCTCTTCCGCCGGGGCGTACAGGAACGCCCGGAGCACTATGCACGGTTCGATCCGGCATCCGATGCCGCCGCCTACCTCGCGGACGCGAACATCGCCTTCGGCACGACGGACGAGATCGCCGATCGCCTCGCCGCGGACGCCGCCGTCGCCCGATCGAGCACGGTGCTGTACAGCGTCCCGCTGCCCTTCGATGCACCGGAGTTCCGGCGGGCGCTCACGCGGGTGATGGAGGAGATCCACCCCCGCGTGAGCGCCGTGGCGACCGTGCGGCGCTGAGGCTCGGCGCGCTTCGACAGGCTCAGCGAGCGGGACGCGCCAGGCTCAGCGAGCGGGACGCGACGCGCTCAGCGAGCGGACGACTCGACACGCGTCGACGGGCTCAGCCAGCGAGGAGCCGAGCCGCCCGAGCCCTCCCGTCCATAGACGCGATCGAGCACGGCACCGGCCTCTGCGGCATCCGTCCCCCGCCATGCCACGTGATGATCGGGGCGGACGAGCACGAACGGCGCCCCGTAGAGAGCCTCTGCTCCGGCATCCGCGACGTGCAGGACCTCCAGATCGATCGCGCGCTCCGCCGCCGCCGCGACGAAGCCCTCGACCGCAGAGGTGTCGGAGGAAAGGACGAGGAGCGCGGCATCCGATCCGATCCGGTCGTACAGCGTGACGCCGTACGGGTCGAGCACGCCGTTCGGCGCGCGGTGCCCCGGCCGTCCGCTCGGCTCGTAGACCTCGGCGTCCCATGCGCGTTCGGTGGCATCCTGGCCGGCGTCGTAGGCGATCACAGGCGAGGCGTCGTAGCGCTCGTCGAAGTACACGCCGATGTGCGGACCGCCCGACCGCGCGAGGATCTCTCGGATTCGGTCGCGGCGGTGCTCGGCATCCGCGCTGAGATCCGCGTCGTCCGGGAAGCCGAGCGCCCTGGCCTCAGCGACATTGCGCGCCGAACGCTCGGCACGCTCCTTCGCTGCCGCGCCGACCCGCGCGTTGTGCGGGCGGCGCTCGTCGTCGTACGACGCCAGCAACTCGTCGCCGCCCGTGCCCCGCAGTACGGCTGCGAGCTTCCAGCCCAGATTGAACACATCGCCGAAGCCCTCGCCGAGGTTGCCGCCCGGCGTGCGGACGTGTGCGGCGTCGCCCACGAGCAGCACGCGCCCGCGCCGGAACTCCTTCGCGATCCGGGTGCTCTTGAAGTACGGGCTGACGTCCACGATCTCCAGCTCGACGTCTGAGCCGAAGGCCGCCTGCGCCAGGTGACGCAGCTCCTGCTCGTCGGGCGTGCGGTCGAGCGGGAACGGCCCCGCGTACACCCGCCAGTCGGTCTCGTTCAGCGCCGCGAGGAAGCCGTCGTGCACGCCGTTGACGATGACGTTCACGGCGCTGGGGAAGGGATCGCGCCCGGCGTACTCGCCGATCGTGCGCACCACGAAGCGGAAGTGCCGCTCGGTCGCGTACGCGCCCTCGCGCTCGATGCCCGCAAGCGTGCGCACAGTGCTGCGCGCGCCGTCTGCGCCGACGACGTACTTGGCGCGGATGCTGCGCACGACGCCAGTCTCGAAGTGCTCGATGCCTGCGACGATCGCGTCGTCCTCCTCCTGCAGACTCGTCAGCCGCCAGCCTCCGGCGACGGGGACGTCGAGCTCGGCGAGCTGGTCGAGGAACGCCTGCTGGAGGGCGGTCTGCGGGCGCCGGAGCGGAGCCGCCAGCGAGTAGGGGTTCGACGGTCGTGCGCCGAAGGCCGGCCGTCCGGTCGGGGACCCTTCGAGCTTCAGGTCGTGGCCGACGAGGGAGGTGCGCAGCGTCGTGCCGAGGTTCCACTCCGGCGGGAACGTCCAGCCGCGGCGGATGCGGTCTTCGACCCGCCATTGCTGGAAGAGCTCGACGGTGCGCGCGCTGTGCCCCATCGCCCCGGCCCTCACGAGCCGGAACGAGGCCGCCGCATCGATGACGGCGACGTCCACGCCGTGCCGGTTCAGATCAAGCGCCGTCGCGAGGCCTGCGGGTCCTGCGCCGACGACAAGCACCTCCACCTCGCGCGGCGGCGTGCTGCGTGCGAGCAGCACCGTGTCGACGTGCCGCTCGCCGCGGTTGATCTCGTTCTGGGCGACCATGGGATACCTCCTGGGGCATAGGGAAACGTCGTCATCCTTCGCCTCCATCGCCGTCGCACAGACGCGATCCCGTCACATTCCGTACCCTGCCGTCACACGACGACGCAGCCGAAGCGGCGCCCCGAGCGCTGGCTACCGTGGCACGCATCCGCTGGAATCCGTCGAAAGGTGTCCGCCATGAGCGTCCCTCCCCCGTCCGCACCGGTCCTCACGGAGACGTCGCTGTTCGAGGAGGCCTGGCAGCAGTGGCATGACGAGCTGGAGCACCGCCGGCGCGAGCCGCATGGCTTCCTCGCTTACACGAGCTTCAATCTGCTCGGCACCGAACCGCAGCGCTTCGACGACGTGCCGGGCACGTGGACGAGCGGCGACGAGGGCGTGATCGTCCAGCTGGATGCCGGTCAGGTGCTGGACGTCGACGGCGTCGCCGTGCGAGGGCGGCACGTCTGGGGCGTCATCGGCGAGCGGACCTTCCACCGCGCCCGGTTCGAGGATGCCGTCATCGAGGTGTCCCGGCGCGGAGGGCGCGACATCGTCCGGCCGCTGCATCCCGATCATGACCTGCGCACGGAATACCGCGGGACGCCGACGTTCGCTCCGGACGAGCGCTGGGTCATCGAGGGGGTGTTCGAGCCGTCAGAGGAACGCGAGATCCCCATAGCGGCGGCGATCGACACCATCGAGCACACCCATACGACGCCAGGGAACGTGCGGTTCGCCGTCGGCGGCGTCGAGGTGTCGGCCACGCTCATCTCCCGCGGCGGCGACGCCGCGACCCTGCTCTTCCGCGATGCGACGAGCGGAGTGACGACCTACGGCGCGAGCCGCACCCTGGCCGTGACGCTCCCGCCTGCCGGAGAGCAGCGGATCGTGCTCGACTTCAACCGCGCCAGCAACCTGCAGTGCGCCTACACCGACTTCTCCCCGTGCCCGCTGGCACCCAGGGAGAACTGGCTGCCGTTCGCCGTGCAGGCGGGGGAGAAGACGCCGCTGGATCGGACGTCGTAGGCAGGCAGTCCACAGCTCCGGCAACCGACTGGTGGCTCTCAGCCGCCGAGCGAGCCGACGTCCGTGACGCCGACGTCGGTGCGGTGGAAGTTCTGGAACGAGCGGGATGCCGTGGGGCCGCGCTGTCCCTGGTAGCGGTTGCCGTAGGGGCCTGAGCCGTAGGGGTTCTCCGCCGGCGAGGTAAGGCGGAAGAAGCACAGCTGGCCGATCTTCATGCCCGGCCAGAGCTTGATGGGGAGGGTCGCCACGTTCGCGAGCTCGAGCGTCACGTGACCCGTGAAGCCCGGGTCGATGAACCCCGCCGTGGAGTGGGTGATGAGGCCCAGCCGCCCGAGCGAGGACTTGCCCTCCAGACGCGCGGCGACATCATCAGGCAGGGTCACCTGCTCGAAGGTCGCACCGAGCGCGAACTCCCCGGGGTGCAGGATGAAGGGCTCGTCCGGCTTCACCTCGATGAGGCGGGTGAGTTCGGGCTGGTCCTCCGAGGGATCGATGAACGGGTACTTGTGGTTGTCAAACAGCCGGAAGTACCTGTCCAGGCGCACGTCGACGCTGGAGGGCTGGACCATCGCCGGGTCGTGCGGGGCGAGGCCGATCCGGCCGGTGGCGAGTTCTGCGGTGATGTCGCGGTCGCTGAGAAGCACGGGAACAGCCTAACGGGAGGGCGCTGCGGCATCCGATCCTGCGTCACGGCGCGACGCCGGATCGTGGTTGACTCGGCAGATGACCTGGTCGATCGAGAACCGCATGCCCACGGCATCCGAGCACCGCGCCCTCGCCGAGGCCGTGGGCTGGCACGACGCCTTCGACTGGACGACGACCGCCGACTCGCTCGCCGGATCGACGCTCGGTATCGTCGCCGTCTCCGGGACACGCGTCATCGGCATGGCACGGGTGGTCGGCGACGGCGTGAAGTACTTCTACATCCAGGACGTCGCCGTGGATCCCGCCTTCCAGCGGATGGGCGTGGGCGCTGCGCTCCTCGACCGCACGCTGGAGCTCATCGCGCAGCGCGCGCCGAGTCCCGCCTTCGTCGGCCTGTTCTCGACCGAGGCCGGCGCCGCGCTCTACGAGGCCATCGGCTTCCGTCGCGGAGACATGACTGGGCTGTTCCGGATCGTGGAGGCGTCGGAGGGCTGAGGGGCGGGAGCCGGAAGGAGTCAATGGCTGCACCGGTGCCGCCGGCCTTCGGGGCCCTGCCCCCCGTCATGGCCAGAGGATGCCGATGCCGTTGCCGATCGCGGACGTCCCGAGCAGAAGGAAGAGCACGCACATGATGGTGCGGCTCTCGCGGCTCAACCAGCCGTGCACGGCGTCGAGGGCGGGCTTCATCCGCTCACGTGCGACGGCGTAGGCGAGCACAGGAAGGAGGATCGTGATCCCTGCGAGCAGCACGAAGATCGCGGCCGCCGCGACCGTCACGTTGACATCGAGCTCTGAGGTCGCGAGATCGACGGCCACGCTGACGCTGAGGACGACGTTCTTGGGATTCGCGACCGACAGGAGGACCCCCGTTCGCAGCGCCCCTCCGAAACCGAGGGCGTCGACGCTGCGCATCCAGCCCGGAGCCGTGTCCGCGCCGCCCGCTTCCCGCTTGCGCCACTGACCGAGCGCGAGCCACAGCAACAGGGCGCCGAGTATCAGCTTGATGATCCCTGCTGTAACGCCCGGTTCGTCTCCAGCCGGGTTGGGCAGGAATCCCGACACGCTGGTCAGCACCGTGATGAGGGCGGCGATGCCGCCGAGCCAGCCGAGCAGGAAACCGGTGCTGCTGCGTCCGGCATTCGGGCTCAGGAGGGTGAGAATGACCACGATGATGGGCAACGGGCTGATCGCGATGCCCATCGCAAAGGGGAGGAAGCCCCCGATCACCGTTCCCACGCGTCCGCCTCTCATCCGACCAGACCGATCCCAGCATGGCCTGACGCGGACGCTTTGGCCATCGGGCGCGGGACGGGTAGGCTGACCATGCCCGGCTCTTCGGATGCCGGTGCGGGACTGTAGTTCAATGGTAGAACTTCTGCTTCCCAAGCAGACAGCGCGGGTTCGATTCCCGTCAGTCCCTCCACTTGTCGCTTCCAAAGCTATTCCGGACCTTCAGCCGGGAACGAGTGAGGGTTTCAGGGGGTGACGATGGCGAAGCCCGTGTCGCCCTTCGATGTGACCGAGAGGATGGCCGGCAGCGTTCGCGAGTCGCCGTCAGTGACGATGCCGCGTGAGTCGCCGTCCCCTGCGAGCAGACGCATCAACCTCTCCTTCGCCAGTGTGACCGTTGTCGCCGCCGCCTCACGGCCTGCCGGCACCTGGCGGTGGATGAGGACACCGTTTCGGAGCGTGAGCCTGTGCCGCTCGCCGAGATCGTCGATGACCAAGTCCAGCTCGAGGTCGAGGTCCCAGGCTTTCGGCCCTTCGATGGCGATGGCCAGGGCATCGAGGATCTGACTCACCTGAATGTGCTTGCTCAGCGCGGAGCTGTTGCCGCGGGTAGGGGTACCGAAGCGTCCCTCGCGGAGCTCAAGCGCTCCGGCGAGGTAGAAGTTGCGCCAGGTGGCATTCTCGCTTCCGAAGCCCAGCTTCTCGTACACGCCGGCGAGTTGGTTCTTTGACTCGGCGTCCGAATCGTCGGCGAACACGGCGTGCTTGAGCAGCGTGGCGGCCCAGCGAAGGTCGTTCGCGTCTTCAGCCCCTCGCGCGAGCTCCCGTACGCGTGCACTCCCCCCGAGGGCCTCCGTATACCGGACCGCCTCTTCCCGGGGCGTGTGCGCCCACAGGTCGGAAGGGTTGGCGTCGAACCACCCCATGTAGCGCTGGTAGATCGCTTTGACGTTGTGGTTGACGGATCCGTAGTAGCCGCGGGTTGCCCAGTCGTCGGCCAGCGCGGGCGGAAGCTGGATGAGCTCGGCGATCTCGGCGCCTTGATAGCCGAGGTTGATGTAACGGAGCGTCTCATCATGAAGGTACGCGTAGATGTCGCGCTGGCGGGTCAGGTAGGAGGTCACCCGTTCGGAGTCCCAGGTGGGCCAGTGGTGGGAGGCGAAGACGACGTCGGAGCGGGACGCGAATCGGTCGATGGAGTCGGTGAGGTAACCGGCCCACGCGCGGGAGTCCCGGACGAGGGCACCTCGGAGCGTGAGGATGTTGTGCAGCGTGTGCGTGGCATTCTCTGCGACGCACAGCGCGCGGAACCTCGGGAAGTAGAAGTGCATCTCGGCGGGTGCTTCGGAGTCCGGTGTCATTTGGAACTCGATCTCTACGCCATCGACGGTGAGCGTCTCACCCGTGCGGGTGATCTCCACAGTCGGTGGGATGATCCCCACCTCGCCCGTGGACGTCGTATGTCCGAGTCCAGCGCCGACAGATCCGCGCGGACTGCGCGGGAGGGCGGCGCCGTACATGTACCCCGCCCTCCGCCCCATCGCCGTGCCGGCGTAGACGTTCTCGGACACGGCGTGCTCGAGGAATCCGGCGGGTGCGATGATCTGCACTCGCCCGCTGTCGACGTCGTCGAGCGAAGTGACTCCGAGGACACCACCGAAGTGGTCGACGTGGCTGTGGGTGTAGATGACTGCCTTCACGGGCCGGTCGCCGCGATGCGCACGGTACAGGTCGAGCGCAGCAGAGGCAGTCTCGGTGGAGATGAGCGGATCGATGACGATGATGCCCTCGTCGCTCTCGACGAAGGTGATGTTCGACAAGTCGAACCCGCGCACCTGGTAGATGCCATCGACGACTTCGAACAGGCCGTGTCGAGCCACGAGCTTGCTCATCCGCCACAGGCTCGGATGGACCGTGAGGGGAGCTTCGCCTTGGAGGAATGCATAGCTTTCACCATCCCAGACGGTCTCGCCGGCAGCGTCAGAGATGATGCAGGGCGAGATGGTGCCGAGGAAGCCGCGTTCAACGTCAGTGAAGTCCTCGTGGGAGAAGTCGTTCGGGTTCACGATTCGGATCCTTTCACAGTAGGCAGGGATGCGCGGCCCGAAACCGGCCCTGACCGCATTCATGGACACCTGTCCAGAACAGGACTATCGTCGATGAGGTGAGTGACATCGCCGTCGGGTCCGACCTCGTCCGCCGTGGCCTGCAGGAATCCGCCGACCCCCGCGCCGACCGCACCCGCCGTCGCCTCTTCGACGCCGCCCAGGTGCTGAGCGCGAAGGACGCAGACGTCTCCGTCAGCGCCCTGGTGCGAGAGGCGGGCGTGAGCCGATCGGCCTTCTACACGCACTTCGCCGATCTCGGCGAGCTCGCACTGCGCATGCTCGAACCCGCGTTCGTGGAGATCGCCGAGACCGCAGCCGCCGCCCGCGACGAGGACCCGCATCGGGCGATGCGCGAAGCGCAGGATCGCCTCGCCGCGCACGTCCACGCCGACCGCGCTCTCTACCGCGCCGCCTTTCTCCTCCCAGGCGGCACCCTGCTCGAACGCATCCGCGAAGCGATGATCGCCCCGATCGCAGCCCACATCGACGCCGTCCGTCCTCCCACGGGCCTGCGCGCCGAACTGGCGGCCCGATACGTCGCGGGCGCCGCCACCACGGTGCTCGCCGACTGGGTCACCGGCCGTATCGAGGCGAGCCCGGCCGAGATCGCGGACCACCTGTACGTGCTCATGCCGACCTGGATGCATGAGCCGACGAGCGAGCCGTCGGAGTCGACGGCCGAAGAGAAGGGAACGCCATGAAGGCATCCATCGTCCGCGAGTTCGGCAAGGGGTTCGAACTCGCCGACATCGACATCGCCGCACCGATCGGACGGGAGGTCCTCGTCGAGGTCCGCGCCTCCGGCCTGTGCCACTCCGACGAACTCGCGGCCACGCATCCGCTCGGCTACGAGCCGCCGATGGTCCTCGGCCACGAGGTCGCCGGCGTCGTCACCGCCGTCGGCCCCGACGTGACGCAGGTCGCGATCGGCGACCACGTCGTCGGTTGCCTCGTGCAGTACTGCGGCACCTGCCGCCGCTGCATCGAGGGCAAGCAGACCCTGTGCATCAACCCCACCTACACCGAGCGCGGCGCCGACGAGACCCCCCGCCTCTCCGAGAACGGCACTCCGGTCGCGCAGGGCATGGGCCTCGGCGGCTTCGCCCAGCAGGTCCTCGTGCACGAGCACCAGCTCGCCGTCGTCCCTGCGGAGATCCCCTGGCCGCAGGCCGCGCTCCTCGGCTGCGGCGTCGTCACCGGCGCGGGCGCCGTCCTCAACAGCGCGAACGTGCAGGCATCGGATGCCGTCGTCATCATCGGCACCGGCGGCGTCGGGCTGAACGCCCTCAACGGCGCCGTCACGGCCGGCGCCGCGACCATCATCGCCATCGACATCGCCGACGAGAAGCTCGAGCGAGCCCGTGCGTTCGGCGCGACGCACGTCATCAACTCGACCAAGGAGGACCCGGTGCAGGCGGTCCTCGCCATCACCGGCGTCGGCGCGGACGCGGTCTTCGACTTCGTCGGTCTCGGCCCCGTCACCCAGCAGGCGTTGCAGATGGTCGCCCCCGGCGGCGGACTCTACCTGATCGGCGTCCTCGACCCGACGGCGACGCTCTCGATCTCCCCCGTCGAACTGCTCTCCACCAAGCGCCACGTCGAGGGCGTGTACATGGGAAGCACCACGGCCAAGCGCGACATCCCGCTCTACGCGCGCCTCTACCTCGAGGGCCGCTTCGAGCTCGACGCCCTCGTCTCCAAGGAGATCTCGCTCTCCGAGGTGAACGAGGGATACGCCTCGCTGAAGAACCCCGACATCGCCCGCGTCGTCATCACCGACCTGGCCTGAGAGACGAGCACGGCCTCCCGGCATCCGCGTTGATGCGGGTGGGAGGCCGTGCCCTCAGGGTAGGGGTGTTTGGGGTGTCGCCTGGGCGGAGTCCTTCACGGCCTTGGGTTGACCAGGAGCATCCGTCCGACGCGACTCAGCCAGAATATTGCCGCCGGCCTCGAACGACGCATGACCCCCGATTTTGACCCCCGTGCGGGGGTGATTTCGTACGAGCAGCGTCACGGACACCTGGAGAGGACGTCCGACGAGGCTGCCTGGGGGTGTCCAGCAGTGCCTGGTTCTCGGTCCAAGGCAACCGTAACCTGTCCGAGTCGGAAGGAACCACCATGCACACACGCGCACTCGGTCAAGGCCTCGAGGTCTCGGCGATCGGACTCGGAGCGATGGGGATGTCACAGAGCTACGGCCCGAACCCTGGCGACCGGCAGGACATGATCGGCGTGCTCCGGTACGCCGTCGATCACGGGATCACCCTCATCGACACCGCAGAGGTCTACGGCCCCTACGACAACGAGGAGCTCGTCGGCGAGGCCCTGCGACCGATCCGGGATAGTGTCACGATCGCGACGAAGTTCGGCTTCGACATCCGGGACGGCGCCTCCGTGGGTGTCGACTCGCGCCCAGAACGCATCCGCGCCGCAGCCGAGGGGTCGCTGAAGCGCCTGGGCATCGAGACCATCGATCTGCTCTATCAGCACCGGGTGGATCCGGCCGTGCCCATCGAAGACGTCGCCGGCACCCTCGGCGAGCTGATCGCGGAGGGCAAGGTCCGGCACTTCGGGCTGTCCGAGGCCTCCGCCGCCACGATCCGCCGCGCCCACGCCGTGCACCCCGTGACCGCTGTCCAGAGCGAGTACTCCCTCTGGACGCGCGACCCCGAATCCGAGGTGCTCCCGACCTGCATCGAGCTCGGGATCGGCTTCGTGCCGTTCAGCCCCCTCGGCAAGGGCTTCCTCACCGGCACGGTGACCGCAGAGACCACCTTCGGCGCCGACGAGATCCGCGCGCGGGTCCCCCGCTTCGAAGCCGACAACCTCGCTGCGAACCTGCGCCTCGTCGATCAGGTGAAGGCCCTCGCCGCGCAGCGCGGTGTCACGCCGAGCCAGATCGCTCTGGCGTGGCTGCTCGCGCAGCATCCCTTCATCGTGCCGATCCCCGGCACCCGCCGTCGCGAGCGCATCGACGAGAACGCCGGGTCGACCACGGTCGCCCTCTCTGCGGACGACATCGCGGAGCTCGACGCGCTCGTCGCGCGCTTCGGCGTCGCGGGCGACCGCTACAACGCGGACGGGATGCGCGCGGTCAACCTCTGACGTCGTCCTCCCCGTCGGCGTCGCCCGTGTCGTGCGTCGTCACGGTGACCCCGGCGATGCGGCGGCGATCCATCGCGGCGACCTGGATGGTCGCGCCCTCCACCTCGATCTGGTCGCCGACGACGGCGAGTCGACCGAGCTGCTCGGTGACGAATCCCGCGATGGTGTCCGAGGAACCGCGGACGAGCTCGAGACCCGTCAGCTCCTCGAACTCCGAGAGGTTGAGGCGCCCGTCGACCACCCCGCCCGCGGAGCCGGGCTCGGCGGCGGTGTCGTACTCGTCGAAGATCTCGCCGACGACCTCCTCCACGAGGTCCTCCAGGGTGACGATGCCGTCCGTCCCGCCGTACTCGTCCACGACGACCGCGATCTGATGTCCGTCCGCGCGCATCCTGGTGAGCGTCGGCAGCACCCGCGCGGTCGAGGGGAAGTACGGGATCGGGCGGATGAGCCCGGCGAGCGGTCGCGCGCCGTCCTCGGCCGCAGCCTCGAAGAGGTCGCGCACGTGCACGAAGCCGACGATGTCGTCGATCGACTTGTCGACCACCGGGAAACGCGAGAACGGCAGATCGCGCAGCTGCGCGACGGCATCCGCCACCGTGCCGGTCTCATCGATGGCGACGACCTCGGGGCGCGGGCGCATGACCTCGCTGACCTGCCTGCCGCGGAGCGAGAGCACGTCGTCGAGGATGCGGCGCTCGTCGTCGGGCAGCCCCTGATGGGTGGCGACGATGTCGCGGAACTCCTCGTCCGTCAGCTCGTCGGCCGTCTTGTCGGGGTCGCCGCCGAGGAGACGCACGAGCGCGTTCGTCGACACCGACAGCAACCAGATCACCGGCCGCATCACCACGGCGAAGCCGTCGAGCACCGGGGCGACCGCATACGCGAACTGCGCGTTGCGCTGGATGGCCAGACGCTTGGGCACGAGCTCGCCCAGCACGAGCGACAGATAGGCGATCACCAGGGTGAGCGCGATCGTCGCCACGGTCGACGCCGCCTGCTGCGCGAGACCCCATGCCTCCAGCAGCGGCGACACGGACGGCGCGATGGATGTCGCCCCGTAGGCCGCCGAGGCGAATCCGGCGACCGTGACGCCGATCTGCACGGCGGAGAGGAAGGTGTTGGGGTTGCGGGCGAGGCCCGCGACCTTCTGCCCGCGGCGACCGCGAGCGGCGATCGTGTTGATCTGGCTCTCACGCAGGGTCACGAGGGCCATCTCGGTGGCGGCGAACACACCGCCCACGAGGACGAAGAGGAGGACCAGTCCGATGTTGAGAGCGAGATCGCCCATCATCGCACCGCCCCTCGTGCGGCTTCAGGCACGCCCGGGGTCACCCGGGCGCTCGGTCTGTCGGAGTCGGACGAGGATGCGGCACTGCGCGTGCAGGTCACTGGAGTTCCTTCTGTGAGTCGGTGGTGGTGTGGTCCGGGATCCCCCGGCGGGTCTTGAGGAGGCTGGCGACGGTGGCGACCGCGATGGTCGCGCCGATGAAGAGCAGCGAGAACCAGATCGGGATCTCCGGCGCCCACAGCATCGGCTCCCCGCCGTTGATGAACGGCAGCTCGTTGACGTGCATCGCGTGCAGGACGAGCTTGACGCCGATGAACGCGAGGATCACCGCGAGCCCCTGGGCGAGGTAGACGAGACGCTCGAGCAGCCCGCCGATGAGGAAGTAGAGCTGGCGAAGGCCCATCAGCGCGAAGGCGTTGGCCGTGAACACGATGTACGCCTGCTCGGTGAGGCCGTAGATGGCGGGGATCGAGTCGACCGCGAAGATGAGGTCGATGAAGCCGATCGCGATGATCGTGAGCAGCATCGGCGTGACGAATCGGCGCCCGTCCTTCACCGTGGTGAGTCGGTCGCGGTCGTACTCGTCGGTGACGGGGAGGATGCGCCGCACGAACCGCATGAACCGGCCGTTGGCGGGGTCGGATTCGCCGTGCGTGAAGGCCTGCCGGTACGCGAGCACGAGCAGCAGGGCGCCGAAGAGGTAGAAGATCCACGAGAAGTTCGAGATGAGCGTCGCGCCGACGGCGATGAAGGCGCCGCGCAGGATCAGCGCGATGACGATGCCGATCATCAGCACCTTCTGCTGATAAATCTTCGGCACCGCGAAGCCGGTCATCACGATGAGGAAGACGAAGAGGTTGTCGATCGACAGCGCCTTCTCGGTGAGGTAGCCGGCGAAGTACTCCCCGCCGTACGTCCAGCCGGAGACCATGCCGATGCCCACGCCGAACAGCAGGGCGAGGCTGATGTAGAAGATCGACCAGCGCGCGGATTCGCCGATGGTCGGCTCATGGGGCTTGCGGACGTGCGCGTAGAACTCGTAGACGAAGAACGCGATCGTGACCGCGATCGTGATGCCCCAGACGAGAGGGGTGACGTTCACAGGGTGCTCCAGACGGTGGCGTGCAAGAAGGACGCCAAGGTCTTCTCCATTCCGAGATCGGAACCGATGGCCCGGGATGCGCGTGCATCCGTAATGACGAGCCGATCGTGTCGGAGTACTCCCCTTGGGGTTCTCAGCCTAGGGGCATCACCATGACGCTTCCTGAGAAGCCGCCGAGTCGGCTCAGGATCCGGCAGGAGTGCGGTTCTCGGCGCTGACCATCCATGCGAACTGCTCGAGCTTCTCGATGACCGCGTGCAGGATGTCCGCACTGGTGGGGTCCGCCTCATCGACCGCATCGTGCACGTCGCGCATCGTCCCGACCACCGCTTCCAGGCGCGCGGTGATGAGATCGACGGTCTCTGCGGTGTCGATCTCACCCTGCGGGTACTCGGGCAGCGTCGTCGTCGCGGCGACCGTGTCGCTGCGACCGTCGGGGATCGCGTGCAGCGCACGCATCCGCTCGGCCACGGTGTCGCTGAACTCGCGGGCTGCGTCGATGATCTCGTCGAGCTGGCGATGCGTGTCGCGGAAGTTGCGGCCGATCACGTTCCAGTGCGCCTGCTTGCCCTGCATGGCCAGCTCGAGCAGATCCACGAGGACGGCCTGCAGGTCCCGGCTCAACTCGGCGGATGCGGAGAACCCCTTCTCGGCGTTCTGCCTGCGCGTGCGCTTCTCACCGCTGCCCCCGCGAGCGCTGCGTGCGGTGGTCGAAGTCTTCTTCGTCGTCTTGGTCGTCGCCATCATGCGCCCGACGATAACGACGCGACGGCGGATGCTGGAGGGGCTTGACAGCGGTGAGGAGTCGGCAGGTTGAGTCGGCCGACCGCGGGGGTCGGCCGACCGGGAGCCCCGGTCAGAGCATCCTGGCGGCGACGATCCGTGCGGTGGCCTCGGGGTCCATGCGGTGGCCGATCGACTCCGGCACCTCGATGAACTCGGCCTGCGGCATCGCCTCGGCGAGCAGTGCGGCCGCGGTGATGAGGATCGGCATCGTCTCGGAGCCGCGCAGGATCGTCACCGGCATCCCGACGCCGAGCATCTCGGGGGACGGCGTCGAGGTGAGACGCGTGACGAGCGTGTCGTAGACGGTGGACTGCCCGAGCGGCGCGACCGCGTCGAACGCCGGCGACGCGCGGAACTGCTCGATCATCGCCTCTGGCAGGCCGATGCCCTCCCGCTGGAACAGCACGACCGCTTTGCCCGGCTCACCGCGGTCGACATGGGCCTGCAGCCGATCGGCGAGATCGGGGGCCGGGTCGTCGACGCCGAAGCGGAACGGCGGCTCGGAGAGGAACAGGCGCGACATCGCGACGCCGTTCCCCGCCGCGTACAGGGCCAGCACGGCGCCTGACGAGTGTCCGATCACGGCGGCGTCCCCACCGGTCGCTGCGATCACGGCCGCCAGGTCCTCCACCTCGCGCTCCGGGAGACGGGGCGGCGTGTCGCCACTGTCGCCGCGGGCACGACGGTCGTAGGTGATCGCGCGCAGGCCCGCATCGGCGAACGCCGTCGCGACGGCCTCGGCGTCCCGCGCGGTGGACAGCGCCCCGTTCACGATCACCGCCGTCGGCCCCGTGCCGGTGGAGTGCATGGCGATGGATGTTCCGTCTGCGGAGGTGACGTGTTCCATCACCTCAGGCAACACCCGTGCCGCGGTCGCGTCAAGCGGCTTCGAGCGCAGCGGCGATCCGCTCGATCGCCGCGCGCAGGATCGGCCGCGGCGTGGCGAACACGAAGCGCGTGAATCCGATCGCGGCCTCCCCGCACGCCGCCCCGTCGGTCATCGCGACGCCCGCGTGCTCACGGAACCAGAGGGAGAGATCCCCGGTGAGGCCGGTGCCACGGAAGTCGAGCAGGGCGATGTAGGTGCCCTCCGGTACCGTCATGCGCACTCCGGGAAGGAGGTCTCGCACGAGCTCCACGAGCAGACGACGATTGCCGTCGAGGTAGTCGCGCACCTCGTCGAGCCAGCCCCCACCCTGGTTGTAGGCGGCGACGTTCGCGATCGCTCCGATCGTCGCGGTGCCATGGCCCGTCCAGCCGTTCTCGGCCTGCCAGGCGCGCACGGATCCCTCGTCGGTGAGGATGATCTGCGCGCACTTGAGGCCTGCGAGATTCCAGGCCTTCGACGCGGATGCCGCAGTGAGAGTGTGCGCTGCGGCGGCATCGGAGACCGAGGCGTAGGGGATGTGCGTCGCCGGGGCGTAGACCAGCGGCGCATGGATCTCGTCGGAGAAGACGTGGCCGCCGGCGGCCGTGACGGTGTCTGCGATGCGCAGCAGCTCCTCGCGCGTCGAGACCGTGCCGAGCGGGTTGTGCGGATTGCAGAGCACCAGCAGCTCGCCTCCGTCCGCGAAAGCGCGTGCGACGCCGTCGAGGTCCATCACCCAGCGCCCGTCGACCTCGATGCTCGGCACCTCGATGACCCGGCGTCCGTGGCGCGGCGGCACCGTGAGGAACGGCATGTACGCGGGGGTCGGCACGATGATCGCCGATCCGGGACTCGTGAACGTCTCGATCGCGAACTCGAGGGCGCTGATCACATCGGGCACGGCGCGCACCTGATCGGGGCTCACCGCCCAGCCGTAGTGCGACGCGTACCAAGACGCCGTGGCCTCGGCGAGCGCGTCGCGCAGATGTGCGGGAAGGTAACCGGTGAGACCGGTCTGCAGCGATGCATCGATCGCGGCCGTGATGGCGGGCGCGACGCCGAAGTCCATCTCGGCGACGAAGGCCCCGATCGTGTCGGGATACGCCGTCCACTTCACGCTTCCGGCGGAGCGGAGGTCGGCTTCGGTGATCTGGTCGAAGGTTGCGGGCGCCATGCATCCATTCTTCCCGTTCGCCGAGGGAGAGAGGCGCTCGGGTCGTGTCGGCATGGCGCGAGCCCCGTGTAACGCAGCAGGGCATCCGTGTAACAAACCGCCGGAACGGTTACGCCGGGGAGACCGGGCGTACACACCGCCGAAACATGGATCCCGAACGATATCCAGCAATGGATACATCACTGGCCACATCGCAGGACCCCGGTGCCGAGCGTCGGCGTCCCGCCCGCACCCGCGTCTACGAGCAGCTGCGCACCGAGCTCCTCACCGCGGCCTACTCGCCGTTCCACCGCTTCACGGAGGAGAACGTCGCCGAGCGCTTCCAGCTCTCGCGCACGCCCGTCCGAGATGCACTGGCGCGGCTCGAGGCCGATGGTCTGCTCGTCAAGCGCGACGGCGCGCTGTACCGCTACATGCCCACGCTCGAGGAGTTCACCGAGCTGTACGAGCTGCGCATCCTCCTGGAGTCCCAGGGCATCGACCGCGCCATCGCCGATCCGACCATCACGCACGAGCGAGGCAGGCTCACCGCAGAGCAGGAGCTCTGGATCGCCAGGCTCGAGGCGGGCATCACCCCCGACCCCGGCTTCGTCGACGCCGATGAGCACTTCCACCTCGCTCTCCTCGGCGCAGCGGGCAACCGTGAGCTGGTGGGCGCGCTGGAGCGCGTGAACCGCCGCATCCGCCCGATCCGCATGCACGACTACCTCACGCAGGATCGCGTCGACGCGACCATCCGCGAGCACCTGGAGATCCTCGAGCTCGTCCTCCGCGGCCGCCTTCCCGAAGCCCGAGACTTCCTGCGCACCCACGTCGGCCAGTCCCAGTCGATCGTCGAGGCCCGCGCCGCCCGCGCCATGCAGATCTCCCACATGAACCCCGGATTGGACCAGCACCTGTGATCTCCCTCTCCTCCCCCGCATCTGTATCGGACGACATCGCCTCGCTCCTCGCCGCGCTGGACGCGGCCCCGGCGACCATCTGGATCACCCGCCGCAGCGCCGAGGAGATCCGCACGGATACCGAGCGCGTGCGCATGCTCGTCGACGGCGGCGCCGCTCTGCCGCTCGCCGGGCTCACCTTCGCCGTCAAGGACAACATCGATGTCGCCGGGCTCCCCACGACGGCCGCACATCCCGCCTTCGCCAGGGTGCCGGCGCGGACCGCGACCGTCGTCGAGCGGCTCATCGCCGCCGGAGCGATCCTCGTCGGCAAGACGAACATGGACCAGTTCGCCACCGGCCTCGTCGGAACGCGCAGCCCCTACGGCATCGTGAGGAGCGCGCTCGATCCCGAACGCGTCGCCGGCGGGTCGAGCTCCGGCTCGGGTGCCGCGGTCGGGCACGGGCTCGTCGACTTCTCGCTGGGGACCGACACGGCGGGCTCAGGGCGCGTGCCGGGTGCCTTCAACGGCGTGATCGGCGTGAAGCCGACCCTCGGCCTGCTGCCGCTGGACGGTGTCATCCCGGCATCCCCGTCCTACGACACCGTCTCGGTGTTCACCCGGACCACCGCTCTGGCCGCGCGCGTGATGGCCGTCGCCGTCGGCCCCTCCGCGCCGGCCCCCAAGAGCCGCGCCTGGGCACCGGATGCTCCGCAGGCGGCCCCGCCCCGACCGGTGATCGCCGTCCCTGGGCGGGCAGATCTCGCCGCGCTGTCGCCGGCCGTCCTCGCCGCGTTCGACGAGACGATCTCCCGCTTCGAGACCCTGGGGGCGGAGACCCGCACGATCGATCTCGCCCCCTTCCTCGCCACCGCGAGGCTGCTGTACGGCGGCGGGCTCGTCAGCGAGCGCGCCTGGTCGTACGGGGCGTTCCTCGCCGAGCATCCGGACGACGCCGACCCCTCGGTGGCGGCGATCGCCGCCCGCGCGGGCGAGGTCGATGGAACCGCCGTGATCGACGCGCAGCAGGCCGTCGCCGCCGCCACCCGCCGCGCTCGTGAGATCCTCGACGGCACAGACGCCCTGGTCATCCCGACCGCGCCGATCCATCCGACGGTCGCCGAGGTCTCGGCCGACCCGCTCGGAGTGAACAGCACCGTCGGCACCTTCACGAACTTCGTGAACCTCATGGACATGGCCGCCGTCGCGGTGCCGACGGGAGAGGTCCCCGGCGAGGGGCGGTTCGGCGTCTCGATCGTGACCGCTCGTTTCCACGACCAGGTCGCGCTCGACCTCGCCGCCCGCCTCCTCGGCGAGCCCGAGCAGGATGCCGTGCTCGGCGCCCCCGGCGTGGACGTGGCCGTCTTCGGCGCGCACCTCAGCGGCGAACCGCTCAACCCCCAGCTGCAGGCGCTCGGCGCACGGCTCATCGGGGAGATCCGCACCTCCGACCGGTTCCGGATGCTGCTCGTCGAGGGCGCCGTCGACCGGCCGGCCGTCATCCGCTCGACGGAGGGTGCTGAGCTCCCCGGCGAACTCTGGCGTCTCTCCCCGCTCGCGCTCTCGACACTGCTGCGCAGCATCGCCGCACCGCTCGCGCTGGGCGAGATCGAGCTCTCCGACGGTTCGACCGTGCTCGGCTTCACCGCCTCCGTCGACCTCACGCAGCGCGATATCACCGCCTTCGGAGGATGGCGCGCCTACCGCGCAGCATCCTCGCTTCCCGTCACCGCCTGAACCCGCCTCGACCCCGCTCGCCTGACATCCCCCATCCCCCAGGAGAACCCATGACCTTCCGCACCCCGGCCCTCGCTGTCGCCTCCCTGACCGCAGCAGCCCTCGTCCTCACCGGCTGCTCGTCCGCCTCGTCCTCCGCCGACTCCGGCGCCGAGGACGGACAGACCGTCACGATCGGTACTCTGCGCGCGCAGCCGCACCTGTTCAGCCCGTTCTTCTACGAGGAGGTCGCCGAAGACGGCATCGATGTCGAGATCGTGCTCTTCGACACCTCCAGCGACATCAAGAACGCGATCGTCTCGGGCTCGGTCGATTTCGGGGTGACCGGTGCCGCATCCGTCATCGCCGGTGTCGCTGAGCAGCAGGACGTCCGCATCGTCGCCGCCGCAGCCGATGGCGGCACCCGCATCGTCGCCACCGAGGACATCGCCTCGCCGGAAGACCTGATCGGCGCGAAGGTGGGCTTCCCGATGGGCGCGACGCAGGAGATCCTTCTCAAGCGCACGCTCGAGGCGCAGGGCATCGACCCGGAGGCGGACGTGGAGCTGGTCAACCTGCCCTTCGCCGATATGGCGACCGCCTTCTCCTCCGGGCAGATCGACGCGTTCATCTCGGCCGAGGTGGGCCCGTCCATCGCGATCGATGGCGGCGCGCATGAGCTGATGTCCGCCTACGACACCCCGATCGGTCAGACGAACATCGTGCTGGCGACGAGCAACACCCTCATCGAATCCGACCCCGAGCTCGTCCACGCCGTCGTCGACACGCATATCGCGGCGGTCGAGCACATGGCCGAGGACTCCACGGCGTGGGCCGACGGCCTGGTCGAGGAGTTCGCCCTGGACCCGGCGATCGTCGACCTCGCCATCGAGAACATCTGGCCGCGATGGGACCTGGACGCCGACTACCTCGCGACGCTCGCCGCGATGAGCGAGGAGATGCTCGCCTTCGACCAGGTCTCCGCCGAGGTCGATCAGGACCTCCTCACCGACGCCTCGTTCGTCGAGACCGCACGGACGGAGTGATCATGACGACGACCGCGCTCGCCGATCCGACCCAGAGCGTCGGGGGCGCCGCGACGCCCTCCAGCGGCAACGCCACGGCACCCCGGCCGCGCCGACGGCTGTCCTTCGGGTGGGCCATCGCCCTGCCCGTGCCGATCCTCATCCTCATCGGCTGGCACCTGGGCGTCCAGAACGCCTGGACGCTGCCCTTCGACATCAAGATGACGTTCCTGCCCACTCCGGGCGAGGTCGCCCTGCGCGGTGTCGACTTCGCCGTCGGCGGCATCTACGACGACTCCTTCAGCGGCACGCTCTGGGGTCATCTCGGCGCCTCGACGCTGCGGGTGCTGCAAGGCTTCGGCCTCGCGGTGGCGGTCGCCGTTCCGCTGGGCGTGCTGATGGGACGCTCGAGGCTGCTGTTCCGGATGCTCGAGCCGACCATCAACCTCGTCCGCCCCATCCCGGTCACCGCCTGGGCTCCGCTGACGCTGCTCATCATCGGCTTCGGCGACCGCTCGACCGTGTTCCTCGTGTTCATCGCCGCGGTGTTCCCGATCCTGCTGAACACGATCAGCGGGGTGCACCAGGTGCCTGGTCGCCTCCTCGAGGCAGCAGCGATGCTCGGCACACCCCGACTGCAGTCGCTGTACAAGGTGGTCATCCCGGCCGCTGCACCGCAGATCATCAGCGGCATGCGGATCGCGATGGGGCTCGCCTGGGTGATCCTCGTCGTCGGCGAGACGGTGGGCATCAGCACCGGTCTCGGCGCGCTCATCACCCAGGCCAGGGAGCAGTCGCGCACCGACCTCATCATCGTGGGCATGGTCGTCATCGGCCTGGCCGGCTTCGTGGCCGACCGCCTGCTCACGCTCATCTTCGCCATCGCCTTCGGGCGCCGACCGATCCAGAAGTGAGGACTCCATGAGCCTTCCTCCCCAGCACGCCGCAGACATCGTCATGAGCGGTGTCGGCAAGCGCTACCCCGGTTCTCCCATTGCCGCCGTCGACGGGGTCGACATCACGATCGCGGCCGGCGAGGTGGTCTGCATCGTCGGCGCATCCGGATGCGGCAAGTCGACGCTGCTGCGCATGGTCGCAGGCTTCGAGACGATCACCGACGGCTCACTGACCGTCGCGGGCGCCGAGGTGACCGGCCCCGGCCCCGACCGCGGCGTGGTCTTCCAGGACTACGGCCTCTTCCCCTGGCTGACCGTCCGGGAGAACATCGAGTACGGCCCGCGGCAGGCGCGCCTGCCCCGCGCGGTCGTGAAGGAGCGGGCGACCGCCGCGCTGGAATCGGTCGGCCTCAGCCGCGTCGCCGCGTCCTTCCCGCACCAGCTCTCCGGAGGCATGCAGCAGCGCGTGGCGATCGCCAGGCTGCTGGCGAACACTCCGTCCGTGATGCTGATGGACGAGCCCTTCGGCGCACTCGACGCCCTCACCCGCACCGAGATGCAGCACGAGCTGCAGCGCATCCAGCGGGATGCCGGCATCACCGTGCTGTTCGTGACGCACAGCATCGAGGAGGCCGTCTACCTCGGCGATCGCGTGCTCGTCATGGCGGGTGGCACGGCGCACGGCATCTCGGGGCATGTGCGGGAGATCGTGGCGGTCGACCTCCCCGGCGAGCGCGACGTGAACTCCCCCGAGTTCAACGCCATCGAGCGACGCATCGACGCCCTCGTGCACGCCGGCAACGGCCACAGGATGGATGCTGCGCTCGTCTGAGGCTGTCGAAGCGCATTCCCGCCCCGTTCGCTGAGCCTGTCGAAGCGCATTCCCGCCCCGCACACAGGCGACCGGCGGCGGGGCGGGCGGAGAATGGATGCCGTGACCGCACCGACTTCCGACGCCAGGGCCGCCCGCGCAGCCGCGCTCAAGGAGCGCATCTACCTGACCTTCACCGCTCTCGCCGTGCTCATCGCGACCGGCTCGCACGGGCATCCGACCGCCGGAGAAGTCGCGCTGACGCTGTTCATCACCGCAGCCGGCATGCTGCTGGCGATCCTCGTCGCCGACATCATCTCGCACCTGGTCGCCCACGAGGCCTTCATGAACCGCGCCGAGCTGGGTCACGCCGTCTCCGTATCGGTCGGCGCCTTCGGTGCGCTGATCATCCCCTTCCTCTTCCTCGGGCTCGCCGGTCTCGGCGTCTGGACAGTCGAGACCGCGATCCGTGCCGGGGTCATCGCGCTGGTCGCGACCCTCGTGCTCATCGGCTGGATCGCCATCCGCCGGGTGCCGCTCACCTGGTGGCAGCGCCTCGTCGCGCTCGCCGGCGAGGCGGTGCTGGGGCTCGCCGTCATCGGGCTGGAGCTGCTCGCCCACGGGTGACGCGACGTCAGGTTCCCTTCGACAGGCTCAGGGAACGGGAGAACCATGATCAGGGAACAAAGCTCGCTGAGCCCGTCGAAGCGTGCGGCAACAAATCTCGCTGAGCCCGTCGAAGCGCAACAGAGCTCGCTGAGCCTGTCGAAGCGTGCGAAGTCCTCCCGCGGTACCACCACGACGGCACCCCAGGAGGACGCGCGACGGTCACCGCCCCTCGTAGCGTCGAAGCATGATCACAGCAGAAGGCCTCACGAAGAGGTTCGGCGACAAGACCGCCGTGCAGGATGTCTCCTTCACCATCCGACCAGGGCTCGTCACCGGCTTCCTCGGGCCGAACGGCGCGGGAAAGTCCACCACGATGCGCATGATCGCCGGTCTCGACCGCCCCACCTCCGGGCGCGCGACCGTGAGCGGCGTCGAGTACCGTCGGCTGAGCGCTCCCCTCACCGAGGTGGGCCTGCTCCTCGACGCCAAGGCCGTGCACACCGGGCGATCCGCACGCGATCACCTGCGCGCCATGGCCGCGACGCACGGCATCCCCTCCTCCCGCGTGGATGAGGTGATCGACCTCGCCGGCATCGCCTCGGTGGCCCGCAAGAAGGCCGGCAAGTTCTCGCTGGGAATGGGGCAGCGTCTCGGCATCGCCTCCGCACTCCTCGGCGACCCGCACACGCTCATCCTCGACGAGCCGGTCAACGGCCTCGACCCGGAAGGCGTCCGGTGGGTGCGCCAGTTCGTCCGCAGCGCCGCATCCGAAGGACGCACGGTCCTGCTCTCCAGCCACCTGATGAGCGAGATGGCGCAGACCGCGGACCACGTGATCGTGATGGGACGCGGCCGGGTGCTCGCCGACGCCCCGCTCGCGGACCTCGTCCGGGAGTGGACGACCACGACCGTACGGGTCCGCGCGCCGCGAGCGGATGAACTCGCCGACGCACTCACGGCGCCTCAGGTGGAGATCGTCCGATCGAGCCCCGAGACGCTCGACGTCGTCGGCCTTCCCGCCTCGCGGATCGGCGACATCGCCGCCGCCCGCGCTATCGCCCTGCACGAGCTCACCCCGACCACGGGGTCCCTCGAGGACGCCTACCTCGCGCTCACCGGCGAGGCCGTCGAGTACCGGGCATCCGTCGCCCCCGCACCCCAGGAGAACAAATGAGCACCCTCACCGCCGAACCGGCGCTGCGCCGAGCCACGCACACGACGCCCTACCGGTTGACCTTCACCCGCGCGCTGCGCGGCGAATGGATCAAGCTCGCCACGCTCCGATCCACCTGGTGGTCGATCGGGATCACCGCGGTGCTCACGATCGGCATCGCCCTGCTCATCGCCCAGACCATGAACGCGCCGGGTTTCGGAGGCATCCAGGCCGTCGTCTCGCCGATCCAGTTCACGATGCTGCTCGCCGGAGTCCTCGGAGCCATCGCGGTGACGGGTGAATACTCGACCGGGATGATCCGCTCGACCCTCGCCGCCGTGCCAGTGCGCGGTCTCGTGCTCGCCGCCAAGGCGATCGTCGTCGCAGCGCTGCTGTTCGTCTCCTCCGCCGTCATCTTCCTCGTCGCCGCGCTGGCCTGCGCCCCCGTGCTCGAGACGAAGGGAGCCGCGGTGGATTGGTCGGATCCCGAGCAGTCCTGGCTCCCGATCCTCGGCGCCGCCGTCGCGATGGCCGTGTTCGCGCTCATCGGGGTCGCTTTCGGCTTCATGATCCGCTCCGGCGCGGGTGCGATCGCCGCCACCGTCGGTCTGCTGTTCGTCATGCCGATCATCATGAGCATGTTCTCGATGCCCGGCGAGGGCTGGGAGTGGATCGGCGATGTCGCGGCGCACCTGCCGATGCTCGCGGCGCAGTCCGCCATCCTCCCCCCACCGGACGGGATCTCTGCCGGCGAGGCATACCTCACGCTGGCGGGCTGGGTCGCTGCGGGGATGCTCGGGGCCTGGGCGGTGCTGCGCACCCGCGACGCCTGAGCACGCGTGACGCGTAGAGTCGAGCGCGTGTCCCGCACGCGCAGCCGCAGCTTCGTCCTCCCCGCGGAGGAGGAGCTGCGGCTGCCGCGTCCGCCCGGCATCATCCGGCGGTTCTGGTCCAGGCATCCTGTGCTCGCCGACGCGCTCATCGCGCTCCTCTTCCTCTTCCTCTCTGCGGCTCCCGGCACGGTGCTGCGCACATCGACGACGAGCGGCGTGACGAGGAGCGAGACGCAGCTCATCACGTCCAACATCGTGCTGACGGTGATCATCGTCCTCTCCTGTGCGCTGCTGCTGCGACGCAGGCAATGGCCGGTGATCGCCGCCGTCGGCGCCTACGCCGTCTCGGTCGCCACGCTGTTCTCGGCGGCGCCGACCGGCAGCGGTCCGCTCCTGCTCATCACCGGATACGGGGTCGCGGTGTACCGCTCCACACGCGCGGCCTGGGTGGTCTTCGGCGTCGGCATCGGCGTGATCTCGCTCTTCGCCTGGGCGCTCAGCGGCAGCCTCCTCGACGTGCAGACGGCCGTGAACGGCATCGCCGGGGCGGTCGTCCTCGCGTTGATCGGGACCCTGATCGGCGCGAACGTCGGCGGGCGCAAGCGCTATCTGGAGGCGATCATCGACCGCTCGCGGCAGTTGCTCGTGGAGCGCGATCAGCAGGCGACGATCGCGGCCGCCGCCGAACGATCGCGCATCGCCAGGGAGATGCACGACATCGTGTCGCACTCGCTGACCGTGATCGTGGCTCTCTCCGAGGGGGCAGCGGCGACGGCCGATCCATCCAGGGCCAAGGATGCCTCTTCGGCGGCAGCGGCGACGGCCCGCGGCGCCCTCACGGAGATGCGAGCCATGCTCGGCGTCCTCCGCGAGGGCGATACCGCCGCCCCGCTGACGCCCGTCGAGCCCGTCTCACCCCAGGTCACGGTGGCGGCGGCCCAGCGAGCGGGCTTCCCCGTCGTGTTGACCACGCGCGGCGACGGCGAGGCCGCCCCCGCCGTCGAGTTCGCGATCGGGCGGATCGTGCAGGAGGGCGTGACCAACGCCATGCGCCACGCCCCCGGCGCGACAGGCATCGATGTGCGCATCGACCGCTCGGAGGAGCGGATCATCGTGACGATCGACAACGACGGCGCCTCGGCTACCGGGCGCGGCGACGGCTTCGGCCTCCGCGGCCTCGCCGAACGGGCCGCCCACGTCGGGGGAAGCGTCACCTCAGGTCCTGCCGGTCACGGGCGCTGGTCGCTGCGCGCGGAGCTCCCGCACACGACGGATGCCGCGGCATCCTCCACCGACACCGAGGACACGCCATGACCGAACCGATCCGGGTGCTCCTCGTCGACGATCAGGAGCTGATCAGGGTGGGATTCCGGCTCGTCCTCGAGGCCGAGGACGACATCGTGGTCGTCGGGGAGGCGGGCGACGGCGATCGAGCCATCACCGCCGCCGCCCAGCTGGCACCCGACGTCGTCCTCATGGACGTGCGGATGCCAGGCACCGACGGCATCGCCGCGACATCCGCCGTCGTCTCAGCCCGCCCTGAGACGCGCGTCCTCGTGCTCACCACGTTCGATCTGGACGAGTACGCCTTCGGCGCCATTCACGCCGGCGCGAGCGGCTTCCTCCTCAAGGACGCCCAGCGTCACGAGCTGATCTCCGCCGTGCGGGCGGTGCATCGCGGGGATGCGGCGCTGTCGCCGCGGGTGACGAAACGCCTGCTGGAGCATGTCGGCGCGAGGATCGCGCACGCGGCAGCCGCCGAGGACCCGACGGGGGCGCTCACCGAGCGCGAGCGGGACGTCTTCCTCGCCATGGCGCGGGGGCTGAGCAACACGGAGATCGCGCAGGCGCTCTTCCTCAGCGAATCGACCGTGAAGACGCATGTCGGGCGCGTGCTGACGAAGCTCGATGCCCGCGACCGCATCCACGCCGTGATCCTCGCCCATCGGCTCGGTCTCGCAGACCCCGACGCGCCGCTGCCGAGCTGACGATCAGCCCGCCGGCGCGACGCAGACTGCTGCGTCCGTGATGGCCTGGTGGTACTGCTCCGCGGTGAACGGCAGGCCGAACTCCGGCGCCGTCTGTCCCTCGGCGGCCGGCGCCTTGGAGCCGATCGCCGCGAGTTCCCACGCCAGATACGCCGCGATGTTCCCGGAGGTCGCCGAGTTGTTCAGGGTGACCGCGACGGTGAATCCGGTGGTCGGGTCGGAGTAGGCCGCCGTGGCGTAGCCGGGTGTCCAGCCGTGCGCACCGATCATCCCTCCGACGACGTAGCCGCCGCCGGTCGCCTGGTACCAGGCGGGGGCGGACGTCGACACCGGCAGCGGGCTCCCGTATCGGGCGGGCTCGGCGCCTTCCGCACGCAGCGCCTGCGCGGCTTCGGCCTGCGCGTAGCGCCCGAGGTCCTCGATGGTGGAGACGGCGCCGGAATCGGTGAAGCCCATGCTCGCCGAGGCGACCGTGATGTCCACCGGCGCGGTGCAGTCGTAGCCGCCCTCGACGGCGAGCGAGTAGTTGCCCCGCAGGACGGCGTCGCCCGCCGGGGCCGCCGGCGTGCTGCCGGGAAGATAGGTGCTGTCCAGCGAGAGCGGCTCAGTGACGTACTTCTCGATGAGCTCCGCTGCGCTGAGGCCGGATGCACGCTGCAGCGCGAGCCCGAGCAGCAGGTACCCCGCGTCCGACTCGCGCCAGGTGGTGTGCGCGGTTCCCGGCGCACGACCCAGCCCGAAGCCCGCGAGCTCCAGCGGCGACCAAATGCGATCCGGGGTGTTCAGCCAGGCGCTCTTCACGCTCGCCTCGGACGAGCCCGTTCCCGCCGTGCCGTTGCACAGATCGAGCAGCGTGATGTCGCGCAGGTCGGCGACGCCCGAGACGTAGTCGGGGACGGGGGCGTCCAGCTCCACGATGTCGTCGTCCACGAGCCCGTAGAGCACGTCGCAGGTCATCAGGCGCGTGACATCGCCGACGCGGAAGGCCATGTCCGTGGTGACGGGGGTGTCGTCGTCCGGCGCCTGCGTGCCGAGCCCTGCGACCCATTCGCCGCTCCAGGGCGCCCAGACGCCGACGATCGCGCCGCTCGATCCCGACGACGTCATCGCGTTCTCGACCGCCGCCTGCAGCTGGGCGACCATGTCGTCCGGCAGCGAGGCATCGACCTGGGGCGGCGGCGTGTACGTGACGGTCGGCTCGGAGCTGCACCCCGTGAGGACCAGGGCGAGAGCGGCAGCGCCGGCGGCTGCTGCGCGCCAACGGCGCGACGACAGAAGGTGCATGTAACTCTCCAGAGGACGTATCACCCGAGTCTAGGGCGCGCATCCTGAAAGACGGCACCGCACACCCTGGACGAGCTCAACGCCTACAGTTGAGGCATGCCTTACCTGTTCGAGCCCGACGTCGTCTCCGCGGTCCTGCGCCACATGAACGGCGATCACACCGACGACAACACCCTCATCGTCCGCGCCTTCGCACCGGCATCCGACCTCGCGGTCGCAGACGCGGTGATGACGGGCTTCGACGGCGAAGCCGGGGAATGGGCGTTCGTCAGGGGCGGCATCGATGAGACCGTTCGCGTCCCGTGGCCCGGTGGCCCGATCGATCAGCGCCCTGCGGTGCGCCGCGAGGTCGTCGCACTGTATGACGCCGCCTGCGCTCGCCTGGGCCTGGAGCCGCGGCCGCACGCCTGACCCGCGGGCTTTCATGAAGGTTAGGATGCCCTTACACTTGACGCATGGCTGACATCCTGTCCTTCTCCGCCGCTCTGCGCGAGCGCTCCTCCGGCTCGCACTCGCGCAGCGAGCACGCCGGCTTCATGGCCGACCTGCTGAAGGGCGAGGGATCCCGCGAGGACTACATCGCCCTCGTCGCCCAGCACTTCTTCATCTACGAGGCACTGGAGTCGGCCGGCGACAGGATGCGCAACGACCCGGTCGCCTCGGTGTTCATCAGCGACAAGCTGACCCGCCTTCCCGCGCTCGAGGCCGACCTGGAGTTCCTCGTCGGACCGGACTGGCGCGAGGAGATCCAGCCGCTTCCGACCACGCGCCGCTACGTCGACCGCATCAACCAGGTCGGCGCGACCTGGCCCGGTGGGTTCGTCGCGCACCACTACACCCGCTATCTCGGAGACCTGTCCGGCGGGATCTTCATCGGCCGCGTCATGCAGCGCCGCTTCGGCTTCGAGACCAATGGGGTCGGCTTCTACCTCTTCGACGACATCGCCGACCCGAAGGCCTTCAAAGACGTCTATCGCGAGCAGCTGGACGCAGCGCCCTGGGACGAGGCGGAGCGCGAGCGCGTGATCGACGAGGTGCTGCTGGCCTACCGCTTCAACACCGAGCTCTTCGAAGACCTCGACCGCGCGCGCCTCGCCGCCTGAGGCGTCGCTTCGACAGGCTCAGCGAGCGGGGAGGTAGCGGCTCAGCAAGCGGGGAAAGCAACCGCTCAGCGAGCGGGGAGCTCGGGCGTCGAGCGCTTCTCCCATGCGGCGCGCATGAACCGGCGGACGTCCTCGTCGACCTTGATGTCGCTGGGCCTCAGCGGCCTCGAGAGGTACAGCCCGTCCAGTGATGTCAGCCGACTGAGCGCCACATACGTCTGCCCCGGCGCGAAAGCGCCGGATCCGAGGTCGATGAGCGCCCGGTCGTAGGTCTTCCCCTGCGACTTGTGGATGGTCACGGCCCAGGCGAGTCGCAACGGGAACTGCGTGAACTCGGCGACGACGTCGCGCGAGAGGGTCTTCGTCAGCGGGTTGTACGAGTACCGGAACCTCTCCCAGACGGCCGGCTCGACATCGACGTCCTCGCCATCGATCTCGACGCGGACGCTCTCGCCCATGATCCGCTTGACCGTGCCGATCGTGCCGTTGACCCAGCGCGGCGGCTCGCCGGCCATGGCGGTGTCGTTGCGCAGGAACATCACCTGGGCGCCGATCTTGAGCTTCAGCTCGGTCTCGGCGGGGAAGCTGGCCTCGCCTCTGCCGAAGTCTCCGTTGATGTCCGCCTTCGCGGTCTGCTCTCGACCTGCGAGGGCGGCGAGATGGCGGCTGTTGATGCTGTTCACGATGTCGTTGCGGGTCGCGAGCGTGATCATCGGCACCTCGCCGGGCTCCGGCACCGGCTGAGGGCGCGCGCCCTGGTCGTTGAGCACCTCGGCGATGTCCGCGGTGACGCGACCGTAGCGCACCGCGTTCAGCATCGACTTGAACCCGTCGTCCGACTGACGATGGATCTCGACGAGCTCGCGCACGTGCAGCTCGGCACCGTGCCTGCCGAGATCGAGAAGCCCGTCGGTCGCCGCATCCCCTGCCCAGACCTTCGCGTCGAAGAACCAGAAGGAGCGGTAGTGATCCTGCACGTAGCGCGCCTCGTCGCCGCGCGGCGGCACGGGGGCGAGCTGGTAGGGGTCGCCGAACATCACCACCTGGACGCCGCCGAAGGGCTGTCCCCTGCGGCCCCTGGCCTGGCGCAGAGCGCGGTCCATGGCATCCATCAGGTCGGCGTTGACCATCGAGATCTCATCGATCACGAGCGTCTCGATGGCGTTCAGGATGCGCCGGGTCGCGTCGTTCTGGTCGATCTCGCTGTCGGCGATGAGGCCGATGGGGAGCCGGAACAGCGAGTGGATCGTCTGGCCCTCGACGTTCAGCGCCGCGACCCCGGTGGGGGCGCAGATAGCGATCTGCTTCTTCGTGTTCCAGGCGAAGTACTGCAGCAGGGTCGACTTTCCCGTGCCGGCGCGTCCTGTCACGAAGACGTGCTCGTCGGTGTCCTCGATCAGCCGGAACAGGGCCTCCTGCTCGGCGGAGAGGGCGGGAATGGACACGGCTTCCATCGTACGTCGGCACGACAGGTCATCCGGGGCAACGCACGGCTCCGGCTCAGGGCGTCCTCTTAGACTGGCGCCATGGAGCGGTCTGCGAAGACGTCACCCCGGCGAATCCGCCTCGGTGTCGATCTGTCGATCCTCGCTCTCGTCGGCGTGCTCCTCGTCGGCGCGCTCTGGGCGGGCGGCAGCGCGCTGTACCAGCAGTTCTACAGCCCCGCCGCGTTCGTGGAGCGCTATCTCTCACTGCTGTCCACCGGTCAGGCGGCGGATGCCCTGCAGGTGCCAGGCGTCGCGGTCGACCGGGAGGCGCTCTCGGCGGCGGGCATCGACCCCTCGGCATCCGAGGCCCTGCTGCGCAGCACCGCGCTGGCACCCCTCACCGACATCGAGATCGCGGCGCAGGAGACGACGGACGGCGTGACCGCGGTCTCGGTGACATACCGCGCGAACGGCCACGAGGGCGCGAGCACGTTCCAGGTGGTGCAGGAGGGCTGGATCGGCGTCGCGCCACGGTGGCGCTTCAGCGAGAGCCCGCTCGCCGCCGTGCGGCTCACCCTTCACGGAGCGGACGAGTTCCGGGTCAACAGCTTCACGCTGCAACGCGGGCAGGTCTCGGCATCCGGCGGATCCGCCGACCCCTCCGAGGCGCTGCCGATGCTCGTCTTCACGCCCGGGGTCTACTCGGTCACCGTGGAGACCGCCATCTCCTCCTCACCAGGGGTGAGCGTGCTGGCCGATTCGCCGCTCACTGCGACGCCGGTCGATGTGCAGGCCACCGCCACGCCCGAGTTCGTCGGGGTCGTGCAGCAGCGCGTCGAGGAGTTCCTCACCGGGTGCACGACGCAGGAGGTGCTCCAGCCGACAGCGTGCCCGTTCGGATTCGAGGTGCGCAACCGCATCGACGGCGTTCCGACGTGGAGCATCGTCCAGCAGCCGCAGATCGCCGTGGAACCGGACGGCTCCTCCTGGGTCATCCCGACGACGGATGCCGTCGCGCACATCGAGGTCGACATCCGCTCGCTCTTCGACGGCTCGATCGAGCACGTGTCCGAGGACGTCCCGTTCCAGGTGAACGGCGCGATCACGATCCTCGCCGACGGCTCGGCGTCGATCAGGGTCGGATCCCCGGCACAGGCACCGGAGGACTGACCGGGCTCAGCGTCCTGCGCGCTGCTCTGCCTTCCGGTCCCGCTCGGCGATCGCGGCGAGGCGGGCGTTGTACTCCTCCAGCTCGGCGTCGCCGGTGCGATCCGCGTGGCGGTCACGGCGTCGCTGGACCTTGGTGTCGTCCCTGCTCCACTGGATCGCCACGGTAATCGCCAGGATCAAGGTGGGGATCTCGCCGATGGACCACGCGATGCCACCGCCGATGTACTGGTCCTCCAGCGGCGTCGGTCCCCAGGTGCGCCCCATCGCACCGAACCATTCCGACACCATCAGGCCGGTCTGCATCATGATCGCGATGCCGAAGAACGCGTGCATCGCCATGACCGCGATGAGCGTGATGAGGCGGCCGGGGTACGGCAAACGGTAGGGCACGGGGTCCACTCCGACGAGGCTCATCACGAAGAGATACCCCGAGATGAGGAAGTGCGCGACCATCCACTCGTGCCCGAGGTGCTCGTACATCGACCAGCGGAACAGATCGGTGTAGTAGAAGCCCCAGAGGGACCCGACGAAGATCGCCGCCGCGACGAAGGGGTGGGTGACGATGCGGGAGAAGGGCGAGTGCACCGCCCAGAGGATCCACTCCCTTCCGCCACGGGTGCCGTCGGAGCGCTTGTCGATGGCGCGCAGCGCCAGGGTGATGGGCGCGCCGGAGACGAGCAGCAGCGGAATGGCCATGCTCAGCAGCATGTGGCCGAGCATGTGCACGCTGAAGAGGTAGTCCTGGTAGGCGTTGATCGGCCCGCCGGTGACCCAGACGAGCAGCAGCATGCCGAGCATCCAGAACACGGTGCGATGGATCGGCCATCGGTCACCGCGGCGGGCCAGACGGATCGCTCCGACGAGGTAGAAGACGATGCCGAAGCCGGCGGCGACGAGCCAGAGGATGTCGATGTCCCACTCGGTGAACCAGCGGTCGATCGTGAACTCGGGCGGCAGCGGCGAATCGGTGAGGTACTCGGCCGGAGTGCGGACGATCGCGGCAGTATCGCCGGCCGGGGGCTCCGTGCGCGCCAGCGCAGCGGCCGCGCCGGAGGCGAGCCCCATCAGCGAGACCTCGCAGAGCACGAGCATCCAGAACCAGCGCGCAGAGCGCTCCCCCGACAGCTTCGGGATGAGGCGGATGCGGTACCAGGCTCCCAGCGCTCCCATCGCGACCAGCAGGGCCGCCTTGGCGATGAGGATACCGCCGTAGGGCGTCATCAGGGCGCTCCACGATCCCAATGCGACCACGGAGCGCGCGAGGCCCGAGATCGCGACGACGGCGAACGCGGCGAGCGCGATCGAGGAGTAGCGCCGCACGAGAGCGGCCGTGTCGAGCCCGGCCGCTCCCCTCAGCAGCACGAGCGAGAGCAGGCCGCCGAGCCAGACGGCGGCGCCGACGGTGTGCAGGAGGATCGAGTTGACCGCGATGTTGTGGCCGGCGAGGTCACCGGAGTGGCCCTGGGTGGCCAGCGGCAGGAAGGACGCCGCGGCGAGGACGGCGGTCAGCAGCGTCGGCGTCCATGTGCGCCAGGCGAACGCGAGGATCGTGACGACAGCGCCCATCAGCGTCGTGATCAGCCAGGCTTGCCCGAGCGGGATGTTCAGCAGGAAGTTGCCCAGCTGCTCTCCGAAGAGCGGATCGGCGCTCAGGGTCGGGTTGAACACGAGCATGAAGTTGAGGAAGGCGCCGGCGCCGGAGGCGACGGTGAAGATCGCCGCAGCGAGCGAGGAGACGTCGAGGGCGCGATCGAAGGGCTTGGTGCCGGCGGGGAGCGCGAACAGCGCGAGCACGAGCGCGCCCAGCATGACGGACCCTGCGATGCTGCTGAGCATCTTGACGATGGGCATCCCCCATCGGACGACCGGGCCCGAGTCGCTGAGCTGGAGCGGGTCGGCGGCGCCGCCGTAGAGGAGGGCCGCGACGATGGCTGCCCCGGCGGCGACGAGGAGGATCGCGATGCCGGCAGCGCGGTACGCGGTGGTCCTCTGGGCGGTCATCCCTCCAGCCTACGCGCCGGATGCCGGGCGGAAACGCGCGAAGGCCGCCCCCATGCGGGAGCGGCCTTCGACGGAAGGAGCGGTCTTACTTGACGGCAGCCTTGAGCTTGGAACCAGCGGTCACCTTGACGCGCTTGCCGGCCGGGATCTTGATCTCGGCGCCGGTCTGCGGGTTGCGGCCCGTGCGGGCGGCCGTGTCGACCTGCTCGAACGAGATCCAGCCCGGGATCGAGACCTTGCTGCCCTTGGCGACGGCCTCGGAGACGGTGCCGAACAGCGCGTCGAGAACACCGGAGACGGTGGCCTGGCTCTGGCCGGTGGCGGAAGCGATGCTCGCGACGAGCTCGGTCTTGGTGATGGACTTGTCAGCCATGTCATCCTCCAGCGACGAAGATCCCGTCGCATTCGTTGGGAAACGGGGGCTCATGCCTCCGTCGGTCGGTCGACCGCCTCGAATGTATCAATGTTGACCGACATTTCCGCGTCATTTCGCGGGTTTTGGCCGTTTCCTTGGCGTGTCGCGCCACTTTGGCCCCATTCGTCACAGCAGTCGCGGTCGCTCGCGCGTCGTGAAGGGGTCGCTCGCGCGTCGTGAAAGGGTCGCTCGCACGTCTCGACGGGGTCGCTCGCACGTCTCGAAGGGAGGAGAAGACAGGATTCGGAGGAGCGGATGCGGGCGTTCTCTCCTCCCTTTCCGGCGTTCTCCTCCGGTTCGGGCGGGATGCTCAGCGCGGACGGTGCGCGTCGATGAGGGTGCGCGCGCTGCGCGCGAAGGAGGGCGTCAACCCGTCGAGGTATCCGCCGACAAGGGCGGCGTCGCGGAGCAGGACGAGAGATGCCGCAGCATCCGCCGCATCCGTGAGCCCTGCCGCTTCAGCGAGGCCCTCCAGCGTCGATCGGAACCACTCTCGATGCGCCGCGATGAGGGCGCGGACGGGGCCGTCCGCATCGGGGTACTCGGCGGCGGCGTTGATGAACGGGCAGCCGCGGGTGTGGCGGTGCTCTACGTCGGCGGCGATGCCGTCGATGACTGCGGCGAGGAGCGCATCGGGGTCATCGGTCTGCGCTCCCACGGCAGCGAACAGGCTCCGCAACGCCTCATCCTCACCCTGCAGATAGGCCAGGACGAGGTTCTCCTTGCCCGCGAACTGCTTGTAGAGGGTGGCACGCGTGACGCCCGCCTCCTCGATCACCCGGTCGACTCCGACGGCGTGGATGCCCTGCTCGTAGAAGAGCCGGGTTGCGGCATCAAGCAGGCGCGTGCGCGCTGCGCTGGGTCTGCTGGTGGTGTGCGGGGTGGTCATAGGGATCCTTCCTGGAACATCGTGGCACGTTCCGGAGAAATCTTTTCTGAGAAAGAGGTTGCGGTAGATAGAACGTTCGGTCTACTATCAGCTTATCGCAGCCCCGACACGAGGGCTCGGACAAGGAGAAGAAGCAATGAGCACTCAGACCCCCATCGTTCTCATCCACGGCCTCTGGATGACCCCGAAGAGCTGGAACACCTGGGCGGAGCGTTACCGCGCCCGCGGCCACGAGGTGATCGTCCCGGGCTGGCCCGGGATCGACGACCGCAGCGTCGAGGACATCCGTCGCGATCCGTCCGCGCTCAAGGGGATCGGCCTGAAGCAGATCGTCGACCACTACGAGCGCATCATCCGCGCGCTGCCCGAGAAGCCGATCATCATGGGGCACTCGTTCGGCGGCGTGATCACGCAGATGCTCGCCGACCGGGGCGTCGGAGCGGCGTACGTCGCCGTCGCCCCTGGGCAGACCGCAGGCATCACCACGCTTCCGCTGTCGACGCTGTGGACCGGAACACCGATCCTCTCGAACCCGTTCGGCCGCAACGGCGCCAAGCCGCTCTCGAAGCGGCACTTCCACTTCACCTTCGGCAACGACCTGTCGCGCGAGGCATCCGATCGCCTGTGGGAGGAGTACGCCGTGAACTCCTACAATCGGGTCTTCTTCGAGGGCGTGGCCTCCGCGTTCAACGAGGCGGGCGGAGTCACGCACGTCGACTACGGCCGCAGCGACAGGGCGCCCCTGTTCGTGCTCACCGGCGAGATCGACCACGTCGTTCCGCCGGCCATCGGCCGCGCGATCGTGAAGAAGTACCGCACCACCGGAAGCCCAGCGGTCGTGGAGTACAAGGAGTACCCGGGCCGCACGCACCGGCTGGTCAGCCAGGACGGCTGGGAGGAGATCGCCGACGAGGCGCTCGCGTGGGCGGAGGAGCACGCCACGGCGCCCGTCGCGTGGTGAGCGGATGCTGCGCGGAGACGCGCAACCGCCCGGATGGGAGGAGATCGCACGGACAGGAGGAGCCGCACACGGCATCCACTCCTCCGCAACCGACGTTCACCTCCGCAAACGGCGGCGACAGCGCGGGAGCTCCTCGCGAGCGGCCCGCGGGCACGAAAAAGGGCGGGGTTCCGAAGAACCCCGCCCTTTTTCGAATGCGATGCTTACCAGCTGGACTTGGTCACGCCGGGCAGCTCGCCACGGTGCGCCATGTCACGGAAGCGGACACGCGAGATGCCGAACTTCGTCAGCACGCCACGGGGGCGGCCGTCGATGGCGTCACGCGAACGGACGCGAGCCGGCGACGCGTTGCGCGGCAGCTTCTGCAGGCCGACGCGAGCGGCCTCACGGGCCTCGTCGGTCGCGTTCGGGTCGACGAGCGTCTTCTTCAGCTCGGCGCGACGCTCGGCGTAGCGCTCGACGATGACCTTGCGCTGCTCGTTGCGCGCGATCTTGCTCTTCTTAGCCATGGATCAACGCTCCTCTCGGAATTCGACGTGCTTGCGGACCACCGGGTCGTACTTCTTCAGCACGAGACGGTCGGGGGTGTTGCGACGGTTCTTCTTGGTCACGTAGGTGTACCCCGTGCCCGCCGTCGAACGCAGCTTGATGATCGGACGGATGTCCTGAGCCTTCTTGGCCATTAGAGCTTCACACCCTTCGCCTTGAGATCCGCGACGACCTTCTCGATGCCACGGGCGTCGATCACCTTGATGCCCTTGGCGGACACGTTGAGCGTGATCTTACGACCGAGCGAGGGGACGTAGTAGGTCTTCTTCTGCACGTTCGGGTCGAAGCGACGCTTCGTCCGGCGGTGCGAGTGCGAGACGTTGTGACCGAAGCCGGGAACAGCTCCAGTCACCTGGCACACTGCTGCCATGATGAGTACTCCTTCTGTACCGTGAGGCCGGACGGCCCCACCCAAGATCCCTTGTCTGCGCGCCGTCCTTCGACAAGCTCAGAGAGCCTGAGTCAGGAACAGCACACGAACTGCGCACAGGAGTGTGCACAGACAATCGCCTAGTCTAGCACGCGATGCGGGCACGGATCAGCGCTGCAGGGATGCCTCGAAATCCCTCGCCGCCTCTCGTACAGCCTCGGCGATGTCCGTGCGATGCTCCTCACTCAGACGGAAGGCGGGCGCAGCGACCGTGATCGCCCCGACCAGGGTGCCGCGCACATGTACGGCCGCCGCGGCGGCCCAGACCCCCTGATCGACCTCGCCGGAGCTCTCGGCGTAACCGGCGGTGCGCACCTCGTCGAGCTCGTCCTCCAGGCGGCGGCGCGCCGCCGATGTCAACTCCGTGCGGGCGAGGTACTGCGCCCGCCTCGGATAGTCCGCGAGCAGGATCTTCGCCGCCGCTCCACCATGCAGGGGCATCAGGTGACCGAGGGAGAACGAGATGCTGATCGGCTGGTCCGATTCGGAGATCGCCAGACACACGGCCGACTCGTTGACACGACGCAGGTAGAGCGCGGTCTCGTTGGTCTCGCGCGAGAGCCGATCGAGAAACCGCTGTGCCTCGGCGCCGTAGTCCAGCGTCTGCTCGGCGGCCCTGGCCAGCCGGATCACCTGCGGCGACAGCACGAAGACACCCTTCGAGCGCTCTTCGACGAGGTCGAGCTCGCGCAGCAACGAGATGTATCGGTACGCGCTCGGCACGGACAGTCCGTGATCATCGACGACCTGGTCGAGGGTGAGTTCGGGTCGCCCTTCGGAGAACTGCAACAGGATCTGCAGCGCCCTGCGCGCGCTGTCCACACCCTTGGTCCTTCCGACCGGCCTGGCCTCTTCATCCACGTCCATCCCACCCCGTCTCGCAGTGAAGCACGTTCACGTTACGCCATGGGCGTTCGCGGACGCACACCGTCCTGTCACATCAGTTCTCGTAGGTGCCGACGATGCGCGCCTGCTCCAGAATGGCATCGGCGTACTCCGCGAGGAACCGCTCCCGTGGCGGCGTCCCGTCGACCGCCCGACCGAGCGCGTACACCCAGAAGTAGTAGTGGTGCACCCCATGGCCGGCGGGCGGCTGCGGACCGAAGTAGCCCTCTCCGAAGCTGCGCGGTCCCTGCCTGCCCGTCTCACCGTCGATGAGCTCGGCCGCTGGGTCGATCCCGTACACCGTCCAGTGCGTGAAGCCCTGAGGAAGCGGCGCGTCAGGGTCATGGGCGATCACCGCGAGTTCGACGGTGCCGTCCGGCACGCCGGAGACGACCAGCTCCGGGGCGGCATTGCCGCCGTCTGCGGTGTGGATGTCGGGGATGCGCTCGAGGTTCTCGAACGCAGAGGTGCGGATCGCGAGGTCGGCGAACAGCGGCATGGGGTTTCTCCTCAGTGTGCGGGGGTGGTTCGGTTGATCGACGCCAGAGCGGCTCGGATCTCGTCTGCGACGAGCTCCGGCTTCTCCTCCGGCACGTAGTGATCGGCGTCGGGTACGGTCAGCCAGGCGTCCTCAGGCCTGGCTGCGCGCGCCTCGGCCCAGGCGTCCTCGCCGACGATCGCGCTCGCACTGCCGCGGATGTGGCGTGCCGGCGCGGTGAATGTGCGGAACGCGTCATCCCAGGGCGTGCGGAACCCGTCGATGAGCTGCATCATCGCACCGGGCTCGGCGAGCGGACGCAGGGATCCGTCGCCTGCATCGTGGTACCCCCAGGCCGCGCGGCGAGCGATGGCATCCGACGGGAGCAGAGGGTAGCGGTCCTGCAGGTACTCCCTGACCGCCGCCTCGTCGGCGAAGGCGCGGTCGCCGGCCGCGACGCGATCGCGCAGCACGTCGAGCACGTGCGCATCGACCCAGGGCGTGTAGTCGACGCAGACGACCCCCGCGACCCGACCCGGATGCCGGGCGGCGGCCACCCAGGCGTTGCGCGCGCCGAGGGAGTGACCGGCGATCACCGCGCGCTCGAGGCCCAGGGCGTCGAGCACGGCGACGACGTCGTCGGCGAAGGCATCCGCCGTGTATCCGGCCTGCGGCTTCCCACTGCGGCCATGACCTCGCTGGTCGACGGCAATCGTGGTCGCCTCCGTCTCGAGCGCCTTCGCGATCGGTTCCCACACGGCATGGCTCGCGCTCGTTCCGTGCAGCAGTACGACCGCGGGGCCGCTGCCGCGGACGCGGAAGACGAGGTCGACCCTCGCCCCCCGTGTCCGCAGCAGCCCGCCCTCGATCGGCGTCGCGGTGATCTGCGACACGTTCAGACCACCGGGATGGCCGACAGCGTCTTGCGGGTCTCGATCAGGCCGGTGATGATCTCCGAGCGCTTGGCGGCGACGGCCGCCTCGTCCTCGTAGTCGTACATGCCCGCGCCGGTCTTGAACCCGAGCCTGCCCTCGGCGATGCGATCGAGGATCGACTGCGGCGTCGACGTCGAGGCATCGAGATCCGCGTTGAGGTAGCTCGACACGGCCTGGTAGATGTCGAGCCCCGCCATGTCGAGGAGGCGCGTCGGGCCGATGACGGCCAGCTTGTACCCGATCCCCCACTTCACGCAGGTGTCCAGGTCGGCCGGCGAGACGATGCCCTCCTCCAGCAGTGCGACGCACTCGCGGAGCACGGCGTAGAGGACGCGGTTCTCGACGAAGCCGGCCTTCTCCTTCTCCAGGACGGGCAGATAGTCGAAGGCCCTCACCATCTCGATGAGCCGATCCGTGATGCCCTGCTCGGTCGCTGCGCCGGGGATCACCTCGATCATCGGGATCAGGTGCGGCGGGTTGGACCAGTGCATGCCGATGAAGCGCTCGGGCACCCGCAGTTTCTCGGCGATCGTGCTGACCGGGATGCCCGAGGTGTTGGTGGCGATGATCACGTCGTCCGCGATGATCTCCTCCACCCTGGCGAGGACGTCTGCCTTGATGTCCAGGCGCTCGGGCACGGCCTCGATGACGAGCTCCGTGCCGGCGAGGGCCTCGGCGAGGTCCGTGGCAAACGCGACAGATCCGCCGGGGGTCGGCTCGCCGTTGATGCTGACGAGCACCTTCGCGCACATCTCGGCGCCGGCGCGGGCCCGGTTCAGCGCATCCTCACTGATGTCGAACACGCGCACGGTGACGCCCTTGTGCGCGAGGGTGGCGGCGATCCCCGGACCCATGGTCCCGGAGCCGACGACGGTGGCGATGGTGGGAAGGCTCATGCTGTTCTCCTCTTCGTGCAGATGTCAGTGCTGGATGTCGGTGGTCATGCCGATGCCGAAGTGCTGCTCGTAGCGCTCCAGGCGGCGGTTGAAGAACATCCAGAAGTTGCCCTGGGCCTTCGTCGGGTAGATCCGGTCGAACTTCTCGATGATCTCCTCGGGGTCCGGCGTGATCGGCTGCAGGCCGGCGGAGCGCATGTCGACCTGGAACCGCGATGCCTTCTCGAGGAAGATCCCGGTGAGCGTGACCTCCTCGACCGTGGCGCCGACGAAGGCGACCCCGTGGTTGGCGAGGAAGATCGCCTGTGCGTCACCGAGCGCCTCGGCGACCTCGACACCGCGGTGCACCTCGGTGATGATGTGCGCCGTCTTGTCGTAGCGGGGGACGTCGTGCTTGGCGAACCAGACGCCGTGGTTGTTGTACGGCATGAGCTTCTCGCCCTCGGCCGCACCGAGCACGGTGGCGTAGTGGGCGTGCGAGTGGCCGACGAAGTTCACATCGGGTCTCGCCCGCATGATCTCGGCGTGCAACGGCCATTCGATGTGCCGGAGCCCGGTGCCCTGCAGCACGTTGCCGTCGAAGTCGATGAGGATGAAATCGTCCTCCTCGACCTCGCTGAGGGCGAGATTGCCGCGCTTGAGCCACAGACCGCGCCCCCACGGATCACGGTAGGAGAGGTGGCCCATCGACATGTCGCCGTGGCCCTCCAGCTCGAGGATGCGGTGCGCGCGGGCGACGTCGGAGAGCACAGCGGCGATGGATTCGTCCGCGTGGTAGCGGCTGGTGTCGAAGCTCACGTTCTATCTCCCGTTCTCGGCGATCTGGGCGGCGACCTCGGCGGCTGTCATGCCGCCGACCCTGGCGTGCAGACGCCCGCCGGTGGCGACGGCGGCGATGATGACGAGCTCGTCGGGGCGGGGGCCGTCCGGCAGCGCGATCGTGATCGCGTCGTAGTGCGAGCGCACATAGACCTCGTCCTTGTAGGCGAGGGGGATGTCGATGGGCGTCCCCGCGGACGCAACTTTCGTGGCGGAGCTGATCCACGCACGACCGCCCCCGATCGCGTCGCGGAAGGCGTTGCCGAACGTCGTGGTCACGCAGGCGACCACGTGCTCCTGCTCGCCTGCGATGCCGGCGATGCCGCCTTTGCCGTAGCTCTCCGCTGCCCGTCCGCCCAGAAGCGCCAGGGCGCGCTCGCCCAGCGCCGTGCCGAGGCTCGCGCTCGGGTCGGTCAGGGGCGAGAGGTCCTCGGCCCAGACGCCGGCGAACGGGTTCTTGGTGACGACCGCGCTGGCGGCCTTCACCAGAGTCCGGTCGGCGGGTCGCCCGCCGTCCAGGACGGTCTCCTGCACGAAATCGTGCCAGGCGCGGATCTCGTAGTAGGGGTCGACGGTCATGCGTACTGCTCCTCGTGTCGTCGCGGATCGGTCGGGTCGTACAGGGCCATCTCGACGGAGTCGTCGACGAACTGGCCTCCTTCGCGCATGGATCGCGTGTCCGCGTACCACTGCGAGCGCGTCTGGGTGCGGTCGGTGTAGGGGCGCTCGACGCGCTCCCACTCTTCGAGGGCGTCAGGGATGTCGTCTGCCGCGGCGGCCGTGACCGCTTCGGCGAGCGTGTAGGCGTTGGTCATCGCGCAGCCTGCGCCCTGGGCGAGTGCCGGGCACATCGCGTGGGCGGCGTCTCCGATCAATGCCACCCTCCCCTTGGTCCACTGGTCCAGACGCGTGGTCTGGTAGCCGTAGTACTTGCCTGCGATCTCCGCCGCGTCGGCGAGAACCGGCGCGAGCTGCGGGAACGTCGAGGTCCACAGCTCGAGGTCGATGGGCACGCGCGAGCCCCGCGGATCGGCGGCTGCCGCCATGAGAGCGATGTACAGCTCGTCCTCGTTGCACGGCGTGTAGAGCACACGCAGCCCGATCTCGTCGTCGTTCCAGAAGTCGATCACGTTGTCCCACTCGGTCTCCGGCTCCAGCGCCGCCAGTTCGGCCTTCCGCCGGGGCACGAGGAAGCGGGTGATGCCGTCTCTGGCCCGCTCACGGGCGAAGCCGATGCCGAGGCCGTCTCGTACCGCCGAGCCGACGCCGTCCGCGCCGATCACCAGATCCGCCGTCGTCCGCGAGCCGTCGCCGAGAGTGATCTCACCGTCGGGGGTGGCCCCGGTGACGGTGGATCCAGGGATCACCTCGACGCCGGCCTCGCGGGCGGCGGTGAGCAGCACCTGGAAGAGGTGCGGCCTGGTCTGCGTGCTCCAGCGGATGCCTTCCAGCGCCTCCTGGGAGACGATCCGGTTGTTCATGCGGGTCTCGTAGAACGGCGGGACCATGGCGTTGGCGCGCAGGTCCGGGGTGACCCCCAGTCGATCGAGCACCTTGAGGCTGTTGCCCCACAGCACGATCCCCGCGCCTTCCGCCCGCAGCTGTTCGCCGCGCTCGTGGACGCGGACGCGCCAGCCGCGCTGGGCGAGGGCCGTCGCCGCGGTGAGCCCGGCGAAGCCGGCGCCCGCGATCTCCGCGGTGCGTGCAACCGAATCGGTCATACTTCTGTCTCCTTGCAGTGTTGTCGCGTGCAGCGCGGACGGCTCAGTCGTTGGCCGCGCTGATGAACGTGGAGTCGCGGACGTCGTCGACCGAGGGCGCATCCTCGATGACGCCCTGTTCCACGAGCAGGTCGATCGTGGTCTGCCACTGCTCGTCGCTCATCGCGCCGAGGCCCTCCGCGTCGGTCAGGTCGCTCTCGAACGTCATCTCGATGTCGGTGCGCAGCTGCGTCGCGTAGAGGTCCTCGTTGCCGGCGAGCTGCGGCGAGGAGGCCGCGAGGATCTTCGCCGCCTCGTCCGGGTTCTCGATCGTGTACTCGAACGCCTTGACGTAGGCGCGCAGGAACCGCTCGACGACGTCGGGGTTCTCCGAAAGGAACTCGTCGCTCGCGAAGACACCCGTGCCGAGCGCCTCATAGCCCCAGTCGATGCCCCGCAGGACGCTGATCTTGTCCTCGCCGCCGGCGTGCTCGGCGAGGAGCGGGAACTCCGCGTCGAGATAGCAGGGCACGGTGTCGACCTGGTCGGTGAGCAGGTAGTTCTCGTACGGGGGCTTCACGGTCAGCTCCGTGAGCTCGCCCTTGTCGATGCCGTTCAAGGAGAGCAGGGCCTGGTAGAACACATAGGTCGATCCGGATGCCTGGACGCCGACGCTGAGACCGCGCAGGTCATCGACGTCGTCGAGCTCCACGTTCTCCTTCTTGGTGCACATCGCCAGCGGCGACACCTGGTTCATCGCGGCGATGGCCTTCACCTCGACGCCCTGCGAGCGGGCGAGGGCCAAGGTGGGCAGGTCCGCGACACCGATGTCGCCGGAGCCTGAGCCGACGAGGCGCAGCGTCTCGCCTGAGCTCTGCCCGACGAGGATGTCGTCGATGACGATGCCCTCGTCCTCGAAGTAGCCCAGCTCGTCGGCGACGTAGAACATCGCGTGGTTGCCGCGCGGCTGGAAGTCCAGCTGCACGGTGATGTGATCCGCCTCGGTGCTCTCCTGCGCCGTGGGTGCCTCCGCCTGGCCGCAGCCCGTGAGGACGAGCGCGGCTGCCGCCGAGGCGGCGCCGAGGGCGGCGATTCTGACGCGATTCATGATTCTCCTTCGGGTGGTGCGTTGGTGGATGTGCGGTGACGCCGGCCGGTCAGTGCTCGGTGTCGGTCGCGATGTGCGGGAAGATCCGCGCGACGAGGAGTTCGACGAGGTCGATGGCGTAGTAGCAGATGAGCCCGAGCACGCTCACCACGACGAGCGCGGCGAACATCATGGGGGTGTCCAGCTGGGTGGACGCGAATTGGATGAGGTATCCGAGACCGTTCTGGGATCCGGCGAACTCTGCGACCACGGCGCCGATCACGGCGAGCGTGATGGCGATCCGGATGCCGGCGAAGAGGTTGGGCAGGGACATCGGCAGCTGCACCTGGAACAGGATCTGGTTGCGCGAGGATCCGACCGAGCGCATGAGCAGCAGATGGTCCTCCTCGATCCGCTTGAGGCCGAGGACCATGTTGATCGTGATGGGGAAGAACGCCATGACCACGATCAGCACGAGCTTGGGTGCCATCGAATATCCGAACCAGAGGATGAAGATCGGCGCGAGTGCGACCTTCGGCACGACCTGGAACAGCACGATCAACGGGTAGACGGCCCGCTCGACCCATGCGAAACGCACGATCAGCAGGGCGAGGGCGATGCCGACGACGACGCTGATGAGGAATCCGAGCACGACCTCCACGGCCGTGATCCACGTTGCTGGACCGAGCACTCCCCATCCGGCGAACAGCTCGACGGCGATCTCCGATGGTTTGGCGATGACGAAGCTCGACACCCCGAAGACGACGACGGCCGCCTCCCAGAGCACGAGCACCGCCACGAACAGCACGGCGGCCGGCCAGACGCGGCGCACCGCGCCACCGAGGACCTGAGCCGCGCTGCGGCCGGCGGCGGGCAGGGATGCCGTGGTCACTGTCGCGGTCATCAGGCCACTTCCTTGATCTCGGTCGGATGCAGCTGTTCACGCAGGCGCGCGGTGTGCTCGGCGAAGCGCGGCAGCGAGAAGACCTCGTCCGTGCGCGGGCGGGGCAGGTCGATCTCGATGGTGTCCACGACCCGGCCGGGGTTCGCGGCCATCATGTGAACCGTCGAGCTGAGGAACACGGCTTCGGAGATGGAGTGCGTGACGAAGAGGATCGTCTTCCCGGTCGCCGCCCAGATGTCGGCGAGGGTCGTGTTCATGGTGTCCCTGGTGATGGCGTCGAGCGCTCCGAACGGCTCGTCCATGAGCAGGATCGTGGGATCCATCGCGAGGGCCCTGGCGATGGAGACGCGCTGCGCCATACCGCCGGACAGCTCGTGTGGGAGGCGATCCGCGGCGTGGGTGAGTCCGACGAGTTCGAGCGCCTCGTCGGCGGCGCGATAGGCCTCCTTCTTGTCGCCCTTGGCGAGGTGGCGCAGGTGCGCGGCGTTCTCGCGCGCCGTCTTCCAGGGCAGCAGCGCCGCGCGCTGGAGGACGAGGCCGATCTCCTTGTCGCGCACGGCGTCTTCGGCGCTCTTGCGGCCGATGAGCACCTCGCCCGCCGTCGGGCGGAGGATGCCGCCGAGGATCTTCAGCAGCGTGCTCTTGCCGCATCCCGAGGGGCCGAGCAGGGTGACGAAGCTCCCCGGTTCGATCTCGATGTCCAGGCTCTGCAGCACGGTGTTGGATCGACCGCGGCGCGTGAATGTCATCTCGATGCCGCGGGCGGTGATCCCCGAAGAACTCACGTCGTCTCCCTCGTTTTTCTCACAATGTGAACTGGCTTTATCGCATTGAGAAGAGTCTCGGGGGTGTCATCACATATTGCAAGAGTTTTCTTGCGATGTAACAATCGCTTTACGCGATCGAAACGCCGGCGTCGAGACCGCGGCTCGAACGCGCCCTCCGGGCGCGCGTTCATGCTCCGTGAACGTGCGCGGAGGCTCGTCGCATCACGTCGGAATCACGACCGTTCAGCGACAGCGAGCGCCGAGCGAAGTCGCGAAAATGGCTCTCGGCCAGGCGCCAGGGCTCAGCGGCCCGCGCGTTCACCGCTCAGAAGGGATGCCTCCTGCGCCCCTCGTCCCCAGCGGAACGCCGAAACCGTCGGGTCGCCGGCGATCCAGAACCGCCACGGGAACGCAGCCGTTCCGGCGACACCCGCGACGCCCACGCGCGGCCCGGACACGACGTCGACGAGCGGATCGCCCAGCCAGAGCTCGGCCACGGCATCCGCCTGCGCGCCGCCGCCCACGGCATCGATCCCGTCATGGATCGGATGCCGGAGCCCGGAGACCTGCCCGAACCGGCCGGGCCCGCGCGCGAGGTCACGGCCGGTCCGCCCTGAGCGCCGCATCGCGGCATCCGAGCCCTCGATCACCTCGCCCGCGCGCAGCAGGACTCCCCCGGCCGTGCCCTCCGGGCCGCAGACGACGTTGACGCAGGAGTGGATGCCGTGACTGAGGTAGACGTAGAGATGGCCCGGCTCGCCCCACATGGTGGCGTTGCGCGCCGTGCGTCCCATCCGCGCGTGCGATCCGTGGTCGGCGATCTCGCCCGTTCCGTGACCGTGGTACGCCTCGGTCTCGGTGATCCGAAGGGCGACGAACTCGCCGCCGACGGCCGTGCGCAGCACGCCACCCAGCAGCATCGGCGCGACGTCCACCGGCAGACCGGCCAGCTCGGTGCGGGTCGCGCGATGCAGCCGCTCGGTCATCAGTAGATCGGGCCGGACTCGCACCAGGAGATGTCGAACCCGGTCAGGGCGACCATCTCCTCCCCCGTCGCCATATCGATGAGGTGCGTGTGCATGGTCTGCGGCAGAGGCGCGAGCAGGTCGTCGTAGGGGTTGTTCGTCAGGTCCGGCGCGACGACGACCGCCGCGTACTGACCGCTCGGAGAGGCGCAGGTCTGCAGGATCGAGTCCGTGCTCGCCACTTCGACCAGCGGCTCCGCGACGCCGTCGTCGGTCACTCGGATCACCGCCTGGCCGGTCGGCAGCCCGTTCTCGTCGCGGGCGACGACGTGCCTGAGGGTTCCACCGGGGTACGGCGTGATGGTGGTGGCGACACCGTAATCGGGTTCGGATGCCGCGAGCGGCGTCTCCGAGCCGTCGGCGAGGTTCAGTTCGACCACGCTGCCGTCTGTCCGCTCGATGATCGCGGTGTAGGTGCCACGGCTGACGCCCTGGATGGTCATGGCGTTGCCGAGCGCCTGCACGCCGGCATCCCCGGACAGATCCTGCAGGGCGAGCGCACCCGCGAAGTCGATGAACAGGACGGCCGCGGAGTCCGGCACGAAGTGCCACTCGGCGACGCTCGCCTCTTCGCCGGCGACCTCGATGATGGTCGGCTCGCCCGTGCCGTCCAGGCGCTGCGTCACGAGCACGCTCGCCCGACCGCTCGTCTCGCTGAGCTCGCGGTCGGAGTAGCTGTACCCCACGAGTCCGCCGCGATCAGAGACCTGGACGCCGGTGACGTAGCCGTCTCCGGGGAGCGCCAGCTCGCGCTCATCGCTGCCGTCGCGGTTCATCACGATCACCTGCGAGCCCTCGCCCTCCTCGATCGCCGCGACGAGCTGCGTCGAGGTCGCGCGGAAGTCGTCGATCCGCTCGTGCGAGTAGATCAGCGTCGGCTGCTCGCCGGAGAGATCGGTGCGGAAGATCTTGTCGTCGCCGTCGGCGTCGCGGGTGAGGAGGAAGACCTCGGATGCCGGAGTCGAGAACGTCGTCGTGAGGTCGGCGACGGGGCCCCCACCGGATCCCGTCACCCCCGCGACGGACACGGTGTACTCGGTGTCGTCGTCGAGCGGCACGGTGAAGCGGATGCCGATGCTCCGGCCCGCCGCATCGACCGTGAACGGGACCTCGGGGGTGACCGTGACCTGAGACGCGTCGAACTCCGCCAGCGGCTCGTTCGTCGTGAGGATCACACGGCTGCCGGAGAGCTCAATGGCCTGCTGGGGATCCACCTGGACGCTGCTCAGGCGTGGCCCCTGGAACGCGCTGATACCGGCCAGCACTCCGCCGACGACCGCGAGGATGCCGAGGACGGCGACGAGGACGAGGCCGAAGCGGCGTTCCGGGCGGGCCGCTTCGACGGGCTCAGCGAGCACTTCCGTTCCCCGAGCCTGCTCTTCCGTTCCCCGAGCCTGCTCTTCCGTTCCCTGAGCCTGTCGAAGGGAACCGACCTCGGCGTGCGCTTCGACAGGCTCAGCGAGCTCGGGCGAAACAGGCTCAGCGGGCTCGGGGGAAGGCGCTTCGACAGGCTCGGCAAGCGGCACGGAAGGCGCTTCGACAGGCTCAGCGAGCTCAGCAGAACGCGCTTCGACAGCCGCAGCCGCCTGCGCCTCGCGCAGCGCGCGCATCTCCGCGCGCGTGCGCGGCGCCGAGGGATCAGTACTCATAGGGATCCCCCGGCTCGTCGATCGCGACGATGTCGGCGGGCTCGACGCGCAGCGTGCCGTCGTCCTCCGCACGGACAGTGCCGGTGACCTCGACCCACTGTCCGACCCCGTACTCCGCGGCATCCGCGACGATCGGCACGGATGCCGGCTGGGCGTCGATCACGCAGTGCGTGATGACCATGCGGGTCAGATCCAGACTGCCGTCGGCGCTGGGGGTCACGAATCCCGTCAACGTGACCGTCGAGCCGTCGTAGCTCTCGGGCCTCGTCGCCGTGGTGAACACGCTCGCCCAGTCGCCGACGCCGAAGGTCGAGGTGTCGGCGACGCCGAGGGCGATCGAGTCCGCCCCCGCGAAGAGCGTCGTCGTGGTGTCGGCGCGCTCCATCGCCAGCTCCACCGAGAGGGATGCCGGCGGCAGCACGAGCGCAGCCGCGACGACCCCCGAGGCGACGACACCCGCCGTGACCGTGCCGACCGTGGCCAGCGATCGCCGGCTCGTGGAAGCATCCGAATCGCCGTGATCGTGGTCGTGGTCGAGTTCCTCGCCCAGCGGCAGGGTGAACGCCCACACCGCGCCGGCGAGCACGACGACCGCCCCCGCGCTGGCGAACCACACCGACTCCGGCGCGATGTACAGGGTGAGCCGGCCCGTGACGGCGAGACCGAGGACGACCACGGAGATGACCGAGGCGAGGCCCAGCCCCAGCCAGCGCGAGGCGATGGCGCGTGCGCGTTCAGACAAGGACGTTCACCCCGATCCCGATGACGAAGGCGCTCAGCAGGACGATCCCTACCACCCCGGCGAGCACGCGCGCCGTGAACGTCGTGCGCAGCAGAGCGAGCATCTTGAGGTCGACGAGCGGCCCGACCAGCAGGAAGGCGATCAGAGCCCCGGACGAGAAGGTCGAGGCGAACGACAGCGCGAGGAAGGCGTCGACGTTGGAGCAGATCGCGACGGTGATCGCCAGCGCCATCATCGCGAGGATCGACAGCACCGGGTTGGACCCGATCGCGAGGAGCACGTCCCGCGGGATGAGCACCTGCACGGCTCCGGCGAGCGCCGACCCGATGACGAGCGCCGGCATGACGGCCCGCAGCTCGATGAGGAACTGGGTGAGACTGCGCCGGGTGGGCGTGCCGTGCTCGTGGGTGACCCGCTCGCACGTCGCGACGAAGCGCTCGGTGAGCAGAGCATCCGGCGAAGGGTGACGGCTGTAGATCCAGCCGATGAGGTTCGCGATGAGGTAGCCGCCGACGAGACGGGCGACGAGGATGCCGCCGTCCCAGCCGAACGCGGCGTGGGTGGTGAGGATGACGATCGGATTCACGATCGGCGCAGCCATGAGGAACGTCATCGCCTCGGCGGGCGCGAGCCCGCGCATCATCAGACCGCGGGCGAACGGAACGTTGCCGCACTCGCACACCGGGATGAGCATCCCCAACAGCGACAGGACGGCTCGCCTGGCCCACGCCCGCCTGGGCAGCCAGCGCTGGATCGCATCCGCCGGCAGCCACACCTGGACGACGATCGAGAGCACCACGCCGAGCACGACGAACGGGAGCGCCTCGAAGAGGACGCTCAGCGCGAGCGTCAGTCCGTCCTGAGCGCGGGAGGGCAGGGCATCCGAGAACAGGTCAGGGAGGAACACGTCGATGAGGACGAGCGCCGCGACGACGGCGACCCCGATGCCCACGCCGATCCAGGGCGAGCGGCGGGTCGTCGTCGGGCGCACGCCGCGCGCGGTCGCCGTGCTCACGCCGTCTCCTGCGCCTGCTTCTTCTTGGCGCAGGGCGTGCACAGACCGAAGATGTCGACGACGTGCGCAGCATCCGAGAAGCCGTGCAGCGCCGCGGTGCGGTGCGCCCACGCCTCGACGTCGGTCGCCTCGATCTCCACGGTCAGCCCGCAGGAACGGCAGATCAGATGATGATGGTGGCCCTGCGTCGAGCAAGCGCGGTACAGCGCCTCGCCCTCCGGGCTCTGCAGAGAGTCGGCGTCGCCGGAGGCGGCGAGCCCGGCCAGCGCGCGGTACACGGTGGCGAGCCCGATGCCGGTGTTCTCGTCCCGCAGGGTCGCGTGCAGGGACTGGGCGCTCACGAAACCGCGCGCGTCGGAGAGCGCGTCGCGCACGCGCTCTCGTTGCCAGGTGTTCCGCTGAGCCATACCTGGGATTCTAGGCCGCGGCGCTTGCCGCGGGCTGGGAGCGTCGACGGACGCTGCCGCGCCTGCGCTGAATGAGCCAGCACACCACGTAGATGAGGAACGAGATCGTCGTGATGTACGGGCTCACCGGCAGGGTCCCTGCGAGGGCCAGGAGAATGCCGCCGACCGCCGAGGTGAAGCCGAACAGCGCCGCGAGCAGCGGCACGGTGACGGGCCCCGCGGCGACGCGCATCGCGGCGGCGGCCGGTGTCACGAGCAGCGCCATCACGAGCAGGGCGCCGATGATGTGCACGCTGACGGCGACGATGAGGCCGAGGAGCACCATGAAGATCAGGCTCACCGTCCGCGTCGGGATGCCGCGAGCTGCAGCAGCCACAGGATCGAGAGAGTCGAAGCGCAGCGGATTCCACATCACGAGGAGCCCGAGCAGGACGACCAGGCTGATCCCGATCAACCAGCCGAGATCGGGGCTGGACACCGACACGATCTGCCCGGTGAGCAGGCTGAAGCGATTCGCGCTGCGCCCCTCGTAGAGCGAGAGGAAGAGGATGCCGAGACCGAGGCCGAAGGGCATCAGCACACCGACGATCGAGTTGCGGTCGCGGGCCTTCGCGCCGAGGATGCCGATGAGGATCGCCGCCACGAGCGCACCGCCCAACGACCCGACCACGACGCTGCCGCCGAACAGCAGAGCGGCGGCAGCACCGGCGAACGACAGCTCGCTCACCCCGTGCACGGCGAAGGCGAGGTCGCGCTGCATGACGAAGACGCCGATCATCCCGCCGACGATGCCGAGCACGGCGCCGGCGATGATCGAGTTCATCAGCAGCTCGACGAGCGCGCCGTAGTCCTGGAAGGAGAAGACGTCGCTCCAGTCGACCATCGGGGCGATCATTCGTGCTCCTCGTGGTGCGGCTCGGCATCCGGGATCCCGACGACGACGAGCCGGTCGCCCGCACGGAGCACGAAGACGGGGGTTCCGTACAGCTCCGTGAGCACCCGGCTCTGCAGCACCTCGTCGGGGGTGCCGAGCACGAAGCGGCCCCCGGCGATGTACAGGATGCGGTCGACACGGCCGAGGATCGGGTTGACGTCGTGCGTGACGAACAGCACCGCGGCGTCGCGGTCGCGGCGCTGCCGGTCGATGATGTCGGTGACGGCGACCTGGTTCGCGAGGTCCAGGTTCGACAGCGGCTCGTCGCACAGCAGCACCGTGGGGTGATCGGCGAGCGCCTGTCCGACCCGCAGTCGCTGCTGCTCGCCGCCGGAGAGCAGGCCGACGCGGCGATCGGCGAAGTGCGACGCACCGACGTCCTCGAGGAGCTGGTCGACGCGTTCGCGATCGCCGCGGCGCGGGATCGGGAAGCCGAATCGGGTGCCGTTCACGCCGAGGCCGACGACGTCACGGGCGCGCATGCTCGTGTCCGGCGGAAGCGGCCGCTGCTGCGGGATGTACCCGATCCGCGGGTTGCCGCGCCGGACGGGTTCGCCGTCGACGACGATCGACCCATCGGAGAGGTCCTGGAGACCGAGGATCGCGCGCAGCAGTGTCGTCTTGCCCGATCCGGAGGGACCGAGCACCGCGATGAACTCGCCGGGCTGGACGTCCAGATCGAGGCCGGACCACAGTTCGCGGTCGGCACGACGGATCGCTGCTCCCCTGATCGTCAGGACGGGGGCCGCGTCCGAGGGCGCTTCTGCGCCCGCGCTCACGACTGGAGCGCGTCGGCGAGGTTCTGGATCGCGTCGGCCATCCACTCAGAGTACGACGATCCGTCCTCGAGCAGTTCCGTGAACGCGACGACGGGCACGCCGGCGGCCTCTGCGGTCTCCTCCACGCGCTGCGTCTCGGCTCCGCCGGTCTGGGCGTTGGTGAGCACGGCGGATGCTTCGCCGCTCTCGACGACCTCGATCGCTGCGAGCAGAGTCGCCGGGGCGACATCCTCGCCCTCCTCGACGGCCTCGGAGAACCCTTCGGGGGTGACGTCGGTGAGACCGGCGGCCTCGGCGAGGTAGCCGGGCAGCGGCTCGGTGATGAACACCCCGGTGCCGGAATGCTCGGTCGCGAGGTCGGCGAGCTGGGTCTCGAAGCCTTCGAGCTCCGCGACGATCTCGGCCGCGTTCGCGGTGAACTCCTCGGCGCCCTCGGGGTCGAGCTCGCCCAGGTCGGCCGCGATGTCCTCGATCACGTGGATCATCGTGTGCGGATCGAACCAGACGTGCTCGTTGAACCCCTCGATGTGGTCGTGGCCCTCGTGGTCGCCGGACTCCTCCTCGGCGTGGTCGTGCTCCTCCTCGGCGTGCTCTTCGGCCGCGTGGTCGTGATCCTCGGCATCCGCCTCGTCATCGTGCCCGTCGTTGCCCGGGTAGTCGTGGGAGAACTCGACGGCGGTGATGACCTCGGCGTCCGAGCCCTCGAGGAGCGCGTCCATGTAGGCGTCGTAACCGCCGCCGTTCTCGATGACGAGGTCGGCATCCTGGACGCTGAGCCGGTCGCGTGCCGTGGCCTCGTAGGAGTGCGGGTCCTGCGTGGCGGAGTCGATGATGCTCGTCACACTGACCCGGTCTCCCCCGATCTGCGCGGCGAGCGAGCCGTAGATGTTGGTCGTCGCGACGACGGCGACGCCGGTGCCGTCTCCGCTGGAGGAGCCCGTCTCGTCGGCCGTGGAACTCGTCGCGCACCCCGCGAGGGCGAGGGCGGACACGGAGACGAGCGCAAGGGCGAGGACGGGCTTCTTCATGCTTCGACTGTACGTCTAATGATAACCATTCTCAAATCGGGACCGGAAGCCTGCGGAGACCGGATGCCTGCGGTGCGGCGTGTCGTTCCGAGACACGCCGCACCACGGGAGAAGGTTCTGGGTTCTCCGCTCAGTCGACGAGCAGCGCCGGTTCCTCGAGGATGGCGGCAACGTCGGCGACGAAGCGGCTCATGCTGTCGCCGTCGATCACGCGGTGGTCGAAGGACCCGGCGACCGTGGTCACATAGCGCGGGCGCACCTCGCCGTCGACCACCCAGGGCTTCTGACTGATGGTGCCCATCGCGACGATGCCCGCCTCGCCGGGGTTGATGATCGGCGTCCCGGCATCCATCCCGAAGACGCCGATGTTGGTGATCGTGATCGTCCCGCCCTGCTGATCCGCCGGCGGGGTCTTGCCCTCGCGTGCGGTGAGCGTCAGCCGGTTCAGCGCACGGGCCAGCTCCTTCATGCTGAGGTCCTGCGCGTCCTTGATGTTGGGCACGAGCAGACCGCGCGGCGTCGCCGCCGCGATGCCGAGGTTGACGTAGTGGCGCACCGAGATCTCTGCGCCGTTCTCGGTCTCGACCCAGGCGGCGTTCACCATCGGGTTGCGGCGCACCGCCCAGATCACGGCCCGCGCGACGATGAGCAGCGGGGAGACCTTGATGTCGGCGTAGTCCGGCGAGGTCTTCAGACGCTTGACCAGCTCCATCGTGCGGGTGGCGTCGACGTCCTTCCACACCGTGACGTGCGGCGCGGAGTACGCGCTCTGCACCATCGCGTTCGCGCTCGCCTTGCGCACGCCCTTGACCGGGATCGCCTCGCTGCCCGCCTCGTTCACACCGCCGGCCGAAGGGGCGATGCCGCGCGCGACGCCGATCGGCGCGGCCTGCGGCGCCGGCACGGTCTCTTCGCGCACCTGACCCCACTCGGGCGTCTCGATGTTGCGGAAGACGCTGGCCTGGGAGGCGTGCTGCACGACGTCCTCGCGGGTCACCTCGCCGTCTGCACCGCTCGGCGTGACCGAGGCGAGGTCGACGCCGAGGTCGCGCGCCAGCTTGCGGATCGGCGGCTTGGCGATCACGCCCACGGAGGAGCGCACCGGCCGCTCGGCGGCGCGCTTGCGCCGCGAGGTCGCACCGGATCCGCTGCCGTAGCCGACGAGCACAGAGCCGCCGCCCTCCCCGGCTGCCGGTGCCGCAGGTGCAGCCTCGGGCGCGGATGCCGGTGCGGCATCCGACACGAAGGTGACGATCGGGGTGCCCACCTCGACCGTTGCCCCCTCCGCGACGAGGATCTCGCCCACGGTGCCCGCGTTCGGCGAGGGCAGCTCGACGAGCGACTTGGCCGTCTCGATCTCGCAGATGACGTCGTTGATGGCCACCTGGTCGCCAGGGGCGACCTTCCAGCTCACGATCTCGGCCTCGGTCAGGCCTTCGCCGACGTCCGGCAGGTTGAAGTTCTGGGTGCTCATCGTGCGGTGCCCTTCGACAGGCTCAGGGAGCGGGTGGGTGGTTCAGGGAACGGGGTGGGTGCCGTCAGTAGGCGAGGGATCGGTCGACGGCCTCGAGGATGCGGTCGGCATCCGGCAGGTACACGCCCTCGAGCTTGGCCGGCGGGAAGGGCACGTCGAAGCCGGAGACCCGGAGCACGGGAGCCTCGAGCGCATAGAACGCCTGCTCCATGACGGTCGCGGCGATCTCGCTGCCGACACTGGCCTGTCCCTGCGCCTCCTGGGCGTAGACCATGCGTCCGGTCTTTCGCACCGAGTCGAGGATCGGCGCGTAGTCGATCGGCGAGAGCGAGCGCACGTCGACGACCTCGCAGCTGGTGCCCTCCGCCTCGGCGAGGGCTGCCGCCTGCAGCAGAGTGGTGACCATCGCGCCGTGACCGACGAGGGTCACATCCGTGCCCTGACGGACGACACGGGATGAGTGCAGGGGAGCGGCGGATTCAGCGAGCTCGACCTCGCCCTTGTGCCAGTAGCGGCTCTTGGGCTCCATGAAGATCACGGGGTCGTTCGAGCGGATCGCCTCCTGGATCATCCAGTACGCGTCGTTCGGGGTCGACGGGCTCACCACGCGCAGGCCAGGGGTGTGCGCGAAGTACGCCTCCGGGCTCTCCTGGTGATGCTCCACGGCGCCGATGTGCCCGCCGTAGGGGATGCGGATCACGATCGGCAGGCTCAGCGTGCCCTCGTGCCGGTTGGTGAGCTTGGCCAGCTGGGTGGTGATCTGGTCGAACGCCGGGAAGACGAAGCCGTCGAACTGGATCTCCACCACGGGACGGAATCCTGCCATCGCGAGCCCGATCGCCGTTCCGACGATCCCGGACTCCGCGAGCGGGGTGTCCAGCACGCGCTGCTCGCCGAAGTCGCGCTGCAGGTGCTCGGTGATGCGGAACACTCCCCCGAGCCTGCCGATGTCCTCACCCATGAGCAGGACCTTCTCGTCGGCCTCCATCGCGGCGCGCAGCCCCGCGTTCAGGGCCTTGCTGAACGGCATCGTCTGGATGCTCATGCCTGCTCCCCCTCGAAGGATGCCTCGTAGCGGGCCAGCCATTCCCGCTGCTGCTCCATGAGCGGATGCTGCTCGCTGTAGACGTGCTGGAACATGCTGTCCTTGCCGGGCACAGGAAGCTCGAGCGTGCGGACTCTGAGGTCCTCGGCCGCGTCAGCCGCCTCGGCATCCGCATCGGCGAAGAAGGACGCCGCTGCGCCCTTGCCCTCGAGGAAGGCACGCATCCGCAGGATCGGATCGCGCAGCGCCCACTCCTGCTCCTCCTCCGAGCCCCGGTACTTCGTCGGGTCGTCGCTCGTGGTGTGCGCTCCGAGCCGGTAGGTGACGGCCTCGATCGCGCGCGGCCCCCCACCCGCTCTGGCCTCCTCGAGAGCGAGGCGCGAGACGGCATAGCTGGCGAGGACGTCGTTGCCGTCGACGCGGACGCTCGGGATGCCGTAGCCGGCGCTGCGCTCGACGAGCGGCACGCGGGACTGCGTCGAGACCGGCACGGAGATCGCCCAGTGGTTGTTCTGCAGGAAGAAGACGGTCGGCGCCTGGTAGCTGGCCGCGAACACCATCGCCTCGTGTACGTCGCCCTGGCTGGACGCGCCGTCGCCGTAGTACACCACCACAGCCTCATCGCGCTCGGGGTCGCCCGTTCCGGTGCGTCCGTCGAAGACCAGACCCATGCCGAAGCCCGCTGCGTGCAGGGTCTGCGAACCGAGCACCAGTGTGTAGATGCGCGTATTGCCGTTCTTCGGATCCGTCGGGTCCCAGCCTCCGTGCGACAGCCCGCGCATCACCTTGATGATGTCGATGGGATCGACGCCGCGGATGCGCGTCACGACGTGCTCGCGGTACGAGGGGAAGATGGTGTCCTGCGGTCGCGCGGCTCGCGCGGAGCCGACCTGGGCGGCCTCCTGCCCCCGGCTCGGGGGCCACAGAGCCAGCTGGCCCTGGCGCTGCAGGTTCGTCGCCTGGTTGTCGATCGCGCGGATGACGACCATGTCGCGGTAGAACTGCTCGAGCTCGGCATCGCCGATCGCATCGATGAGCGGCAGGTACTGCTCGGCGGCGGCGCTCGGGGCGAAGCGGCCGTCGGCTTCCAGAACGCGGACGAGTTCGGTCTCTGACGAGGTCACCGTTCCACGCTATCCGAGGTTGTGCGGCTAGGGATGGAGACTCTGCACAACGGATTCGGAAACCCGTAGTACCAAGTCCTGCGATTCATGCTCTCCGACGGATATACGGATGCCGTCTCCGGAGAACGGCCGGACGATCACTCCGGCATCGACGAACGCCTGCGCGATCTCATCAGTCCGCTCCCCCGTCGGCAGCCAGACGAAGTTGCCCTGCGCATCTGGCACGTCCCAGCCCTGCGCCAGGAAGCCGTCGCGGAGGCGCGTGCGGCGTTCGACGATCTCGCGGACCCGCTCGCGCAGCTCGTCCTCGGCGTCGAGGCTCGCGATGGCCGCGCGCTCGGCGGCGGAGGTCACCGAGAGCGGGATGCCCGTGCTGCGTGCGGCATCCAGGACCCTGGGGTGCCCGATCGCGTAGCCGATGCGGAGGCCGGCCAGGCCGAAGGCCTTCGAGAAGGTCCGGAGCACGACGACGTTCGGATGCTTCTCGAACACGCGCTCAGCGAGACCGTCCACGGCGCCGTCCGCCGTGACGAACTCGGCATATGCCTCATCGAGAATGATCAGGATGTCGGAAGGCACCCGCTCCACGAAAGCGGCGAACTCCGCACTCGTGACGATGGGCCCTGTCGGGTTGTTGGGCGTGCAGACGATCACCGCGCGCGTGCGCTCGGTGACGGCATCCGCCATCGCGTCCAGGTCGTGTCCGGCATCGGCGCGCAGCGGCACCTGCACACCCGTCGCCCCCGCGATGAGGGGGATGCCGGGATACGCCTCGAAGGAGCGCCACGCGAAGACGACCTCGTCGCCGACGGACGCCGCCGCGAGCACGAGCTGATAGAGGATCGACACGGATCCCGCCGCGACATGAACGGCGTCCGGCGCGACACCGTAGCGCTCGCCCAGCCGTTCGCGCAGCGCAGCCGCCGTCGCATCCGGATAGCGATTGACCGGCACGGTCTGCTGCATGGCGGCAAGCACGGAAGACAGCGGATCAAAGGGGTTCTCGTTGCTGGAGAGCTTGAATGCCTCGGCGCCGGCCTGCTTCCCCTGCCGATACGGCGGCAGGGCGGCGATCTCGGGTCGGATGCGGGGAAGGTTCGAGGCGGTCACAGTGATGAGTCTAGAAGCCACGGGCCTCTCCCGCCCGGCATCCGGCACATCCCCTCCGGCGCGCATGCGAGAGTGGATGCCGTGAAGCGCAACGGGATCCGAGAGCTGGCCGGTTGGCTCGCCGCCGTGGCCATCGGCATCGCCGTCACCGCGCAGGTTTCATCCACGGCCCGCGGCGATCTGGTGCTGCGTGACGGAGACTCTCTCGTCGTCGCCCTGTTGTCCCGTTCCGTCACCGAGGGACACGGGGTCGACTGGTCGATGTCCTCCGTCCTCTTCCTCCCCGAGACGGCCGTCCTCACCCTCCTTCGTCTCGCGCTCCCACTGGGCATCGATGCCGCGCTCCTGGTGAACGCCGTGGTCAACGTCGTGGCGCTCTACGGTGCGCTGCGGCTGGCGGCGGGGCGCCGGATGGACGGACGAGCGCCGGTCGCCTGGTCGGTCATAGCCGTGGCCGTCTTCGCCGCGATCTGCACGACGGAGCTGTCCGGCTCACGCGACGCGCTGGAGCTCGCCTCGCTCCTGCTCACCACCACGTACTATTCCGCCACGGTGATCGCCACGGTCGCCGCGGTCGGGATCTCCCGTCGCGCCTTCGACCGAGAGGCCGCCTCCCGCGGGCTGAACATCTGTCTCGCGTCGGTGGCCGCCCTCTCGACGCTTACGAACCCGCTCTTCGCCGCATGGGCGACAGTGCCGCTGGGGCTCGTTCTCGCGATCGCAGCGCTCCGCACGACTGCGAGGCCTCGCGCGCTGACGCTGCTCGCCTGGCTCGCCGGGGGCACTGCCCTCGGGTTGCTGGGACGCATTCCGTTCTCGGCATGGATCGAGAACAGCGGTGCGGGCTATGCCCAGCCGCACCTCTGGCCGCAGTCGGCGGAGTACTACGTCGCGCTCATGCTCGAGCGGCTCTCCTCGCCGCTCGGTTGGCTCGGGGGCCTCGTCACCGTCGCGCTTCTCGTCCTCGCCGTGCGATCGACCGTCAGGGCGCGCTCACGCGGCGCTCGGCTCGTCGCGGCATCCGCTTGGATGCTGCCCCTCGTGGTCGTGATCGGCGCGATCGCGCTCGGCACGAACGCCGCGCGATATCTGCAGCCGGTGGTCTTCGCACCACTGCTCGCCCTCGTCGCGGCGTCACCCCGGCTGCGCCTCCCGTCGGTACGCACCGGCGGGATGCGGGTCGCCCTCGCCGCCGTGACCGTCGTCGTCGTGGCGGCCGCGGGGTGGAGCACCGTGCGACTGGTCGGGCAGACGCGCACGGCGGACGCCGACCTCGCCTGCACGACGGCATGGATCGATGCCTCGGGCCGGACCGGAGCCGGCCAGTTCTGGACGGTCCGACTGCCGAAGCTCCACCTCGCAGACCCCGCGCAGCTCGTGCAGGTCGATCATCAGCTGAACGGATACGCCTGGCTGGTCGACCGTCGCGACTTCGACGTGGCCGGCGTGAGCTTTCTGATCGAGGACTCCCAGACGCAGAACTGGGTGCTTCCGGCCGACGCCGTCCCGTCAGGGGTGATCGAATGCGGCCGTTACACGATCTACGACTTCTCCCCCGCGACCCTTCCCCTTGGCCTGCCGCACTCCTGAGCGGCCGCGTCAGCGCATCGCGGGGGCGGCCGTGGTCGAGCCGGCGCGGAACCGGCAGGTGAGCAGGAGGGACTCGGCCGCCTCGCCGCGGAGCATCCGCGTGATCTGCTCGCCGGCAGCCCTTCCCTTCTGACTGGCCGGCTGCACGGATGTGGTGAGGATGTGCCTGCCGATCCCGTCGACGGTGACGCCGTCGAAGCCCGACACGCTGAGATCCTGCGGAACACGGAGCCCGCGCTCCTCGGCGGCGCGGATGACGCCCGCGGCGAGCAGATCGCTCTGCGCGAGCACCGCAGTCGGTCGTGTCTCCGGGTCGGCGAGCAGCGAACGCCCGGCGATGAGGCCTTCGTCGATGGAGCTGCCCGCCGCCGACACCGCAGGGGCGTCTGGGAAGACGGCACGCACACCGGCGAGCCGCTCGAGGGTGACGTCGACGGTCGCCCCTGCCAGGCGCTCGGGCGTCACCGGCCCGCGCTCGCGCGAGCTGTCGAGCGGCAGCGTCAGCACGGCGACCTCCCGGTGGCCGAGGCCGTGCACGTGAGCGGCGACCTCCCTGGCGGCGTCCTCGCCGTTCAGCACGATCTGCGGGATGCCGTCACCGGCATCTCCTTCGAGGACGACGACGGGGATGCCGCGCCCCCGCACGATCTCGAGGGACGCCCTGGTTCGTCCAGAGCAGCCGATGAGGATCACGGCGTCGACCGGTGCGTTCGCGAGGTTGGCGGCATCGTCCGGTGCGTCCTCCCGCAGCAACAGAACGGCGGCGCCGAGCTCGGAGAGCCCGTCGGTGATGCCGTCCATCATGGCGATGGTCACGGGATCGAGGAACACGGTGCGAAGGGCACCGTCGAGCACGACGGCCACGATCCCGCTGCGGCCGGTGCGCAGCGATGCGGCGCGGGGATCCGGCCCCGCATAGCCGAGCGCTGCCGCTGCCGCGAGCACGCGTTGGCGGGTCGCGTCCGCGACCTTCGCCTTGCCGCTGAACACGACGGATGCCGTCGAGGTGGCGACGCCCGCCTCGCGGGCGACGTCTGCGATCGTGGCGCGGCGCGGAGCAGGGTCCATGCGACTCAGGATACGCGTTCGGTTTCGCCGCATCGAATCGATTCGATACAGTGGCGCCATGGACACCGGTCTCACCCGTTCGCAGTACGTGCGCTGGCGCACGGCGATCTTCGCGATCTTCCTCGTCAGCGGCGTCTCCATCGCGACCTGGGCGGCCAGGGTGCCGGACATCAAGATCTCGCTCGACATCGACAACGCCCAGATCGGCCTGCTGCTGCTCGGCATGGGAATCGCCTCGATCATCGGCATCTCGACGAGTCCCGCGGTCATGGCGCGCACGGGCGCGCGACGAGGGATGCTCATCCTGCTGCTCATGCTCTCGACCGGGCTGGCGCTGATCGGGCTGGGCACGACGGTGCTCGTCTCGTTCCCCGTCGTCATCATCGGTCTCGTGCTCTTCGGGTTCGGCAACGGATGCCTTGACGTGATGATGAACGTCGAGGCGACGGCCATCGAGCAGCAGGCGGGCAAGACGATCCTCCCGCTGTTCCACGCCTTCTTCAGCTTCGGGACGGTCATCGGAGCGGGAATCAGCTGGGTCGCCGCCGCGCTGCAGGTTGCCGTCGCCCCGCATGCGATCACGGTCGCCGCGCTCATCGTGGTCACCTCGCTCATCAGCATCGCGAACGTGCCGAATCGGGAGGCGACGCAGGATCCGCAGCCCCGCGACGAGAAGCCGCACTGGCGGGAGCGCATGCACACCGCGCTGTCCGCCTGGCGGGAGCCCCGCACCTACGTGCTGGGGATCGTCATGCTCGGCATGGCCTTCGCCGAAGGCGGTGCGAACGACTGGCTGGCGCTCGGCGTCAGCGAGGATCACGGTGCGGGGGCGAGCACGGGGGCGGCAGCGCTCACCGTGTTCTCCGTCGCGATGACCACGGTGCGGATCTTCGGCGGGCCGCTCGTCGATCGTTTCGGCCGCGTGCTCGTGCTCCGGGTGCTCGCCGTATCCGCGACCGCCGGCATCCTGATGTTCATCCTCGCCCCGAACATCCCGCTGGTCTTCCTCGGCGCGGTGCTGTGGGGCGTCGGTGCCTCGCTGGGCTTCCCCCTCGGGATGTCCGCCGCTGCGGACGACCCTGCGAAGGCAGCCGCCCGCGTGAGCGCCGCGGCCACGATCGGTTACGCCGCCTTCCTCTGCGGTCCGCCGATCCTCGGCCTGATCAGCGAGCACATCGGCCTGCTCAACACGCTGTTCATCCTCGTCGCACTCGTCGCCGCGTCCGGCTTCGCCTCCGGCGCGGCTCGTCCGCTGCGCGACGACGAGAAGACTCCTGCGGCCTGAGCAGGACGAGTGCTTCGCCGGCGGTCAGAGTCGCTCGAGGCGACGCGGTGGCCCCTCGAGGCGGGCGACAGCGACCTCCAGACGTGATCCTTGCGCCTTGACGGCGACCATCTCCGTCTTCAGCTCGGCCACATCGATCTTGAGCTTCCCGACGTCGACCTTCAATTCCGCGACATCAGTCTTGAGCTTCCCGACATCGACCTTCAGTTCCGCCACATCGGTCTTCAGCTTCCCGACATCGACCTTCAATTCCGCCACATCGGTCTTCAGCTCGGCCACATCGGTCTTGAGCTTCCCGACATCGGTCTTCAACCCCGCCACATCGACCTTCACCACCGCGAGGTCCCTCTTCACTCCCGAGAGCTCGATCTTCACCCCGGCGATCTCGCGCTCGACCCCGGCGAAGCGCTGATCGACCTGCGCGAACCGCTGGTCCACCTGCGCGAAACGCGCATCCATGCGGGTGATCATCCAGCCGAATCCCGCCGCCAGCGCGACGAGCAATGTCGCCACCCCGGCGATCATCGTCACGACCTCGACCGACACCGTCATCCCCCCATTCTTTCCCGGAATTCCGCGGTTGTCACGACCTTAGGCCCGGACTCCGACGTAGCGTGCACAGATATCCACAACAGGTGGATAACTCGCACTTTGCACTGTCTGTGCAGGGCGAGTCCGGGCGGCCGTTAGGCTCGACGGGTGCGTCTCGTCATCGCCCGCTGCTCGGTCGACTACACCGGCCGGCTCAATGCCCATCTGCCCCTCGCGACCCGTCTGCTCGTGCACAAGGGAGACGGCAGTCTGCTCGTGCACTCCGACGGCGGCAGCTACAAGCCGCTGAACTGGATGAGCCCGCCGTGCACCCTCACGACCGAGGAGCCGGGCGAGGAGGAGGCCGGTGCGGGCGTCATCGACGTCTGGCGCGTCGTGCACAAGAAGACCGGTGACGCGCTGCGCGTGCAGATCTACGAGATCATCCACGACTCCGCCCACGATCTCGGCATCGACCCCGGGCTGCAGAAGGACGGCGTCGAAGCCGACCTGCAGCGCCTGCTCGCCGAGCAGGTCGAGCTGATCGGCGAGGGCACCACCCTGGTCCGCCGGGAGTTCCCCACCGCGATCGGCCCGGTCGACCTCATGGTCAGGGATGCCTCCGGCGCCGCGATCGCCGTCGAGATCAAGCGCCGTGGAGACATCGACGGCGTCGAACAGCTCACGCGCTATCTCGAGCTGCTCGGCCGCGACCCGCACCTCGCCCCGATCACCGGCATCTTCGCCGCCCAGGAGATCAAGCCGCAGGCCCGCGTGCTCGCCGAGGATCGCGGCATCCGATGCCTGGTTCTGGACTACGAGGAGATGAAGGGCATCGAGTCCGGCGTCCCTCGCCTGTTCTGAGCCCTGCCGCCGCGGGCCATAGGCTGGGAAGCATGCCCGCCTCCCCTTACTCGTGCGTCCTCTGGGACGTCGACGGCACGATCGTCGACGCCTCCGTCGGGATCCTCCGTCGTCTGACGACGGCGCTCATCCACTTCGGCAAGCGCCCCCCGGTGCGCGAGGACCTCATCCACTGGATCGGCCCTCCGATGTTCCAGTCCTTCCAGGACCAGGCCGGGATGAGCCAGGAGGAGTCCGCCGAGGCGGTGCGCTTCTACCGCACCCTCGGCAAGGCGGACGGCTACACCGCGGATGCCAGGACCTACCCCGGCGTCGCAGAGCTCATCCACGAGGTGCACGCGGCAGGCATCCCTCAGGCGACGGCCAGCTCGAAGCCGGAGCTGCAGGTCGACGCCCTCGTCGACCACTTCGGGCTCCGCGACGCCTTCCTCGCCACCGTCGGCTCGACGCCGGACGAGGCGACCCTCGCGGCGAAGAGCGACATCATCGCCGAAGCGCTGCGCCGTCTTGCGGAGCGCGGCGCTGACGTCTCACGGCCTGTCATCATCGGCGATCGGCATCACGATGTCGACGGCGCGCGCGACAACGGCATCCCGGTGATCTTCGTCGAGTGGGGCTTCAGCGACCCCCGCGAGGGCGATGAGGCGACCTTCCGCGCGGCATCGGTCGACGAGCTTCGCACGCTCCTCCTCACGGCCTGAACGCCGAGCGCTTTCCGGCCGGAAAGCACAGAACTCCCCGCCGGATGCGCGCGATGCTGCGCGCTCCGGGCGGGGAGTCCCTGTGAAGATTCGCCTCAGATAGGGCGGATGTTCTCGGCCTGCAGGCCCTTGGGGCCCTGCGCCACATCGAACTCGACGCGCTGGTTCTCGTCGAGCGAGCGGTAGCCGGAGGACTGGATGGCGGAGTAGTGCGCGAACACGTCGGCGCCTCCGTCGTCAGGGGAGATGAAGCCGAAGCCCTTCTCCGAGTTGAACCACTTGACCGTGCCCTGGGTGCTCATTTACTGCCTGTTCTGCTGGAAAAGAAGCCGACGCAGGATGCACCGACGTTGCTAACGCTAGTGGAGAGCACCCCGAGCGGAACAGTCGAGTCGAGAAGGTAACCCAAATGTTGCACGCGCGTCATACGCCGCAACAGTGAAGTGGCCCTCACCGCGGGGGGAGCGATGAGGGCCAGAAGACGACCGGAGGGTGCGTCAGGAACAGCCTAACCCCTCCCGAGGATGTTTGTCCCCCATTTGGGGGACATTTTCGAGATTTCGTGGGAAGATGGGCGAAGAGAAAGGCGCGACGTGCAGTCCGAGGGGACTGGACCGCACGGAACGCCCCATCACATGCGCAGATCGTCCGGCTCTGGGGAGAACCGTCGCCTTCTGGGGTAAGACGAGGACGATGAAGGCCCCCTGCGCATGGCCTTCACCATAGGGGAGGATGAGTGGCCGAGTCCATGGGCCGAGACCCTGGACCCGGCCCGTGAAGGCGGCTCAGTGTCCCTCGGGACCGCAGGTTTCGGGAGGAGATGAGGCGCACAGCCCGGATGTCGCATCCGGCGCCCCATCTCCCCCGTCACCGCCGGCTCGCCCGCGTCGTAACCCGACGGGGCTCCTGGCGTCAACCCCGTCGCGCAATACTCCGCATCGCATCAGAGTCGTTCCCACGGATCGTCCGTACCGGACGGATCCTTGACGAAGGGAGCGAGAGCATGGGCATCGCAGACAAGGCGAAGCACGCCGCAGAAGACGCGGTCGGACACGTCAAAGAAGGCGTCGGAAAGGCGACCGGCAACGAGGACCTCGAGCGCGAGGGTCGTGTCGACCAGGCCAAAGCCGACGTGAAGAAGGCCGCGGACGACGTCAAGGACGCGTTCGAGAAGTGACGCGCTTCGGCATCGAGGAGGAGTTCGTCCTCCTCGACAGGGCATCGCTGGCGGCCGTCCCTCTGGGGGTGGCCGCCAGCGATGACGCCCGCGCCGATGCGCCGGCGGGTACCGTGACCACCGAGTTCCTCACCTGTCAGGTGGAGCACGCGACCACGCCGGTGCTCGCCCTCGAGGATGCCAGGGATGAGCTCACCGCCTTCCGCCGCTCGGTGACGCGCTTCGCCACGGAGCACGGCGCGGTCGCGGCAGGCACCGGAACGCCCTTCGGGGCGGGAGAGGCGACGACCGTCTCGCCGTCCGTCCGCTACGCGCGCATCGCCGACTGGCTCGGCGACATCACCGGAGGACATCAGGTGAACGGCCTGCACGTGCACGTGGAGATCACGGACGAGGAGGAGCGCATCCGAGCGCTGAACCGCATCCGGGGATGGCTCCCCGTGCTCCTCGCACTGACCGGCAACTCACCGTTCTGGCACGGCCGCGACACCGGATACCGGAGCTGGCGGAGCATCCTGCTGCGTCGCCTTCCGACCATGGGCTGCCCGCCGGTGTTCTCCGGGATGAGCCACTATCAGGACGTCCGCGATCGCCTCATCCGATTGGGCGCCGCCCCCGATGCCGCATCGCTGGGCTGGTCCGTGCGCGCCTCGGAGACGTATCCGACGGTGGAGGTGCGCGTCTTCGACGCCCAGCTCACCGTCGAGGATGCCGTGTTCGCCGCGGCGCTCACCCGCGGCGTCCTGCTCTCCGATCCCGATGTCGTGCCGCTGGATTCGGATGCCGTCGACGTCTCGCTGTGGATGGCGGCCCGCGAGGGGATGGCGGCGAACCTCATCGATCCGCAGACCGGATCCGTCTCGACCGCCGCCGACCTCGCCACCCGACTGGTCGAGACGGTGTCGGGAGTGCTGCAGGAGTGCGGCGACCTCGCCTTCGTCGAAGACGCGCTCTCGCGAACGCTGGCCGACGGAACGGGAGCCGAGCGTCAGCTGCGTGCGCTGGCCGCCGGCGGCGTAGAGGCACTTCGTGCGCTCTTCACCGCCGACGAGGTGGTCGCCGCCTGAGGTCGCCGGATCAGGCGACGGCGCGGATGACTCCGGTGATGATCAGCGTGATGAGCGTGGTCCAGCCGATGATCGCGACCGCCTGCCAGACGAGTATGCGGACCTTGCCGACGCCCGCGGCGGCGAGCATGGTCGCCGTGAAGTGGGTCGGCAGCAGCAGGGGACCGAGCAGGCTCACCCCTGGGACGCCGTAGCGCTCGAAGGCGCGCTGGAACTTCGCCGCCCGAGCCGCCTTGCGCTCGTTCTCGATCGGCACCTGCGCAGGCACGGGCTCCGCCGTCGCGACGGCCACGGCCCCCGCAGCATCCTTGGCCGCCGCCCGCGCACGATGGCGCGTCACCACGGCGTCGCGCGCACCCGCGCTCACGATTACGAGGATGGCGACGCAGAGGAAGTTGCCGATCACCGCGGCCACCGCAGCGACGAGCGGGTGGATGCCGCCGATGATGCCGATCGCGGCCGCCCCTTCTCCCTCGATGAAGGGCACCGCTCCGGCGAGCGCGACGATGACCGGCTGCAGCAGCTCCGGCACCTGCGCGACGAGATCCTGGAAGGTCTCCATGAGGTTCATTGCTTGCTCCTGTCGTGAGCCGCTGCGGTGTCTCCGCCCGGCATGACTCCAGTTCAGCCGGGGCCGGGGGATGCCGGAAGTGCCCTGCTGTCACCGGCTCGCATGCGCTCCGTCCGCCCGAGGGGTGACATCTGTCATGGGCCTATCGTGGAGCGCATGACGACCGACCCCGTGGGCCGCACGGATGCCGCGGCGCACCGCCTGCAGCGCGACCGCCGACTGGCCAGGAGCATCACCGCGACGTGGTGGTACACGGCGTCCGCAGTGATCTTCTTCGAACTCGCCGTCGTCTTCATCGCCGCCGTCGTCCTGCTCCAGGTCGACCATGCCGCCGCGCGCGTGTCCGTCGTCGGCTTCGGAGGACTCGTCTGGGTGGCGGCGACGGCCGTGCCGCTGATGAGGTACCGCCACAAGGAAGCGGCGTCGGAGGCGCGCAATTGGTGGGCCCAGCTCGACGTGATGCTCATCTTCGTCGCCTACGCCATCGCGGCCGGCCTCGCGAGCGGGCTGTGGGTGGTCGCCGGCTTCGCGATCCTGCAGCCGCTCGTGCTGCTGAACTGGCCTCGGGGTATCCGAAGCCGGGTGGTGATGCTGAGCACTGCGGTGCTGATCGCGCTGTGGATCGTCGACCAGCAGTCGTCGCTGCTTCCGGCCGACCTGCCTGAGCGGTCGAACTGGTGGCTGCTGGGTTTCTTCGCGATCCTGCTGCCCTTCATGAGCGTGTTGTCGCTGTGGTGGTGGGACGTGCTGGTCACCCTCGATCAGGCCCGCGCCGCGGAGGCGCGGCTCGCCGTCACCGAGGAGCGCCTGCGCATCGCCACCGACGTGCACGATCTGCAGGGCCACCATCTGCAGGTCATCGCGCTGCAGCTGGAGCTCGCCGAGCGCCTGATGGCGGATGACGCGGACGCGGGCATGGCGCAGCTCCGGCTGGCGAGGGAGAGCGTCGACGAGGCGCGGCAGGGCACCCGGGATCTGGCGACCCGGTTCAGGGCCGTCCCGCTCGGCGACGAAATCGCCAACGCAGTCGATCTGCTGCGCGCAGCGGGCGCGGGCGTCGAGGCGACGGTGGATGCCGTGGCCGATCGCGCTCCGGCATCCGTGCTGGGCCCGGTGATCCGCGAGACGACGACCAACGTGCTGCGGCACGGGGGAGGCCGACGCGCACGGCTCCTGCTGCGACGGAGCGAAGCGGGCTGGCGCTACGAGATCACGAACGACGTGGGCGATGCCGAGGGAGCGGGGGACGGCTCCGGCCTCGAGGGCATCGCACGCCGGGTGAAGGAGGCGGGCGGCTCCGTGGACGTGGTCCGCGAGGGCAACGAGTTCGCGGTGCGCGTCGTCGTCCCGGAGGAGACGCGATGATCCGGGTGCTGCTCGCCGACGATGAGGCGATGATCCGTTCGGCTCTGGCGGCCCTCCTCGGGCTGGAGAAGGACATCGAAGTCGTGGCGGAGTGCACCGACGGCGTCGAGGCCGTCGCCGTGGCGGAGCGGCTCGTGCCGGACGTCTGTCTGCTCGATCTGGAGATGCCAGGCCTGGACGGCGTCGAGGTCGCCGAGCGCCTCCGCCGGATCGTGCCGAGCCGCTGCATCGTGGTGACCAGGCATGCGCGACCCGGCGTGCTGCGGCGAGCGCTGGCCTCCGGCGTCGCCGGGTTCCTGCCGAAATCCCGCGGCGCGCATGAGGTCGCCGAGGTGATCAGGCGGGTCGCCGCGGGTGGGCGATACGTCGATCCGGAGGTCGCGGCGGATGCCCTCAGCGACGAACGCTGCCCGCTGACCGACCGAGAGCTGGATGTGCTGAGGGCGGGTCGCAGGGGAGAGACCACCGGCCAGATCGCCAGGGCGCTCTCCCTGGCGCCGGGGACGGTGCGCAACCACGTCTCCGCCGTGCTCAGCAAGCTCCACGTCGCCAGCCGGCAGCAGGCCGTGATCGTCGCGGAGGAGCGGGGCTGGATCTGACCGCCTGCGAGTTCGCCGCCGGTTGTGATCCGCGGCATCCCGGGTCGGTAGCCTAGGGCCATGAACGCACGTCGAGCACTGTCCCGTGGTTCCGCCCGTCGCCTCCTCGTCCCTGTCGCGCTCGCGACGACGGCCGCGCTGCTGCTCTCCGGCTGCACACCGGGCGATGACGGCGGCGCGAACGGCGGGGAGTCCGGGTTCATCGACGACGGCTGCACGCACATCACCGTCGCGACCTCGTCCGAGAAGGTCAACATGCTCGACGCGCTGGCGGCGGCGTTCAAGGAGTCGCCGGAGCACGAAGGGCTGGACGTCTGCGCGACCGTCCGCCCGATCAACGTCTCCTCGGGCAACGCCGCTCGCTACCTCACCAGCGGCGAGGACTGGCCGAGCGACGACACCGAGCTGTGGCCGACGCTGTGGTCTCCGGCATCCACCGTCTGGACGGACCGCGTGGCTGCCGCCGCCTCGCAGAACCTCGTCGGCGAGCCGGCGTCGTTCACGCGCACGCCCGTCGTGTTCGGGATGCCGCAGCCGATGGCCGAGGCCCTCGGCTGGCCGGACCAGCCGATCAGCATCACCGACCTCGAAGCGCTGTGCCAGAACCCCGAGGGGTGGGGGAGCGTCGGCAAGGACATCTGGGGCGCGTTCAAGATCTCCAAGACCAACCCGAACACGTCGACGACCGGGCTGTCCACGATCCTCATGCAGTCCTATGAGGCCTCGGGGAAGTCCGCGGATCTGACCTCCGCGGACGTCGAGGCGGCGGAGGAGTTCTCCCGCGTCTTCGAGGAGTGCGTGATCCACTACGGGGACACCACGGGCAACGTGCTGACCACGCTCTACGACGAGACGCAGAACGGTGCGAGCGGATCGTCCTACGTCTCCGCCGTCGCGCTGGAGGAGACCTCGCTGCTCAACTACAACCAGGGCAACCCCGACTCGCACACCGTGCAGCCGGGCGAGACGCTCACGCCGCCGAAGACGAAGCTCGTCGCCGTGTACCCCGAGGGCGGATCGCTCTGGAGCGACAACCCCGTCACCGTGCTCGGTGCCGACTGGATCACGGCGGAGCAGCGCACGGCGGGAGAGGCGTTCGCGGCCTTCCTGCAGACGAATGCCGCGCAGCGGATCCTCCCCGAGTACGGCTTCCGCCCGCTGGACGAGTCGGTCGACCTCGGTGAGCTGTTCACGGCCGAGTACGGCGTGGATCCCGCCCAGCCGGCGGTGACGCTCCCCAAGCCGGGCGTGGAGGTGATCTCGACCGCGATCGACCAGTGGACCCAGGTGCGAAAGCCCTCCTCCGTGCTGGAGCTCATCGACATCTCGGGGTCCATGGACGACCCGATCGGCGACGGCCGCTCGCGCCTGGACGGCGCCATCGAGGGCGCGCAGACGACGCTCGGCCACTTCCGCTCCACCGACGAGGTGGGCGTCTGGGCCTTCACGACAGGCGTGTCCTCCCAGGCGGGCGACGGCATCGAGGTGCTCCGCGACGTGACGGCCCTCGGCGCGGACGGCGAGAACCTCAACTCCTCGCTCGACGACCTCCGCTACGCCCAGCGCAATGGGACGCCGCTGTACGACGCGATCCTCACCGCCTACGAGGAGATGAGCGCACGGGCGGAACCAGGCCGCATCAACGCCATCGTCGTGCTCTCGGACGGCGAGGACACCGACTCGGTGACCTCGCTGGACTCGCTGATCGCGAAGATCGGCACCGCAGAGGGCGAGGGCGGCGGCGACGCGCAGGTGCGCATCTTCCCGATCGCCTACGGCGAGGGCGCCGACGGCTCGGCGCTGCAGCGCATCGCCGACGCCACCGGCGGTCAGCTGTTCGACGCCTCGGATGCCGAGCGCATCGATCTCGTCTTCGCCTCCGTCATCAACAACTTCTGAGGTGGGTGCCACCATGTCCGCGACATCGGGTTCGAGCTGGATCGATGAGGCGGTCGCCGGTCTGGAGAGCGCGGACGTCTACGTATCGCCCAAGGCGGGTGCGACCGGCGACCTCACCGAGGCGCTGACCGCCGCCCTGCCCGCAGACGGCTCGATCGCGGTCGTCGTGCTGCCGGAGGACGCGGATCTCGCCAACTCCTACGACCTGTATCTCGTGAACAGCATCGCGGCGGAGGCCGACCAGGACACCGTGATCCTCGCGATCGGCGACGACCTCATGGCCGCGACCGAAGTCGACGGTCTCGATGCGCTGCGGATCGCCAACGAGCACGATGCGGTGGCAGCCGGGAATCTGCAGCAGGGCCTCACCGAGACCGTCGCGCAGATCATCGAGGAGACCCCGTCGTCCCCTGGCGCGGGCGGGGGCGAGGGCTTCGGGATGCTCCCGTTCGTGATCGGCGGCGTCGTCGTGGTCGCCGGCGCGGTCACGGCGGCCGGCCTGCTGGCACGGCGTCGCCGGCGCCCGGCGCCGGTGGTCGAGGGAGGGATGCCGGACAGCATCCGCTCCCGGGTCCAGCGGCTGCGCGAGCTGCGCCCTGAGTACGCCGCGCTCGGGCAGCATCCGATCGCCGCCGAGACGACCGCGGGCATCGACGCGCTCGTCTCTCATGTGGAGCAGCTCTTCGCGCGGCTGAGCGCCAAGGCCGGCGAGGATCAGACCACGCTCGCCGAGGCGGAGTACGCCGACAAGCTCGCCCGGCTCGTCGCGGCCCTCGATCGCGACTACATGCTCGATCTGCTGACGCATCCCGAGCTCTGGGACGACCCCGACGAGCGGATCGGGGAGGTGCGCGAGGCCCTCACCGCGCTGAGCGGACAGATCCTCGACAACATCAAGCAGGTCAACGCCCGCAAGGCGCTGCTCTTCCAGGTCTCGCTGGACTCGCTCATCGGCCGCAGCGAGCTGCGCGACTGGGAGCGCGAGTTCAAGCGCAGCTCGGGGGAGTAGCCCCGAGCTGCGCGTGCGATCAGTCCCGCACGGAGAGCACCAGCTTGCCCGTCACGCGGCCCTGCTCGCCGAGCGCGTGCGCCTCTGCGGCATCCGCGAGGGGGAACGTCCTCTCCACGAGAGGGCGCAGAAGGCCGTCGTCCACGAGCTGCGCGATCGCCCGCATGCCGGCCTGGTCGTGCTCCACGAGCATCCCCGTCGCGCGCACGCCGAGCTCGGCCGCGCGTGCGGTCAGCTCGCCCAGCTGCGCCGGAAGGATCGTGACGAGGACGCCGCCCGGCCGCAGGGTGTCGAGCGTGCGCAGACGCTCCTCTCCGACGAAGGGGACGAGCGCGACATCGACGTCCCGCACCGAGGTCGCGACGTCCTGCGTGCGGTAGTCGATGACCTCGTCCGCCCCGAGGGAGCGCAGGATCTCGTGCTTGCCGGCGGATGCCGTGCCGATGACGTGCGCCCCGCGCGCCTTGGCGATCTGCACGGCGAAGTGTCCGACGCCGCCGGCCGCGGCGTGGATGAGCACGCGCTGCCCCGGCTGGACGTCCGCGGTGTCGACGAGCGCCTGCCAGGCGGTGAGCGCCGCGAGCGGCACGGCGGCCGCCTCGACGTGCGAGAGCGTCGCGGGCTTTCGCACCAGGGCACGGGACGGGCTCGTCACGAACTCGGCGTGCGAGCCGTGACCTGCGGGGTAGGGAAGCATGCCGAAGACCTCGTCGCCGGGCTGGAGGAGGGTGACGCCTGGACCGACCTCGGCGACGACGCCCGAGACGTCCCACCCCAGGATGTAGGGGCGCTCTCCCGTGGGCTGCGCGCCCGCGCGGTGCTTCCAGTCGGTGGGATTGAGGCCCGCGGCGTGCACGGCGACGAGCACCTCGTTGCCGCCGGGGCGGGGCCGATCGGTCTCGATGAGCTCGAGGACCTCGGGTCCTCCCGGGCCTCGCTGGCTGATCGCGTGCATGGTGTTCTCGGTCATGCATCCAGCGTCGCGCACAGGCGAGGTTCTCGCGAGTGGCGGGATCGACAGTGAGCGATAGAATCTCGCCATGTCCGCTCCGCGTCCCCATCGCGTCGTCGTCCTCGGCCTGGACGGCGCGTACCCCTTCGAGCTCGGGATCCCCGCTCGCGTCTTCGGCGCGGCCGACGGGCTGTACGAGGTCGCGGTCTGCTCCGCCGACGGCCTGCCGGTCCGCACGAACGCGGGTTTCGACGTCGTCCCCGCGCACGGCCCCGAGGCGCTGGCGACCGCGGACACCGTGATCATCGCGTCCTTCGATTCGGGGATGCTCTCGCGGGAGCTCGCCCCGTCGGTGCGCGATGCTCTCGCCGGCATCCGTCCCGGCGCCCGCGTAGCGTCGATATGCACGGGGAGCTTCGTGCTCGCGGCGGCGGGGATGCTCGATGGACGCACGGCGACGACGCACTGGGAGTGCACCGAGGTGTTCAAGGCCTGGTACCCGCACGTGCGACTCGATGAGGGAGTGCTGTTCGTCGATGGCGGCGACGTGCTGACCTCGGCGGGCGCGGCGTCCGGCATCGACCTGTGCCTGCACCTGATCCGCAGCGATCATGGCGCGGAGGCGGCCAACCGCGCCGCGCGACGCTGCGTGGTGGCGCCGCACCGCGAGGGTGGTCAGGCGCAATACATCGAGCGTCCGGTGCCCGTGGACCCCGCGGACTCCACCGCTGCGACGCGGGAGTGGATGCTCGACAGGCTCGGCGATCGCCTGACTCTGGCCACGATGGCGGCGCACGCGCGGATGAGCGAGCGCACCTTCCTCCGACGGTTCCGTTCGGAGACCGGAACCGCCCCCGGACAATGGCTGCTCGCCCAGCGCCTGACTCGCGCCAAGCGGATGCTGGAGGCGACGGACGCCACCGTCGACCGGATCGCCACGGAGGTGGGCTTCGCCACGGCCACGTCCCTGCGGCAACATCTGCGCGCCGAGCTGGGGGTGTCGCCGCAGGCCTATCGACGCACGTTCCGATCCGCGGCGGACGCCGCAGCCTGAGCGCCGTCAGACGACGGTCGTGCCGAACAGCGTGCCGACGAGATAGGTCGCGGCGAGCGCGAGCGCACCGCCGATCACGGTGCGCAGGATCGCGCGGCCACGGTTCGCTCCGCCGATCCAGGCCGCGATGTATCCGGTGACGGCGAGCGCGACGAGCACGGTGACGAAGGTCAGCGGGATGCGCAGCGAGAGCGGGGCGAGCAGGATCGTCGCCATCGGCAGGAGGGCTCCGAGCACGAAGGCGATCGCGGAGGCGAACGCCGCATGCCAGGGGCTCACGACGTCGTCCTGATCGATGTTGAGCTCGGCGGAGAGGTGGGCGGCGAGAGCATCCTCCGCCGTCAACTCGGTCGCCACCTGCACCGCGGTCTCACGGCTGAGGCCCTTCGCCTCGTAGAGTCCGACGAGCTCCGCGAACTCCTCCTCCGGCTCCTCGGCAAGCTCGCGCTTCTCCTTCGCGATGAGCGCCCGCTCGGAGTCGCTCTGGCTGGAGACCGACACGTACTCGCCCAGTGCCATCGAGATCGCGCCGCCGACGAGGGCCGCCGCACCCGCGATGAGCACCGGCCCCGCCTCCGCCGTCGCACCGGCCACACCCACGACGACCGCCGCCGTCGAGACGATGCCGTCGTTCGCACCGAGCACGCCGGCGCGCAGCCAGTTCAGACGCTGCGCGAGCCCCTGGCTGTGCGGTTCATCGGCGTGCGCTCCGGGGGCCGTCATGCTCGGAGTCTAGGGGAGCGCATCAGCGCGGCGACAGCACCGTCACGGTGGCGAGGTGGTCGCTGGCGCCGGCACGCTGCGTCGTCGCGGAGGTCACGGCGAAGCCCCGCTGGAAGACGTGATCGATCTTCACCAGAGGGAGCGCCGCGGGCCAGCTGAACCCGAGCGAGCCGTCGGTCGGGCGCACGAGGTCGAGTTGCGCACCGAGGGCGCGCAGCGCCGGATCGGTGGTGGCGGAGTTGAAATCGCCCAGCGCGATGATCAGGGGTGCCGCGTCGGCGGCGACGACGCGGGCGAGCTCGCCGAGCATCCCGTCGCGCGCGGACTGCGCGCCGGGGCGCACGGATGCGGCGTGCACGAGATAGAGGCGCACGTCACCGCCGGGCGCCTGCACGGTGACGCGGAGAGCGCGGTTCCACCCGAGTCCGAGACCGAGCGGCTCGCCGGAGGAGAGCGGATACCTGCTCCACACGCCCACCGTGCCGACGGCGTAGGAGTGCGGATAGGCCTCCGCGAGGGCCTGCCCCGCGGCATCCCGGCTCGCGGCGTCCAGCTCGGTGAGGGTGATGACGTCAGGGTCGTCGCCCCTCAGCTCATCCGCGGACGCCGCGCCTCCGCCGGACTGCGCGCGGACGTTCTGACTGACGATCGTCAGCGCCTCCGCCCCGGCTGGACCGGCGAACCCGGGGAGCGCGGGTGCCATCGCGACGAGCGCGAGGACGACGGCGAGCAGAGTCGCGATCGTGGCGCGCGGCAGGACGAGCGCGGTCACGAGGGCGAGGAGGAGCACGATCACCGCGAGCAGGGGCAGGACCACCGAGATCGCGGTGCCGAGCGGACCGGGCACCCAGCCGAGCGCGATGACGAGCGCGCCGAGGATGCTGAGGGCCACGAGCACGCGTGCGGCTCGCCGACGAGCCGGCGAGATGGGGCGACGGGTCACTGCCAGGGCTGCCAATGGTGATCGGCCGCCGCGGCGTGCACGGCATCGAGCGTGCCGCGGGCATCGCGCAGCACATCGGCAGGGAGATCTTCGGCGCGGGACCGCCCGCTGATCTCGGTCGAGCCGTCCAGCGCACGGAGCGTGTACGAGACCGTCTGCCCCATGCCCTTCGTGAATCCGTGGCCGCGGTCGTAGCTCCACTTGGCGCGCCGCGGCTCACTGACCTCCTCGGAGAAGCCGCCGCCCACGATCGCGAACACCTGCCATTCGAGCTCATCCGCCGCCTCGTTCCAGCGCTCGTCGCAGGCATTGCATCCGCAGGAGGGGTACGCCGCCGAGTAGAGGGCCCCGGCGTACAGGCGGACTCCGGGAAACGCGGTCAGGATGATCACCAGGGATGCGGATGTCGCGTTCCGCGGAGTCAATCTCACCGCACGCACGACGTCCTCGGATGCCGGAGCGTGCTGCAGCCCGGCCATGACGTGCAGACCCTCCTCGACCTCCACGTCGTAGCGGGCGGCGAGGAAGGCGATCAGCGCCTCCCCGATCGTGTGCAGCGGAGCGAACCGCTCGAGGTGCTCGTCGACCGAGTAGCTGTCCTCGGGAGGGGTGCCGCCCAGATGCGCCCACCGGTTGCCGAAGTCGATGACGGTGCCCGCCTCGTCGACGAACTCCCTCGGCTCGATCGGCGGGCGGATGTACTCGGTCATGCCTCTATTCTCGTGGTCGCTCGCGCCACGACACCGCGTGCGGCACGAACCTGGAGAACGAAAAAATCCTGAGCCGCGACCAGTTCATGAACTGTGTCGCGACTCAGGATCTGCGGTGCGCGAGGGGGGACTTGAACTGTTCCGTTCCCCCTCGCACATGAAATCGTGAATCGGCGTTCTGACGCATGATTCCGCCATTTCTGCGGAACCTGTCTGTGGGTAACTGCACCGCGATTCACGACCTGGCAGGGCCGGTAGCACATGAGTTAGCACATGAAACGCGCGTGTTCGCGAGGTCACGGCCTGGCCTCGTTGTCAGGAGCGCGGCCCATGATCGCGGCGGTACGCCCAGCCGCTCCGACACCGCGCGGTCGCGGCGCAGCACGTCTATCGCACTTGCTCGCGAGGACAGGTCGGCAAACCGATACGCCGCGTACTCCACGCAATCGGCCGCAAGCTCGGCATCCCAGCCTGCCGTCACGAACAGCCCCACGGCTTCTGAGAGGGCGGCGGTGACTCGTTTGTCATCGTCGCTCGGCTCATCGTCTTCATCGACAGCTGAGCCGGTAGCCAGAGCAGGATGGTACTCGTCAAGGCCCTCTCGTTCAGCGAACCGCACAGCGTCATGGAACCCGGCGATCCTGTTCGTGTGACGCACCCGGCTGGTCGACATCAACAGCCCAGCCGCTCGAATCTCAGCCTTGCAAGTGATCTGCACTGCGCGCGTGACAACCGCCCAAGGATTGCGAGCGGCGCGCGTGGATCGGGCGAGCATGACCTCGAACGCCGCCGAAGCGACCTCCCAGGCATCCATCTCGTACTTACGCGCCAACCGCCGATACCTGAACGCCGCGTACCGCATCAACTCCGCCGCCTCGCGGTCGGCACGCCATGAGCCAGGCCCGGCATCGTTCAGACGGTTCAACAGAGTACGCAGCCCCTCGGGAGTCTCGAAGCCGCGACCGACCGAGACAACTTGAACCCCAACGTCATCGTGGGCGGTGAGTGAGTTGTGCTCGGACATAGTGACGCCTCCCGTAAAGGAGGTGCGCCACCGGCACCCACAGCGGGGCGCACACCGGGGGCGGTCGCGCTTGTCGGCAAGCAAACGGCCCGCTCAGGCGTGGCGAGGTGGCGTGTCTGCGCTGCGCGACTTCTCAGAAGCCGCTCAGCGAATCAGCTCCCGACCGATATGAAAGCTTGGAACCGTGCCAATGGGTCTGCCTTACCGGAGGCGTGTCACAAAGAGCGAAGAAGGCCCGCCGTCACGGGCGTGATTCTGTGCGGTACGCCACAGCGTCGATCTCGATGTCGAACTCTCCGGCCCAGCTCGCGACCGGCACGAACACTCGGGTGGGTGCGATGTCGGGGAAGAAGCGGGCGTAGACCTCGTTGATGGTCTTATAGTGGCCGGAGTTTGCGGCGTAGATGCGCACGTTCACCACATCATCGAGGGTCGCGTCGGCCGCGGCGAGGCAGGCTGTCAGCGCGCGCATGCACGCGTCGGTTTGTGTGGCGATGTCCCCCCGGACAAGTTCTCCTGTCTCGGGGTCGTAGGGTGGCAGGCCGGAGACGTACACCGTGGGGCCAGCGGTGTTGACGAGCGTGAGCGGTACGCCGAGCTTGGCGAAGGCGTCGGTGAGGACGGGAACGGTGACGATAGTGCGCATGATCGGGCCTCAGTATCCTGCGACCGGTGTCGCGCTCGTGGTGCGGTCGATGGTTTCCATAATTTCGCGGATCGCATTGAGAGCGTCGTCTACATCCTGTGGGGTGAGGTCGAGGTAGAACACCGCCCGTACGCCGTCAGCGCCGGAGGGCAGCATCCACACGCCCCGCTCATGAAGCGCGTCCACGAACGCGGCAGAGGGCACCCCGTCGAGGCGGTAGCGGACGATGTTGGTCTCCACGGTCACGGGGTCGATGAGGATGCCGTCGATGCCCGCGAGCCCTGCCGTGAAGCGCTGCGCGATTTCGTGCGTGCGAGGCAACAGCTCGCGATGGTGGTGGAGGGCGTGAAGCGCTCCGGCGGCGATGACGCCTGCTTGCCGGAATCCGCCGCCGAGCCCTTGCTTGAAGCGGCGGGCGCGATCCATCAGCTCTTTCGGCCCGGCGAGGCAGGAGCCCACGGGCGCGCCGAGTGCTTTGGAGAAGCAGACGCTCACGGTGTCGAACGGGGCCGCGTAGTCGGCTTCGCTGATGCCGGTTGTCGCGGTCGCGTGCCACAGGCGCGCTCCGTCGAGGTGGGTCGCGAGGCCCAGGCTACGTCCGGCCTCCGCGACATCGGTGAGCTGATCGAGGGGCCAGATGGAGCCGCCGCCGTTGTTGTGCGTGTTCTCCGCGCACAGCAATGTCACCGGGGCCTGCACGGTCGAGGGGAAGAACGGGTGCGGTGCGCCGACGAACTCGCGCACCTGGGCGGCGGTGAAGCGGCCCCGGTCGCCGGGGAGCAGGCGAGGCAGCAGGCCGGAGACCGCGGACACGGTACCGCCTTCGAGGATGTAGACGTGCGCGGACTGTTCAAACAGGGCGGCATCGCCATGCTGGGTGTGTGCGCGGATGCCGACCTGGTTGGTCATCGTGCCGGTCGGCATGTACACGGCGTCTTCTTTGCCGAGCAGCCGCGCGGTCTCGGCTTCGAGTTCTTTGACGGTGGGATCGTCGCCATACACATCGTCACCGACAACGGCTGTGGCGATGGCTTCGCGCATCGCGTCGGTCGGGCGCGAACAGGTATCGGAACGCAGGTCGATCATGGGGGTCTCCTTCGATCAATCGTTGATGCGAGTCGATGAGCCCTATTCGGGCGCAGGGGCAGGCGCAGGAATCGGAGTTTTCGTGTGGGCGTGGTTGCGGGTGACGGCGATGGAGAGCACGGCGGCGATGGCGCACATCGCGGCCCCGCCCCACCAGGCGTAGGTGTAGGTGCCGAACGTGTCGCGGATGATGCCCGCGCCGAGCGCTGCCGCTGCTGCGCCGAGCTGGTGGGAGGCGAATACCCAGCCGAACACGATGGTGCCCCGCTCGCCGAAGATCTCTCGGCAGAGCGCTGCGGTCGGGGGTACGGTCGCGACCCAGTCGAGGCCGTAGATGATGATGAAGAGCACCATGCTCGGGTGTACCGTCTCGGCCAGCAGCCACGGCAGGAGCAGCAGCCCGACGCCGCGGAAGGCGTAGTAGGCGACCAAGAGTTTTCGGGGATCAAACTTGTCGGTCAGCCAGCCCGAGGCGATTGTGCCCGCGATGTCGAAGACGCCCACGACGGCCAGGAGCCCCGCCGCCGTGGTGGTCGGCATGCCGTGATCGTGTGCGGAGGGGATGAAGTGGATGCCGATGAGTCCGTTCGTGGTAGCTCCGCAGATCGCGAACGCGATCGCCAACGCCCAGAACGATCGTTGTTTGACCGCGTAGGCCAGTCCTTCGAACGCCCGTCGTGCGGCACCCCCGACTGCGCGCGGCGGCGCGACGTACCCGGGTGCCGCACCGTAGGGCTGCACGCCTCGATCTTCGGGGTAGTCGCGCATCACGAGCCATACGACCGGCACCGCGATCAGCGCGGCTCCTGCGACGACGAGAGAGGCGGGCCGCCACCCGACCCCGTCTGCGATGGCGGCGACGGGTGGTAAGAAGATCAGCTGCCCCGTCGCGGAGCCTGCCGTGAGAACGCCCATGACGAGGCCACGCCGCTGCACAAACCAACGGTTCGCGATGGTCGCGGCGAACACCAACGCCATCGCCCCCGTACCGAGTCCGATCAGCAGCCCCCAGAACACGAGCAACTGCCAAGACGCCGTCATGAGCACGCTGCCGCCCGCCCCCAGTGCGACGAGCGCGAGCGCCGTCGCGACGACCTGGCGGACGCCGAAGCGATCCATGAGTGCAGCCGCGAACGGTGCTGTCAGGCCGTAGAGCACGAGATTGATGCTCACCGCGAGCGACATGACGCTCGTTGACCAACCGAACTCCTCATGGAGGGGCACCATCAACGCGCCAGGTGCGGCCCGGAACCCTGCCGCAGCGAGCAGCGCGAGGAACGCGACGGCAGCGACCCACCATGCCGGATGCACACGATGAGGCTTCGCGGTCGGTGTGGGGCTCACGGGCATTCAGCACTCCTGATCCAGAGATAAACTTTCTTCAAAGAAGTTATAGTAGGCGGGTAGCGTAGGTCAAGGACGGGAAGGAAGCGTGCCATGCCTCTGCGGTCGGATTGGTCGGACGAGTTCTGCCCCATTAAGCGGTCTCTCGATGTGCTCGGCGACCCTTGGGTGCTGCTCATCATTCGCGACGTGCTCCACGGGCGGGGACGGTTCGACCTGCTGCGCGACAACCTCCGCATCTCCGAAGCAGTGCTCAGCCGTCGCCTGCACGCGATGGTCGAAGCCGGGCTCCTCACCCGTGTCGAGTACCACGACGGCCGCCGCACCCGCCAGGGATATGCTGCGACCGAAGCCGCCACCGAGTTGCTGCCGATCCTGCAACAACTCGCGATCTGGGGCGAACGCCACACAAACATGCCCGAGGGTGGCGCGCACATGCTGATGATCCATGAGACCTGCGGCAACGAGACCACCCAAGGGCAGGTATGCAGTTCCTGCGGCGAGCTACTCGCCGCCGAGCAAATGACATGGGTGAAGCCGTGGAAAGACGCCCGCGACAAGCTACAACCCGCAGGGTCACTCCTCTAAGACCGGGCGCATCAGTATCCGGCGATCGGTGAACACCGAGGACTGGACGACCACTAAGACCACGAAAACGGGCAACGCCCGCGTGATCGACGAGCCGATGGGATCGCCGCATGAACTGGCTCGCCAAGGCACACGAGACGCTGCCCCGCGTGACGATAAAGGGGCTGCGCCACACGCACGCCACACTCCTGCTGGAGTTGGGCGAGCATCCCAAGGTGGTACAGGAGCGCCTGGTGCACTCCACCATTACGACCACGATGAACATCTACAGCCATGTCACCCCGACGATGCAGAAAGCCGCAGCAGACCGCTTCGCGGCCCATCTGGGTGGGGCTTAGCACATATCTCAGCACATGGCACGAAAATGACCCCCAACCCGGTGATCTAAACCCCAGGTAAGAGGCCATTTTCCATTTGTGCGCGAGGGGGGACTTGAACCCCCACGTCCTTGCGAACACTGGCACCTGAAGCCAGCGCGTCTACCTATTCCGCCACTCGCGCGAGTGTCTCGTTCCGAGGAACTCAACTTCCCGAGGATATCACGCGATCGACCCGCGCTCGAATCCGGGCCACGCCGCACCCTGCCGTGCCCGCCGTTGCCGCGTCAGCGCGAGGCGGGGGTCTCATATGGCCGCCTCGACGTGGAGGACGCGACCATATGAGACACCGGAGCAGGGGCACAGAGCGATGGCCGACCAGGAGGTTCCTCGGGTTGACGCGTCGTGCGGGAGCAGGTGGCTCAGATGGCCGCGTGACGACCGCGCATGCGGCGAGTCGGGGAACCTCCGCACAAGACGCGCCGCCGCCTCCCCACGAGACGCACCACCGCCTCCCCACGAGACGCGCCGCCGCCTCCCCACAAGACGCGCCGCCGCCTCCCCACGAGACGCACCACCGCCTCCACACCCTGCCCCGCCCCGGAATCTCGCGGAGGCGCGCTCGCGAACGGGCGTACTTCCAGGTCGTCTGGCTACGATGTACCCACCGGTCGGCATGCCAGAGGAGCCCAGTGGGACTACTTGACAGCTTTGAGAAGGGTCTCGAGCGCGCTGTGAACAGCGCCTTCGCGAAGACCTTCCGCAGCGGCATCCAGCCGGTGGAGATCGCCTCGGCGCTCCGCCGCGAGGCCGACACCAAGGCGGCGATCGTCAGCCGCGATCGCATCATCGTGCCCAACAGCTTCATCGTCCGCCTCAGCCCCGATGACGCGGAGCGGATGCAGGGACTCGGCCGCGCCCTCATCGATGAGCTGCACGCCCTTCTCACCAAGCACGCCAAGACGCAGGGCTACAGCTTCGCCGGCCCCCTCACCATCGCCCTCGAAGCCGACGAGCGCGTCGCCACCGGAACCGTTCGCGTGAGCTCCGGCACGATCGAGGGCCGCGTGAGCTGGACGGCCGTCATCGACGTCGACGGCCGTCGCCAGACGATCACGCGGTCGCGCACCGTGATCGGCCGCGGCAGCGATGCCGACATCACGATCTCGGATGCCGGATCCAGCCGCCGCCACGCCGAGATCCTCTGGGACGGCGAGCGCGCCATGATGCGCGACCTCGGCTCGACCAACGGCACGAAGGTCGACGGGCAGAAGGTGCGCGAAGCGCGCCTGAACTCCGACTCGACCATCACGATCGGGCGCACCGACCTCGTCTTCCGCATCGTCCCCGTCGCCTCGCCGCAGCGCTCGGCCGACGCCACCCGCGCCTTCGGGGTGAGCTATGAGTGAACTCGTCCTCCTGCTGCTGCGCATCGGCTTCCTCCTGCTGCTGTGGCTGTTCGTCTTCGGTGTCATCTACTCCCTGCGCGCCGACCTGTTCGGCGTTCGTGCCCGCAAGCTCCCCGCCGAGGCGGCAGCGGGGGCGGCGCCTGCGCCTTCGGCACCCGCCGCTCCGGCGCGTCCGGCGTCGCGGCCCGCCGCATCCGGCCCCGCCACCTCGAGCACCGCGACACGCCTCGTGATCACCTCGGGCCCGAAGGCGGGTCTCGAGATCCCCCTCGGCACGGAGCCGATGACCATCGGTCGCTCCAGCGAATCCGGCCTCGTCATCCGCGACGACTACACCTCCAGCCACCACGCCCGTCTGATGCTGCGCGGCGGCACCTGGACCATCCAGGACCTCGATTCCACCAACGGGACCTTCCTCGACGGCAAGCGCCTCAGCGGCTCCCCGTCCGCCGTCTCCATCGGAACCCCCATCAAGGTGGGCGCCACGACCTTCGAACTGCGAGCCTGAGCGCGGCATGGTCTTCGAAGGCTCGAGCGCCGCGATCTCCCATACCGGGAAGGTCCGCTCCAACAACCAGGACTCCGGGTACTCCGGTGCCAACCTGTTCGCCGTCGCCGACGGCATGGGCGGCCACGCCGGCGGCGACGTCGCCTCGAGCATCGCCATCCAGCGCCTCGAGCCCCTCGATCAGGGATACGAGTCCACCGACGACGCCCAGGCATCCCTCCAGGCCGCCGTCACCACCGCGGCAGCCGACCTGATCCGTGCGGCGAAGGACCGTCCGGAGCTCGCCGGCCTCGGAACGACCGTCAGCGCGATCATCATGGTCGACGAGTACGCCGTCATCGGCCACATCGGCGACTCCCGCATATATCTGTTCCGCGACGACGAGCTCACGCAGATCACCACCGACCACACCTTCGTGCAGCGCCTCGTCGACTCGGGCCGCATCACGCCGGAGGAGGCCAGGTACCACCCCCGGCGCTCGGTGCTCATGCGCGTGCTCAGCGACATGGACAACGATCCAGAGCTCGACATGTTCGTCATGCACACCCAGCCGGGCGATCGCTGGCTGCTGTGCTCAGACGGCCTGTCCGGCGTCGTCGACGAGCTCCACATCGCCAAGGTGATGCGCCAGGGCCTCGCCCCCGGACGAACCGCCGACACCCTTCTCAAGCAGGCCCTCGACGGGGGAGCACCGGACAACGTCACCATCGTGCTCGTCGACGTCGGCGGCGCGCATCCGGTCTCCTCCGGAACCCCGACCGTCGTCGGCTCCGCCTCGAACCCGTCGGGCGTGCTCATCCCCGCCGCCCGCCCAGGACGCACCAGCTGGCTGCACCCGGCCAGGCAGGCCGCCAACGAGCCGACTCACTTCGAGCCGGCCGCGGACTACATCGAGGAGCTCATCGAGGAGGACCGCCGCAGAGCCCGTCGGCGCCGCTTCGGCTGGATCGCCGCGCTGCTCGTCGCCCTCCTCGCCCTCGCCGGGGCTGGCGTCCTCGCCTACAACTGGACGCAGACGCGCTACTACATCGGCGCCGATGAGGACAGCGTCGTCATCTTCCAGGGCGTGCAGCAGAACATCGGCCCGATCACCCTGTCCACCCCGATCGAGGACACCCAGATCCTCCTCGCCGACCTGCCGCAGTACCAGCGGGCATCCGTCGAGCGCACGATCAACGCCCGGTCGCTGTCGGATGCCATGGCCATCGTCGAGCGGCTCCGCGCCGGCGCCGAGGCGGTCACCGGCGAGACGGCCACGCCGTCACCGACCCCCACCCCGTCTCCCGCTCCCACCGAGGGGGAGGGATGAGCACCGGCGTCGCGGCGGACACCGCCGTCATCAAGGCCCTCAAGCGCATGCGGATGCCGCAGACGCAGCGCAACCGGGAATTCTGGCTGCTGCTGTTCGCCTGTGCGCTGAGCGGTGCGGCCCTCACCCTCGTGCAGCTCGGCGCGCTCGGGCTCATCGACCCGATGATCCTCTTCATCGGCGGCGGACTCGCGATCCTCGCCTTCGCGCTGCATGTCGTGCTCCGCATCGTCGCCCGCGACGCCGATCCCTTCGTGCTCCCGATCGCCACGCTGCTCACGGGCCTCGGCATCGCGATGATCTACCGCATCGACATCGCCAAGAACCTCACCGGGTGGAGCGCCTACTCCTCCAAGCAGCTCGCCTGGACGGCGATCTCGCTCGCCGGTGCCATCGCGGTGGTCATCGTGCTGCGCAACTACCGCATCCTGTTCCGGTACACCTACCTGTTCGGCCTCGCCGGCATCCTGCTGCTGCTCCTGCCCTTCGTGCCTGGGCTGCGCGTCGACGAGGCCAATGCCGACGTGTGGGTCTCGTTCGGCGGGTTCATCTCGTTCCAGCCGGGCGAGCTGGCCAAGATCTGCCTGGCGATCTTCTTCGCCGGCTATCTCGTGCGCACACGCGAGAGCCTGACGTCGGTAGGAACGCGATTCCTCGGCATCACCTGGCCGCGGATGCGTGAGTTGGGCCCGGTGATCGTGGTCTGGCTGCTCTCGCTGGGCATCATCGTCAGCCAGCGCGACCTCGGCACGGGCATGCTCATCTTCGGCATGTTCATCGCCATGCTCTACGTCGCCACCGGCAAGACGAGCTGGGTGCTCATCGGCCTCACCCTCGTCGTCGTCGGCGTCCTCGCCGCGACCCAGATCCTCAGCTACGTGCGTGGTCGCTTCACGAACTGGCTGTACGCCTTCGACTCCTCGGTCGTCGACCCCGACGGCGCTGGTTACCAGCTGCAGCAAGGCATCTTCGGGCTCGCGCACGGCGGCCTCCTCGGCACCGGCCTCGGCCAGGGGCGCCCGCAGGTCACCCCCCTCGCGCAGAGCGACTACATCATCCCCAGCCTCGGCGAGGAGCTCGGCCTCATCGGCCTGTTCGCGATCCTCTGCCTCTACATGGTGTTCGTCAGCCGTGGCGTGCGCATCGGCATGGCGGGACAGGACGATTTCGGAAAGCTGCTCGCGACCGGTCTCTCCTTCACGATCGCGCTGCAGGTGTTCATCATGGTCGGCGGCGTCACGAGGGTCATCCCCCTCACCGGCCTCACGACCCCGTTCCTCGCGGCGGGAGGCTCCTCGCTCGTCGCAAACTGGCTCATCGTCGCGCTGCTGCTGCGCATCTCCGACGGCGTGCGCAGCCAGCCAAGGGTGGTGATCGGCTGACATGACCAAGGAGCTCAAGCGCCTCAGCATCGTGATGCTCGCGATGTTCCTCTCGCTGTTCATCGCCACGAGCTGGATCCAGGTGGTCGAGGCCGACAACCTGGCGCAGAACAAGGGCAACACCCGCACGCGCCTGGACAGCTACGAGATCCAGCGCGGCGCGATCATCGTCGACGGCACGCCCATCGCCTACTCCGTGCCGAGCGACGACCGCTACGCGTACCAGCGCGTCTACGAGGATGCCTCGATGTGGGCCGCCGTCACGGGGTACTTCAACCCCGTGCTGCAGTCGGCGACCGGCATCGAGCAGGCCATGAACGAGCAGCTCTCCGGCACGGGAGCCGGCGCGTTCTTCGCCGAGATCGAGCGGATCGTCTCCGGACAGGACCAGACCGGGTTCAGCGTCGAGCTGAGCCTGGATGCCGATGCGCAGCGCGCCGCCTACGAGGCCCTCGACGGTCTCGAGGGCGCGGTCGTCGCGATCGAGCCGGCCACCGGCCGCATCCTGGCCATGGCGTCCACCCCCGGCTATGACACCAACCTCCTCGCCTCGCACGACGCCGATGCGGTGAACAACACCTACGACGAGCTCGTCGACAGCGCATCGAACCCGCTCTACAACCGGGCCATCGCCGGTCGCCTGAACCCTCCTGGGTCGACCTTCAAGGTGCTCGTGGCGGCCGCAGCCCTCGACACCGGGGAGTGGACGATGCAGTCGACGGTCCCGAACCCTGCCAGGTACACGCTCCCGGGCACGTCGACGCAGATCTCCAACTCCGGCGGCGGCACCTGCGGCTCCGGCACGACGGTGACGCTCGCCGATGCGATCCGCCTGAGCTGCAACATCCCCATGGCGCAGATCGCGGTCGCCATCGGCGACGAGGCGATCCTCGAGACGGCCGAGAAGTTCGGCTTCAACACGGCCTTCCAGACCCCGGTCACCTCGACGGCGTCCACGTATCCCGAGAGCGGGCTCAGCGACGACAAGACCGCGCTGACCGGTTTCGGCCAGGGGGATGTGCGCGCCACGCCGCTGCAGATGGCGATGGTCTCGGCCGGCCTCGCCAACGACGGCGTCGTCATGAACCCGCGGATGGTGGATGACGTGATCGGCAACGATCTCTCCGTCATCACCTCGTTCGAGAACACCGAGTTCGGTCGGGCGACGACGGCGGAGGCGGCGGATGCCGTGACCGCCGCGATGGTCGCCAGTGTCGCATCCGGGGCCGCCTCTAATGCGAGAATGGACGGGGTCGACGTCGCCGGCAAGACGGGCACGGCGGAGAACGGAGACACGCAGCCGTACACGCTGTGGTTCACAGGCTTCGCGCCCGCGGATGATCCGCAGGTGGCGGTGGCAGTCGTCGTCGAAGACGGCGGTGGTAGGGGTCAATCCGGATCCGGCAACTCGCTTGCCGCTCCGATTGCGAAAAAGGTCATTGAGGCGGTGCTGAACTAATGAGGCCGACGCAGGGTGTGTCGTTCGGTGGGCGCTACGAGCTGCTGTCGCGGATCGCGATCGGCGGCATGGGCGAGGTCTGGGAGGCGACGGATCACGTCATCGGGCGTACCGTCGCGATCAAGATCCTCAAGGACGAGTACATGGGCGATCCGGGCTTCCTGGAGCGCTTCCGCGCCGAGGCCCGCCACGCCGCGCTCGTCAACCACGAGGGCATCGCCAGCGTCTTCGACTACGGCGAGGAGAACGGCAGCGCCTACCTCGTCATGGAGCTCGTGCCCGGTGAGGCGCTCTCCACGATCCTCGAGCGCGAAGGCGCGCTGAGCGCCGACAAGACGCTCGACATCGTCGCCCAGACGGCATCCGCCCTGCAGGCCGCGCACGCGGCCGGGCTCGTGCACCGCGACATCAAGCCGGGCAACCTCCTCATCACCCCCGACGGTCGGGTGAAGATCACCGACTTCGGCATCGCCCGCATCGCCGACCAGGTGCCGCTGACCGCGACCGGTCAGGTGATGGGCACGGTGCAGTACCTCTCGCCGGAGCAGGCGTCCGGACACCCGGCGTCGCCGGCGACCGACACCTACTCGCTCGGCATCGTGGCGTACGAGTCGCTGGCCGGCAAGCGTCCCTTCACGGGCGAGTCGCAGGTCGCGATCGCGATGGCGCAGATCAACGAGCAGCCCCCGCCGCTGCCGGCGACCGTGCCCATCCCCGTGCAGAACCTCGTGATGGCCATGATCGCGAAGAAGCCGGCTGACCGGCCTTCCTCGTCGGCGACCGTCGCGCGGGCGGCGCAGGCACTGCGCCGCGGCGACCTCAACTCCGCGGCGATCGCCGTGCCCGCCATCGCCACCGGCGGCGTCGCCGACGACGACGCGACGCGCCTTCTCACTGCGACGGGAGACGACGGCGCGACGCGCATCCTTCCCACGACCGCGCAGCTGCCCACTGATGAGGCGGCGGCCGAGGAGGAGGAGAAGAAGAAGCGCAGCCCGTGGACCTGGCCTCTGGTCGCGCTCATCGTGATCCTCGTGATCGCGGTGGCCGGCACGATCTGGGCGCTGCTCTCCGGTCAGGGCGAGGGCGACGACGACCCCAGCACCCCGCCGCCGACGAGCCAGTCGTCCACGCCGACGCCCACGCCGACCGAGACCGAGGAAGAACGCATCAACGTCGACGCCCTCGGCCTCGTGGGCATGACCTGTGATCAGGCGCGGGAGGCCGCGGCCGCCGTCGACCTCGACGTCAACTGCACCACGGGGAACGTCGCGGCTGAGACGTCCGACCAGGTCGACAAGGTGCAGGCCGTCCAGCCGACCGGCATGGTCGACCCCGGCACTCTGCTGCAGCTCACGCTCTATGCGGCCCAGGTGTCCATCCCCGCACCGACGAACGCCCCCACCTTCAGCGGCTCGCCCGTCGAGGGCGGCACGATCACGCTCAACTGGACGAACTTCACCTGCCCCTCCGGCGCTCTGGCGCTGAGCAGCTATGAGGTCACGATCACCAACGCGACCTTCTCGGACGGGACCGCCAAGACGGGCTTCGCGGCGGGCGTTCGGACCACGCAGATCACGGTCGACCCCGGCAAGGCGGGACAGGTCGTCACGGCGACCTACCAGGCCTTCTGCGGCGACCGTCCGTCCGGCAGCTCCCCGCAGGCCCAGTCGTCGGCGATCACCGCGGCCGACACGGGTGAGACCGAGACGGACGCCGACGCCGGTGCAGACGCCGAGGGTGGCGCCGAGGGATGACGGTGATCTCAGGCTCCGAAGGGTAGCCTTAGGTTTCAGCATCACGCAGTACATCAGGGGGTATCAGGTGTCGACAGAGCCGCGCATCCTCGCGGGCAGGTACCGCGTGGACGAGCTCATCGGACACGGCGGCATGGCCAAGGTGTTCCGCGGCTACGACCTGACGCTCGGTCGGGACGTCGCCGTCAAGATCCTCGACCCTGAGCTCGCCAGGGACGCGGCATTCCGCACCCGCTTCCGCCTCGAGGCGCAGGCCGCGTCGCGGATGTCGCATCCGACGATCGTGCGCGTCTTCGACGCCGGCGAGGATGCCCCCGACGGTGGCGGAGAGCCGGTTCCCTACATCGTCATGGAGCTCGTCGACGGCGTGCTGCTCAAGGAGATCATCGCGCAGGGTCCGGTGCCCGTCCCCGATGCCGTCCGCTACGTCGACGGCATCCTGGAGGCCCTGGAGTACTCCCACAAGGCGGGGGTGATCCACCGCGACATCAAGCCGGGCAACGTCATGATCACGCCCAAGGGCACCGTCAAGGTCATGGACTTCGGCATCGCGCGCGCGGTGTCGGACTCCTCGTCGACCGTGGCCGAGACGACGCAGATCATCGGAACCGCCGCGTATTTCTCCCCGGAGCAGGCCAAGGGCGAGCCCGTCGATGCCAGGACCGACCTCTACTCCACCGGCATCGTGCTCTACGAGCTGCTCACCGGGCGCCAGCCGTTCCGCGGGGACTCTCCCGTGGCGGTCGCGTACCAGCACGTCAGCGAGACGCCCGTTCCGCCCACCGAGGTGAACGAGCAGGCACCGGGCGCGCTCGACCCGATCGTGCTGCGCGCCCTGGCCAAGGACCCGTACCAGCGCTATCCGGATGCCGCGAGCTTCCGTGCCGCGCTCGACGGCGCGACGGCGGGGCAGGCCCCGAGCAAGAAGCAGCTCGGGGCGCTGACCAGCGAGCTCTACGGCCCGAGCCCGCGCGCCGCGCAGGAGACGGCCCGCTCGTTGCGCCAGCTCTCCACCGACACCACCATGACCCGCACGCAGTCGGGTCCCCCCGTGGCCTGGATCTGGGCGGGCGTCGCACTGATGGCCGTGCTCCTCGCCTCGGTGGTGTTCTGGGTCGTCACCGTGCAGGCCCCTCCGGTCGAGACCTCGTCACGCACGGTGCCCGACGTCAGCGGGATGTCCTACGAGCGCGCGCAGGAGGAGCTGGAGAAGTTCGACCTCACCGCGACGCCGGTGCAGGAGACGAACGCCGAGATCGCCGAGGGCAACGTGATCCGCACGGATCCGCGGGACGGGACGACGGTCACCCAGGGCACGGAGATCACCGTCTACGTCTCCAGCGGTGAGGAGATGGTCGTCGCGCCCATGCTCGTCACGCTCAAGCAGGCGGATGCGGAGGCCGCGCTGACCAAGGCCGGGCTCGGCCTCGGCACGGTGCGGCAGCAGAACGACAAGGACCACGAGGCCGGCTACGTCCTGGAGGCGAGTGTCGAAGAGGGCGACGAGGTCGCCCCCGGCACCGTGGTGGACCTCGTCGTGGCGAGCGGTCGGGTCACGCTGCGCGACCTGACCGGGTTCTCTATGGAGGCCGCGACTCAGGAGCTCGAAGACCTGGGCCTCACGGCGCAGCCGATCGAGAATCCGGACTGCTCCGCGGCGGACTCGCCCGGCGTGGTGTCGATGTCGCTCGCCCCTGGCGATGTGCCCGTGCACTCCACGGTCGAGCTGCGCCACTGCACGGGCGAGTAGCGGCGGGCCTCGGCGCGCTTCCGCTCCCTGAGCCCCCTCATCCCGCTCCCTGAGCACCCCTATCCCGCTCCCTGAGCTTGTCGAAGGGAGCCTGCCCCGCACGCTCAGCGAACGCACGCTTCGACAGGCTCAGCGAGCTACCGACCCCGCACGCTTCGACGGGCTCAGCGAGCTATGCGGAACACGCTCAGCGCGCTACTGCGCGAGCGGGCTGAGACCGGCCGACCGGGCGACGGCATTCGGGTCACCCACGAAAGCGAGCCAGTTCGCGAGCAACCGGTAGCCGCCCTCGGTGAGCACGCTCTCGGGATGGAACTGCACCCCGGCGATCGGCAGGTCACGATGCGCGATAGCCATGACCGTGCCGCCCTCGGCACGAGCCGTGACGCGCAGCTTCTCGGGCAGCTCATCCTCGGCGAGCGCGAGCGAGTGGTACCGCCCGGCGGCGAACGGCGAGGGGATGCCGTCGAACAGCGCCGAGCCGTCATGGGTCACGGACGAGACCATCCCGTGCAGCAGCTCCGGCGCTTCGGACACCTCCGTGCCGAAGGCCGCACCGATCGCCTGGTGGCCGAGGCAGACGCCGAGCACCGGCATCCCGCGCTCGGCCGCGAGCCCGACCAGCGCGACCGATGCGCCGGCATCCCGCGGTCGCCCCGGCCCCGGCGAGAGGAGCACGGCGTCGTGGTCGGCGAGCATCCTCGAGAACGCGGCCTCGTCCTCGGCATCCGCCTCGACGACGGCGACCGCGGCGCCGAGCTCTCGGAGATAGCCGACCAGGGTGTGCACGAAGCTGTCGTGGTTGTCCACGACGAGCACACGCACGCTCATTCCAGGTCGACCTCGCCGGGCGTGATGTACGGGCTCACCCAGGGGAACACGTAGAAGAAGAGGCCGTAGAGGATCGCGGCCACCACCACGAGGAGAATGAACACCCGCAGCCACCACGGGCCGGGCAGGAGTCGCCAGATCGCTGCGTACATCGGATGCTCCTAGAGGGACGGGGAGGCGACTTCGTCGACGGGGGCCAGGGAGTCGGGAGGGCCCTCGGCGCGGGGCTGGAACCCCTCGAAGACCCCGTAGGCGACGATGCGCTCGGCGAGCGAATAGAGCGGCGAGCAGGCGGTGAGGGTGATGTAGCGCTCGCCCGTGGCGATGCCAGGCAGCTGCGGAACATCGGCCAGCACGTCGACCTCGCTCGGCTCGACGTACTCCAGGGTGCGGAAGCGGTAGGTGTACCAGCCCTCCGGGGTCTCCACGACGATCGCATCGTTGAGCTTGAGCTTGTCGATCTGATTGAACGGCTTGCCCCACGTGGTTCGGTGCCCTGCGAGGGCGAAGTTGCCCACCTCGCCGGGCATCTTCGACTGGGTATAGAGGCCGATGCCGATCTTGTCGAGGGTGACGGAGCGGGTCGTCCCGCCGGCGATCTTGACGTTGTAGTCGGAGCCGAAGCGCGGGATGAGCATCTGCGCGAACTGCTCACCGTCACCGGGATGGGGGAGGATCGGCGGCTCGTACCAGGTGGCGCCGGTCTCCTCGTCGGTGACGGCGGGGGGCAGCTCAGGCGTCGGCATCTCCGCCCACTCCTGCGAGATCTCCGCGCCCTCGGCGTTGTGCTGCGCGCTGATGATGAAATCGCCGATCCACATCTGCCATGCCACGAAGAGCAGCACCACGACACCGGCAGTCAGCAACAGCTCTCCGAGCACACTCGTGAACGTCGCGCGCGAGCGGGGACGCTTCTTACGCGCTCGTCTCGAGTCGGGCACGGCGGATGCAGTCACAGGCGCGATCTTATCCCGTCGGGGTGAGCACCGGCCCACGGCGGAGAGGGATCGGGCTCAAGGATCAGGGCCCTCATGGGTAGAATGTCGGCATGGCACGAGACCGCAAGAGCGAAGAACCCGTCGTCGAGCGCACCGAGGGTGAGCAGGCGCCCAACGCGGTGTGGTTCAAGCCCGTCATGGTCGGCTTCATGCTGGTCGGACTCGTGTGGATCATCCTCTTCTACATCCTCGGTCCGGAGCTGCCCATCCCCGGCATCGGTTCCTGGAACCTCGCCATCGGCCTCGGCATCGCGCTGATCGGATTCCTGATGACCACGCGGTGGCGCTGACGCACCGCCGGATCTCATGAAAAACCCCCGCCGAGGCGGGGGTTTTCTGTTGTCCGGTGATCGCTCCGCTCAGGGAGTTATCCACAGATCCATCCACAGGGTGGGGAGAATTACACGGGTGTTATTCACACCCCGAGGACGAGCGGCGGGATGAACGCCACGAGCAGTCCGAGCACGACCGCGACGCCGATCAAGGACACGATCTGCACCCAGCGCTGATCCCGGCGACGGGTGCGGAGGATGATGAAGGCCACGGCCGCGCCGACGACGGCACCACCGATGTGCGCCTGCCAGGCGATGTTGAAGTAGGGGATGAAGCCGATGACGAGGTTGATGCCGAAGAGGACGAGCAGCCCCGTGATGTTCGCGCCGAGCTGGCGGCCGATGACGAGCAGCGATCCGAAGAGCGCGAAGATCGCCCCGGATGCTCCCACCGTCGCCACCGTCGGGTCGATGCAGGCGACGGCGACCGATCCGCCGATGGCGCCGAGCACGTAGAGGGTGAGGAAGCGCCAGCGGCCCAGCATCGGCTCGAGCGTGCGCCCGATCACCCAGAGGGAAAGCATGTTGAAGCCGACGTGGAAGATCGAGCTGTGCGTGAGAGCGGCGGTCAGCAGCCGCCATGGCTCGAAGACGCCGCCGTTGAGATCGGGGTAGAGGAACGCCGCGTGGAAGAGCAGCTCGCTGCGAAGCACCGGCCCGAACCCGGGGATCAGCCCGAGCAGCCAGAAGAACACGGTGACGCCGATGATCGCATAGGTGACGATCGGGGTCCCGGATGCCGGAGCGAGCACGGCACTGCGGCCCCAGCGCCGTGCGGCGCGCTTCTGGGCGGGAGTGCGGTTCTTGCGCTCCTCCTTCATGCACTCCGGGCAGATGACGCCGACGGCCGCCTGCGTTTGGCACTCGGGGCAGATGGTGCGCAGGCAGCGCTGGCAGAGCACGAAGCTCTGCCGATCCGGATGCCGGTAGCAGAAGTTGTCGCGATTGCTCGTGAACTCAGGACTGGTCATCCGGATCGGCTCGCGTCGTCAGGCCGCGACGATGTCGATCGACTGCAGCACGACCGGCTCGATCGGGCGGTCGCCCGGTGCGGTCGGCACGGCGGAGATGGCGTCGACGACGGCCTTGGAGGCGTCGTCCGCGACCTCACCGAAGATCGTGTGCTTGCCCTGCAGCCACGGGGTCGGGTCCGTCGTGATGAAGAACTGCGAGCCGTTGGTGCCCTCCGGCTTGCCGGTGATGGCGTTGCGGCGAAGACCGGCGTTGGCCATGGCGAGGATGTAGGGCGCGTTGAAGTTGAGCTCCCCGTTGATCTCGTCGTCGAAGTTGTAGCCGGGGCCGCCGACGCCCTGACCGAGCGGGTCGCCGCCCTGGATCATGAAGTTCGGGATGATGCGGTGGAAGATGACGTCCTTGTAGAGCGGACCCTCGCCGGGCTTTCCGGTGGCGGGGTGGGTCCAGTCCTTCGAACCGTCGGCCAGGCCGACGAAGTTCGCGACCGTCTTCGGGGCGTGGTCGCCGAAGAGGTTGATGACGATGTCACCGTGGTTGGTGTGCATGGTTGCGACATGAGAGGCGTGAGGCATGGCTTCATTCTCTCAGAGCATCCGGTGAACTTGCCCGGATCACTGCCCGCGTCCAGCCTCGTCTGGCAAGATGGTGAGCCCGTACTCCAATGGACAGGAGAGCATCGTGAGCATCAACCTCAGCCGCAAGCGGAAGAAGGAACTGCGTCGTCTGCAGGAGGACGCCACCCAGCTCTGGGAGACCCAGCAGGTGCTCGTCGGCCACGCCGCCGATGTCGCTCGTGAGGCCGGCCGTCAGCTCGGCAACTTCAACCGCGAGCAGGTCGTCCCCGTGGTCCAGGACACGTACAACCGCAAGGTCGCCCCGGTGGTCGACCGCGGCGTGAAGATCGGCCGTCAGGTCGTCGACGAGCGCGTCGTCCCGATCGTCGGCGGCGTCGCAGGCACCGCACTGCGCGCCTGGGACATCGCCAACGCCAAGCGCCACGGCGTCGTCGTCGCGCAGGCCGCACCCGCGAAGAAGGGCTCCGGCCTCGGCTCGGTCGTCGCGATCATCCTCGGCGTCGCTGCCGCCGCCGGCGTACTGTACGCCGCATGGCAGGCGCTGCGCGCCGATGACGAGCTCTGGGTGGCCGACGACCCGCTCTCCGCGCCGAACGCGTGACCGATCCGCACGCCCGCGTTCGCGAGGCGGCGGCTGCGCGCGGTCTCGAGATCGAGATCCGCGAGCGGCCAGAGGCGCGCAGCCTTCACGAAGCGGCCGAACTGCTCGGCATCCCGGCATCCGGGATCGTGAAGACGCTCGTCGTGAAGCGCTCGGACGACACCTACCTCTTCGCGCTTATCCCGGGTGGTCGCTCGATCTCGTGGCCGAAGCTGCGCGCCCTCGTCGGCGTGAACAAGCTGCGCCTGCCCGAGCCGGAGCTCGCCCTGGCTGCGACGGGGTACGAAAGGGGGACGATCGTCCCCCTCGGCAGCACCACGGACTGGCCCGTCTACGCCGACGCGTCCATCGTCGGTCAGCGCGTGGCCATGGGCGCAGGCTCCCACGGCTACAGCCTCTTCGTCGATGCCGATGACCTGATCCGCGCCTACGATGCGACCGTCGCGGACATCTCGGTGCCCGAAGGCTCCTGACCTCTAGAGGATCCCGGCCATCCGAAGGGCGATGTCGACGAGCTTCACCCGCTGCAGTCCCGCCACGGCCGACAGCGTGAACCACCCCGCCATGTCGGTGGATCCCTCCTGCTCGAAGCGCAGCCTTCCCCCGCCGACCTTCGCCCGGTAGACGATGCGCAGGGTGTGCAGCGGATCGGATGCCTTCTGCACCCGTCGCCCTGCAGGGATCACGCGGGAGTGGATGCCCAGCAGCTCCTCGACGTGCACCGAGTAGCCGGTCTCCTCGCGAACCTCGCGTCGCACGGCATCCTGCGGGTCCTCGCCGTCCTCGAGACCGCCGCCCGGCATCGTCCACGCCACCCGGCGCCCCTCGGTCCAGCGGGCGAGCAGGATGCGGTCGTCGTCGTCCGTGACGACGGCATAGGCGGCGACTCGCAGATCCATGGATTCACAGTACCGGGCCCGGTGTCGCCTCCCGAGCGGTGCCCTAGGCTGTGGCCATGCCGAACATCAGAGTCGAACTGCTCCCCGGCCGCACCATCGCACAGCGCCGGGCCTTCGCCGAGGCTGTCACGGCCGCCGCCGTCGAAGCTCTCGGGGCGCAGCGCGAGCACGTCCGGATCCTGTTCGAGGAGACGAGGGCCGACTTCGTCGCGAACGGCGGTGTGCTCGCCAGCGAGGACGCCGAGCGCGCCGCCGCCGTGGCCCGCGCCTCGTCGCACTCCGCCTGAGTCAGGAGCGCAGCACCTCCAGCGCCGAGGCCAGACGCGCAACGGTGCCGTCGATATCTCCGAGCTTGTCGAGGCCGAACAGCCCGATGCGGAACGTCGAGAACTCCTCGCCCTCACCGCAGTGCAGCGGAACGCCTGCGGCGATCTGCAGCCCCCGTTCCCGGAAGGCCGCGCCGGTCTTCAGCGCCAGGTCGTCCGTGTGGACCACCACGACGCCGGGAGCCGCGAACCCGTCAGCGGCGACGGAGGCGAATCCGTGCTCGGCGAGAAGCTCGCGCACACGACGACCGAGCTCGATCTGCGCGTGACGGAGCGTCTCGAAGCCCCTGTCGCGGGTCTCGATCATCGCGGCGAGGTTGTGCGTGAGCGGATCCGTCGGCATCGTCGCGTGATAGGCCGCTCGGCCGGAGCGGTATTCGTCGGCGATGGCGAGCCACCGGCCGAGGTCCACGGCGAAGCTCGTCGACGAGCGGGCGCGCACGGCATCCGCCCCCGCCTCACTGAGGAGCACGAAGCCGGCGCAGGGCGATCCGCTCCACCCCTTCTGCGGGGCGCTGAGCAGCACGTCGACACCGAGATCCTGCATGTCGACCCACATCGCGCCGGATGCGATGCAATCCAGCACCAGCAGCCCGCCGACCTCGTGCACGGCTTCGGCGAGCGCGCGCACGTACTCGTCGGGAAGGATCATGCCGGCGGCCGTCTCGACGTGCGGGGCGAAGACGACCTCCGGACGGCGAGCGCGAATGGCCGCGGCGACCTCGGCGATCGGCGCCGGCGCCCACGCGGCCTGCGGATCCTCGGACTCGGGCCGGGCGGTGAGCACGGTCACGTCGTCACTGATCCCTCCCGTCTCGAGGATCTGCGACCAGCGGAACGAGAACAGGCCGTTGCGCACCACGAGCGTGCGTCGACCGGTGGCGAGCTGCCGCGCGACGGCCTCCATGGCGTACGTCCCGCCGCCTGGCACGATCGCGGCGGTGTGCGCGTTGTAGGCGGTCTCGAGGATCTCCAGGGTCTGTTGCATCACGCCGACGAAGGTCGCCGACATGTGGTTCAGTGACCGGTCGGTGAAGACGACCGAGTACTCCAGGAGGCCGTCGGGGTCGATCTCTGGATGCGGAAGGGTCATGCGCCCCAGCATCCCACGACCGCCCTGCGCGCCCTCCCGGGATGACGGCAAGAGTCATGCCCGCCGTGCAGGGCGATTCTCGGCCGTGAGAGAGTGGCAGCGTGAGTTCTGAGCCCGCCGCCGTGCCCGAGGAGATGACCGAGTACTCGTTGCAGGAGCTGTTCACCCCGCCTCCGGCGCTCGTCGAGCCGGAGGACTTCGACGCCTTCTGGCGCACCACGCATGCGGAACTCGGCGTCGGGCCGGTGGCCTGGGAGGTCGCAGAGACGTTGGATCCGACCCCGACGCACCGGGTCGATCGGATCCTGTTCGCCTCCTCGACGGGCGAGCAGGTGGTCGCCTGGCTCGCGCTGCCGCACGGCGCCGTCACGCACGGCCTCGTCGTCGGCCACGGCTACGGCGGGCGCACCGAGCCGGATCTCGACATCCTCGGCCCGGCCACCGCGGGCATCTTCCCCGTCGCCCCCGGGCAGGAGGTCAACGCGCCGGGGCGCATCCCCGCCCTTCCAGGCGAGAACGTGATCTTCGGCATCCAGAGTCGCGACACCTACGCGCACCGGTATTCGGCGGCGGATCTCTGGCGCGCGGCGACCGTGCTCCTGGATGCGGCACCGGATGCCGCAGGCGCGCTGGATTATTTCGGCGGCAGTTTCGGCGGAGGCATCGGCGCCCTCGCGCTGCCGTGGGACGAGCGCTTCCGCCGCGCGTCGCTGGATGTGCCGAGCTTCGGTCACTACCCGATCCGGTTGAGCAGGCGGTGCACGGGCAGCGGCGAGATCGTGCGGCTGCACCTGCGCAGGCATCCGGAGGCGCGTGCGGTGCTGGACTACTTCGACGCGGCGATCGCCGCCCGACGCATCCGGATCCCTGTGCATGTCGGCGCCGCGGTCGTCGATCCCTCCGTGCATCCGCGTGGCCAGTTCGCCGTCTTCCACGCCCTGGGAGGGCCGAGGCGATTGACCGTCCGCGGGTCGGGACACGGCGAAGGCCCTGTCGAGGATCTCTCCAACGCGCTGTATCGGCGCGCCGCCCAGGACTTCTTCGCCCTGCCGGAGGCAGCGCTGCGCTGAGCCGATCGATCAGGAATCGAGAAGCCCGACGATGCGCGACGTTCCTATGCTGGGGGCAACGTCCTGAGGAGGAACGCGATGTCCGATACGAAGAACTTCACCGCCGAGGAACGCGAGGCCATGAAGGCCGCGGCCGCGGAGAAGAAGACCACCCGCTCCCGCGCGAAGAAGACGCCGGAGCAGGCCAGGGCCGAGGGCGAGGCCGAGGTGCTGGCGAAGATCGCCGAGCTCGCCGAGCCCGACAAGGGGCTCGCGGAGAAGCTGCACGCACTCGTCACGGAGGCGGCGCCGCACCTGATCCCCCGCACGTACTACGGCATGCCGGCCTGGGGCAAAGACGGCAAGGTGCTGTGCTTCTTCCAGCCGGCCACCAAGTTCAAGGTCCGCTATGCGACCTTCGGATTCGAGACCATCGCGAACCTCGATGAGGGGACGGTGTGGCCGACGTCCTACGCGGTGACCGAGCTCACCGACGCGGATCTCGACTTCTTCCGCGAGCGGATCCGTCGCGCAGCATCCTGAGGCCTGCGGCCGGTGGGGGCCGTGCGCGTACCGAATCCCGGATGCTTCGCCGAGCTCTCGGTGCGCCGTCATCCGACCCGCCGAGAGCGGCGTCAGCCCTCCCGGGATTCGGTGCGCCGGGCATGTCTCCGGATGCGGTATGGTCGTCACCATGACCAACCGTTGGTATGCGTATTTCGAGTCGGCTCTGGAGGGGCCGTCGCGACACTGACGCGTACCGACAACCTTCAGAGCCGACAAGCCAGAGCATTCGCTCTGGCTTTCGCCGTTTCGGCGGGCTCTGCGCGGGTCCGCCCCCATCGAGGACAGGACCCATGAACGACACAGCCACCGCCGACGCCACCGCCGATCTGCACGTCGCCGCCTTCACCGCGCTGCCCTCGCCCGCCGAGGTCGCACAGGAGCTCCCCATCGGCGAGGAGCGCGCCGCCCTCGTCGCCCGCACGCGGGATGAGGTGCGGGCGATCATGACGGGTGAGGACGACCGACTCCTCGTCGTCGCAGGGCCCTGCTCGATCCACGACACGGATGCCGGGCTCGAGTACGCGGGCCGTCTGACGCTCGAGGCCGAGCGGCACAGGGACGACCTCCTCATCGTCATGCGCACCTACTTCGAGAAGCCGCGCACCACGGTCGGCTGGAAGGGTCTCATCAATGACCCGCACCTCGACGGCAGTCACGACATCGCGGCGGGGCTGCGCATGGCCAGGGCTTTCCTGCGCGATGTCACCGCTCTCGGAATGCCGTGCGCGACGGAGTTCCTCGAGCCGATCAGCCCGCAGTACACCGCGGATCTCATCACCTGGGGAGCGATCGGGGCACGGACGACGGAGAGCCAGATCCACCGTCAGCTGGCCAGCGGCCTGTCGATGCCGATCGGGTTCAAGAACGGCACGGACGGAGGCCTGCAGGTGGCCTTGGATGCGGCATCCGCCTCGTCCGCTCCGCAGGCGTTCCTCGGCATCGGCGCCGACGGGCGGGCGAGTCTCGTGACGACGACGGGCAACCCTGACACCTCGGTGATCCTCCGCGGCGGAGCGGATGGCCCGAACTACGGCGCGGCGGACATCGCGAGGGCGTCGGAGCGGCTGGCCGCGGCGGGTCTCGCACCGCGTCTCGTCGTCGACGCAAGCCACGGCAACAGCGGCAAGGACCACCTCCGGCAGGCGGAGGTCGCCGCGGAGCTCGCTGCCCAACTCGCGGCAGGCGGACACACCATCGCGGGCGTCATGCTGGAGAGCAATCTCGTCGCCGGTGCGCAGAAGCTCGACGTCGACCGCGGGCCGCGTGGCCTCGTGCGCGGTCAGAGCGTCACGGATGCGTGCATGGGGTGGGATGCCTCGGCGACGGCCCTGGCCGAGCTCGCCGCCGGTGTGCGTGCCCGCCGTTCGACGCGCTGAGGGCGTGGGAGGGCAGGGGGCGCGTCAGACCGACCGGACGTTCAGCAGCTGCCAGCCCTCCGGCACCTTCGCGTGCAGCGCATCCATGTCCTCGGCCTGGATCTCGGTGACCTGGTCGCGCCTCGCGAAGGTGCCGACGGCCTTGAGGACCGCTGCGCCCTTGATCATCTCGACCGGGGCGGAGATGAGGTCGAAGCCCTCGGGGCGGTGCGCGGCGAGCTGGGTCTGCACGCCCGCGAGGTCGGCGGCCTCGATCGCGACGGAGGTGGTTTCCACAGGACGCATGAGACCGATCAGCACCCTTCGATCCTACGAGCACCGGCGAGTCGGGTACCGTGGCGACATGGTGCGGATCGAACGGCTGACGGCGGCGGATCAGGACGAGTGGGCGGAGCTCTGGGCCGGATACCTGTCGTTCTACGAATCGCGACTGTCTGACGACGTGACCGCGCACACGTTCGCGCGGCTCGTGGACCCGGACGGTGACATCCACGGCGCCATCGCGCGGGACGAGGACGGGCGCGCGATCGGGATCGTGCACTGGCTCATGCATCCGGCGACCTGGAGTCGCAGCGGGTACTGCTACCTCGAGGACCTCTTCGTCAGCGAAGCCGCCCGCGGTCATGGCGCAGGACGTGCGCTCATCGAGCACGTGCGGCAGTGGGCAGAGGATGCCGGGGCGGCCAAGGTCTACTGGTTGACCGCGGAGACGAACACGACGGCGAGGTCGCTCTACGATCGTGTCGCCTCGCGCAGCGGCTTCGTCCACTACCAGATCGCGACAGGCGGCTGACCCCTCTGTAGCGTCAAGACATGGATGATCGAATCGCCGACGTGCTGCAATCGCCCCGGTATGCATCACGCGCTGCGGAGTCGGCGATGGAGCTCGCGGAGGTCGAGAGCGGTCTCGGCTCGGACGACCCGAAGGTGCGGATCGCCGCCGCCCGCCGGCTGAGCGCGCTCACGAGGGCAGAGCTCAGCTGGCTCCTCCTTCCGATCCGCGAGTACTTCCTTGACGCTCGAACGCTGGAGGTTCTCGCCGCGGTCCTCCGCGCGGAGACGGAGGTGACGGTGCGCGACAGTCTGCTGAACACGCTCCGGCACGCCTCGGAGCGATTTGTGACGCATCCGATGTGGGACCCTCTCCGCGCGGCATCCGATGAACGGATCTGGTACGAGCGGTTGCATCCGATCGCCGCCTCCTTCAGCGAAGTCTCGGATGCGAGCACCCGTGTGGAAGCGGCCTATCTGCTCGCCGCCTGCGGTGACGGGCGGGCCTGGGATGTGTTCCTGCAGGTGATCCCCCGGCGATCCGCCGCGCTGGCCACCCTTGAGTTGGCTGTGCTCCAGTATCCGCAGAGCATCGCTGACGAACAGCGGTCCGCCCTCGCAGACCTGGCCGACACGATCGGGACGAAGCATCCGCGCCAGCGATACGTCGCCGACGGCATCCGCGCCGCACTCTCGGCGTGAGGAGTCAGGGTTACGCTGAGCGGATGAAGGCGTTCGGTTCGGTGCTGCGCACCTACCTCTGGCTGCTGCCGGTCTCCGCCGTGGTCACGTTCTACGCCCTCTTCGCCGCTCCCTTCACGGCGGATGACCCTGCAGCGCTGGCACATGCCCGCTACGGCTGGCCGTTGCCCTGGATCGAACAGGATCTCTCCCGATACGAGCCGATCGGCTACCCGACGACGATCGCCTTCGACGGAGTGCGCGCATGGGACGACCCGATCGACACGAACTACGACCTGCTCGCGGCCGTCGCGGACGTCCTCATCATCGGGGTGGGAGTGACCGGGCTGTTCCTCGTCGCCATGATCCCGATCCGCCGTGCGATCGAGAACCGGCCGCGAATCGAGGCCCACTGAGCGCTGTGCCTCAACGCCGGTCAGCAGGTGTGGCGTCCTCGCGGTGGACATCGAGCGTGGACAACTCGATCTCTTACTCGCCCGCCGGCCAGAACAGGACACGGTGCACGAAACGGCCCTCCGACGCGATGTCGCCTTCGATGTCAGCGAGACCTTCGGGCAGCCGATCGCAGGCGACTCTTGGAAGCGCGGTAGAGCGCTCAGGCTAGACAAAAAGGAACTCCGCCTCAGAGGACTGAAGCGGAGTTCTACGGGTGGAGCCTAGGAGATTCGAACTCCTGACATCCTGCTTGCAAAGCAGGCGCTCTACCAACTGAGCTAAGGCCCCGAAAGGGTGTTCAGTTGGAGTGTGGAGTGGGGCTACCAGGACTTGAACCTGGGACCTCTTCATTATCAGTGAAGCGCTCTAACCGCCTGAGCTATAGCCCCGTCAACCTCCAAGACTTTACCGGATATTTTCAGAATCTCCCAATCGAGGCGTCAGTCGCCCGGTTCCAGCGTCGCCGACCCGGCAGACACCGATGCGCGGATGCTGTTCGAGGCCGAAGACGAGGTCTCGAGGTCGTTGCGCAGCGAGCCTGCGCTCACCTCTTCGATCACGTTGTAGACATCATCGGGAACCACGAGCTCGAGCGAACCGGCGCTCACATCGAAGACGATCTCCCGCGGCGTCGTGCCGGTCAGCTCCGCAGTCAGCCGCCCCGCGGAGACGGTGAGATCCGCCTCGGCGACATCGGCCAGCATGATCTCCGCACGCCCGGCATCGATCTGGGCATCCAGCGACTCGGCGGAGCCCGAGACGAACAGCGCGCCCGCACCGACCACGGCATCCAGCTCGCCGAACTCGCCGGTGACGTCGAGACTTCCCGCACTCAGGTCGAGATCGGCGTCGATGCCCTGCAGACTCTCGGGCAGCGTGAGCACGACCCGCTCATCGTTGCCGAACCAGCCGTCGAACCACCACCCGAAGAACCGGTCCGGGCTGTGCACGACCAGGTCGTCCTCCTCGCGCCGCATCGTCCAGTCGTTGCCACGGCCGCCCTCGACGGTCAGCTCCGCCTCGGCCACATCGGCGAAGACGACGGTGACGTCACTCGCGCCGACCTCCAGGTCGAGGCCCCGGATGCCGTCGACATCCAGGCTCGTCTGGGAGTCGCGCTGCATCAGCTCTCCACCGGCGGCGAAGGCGGCCGTCGTTCCGGAGATCACCAGCGCGATGCCTCCGATCACCGCCAGCACCACGCCGATCGGCCCACGGGCCGGCGATCCCTGAGCGGGTACGGCCGGCGCCTCCGCCGACGTAACGGCCGGGGTTGCCGCCGAGGCCGGCGGGGGAGTCAGGGGGACGTCGTGTCCGCCGTTGTCGTGCGTGCTCATCGTGCGGCTCCTGTCTGTCCGGCGGCCGGGCCGCCGTTGTTCTCGATGTGGGCGAGTGCTGCGAGCACCCGCCGGTTGCCCGATTCATCCGGCTCGAAACCGAGCTTCTGGAAGATCGAGGTGATGTTCTTCTCCACGCTCGCCTCGGAGAGGAAGAGCATGGCGGCGATCGCCTGATTCGATTTCCCCTCGGCGATCAGCGCGAGCACGGTGCGCTCGCGCTCGGTCAGCCGCAGCATCCGGTCATCCCTGTTGCGCCGGGTGAGCAGCTGCGCCACGACCTCGGGGTCCAGGACGGTCGCGCCCGCAGCGATGCGCTCCACCGAGCCGACGAATTCCGCGACGTCGGCCACCCGGTCCTTGAGGAGGTATCCCAGCGGCCCGCCCTGCGCGGCGATCAGGTCGCTCGCGTACCGCTCCTCGACGTACTGGGAGAGCACGAGGATCGGCAGCTCAGGGCGACGGGAACGGATCCGCAGCGCGGCCCTGATCCCCTCGTCCGTGAACGTCGGAGGCAGTCGCACGTCGAGGATGCAGAGATCCGGCGCTTCGTCGATCACGGCCTCGTCGAGACCCGTCGTGTCGGGCAGCGCCGCGGCGATCTCATGCCCCGCATCCTCGAGGAGGCGCACGAGCCCCTCGCGGAGGAGGACGGAGTCCTCGCAGATCAGGATGCGCATGGCACGCTCACCTCCAGGCTGGTCGGGCCGCCCTGCGGGCTGTCGAGCCGGAACGTCCCGCCCGCGGCGAGCACCCGGTTCGAGATGCCGTCGAGACCTCCGCCGGGCTGGACCTGCGCCCCTCCCATGCCGTTGTCCTCGACTCGCGCCCACAGCACGCCGTTCTCGCGACTGCGCACGACGACCCTGCACTCACTGGCCCTGGAATGCTTGGCCGCATTCGTCAGCGACTCGGCGATGGCGAAGTAGACCGCGGCCTCGGCATCCCGGCAACGGCTCGCCGGCTGTCCTGGCACCGGCGGATCCATCCGCACGTCCAGGTGCACGGGGATGTGGGATCGCCCGGCGAGCGCCGAGAGCGCCGCGTCCAGACCCCGGTCGTCGAGCACGGAGGCGTGGATGCCGCGTGCCAGCTGACGCAGCTCGGTGATCGCAGCCTTGGTCGAGGTGTGCGCCTCCGCGATGAGATCCTTCGCGGCGGCGGGGTCGCTGTCGATCTTCTGCTGCGCGAGCCCGAGCGTCATCCCGACCGAGACGAGGCGCGGCTGGACGCCGTCGTGCAGGTCGCGCTCGATCCGCGTGCGCTCCACATCGGCCGCCCGCACCGCGCCCTCGCGCTGCGCGGTCGTCGCGCGCACCTGGGCGGTGAGCTCGGCCTCCCGGCTCGGCACCACCAGCGCCCTCGTGATCACGCGGTGCAGCAGCGCGATCCCCACGATGGCCGCGGCCGCTGCGAGGATGCCGAGGATGCCGATCACCGGCGCCCACATCGCATCGATCCGGCCGCCGAACGGACCGACGACGGTCTCCGCATCCGTCAGCGGAGCGAAGGAGATAATCGCAGACCAGATGACGGCCCAGAACAGCCTCAGGACGAGTGCGCCCATGAGGCAGGCGATGAAGAAGTTCGCCACGGCCCGCCACATGCCGCCGTCGATGGACTGGCGGCCGATGGCGCGCAGCCATCCGCCGAACCCAGGGCGCGTCCGCTGGCGCAGACGCAGCGCCGGCAGCGCGAGACGGTAGAGCCCGTTCACGCGCTGCACCTCGAACCACGCGACACCGTAGAGGGCGTAGACGAGGCCGATGAGGAAGACGATGCCGACACCGAAGGCGAACAGCAGTCCGACGCCGGCGCCGAGGAGGCCGCCGAGCACACCGCTGATGCCGCCCCCGATGACGCCGAGAGCGGCGAGTTCGAGGATCGTGAGGAGCAGCCGCGCCGGCGGTCGCGGCGCGATCTCCTTGGGTGAGGAGGCAGTCTGGTTCGTCATGTCCCCCACGCTACGGCGAGGGGTGACGGCTGCGACACCATGTCATCCGGACGAACGCATTCCGGTTTTCCCTACTCCGTCGAGCGGAGACCCGTCCGGATACGACAAGACGGCGGATGCCGGAGCATCCGCCGTCTCGGTCGATGTCAGTTGGAGGTGAAGCCGACGAGGATTCCGCCGGTGACCTTGACCGCAAGGTTGTAGATGCCCGCGACGACCGCACCCAGCACCGTGAACACGATGAGGTTCAGGATCGAGACGACCGCCGCGAAGGCCATCACCTGAGGCAGACCCACGGTGTCGGCCAGCGAGAAGCTGCCGTCGGTGAAACTCGAGACGATCTCATCCGCCTGCGTCACGACGCCGGTCGCCTGGAGCACCATGTACACCAGGAAGAACGACACCATGGTCACGATCGCCAGGGCGATCGAACCCAGGAACGACAGCTTCACCGCCGACCAGAAGTCGACGTACACCAAGCGCAGCCGAACCTGCTTGCCACCCGTCTTGCGCGTGGACTTCTTCGCCAGCTTGTCCGCTACGGTGCTCATGCGTCTTAGCTTTCCTCAGTGGTCTGTGTGGATTCTGAGGCAGCATCCTCAGAATCGGCCTCGGCGTCTTCATCGCCGAGTCCCCGCTCTCCGTTGCGGGCGATGGCCAGGATCCGGTCGTCCTCGGACGTCCTCGCGAACACCACTCCCATGGTGTCCCGGCCCTTCGCCGGGACCTCGGCCACGGCAGAGCGTACCACCTTGCCGCTGGAGAGAACCACCAAGACCTCGTCCTCCTCGGCGACGATGAGACCGCCCGCGAGGGTGCCCCTGTCGTCGTTGAGCTTGGCGACCTTGATGCCGAATCCGCCGCGTCCCTGGACGCGATACTCGTCGACGGCCGTGCGCTTGGCGTAGCCACCATCGGTGACGACGAAGACGAACTTCTCGGGTGCGGCGACCGAGGCAGAGAGCAGGTTGTCGCCCTCGCGGAACTTCATGCCCTTCACGCCGGCGGTCGCACGACCCATCGGACGCAGCGCCTCGTCGGTGGCCTGGAAGCGCACTGACATGCCCTTGCGGCTGATGAGGAGGATGTCGTCCTCGGCGTTCACGAGGAGTGCGCTCACCAGCTCGTCGCCGTCGTTCAGGCGGATCGCGATGACGCCGCCCTGGCGGTTGGTGTCGTAGTCGGCGAGGCGCGTCTTCTTGACCAGCCCCTCGTGCGTCGCGAGCACGAGGTAGTCGGCCACCCGGTAGTCGCGGATGTCCAGCACCTGGGCGATGCCCTCGTCTGGCTGCAGCGCGAGCAGGTTCGCGACATGCGTGCCCTTCGCGTCGCGGCCGGCCTCGGGAACCTCGTACGTCTTCGTGCGATAGACGCGACCCTTGTCGGTGAAGAACAGCAGCCAGTGGTGCGTGGTCGTCACGAAGAAGTGCTCGACGATGTCGTCCGCGCGCAGCTGGGCGCCCTTGACCCCCTTGCCGCCGCGGTGCTGCGAACGGTAGTTGTCGCTGCGGGTGCGCTTGATGTAGCCGTCGCGGGTGACCGTGACGACCATCTCCTCCTCGGCGATGAGGTCTTCCATCGAGACGTCGCCGTCGAAGCCGTAGAGGATCTTCGTCCGACGCTCGTCGCCGAACCGGTCGACGATCGCCGTCAGCTCATCGTGGATGATCCCGCGCTGGCGCTCGGGGCTCGCGATGATCTCGTTGTAGTCCGCGATGCGGACTTCGAGCTCGGCCGCCTCGTCGATGATCTTCTGCCGCTCGAGCGCCGCGAGGCGGCGCAGCTGCATGTCCAGGATGGCCTGGGCCTGGTCGTCGTCGATGTCGAGCAGTGCCTTCAGACCTTCGCGCGCATCCTCGGCGGACGGCGAGCGGCGGATGAGGGCGATGACCTCGTCCAGAGCATCCAGCGCCTTGAGGTATCCGCGCAGGATGTGCATGCGCGCCTCGGCCTTGCGCAACCGGAATCCGGTGCGACGGACGATGACGTCGATCTGGTGTTCGATCCAGTTCGTGATGAACCCGTCGATCGCCAGCGTGCGCGGCACGCCGTCGACGATGGCGAGCATGTTGGCGCCGAAGTTCTCCTGCAGCTGGGTGTGCTTGTAGAGGTTGTTCAGTACGACCTTGGCGACGGCATCCCGCTTGAGCACGACGACGAGACGCTGACCGGTGCGGTCGGAGGACTCGTCGCGGATGTCCGCGATGCCGGTGATCTTGCCCTCGCGCGCCAGGTCGCCGATCTTCACCGCGAGGTTGTCCGGGTTGACCTGGTACGGGAGCTCGGTGATCACCAGGCACGTGCGACCCTGGATCTCCTCGACGTCGACGACCGCGCGCATCGTGATCGATCCGCGACCCGTGCGGTACGCCTCGTGGATGCCCTTGGTGCCGAGGATCTGCGCGCCGGTGGGGAAGTCGGGGCCGGGGATGCGCTGGATGAGCCCGTCGAGGAGCTCCTCGCGGGGCAGGCCGGGGTTGTCGAGCGCCCAGAGCGCGGCGTCGGAGACCTCGCGCAGATTGTGCGGCGGGATGTTCGTCGCCATGCCGACGGCGATGCCGACCGAGCCGTTGACGAGCAGGTTCGGGAACCGAGCCGGAAGGACGTCCGGCTCCTGGGTCTGTCCGTCGTAGTTGTCCGAGAAGTCGACGGTCTCCTCTTCGATGTCGCGCACCATCTCGAGCGCGAGCGGAGCCATCTTGGTCTCGGTGTACCGGGGGGCGGCGGCTCCCATGTTGCCGGGGGAGCCGAAGTTCCCCTGGCCGAGCGCCAGCGGGTACCGCAGCGACCAGGGCTGCACGAGACGGACGAGGGCGTCGTAGATCGCGGAGTCGCCGTGCGGGTGGTACTGACCCATCACTTCGCCGACGACGCGGGCGCACTTCGAGAACGACTTGTCCGGCCGGAATCCGCCGTCGTACATGCCGTAGATGACGCGGCGGTGCACCGGCTTCAGGCCGTCGCGCACATCGGGGAGCGCGCGGCCGACGATGACGGCCATGGCGTAGTCGAGGTAGCTGCGCTGCATCTCCGACTGCAGGTCGACCTGGTCGATCCGGCCGTGCTCGTGGCCCTCGTTGATGTCGGGGCGTTCTTCGTCAGTCATGTGTGTTCTTTTCTGGATCGCTGAACGTATCGAGGCGTCTGGGTCCCTTCGTCGAGCTCAGGGACCCCGGATGCGCTAGATGTCGAGGAAGCGGACGTCCTTGGCGTTGCGCTGGATGAACGTGCGGCGGGACTCGACGTCCTCGCCCATCAGCACGCTGAAGATCTCGTCCGCGGCAGCGGCGTCGTCGATCGTCACCTGGCGGAGGGTCCGCGTGGTGTGATCCATCGTGGTCTCCCACAGCTCCTTGGCGTTCATCTCGCCGAGACCCTTGTAGCGCTGCACGCCGGCGTCCTTCGGGAGGCGCTTGCCGTTCGCGAGGCCGTCCTTCATCAGCGCGTCGCGCTCGGCGTCCGAGTAGACGTACTCGTGCGCGGAGTTCGACCACTTCAGGCGGTACAGCGGAGGCATCGCGAGGTAGACGAAGCCGGCCTCGATGAGCCCGCGCATGTAGCGGAACAGCAGCGTGAGCAGCAGCGTCGTGATGTGCTGGCCGTCGACATCGGCATCCGCCATCAGCACGATCTTGTGGTACCGCGCCTTGTCGATGTCGAAGTCCTCGCCGATGCCCGTGCCGAAGGCCTGGATCATCGCCTGGACCTCCTTGTTGGCCAGGGCCTTGTCCAGACGCGCGCGCTCGACGTTGAGGATCTTGCCGCGCAGCGCCAGGATCGCCTGGGTGTGCGGGTCGCGACCCTGCACGGCCGATCCGCCGGCCGAGTCTCCCTCGACGAGGAAGATCTCGCTGATCGAGGGATCCTTGCTCGTGCAGTCCTTGAGCTTGTCGGGCATCGCGGCCGACTCGAAGACGCTCTTGCGACGTGCGGTCTCACGGGCCTTGCGGGCGGCCAGGCGCGCGGTCGCCGCGTCGATCGCCTTGCGGATCACGTTCTTCGCCTGCACGGGGTTGCGGTCGAACCAGTCGCCGAGCTGATCGCCGACGACCTTCTGCACGAACGCCTTCGCCTCGGTGTTTCCGAGCTTGGTCTTCGTCTGGCCCTCGAACTGCGGCTCGGACAGCTTGACCGAGATGACGGCGGTCAGACCTTCGCGGACGTCGTCGCCGGAGAGGTTGTCGTCCTTCTCCTTGAGCAGGTTGTTCGCGCGGGCGTACTTGTTCACGAGCGTCGTCAGCGCGGCGCGGAAGCCCTCTTCGTGCGTCCCGCCCTCATGGGTGTTGATGACGTTCGCGTACGTGAAGACGTTCTCCGTGTACGAGGTCGTCCACTGCATCGCGATCTCGACCGAGAGCTTTCGCACCGTGTCTTCTGCGGAGAAGTCGATGATCTCGTCGTTCACGACCTCGGCATGACGGACCTTGTTGAGGTACTCGACGTAGTCGACGAGGCCGCGTTCGTAGTGGAAGTCGTCGCTGCGCTGCTTCGTGACGGTGGTGCCGTCCTCCTCGACCTCGATGGCCGCGGAAGGACGCTCGTCGACGAGCCGGATGCGCAGACCCTTGTTGAGGAACGCCATCTGCTGGAAGCGGGTGCGCAGGGTGTCGTAGTCGAACTCGACCGTCTCCTGGAAGATCGTCGCGTCCGGCCAGAACGTGATGGCCGTTCCGGTCTCGGTGGTCTCCTCGCCCTTCTCGAGCTTCTGCTGCGGGACGCCGCCATCGGCGAAGCTGTGCCGCCAGACGAAGCCCTTCTGCTTCACCTCGACCTCGAAACGGGTGGACAGCGCGTTCACGACGGACGATCCGACGCCGTGCAGACCACCGGAGACGGCGTACGCGCCACCGCCGAACTTGCCGCCGGCGTGCAGGATCGTGAGGACCACCTCGACCGTCGACTTGGACGGGTCGGAGGAGTGCGGATCGACGGGGATGCCTCGACCGTTGTCGACGACGCGGACGCCGCCGTCCTCGAGCAGGGTCACCAGGATCGTGTCGGCGTAGCCGGCCATCGCCTCATCGACCGAGTTGTCGACGATCTCCTGCACGAGGTGGTGTAGGCCGCGCGGTCCGGTGGACCCGATGTACATGCCGGGTCGCTTGCGGACGGCCTCGAGTCCTTCGAGGATCTGGATGGAGTCGGCGCCGTACTCGACGGGGTCGGGGGTGCCCCCGGTGGTCGATTCCGTCTCGTCAGCGGGGGATTCAGGCGTCATCAGAGGGCATTCTCCACATCGATCTCGTGGATACCAGTCTAGCCTGTTCAGAGCGAGGAAATCCGGCTGAAAGGCCGTGTGTGGCCCTCAAATCGATCGGGATGCCTCGGATGATGCCCTACCCGTAGGTATCGCGCGGGCCCCGCCCTGGGACGGCTCTCGGCCCCCATTTCCACGAGGGGACGTCCGGTCCGATGAAACGGAGGTTCTCGACACCCGCCGCCGGGTACCTGCGTCCGATCTCGGTGAGGATGGTCCCGCGCATGTACTGCAGGTTCTTCGCCCAGGCCGTCGAATCGCACTTGATCGTGAGCATCCCGTTCTCCAGAGAGACGGGGTCGGAGTGCTTGGCGGTGTCGGCGCCGGCGAGTTCCGCCCACTGACGCACGAGGTCCTCGCGGGCCATCGTGGACTCCCAGCCGGACTCCTTGGTGAGCACGTCAAGGATCGCGCCGAGCGAGCCGGGGTCACGGCCCGGAGTGAACGGCGCGTTCTCGTCGTCGACGATGCGACGTTTGCGCTTCCAGTTCTTCGCGCTCGGCGTGAGCCCACGCAGCCGAAGATAGGTCGCGATGGTCTCGGGGACGTCGGATGCCGTGTGCGTGATGTGCTCCGTCATGCCTCGCTCCCTTCCTCGCCGCGCTCATCGCTGATGGTACCCGCGCTGATGCGCACGACATGCCGGTGCAGCACGTCGGGGATGTCCTCCTCGACCGCCGCTGTGACGATGACCTGTTCGTAGCCGCTCGTGAGGGAGGCGAGTCGGCGCCGCCGTTCGGCATCGAGTTCGGCGAACACGTCATCGAGGATCAGGACGGGGTCTCCCGCAGGGGACTCGGCGCGCAGCAGCTCCGCGGAAGCGAGACGGAGTGAGAGTGCCACCGACCAGGATTCTCCGTGCGACGCGTACCCCTTCACCGGCAGATCCCTCACCCGCATGAGCAGATCGTCGCGATGCGGCCCCACGAGCGTGAGCCCGCGGTCGAGCTCTTGCGCACGCTTGGCGAGAAGGGTCGCACGGAACAGCTCCGCCGTCTCGCCTCTCGCATCGGTCGACGCCGCCTCGCCCTCTTCCGGATCGCCGCCGCGGATGGAGAGCGCCCATTCGAGCTCGGGACGGTGATCCGCTCCGGCGATGGCGGCGTACGCCTCGGCCAGCGGAGTCTGCAGGTCGGCGGCGAGTCGCTGGCGGGCGACGATGATCTCGCTGCCGAGAGCGATGAGCTTGTCGTCCCAGACGTCGAGCGTCGTCAGTGCATCCCCTCTGACGCCTCTGGCGCGGGCGGACTTCAGCAGCGCGGTGCGCTGCTTGAGCACCCGGTCGTAGTCGCCGAGCACGGCCGCCATGCGGGGAGTCCGCTGGATGAGGAGTTGGTCGGCGAATCGTCGCCGCGACGACGGGTCGCCGCGGACGATCTGGAGGTCCTCCGGTGCGAACAGCACGACATGCGCATAGCGGGGCAGCTCGCTCGTCTTCACGGGAGAGCCGTTGATGCGCGCCTTGTTCGAGCCCTGGCGGTTGAGCTGGACCTCGACGAGCACACGGCGTTCACCGACCCCCAGTCGTGCGCGGATGATCGCAAACTCCTGGCCGTCTTTGACCATCGGCGCGTCGGAGGAGACGCGATGGGACCCCAGCGTCGCGAGGAAGACGATGGCCTCGGCGAGGTTGGTCTTGCCCTGTCCGTTGCGACCCACGAGGACGTTCGGCCCGCTGTACAGCGAGAGCTCGGCCGTCGCGTAATTGCGGAAGTCGACCAGGTTCAGGTGCTCCACGATCACGGGGATCAGCCTAACCGGCGCCTCTGACACGGCGCCCCTGGAGCGATCAGCGCAGCAGCAGGTTCGGCTGCAGCAGGTACTTGTACGAGTCGTTGCCCGCCTGATCGACCGAGGTCTGGCTGGTCACCAGGATCGGACTCAGCTTGTTGGCGTTGTCGCTCGAGGTGAACGTGACCCTGACGAACTCGCTCTTGACCGCGCCCAGAGCCTCGATGAGGTACTGCGGGTTGAGACCGAGCGTGACCTCGTCGCCACCGGACAGGTGCGCGTCGACGGATTCGGATGCCCTGGCCTGCTCGCTGCCCGAGGCATCCATCGTCACGCTGTCGCTGGAGAACGTGAATTTCAGCGGGGCCGCGCGGTCGAGCACGAGGGCGACACGACGTACGGCCTCGATGAGATCCGCGGTGTTGACGACGGCGTAGTGGTCGGTCTGCTCGGGGAACAACCGGCGGACCGGCGGGAAGTTGCCCTTGATCAGGAGCGAGGTCACGGTCTTGTTCCCTGCGGTGAAGGCGATGATCTCACGATCGCCCTCGCCGGAGAACGCGACCTCGATGTTGCCCGCGTGAGCGAAGGTCTTGCCGACCTCCTGCAGAGTGCGCGCCGGGACGAGCGCCGTTCCTTCGCTGGCATCGCCGTCCCAGGGGACGTCACGGAGCGAGACGCGGTAGCGGTCGGTCGCGACGAGACTCAGGCTGTGACCGGAGACCTCGAGCTGCACGCCGGTGAGCACGGGGGTCACGTCATCGCGGGAGGCTGCGAAGCCGACCTGGGCGATGGCGGTGCCGAAGTCCTCGGCCGGCACCACGCCGGAGGACCCGCTGACCTCGGGGATCGACGGATATTCCTCGACCGGCATGGCTGCGAGCGTGAACCGGGCGGATCCGCAGGTGACGGCGATCCCCCCATCGTCGCCGAGGGCGATCTCGATCGGCGCGTTGGGGAGCCGGCTGGCGATGTCGGAGAGCAGGCGGCCATGGACCAGGATCGTGCCCGGCTGCTCGACGGTCGCCTCGATGGTCGTGCGCGCAGATGCCTCGTAGTCGAAGGCGGAGAGCGTCAGTCCGTTGTCGCCCGCCTCGATCAGCACGCCGGCCAGGATCGGCTGCGGGTTGCGCTGGGGCAGGAGCTTGACGACGAAGGACACTGCTTCGCTGAAGACATCGCGGTTGACCTGGAACCTCACGGGCGCTCCCTCGTCGTTTTCACAAGAATCCGACGCGAGCGCGGCTCACGTCAGGGCTTCCCATCGTAGCCCCACACCGTGGCCGCGCCGTAAGGCCGGGTTTCTTGTGGTTTCCACACCTCCGAGGTGATCGGATCGCCCTCTCTCCGGGTTAACTCCTTAACGGTGTTAACAGCTGTGGATACTGTGGATAACTCGGTGGATATCAGTGGAGAGTAGGAAACTACACGGCTGTGAGATGTGGAATCCCTGAGGAATCCGGGGAATCCGGCGATGTGGACGACGGCAGGATGCTTCTGGGTTATCCACAGCAACGAGCTCGGAAATGTGATTCATCCCGTTAACCTCGGCTGTCATCCACAAGTTATCCACATGTGCAAAGGTCGTATCGGATGCGTGTCGAACGCGTCAAGTCGACCGTTTGGGGGACAGCGTCAGCGTCGCCCGAGCTGGGTGGTGATCTCGGTCACCTGGTTGTAGATCGAGCGGCGCTCCTTCATGAGCTCGCTGATCTTCTTGTACGCGTACATGACGGTGGTGTGGTCGCGATTGCCGAACAGCTGACCGATCTTGGGGAGTGAGAGGTTCGTCCGCTCTCTGCAGAGGTACATCGCGATCTGTCGAGCCGTCGCGATCTGCTGCGACCTGCTCGATCCGTAGAGGTCGTCGACGGTGAGCTTGAAGTAGCCCGCAGTCGCGGTGATGATGTCGGTCGGCGAGATGATGTTGTCCTCCGCCGTGTCGACGATGTCGCGGAGGACCGTCTGGGCGAGGGCGATGTCGAGCGCTGAGCGGTTGAGGCTCGCGAAGGCGGTCACCCGGATGAGGGCGCCTTCGAGTTCGCGGATGTTGGAGGAGACGACGGTGGCGATGTACTCCAGCACCTCGTCGGGGATGTGCAGCGACTCGCTCTGTGCCTTCTTGCGCAGGATCGCGATGCGGGTCTCCAGGTCGGGCGCCTGCACATCGGTGATGAGGCCCCACTCGAACCGGCTGCGCATGCGGTCCTCGAAGCCGGTGAGGTGCTTCGGCGCGACGTCGCTCGTGATGACGACCTGCTTGTTGTGATCGTGCAGGGTGTTGAAGGTGTGGAAGAACGCCTCCTGGGTCTCCGCCCTCCCCTGCAGGAACTGGATGTCATCGATGAGGAGGATGTCGACATCGCGGTAGCGCGCTTGGAACGCGGAGCCGCGGTTGTTGGCGATCGAGTTGATGAAGTCGTTCGTGAACTCCTCGCTCGAGACGTACCGCACCTTCACGCCCGAATAGAGAGACTGCGCGTAGTCGCCGATGGCGTGCAGGAGGTGGGTCTTGCCCAGCCCGGAGTCCCCGTAGATGAAGAGCGGGTTGTACGCCTTCGCCGGTGCCTCGGCGACGGCCACGGCCGCCGCGTGCGCGAAGCGGTTGGACTGGCCGATGACGAAGTTGTCGAAGGTGTACTTCGGGTTCAGCCGGGATTCGTGCCTCATCGCCGTCGGCTGCTCGATCGGCGACTCCGGTCGGGGCTGCTCGCTCCTGGCGAAGTCCGGCACCGCGATCGGAGCGGTGGGCTGGTCGGCGAGCTCATGGTTGACGACGACCCGGAAGGAGGTGACTTCCTCGCCGATCGTCGCGAGCGCCTCCATCATCGGCACACGCAGGCGCTTGTTGATCTGCGCGGCGGTGAGATCGTTCGGCACATCCAGGTAGAGGGTGGCGCCCATGATCCCCGCGGGGACCGCCAGGGAGAGGAAGCCGTGCAGCTGCGGGGTGACGCGATCGTCACCGATCAGGATCTCCCGCACCTCGTTCCAGACAGGGACGTCGGGATAGGCGGGAGTGGTCATGGCGCTCCGGTCGTGAAGGTCGGAGAGTCGCGGGCCCCCCTGTGGATAACTACTCGTGCCACGGTAGTCATCGCACCGATGAAGGGCAACCTGCGCCCGGAAAATCAACGGGCGTGTTGTGCCGGTCGGTTCATCCACAGCTGTGGATAATGGCTGTGCGCGGTCTGTTCCGGGCGCTGCTGCGTCGCCGGGCGATTTGCTCTGCGCTCGGCTCTGACGTACTCTAAATCGGTTGACTTATGCCCATTCGGGCAGTTTCCAAATGTCTCCGGTCGAACGCATCCGGTGACAGTCGTCCCCGGAGTGATCTCATGAGCAAGCGCACCTTCCAGCCCAACAACCGTCGTCGCGCCAAGAAGCACGGCTTCCGCGCCCGCATGCGCACCCGCGCCGGCCGTGCCATTCTGTCGGCCCGCCGTGCGAAGGGCCGCACCGAGCTCTCCGCGTAACCCGCTGTGCTCGCCCGTCCGCATCGACTCACCCGCGGCAGCGACTACCGACAGGTGGTCCGACGCGGTGCCCGGTGCGGAGGGCCTCGGCTGGTGGTCTCGATCCTGACGACCGCCGAGACGGAGCGAGCGGCCCGATTCGGGTTCATCATCAGCAAGCAGGTGGGTACCGCAGTGATCCGCAACACCGTGCGTCGTCGGCTCAAAGCCGTGTGCGCCGAGTTGCTCACCGAGGTTCCTCAGGGCACGGATGTCGTCATCCGTGCCCTTCCTGTGTCTGCGACCGCCTCCTTCGCCGAGCTCCGCTCCGACGTGACGCGGTGCATCACTCGTCAGCTCCGGCCGGTGTCGCGATGAGTGCGCTCCCGTCGTACGCCTCAGGCTCCGCGCACCTTCGTGCATCCGATGCGCTGCGCAGCATCCCTCTCGTACCCCGCAATCTCGTGTTGGGTTTCCTCACCGCCTATCGTGCCGTGATCTCCCCGCTCTACGGAGACGTGTGCGCGTACTACCCGTCGTGCTCCGCATACGCTGTAGGTGCGGTTCAGCAGCACGGCGCCGTCAAGGGCGCGGCGCTCTCGGCCTGGCGCATCCTGCGATGCAACCCCTGGACTTCGGGCGGCGTCGACGACGTCCGTCCCCACGACCATTTCCGATACGACTTGACCGCCCGAGGTTTCGTCGTGCCTCTTCGAAAGGACTGATCAGTGGGCCTGGACCTTCTGCTCGCCTCTGCGACACCGTCCTCCGAGTCATCGGGGGGCGGCTTCGATCTGCTCGGCACTATCCTCTGGCCGTTGAAGTGGGCGGTCGAGCTGATCCTCGTCGCCTGGCACTGGCTGTTCACCACGGTCGGCCTCGGCGCAGCATCCGGGATCACCTGGATCCTCTCGATCGTCGGCCTCGTGATCGTCGTGCGCGCAGCGGTCTTCCCGCTCTTCGTCCGTCAGATCAAGAGCCAGCGCAAGATGATGGAAATCGCTCCTGAACTGCGCAAAGTCCAGGAGAAGTACCGCGGCAAGAAGGATCAGCTCTCTCGTGAGGCGATGAGCCGCGAGACGATGGCGCTGTACAAGAAGCACGGCACGACGCCGATGTCGAGCTGTCTGCCGCTGCTCGTGCAGATGCCGATCTTCTTCGCCCTGTTCAGTGTGCTCAACGACGTCACCAAGCATGCGGATGCCGGGATCGGAGGCGTCGGTCTGCTGAGCGCCGAGCTCACCAAGCAGTTCTACGACGCGACGATCTTCGGCACCGTCTCCCTGCACGGGACGCTCGGCAACGCCATCGAGACGCAGAACGTCACGGCGATCATTCTGCTGGTGATCCTCGTCGTGCTCATGATCGCGTCGCAGTTCTTCACTCAGCTGCAGATCATCTCGAAGAACCTGTCTCCGGAGGCCAAGACCGGCCAGGCGTACCAGATGCAGAAGATCATGCTCTACATCCTGCCGTTGGGCTTCATTTTCTCCGGTGTGTTCTTCCCGCTCGGTGTCGTCGTGTACTGGTTCGTGTCGAACCTCTGGACCATGGCCCAGCAGTTCCTGGTGATCCGTGAGATGCCGACGCCTGGCTCGGAGGCCGCGAAGGCGCGCGAGGAGCGGCTTGCTCGCAAGGGCAAGGCGATCGATGGATCGGGCAAGGTCGTCCCGATGGCCGTGTACGAGGCGGAGCAGCAGCGGCTGCTCGAAGAGGCCGAGCGCGCGAAGGCCGAGGCCCCGAAGCGTCAGCAGCCGGTGGGCAAGAAGCGCGCCAAGAAGAAGGGCAGCAACTGATGAGCATCGACGACGTGGTGGAGCGCCAGGAACCGAGTGTCTCGGATCTCGAAGCCGAAGGCGACATCGCGGCGGACTTCCTCGAGGAGCTGCTGGATATCGCGGACATCGACGGCGACCTGACGCTGGATGTCCGCCAGGGACGTGCCTATGTTTCGGTCGAGGCAGAGGGAGACGGCCTCGCGCTTCTCTCGGGCCCCGACACCGTGCAGGCGCTGCAGGAGCTCACGCGCCTTGCGGTGCAGAGCAAGTCCGGTGCGTTCTCGCGGTTGATCCTGGATGTGGGCGGATCACGGGATGCGCGCCGTCGTCAGCTCGAGCGCCTGGTCGACGCCGCCGTGGCGAAGCTGGATGAAGGAGCCACCAAGGCGTCGCTTCCCGCGATGTCCAGCTACGAGCGCAAGCTCGTGCATGACATCGTGTCGGAGCGCGGACTTGTCTCCGAGTCCTACGGGGACGGTGCGGATCGCCACACCGTGATTCGCCGGCACTGATGTTTCACGTGAAACATCCCGCACGATGAGTGACCTCGAGACCGAGCCGGCTGCGGCACAGACACTGTTCGGCGACCGCATCGACGCAGCGCGGGCCTTCACTGCCGCCCTGGCTGAGCAAGGTGAAGAGCGTGGTCTGATCGGACCGTTGGAGCTGCCCCGTCTCTGGACCCGGCACATCCTGAACTCCGCCATTGCCGCGCCTTTGTTCACGGGTCGATCGGCGGATATCGGATCCGGTGCCGGTCTCCCGGGAATCGTCCTGGCGATCGCGCGACCTGATGTGCATTTCACCCTGGTGGAGCCGATGGAGCGTCGGGTGAACTGGCTCGATGAGCAGGTATCGGAGCTGGGGCTGGACAACGTCGAGGTCGTGCGTGCTCGGGCAGAAGACGTCGGCCTCGCGGGGTCCTTCGACGTCGTGACCGCCCGCGCTGTAAGTGCGTTGCGCACACTGATCCCGATCACCGCACCGCTCGTTCGCAGCGGGGGAGAGCTCGTGCTGCTCAAGGGAATGAATGCCCCGGTGGAGATCACCGCGGCAGAGAAGCAGATCCGGCGCTTCTTCCTCAGCGATGTGCGGGTTGAGGTCCTCGGTGAGGGTGTGATCCCGGAGGAGACCCGAGTCATTCGCGCGTTCGTCCGCGCCTGATGATCGGCTGAACGGGGGAGCGTTTCATGTGAAACACTCCCCCGTTCTTTGTGAGCGCGTTGTCCATGACGTACGCGCACCCATGAGATTTCGCGCCGAAGATCGGCGGTGACGAAGTGTTGCCGGGATCGGCGCCTGCGTTCTTGGTATGGATGGATCCTCTGTCCGGCATTCCCGCGGGTGGAGCGAAGAGGATGAGGTCAGGTAACCGACCATTCTTCCGTCGGAACCGGTCCGTGTTGGCGTGCAGATGGGGAGTGATCTGGTCTGACGCCACTCGCCCGACACCGACTGCTGACACTGTTTCACGTGAAACATGCCGTCGGCGCGGCGAGCCGTGGCGTGGGTGGTGACGCCCCACCTGCAGGGCGCGCCACACGATGGTGGACCGGATCATGGATGGCCGGTGTCGATGGCGATCAGACATGAGTGGTCTTCGATCATCCGGCGAGGTGGGCCGACGAGATGTTCATAGGTCCGCGTCGCACGTCCTCTCGTGTTTCACGTGAAACATCACTCGCGCTCGTCGTGGAGTCATGAGGGCGTGACTCTGCCCGTGAAATGCTTTCGATGAGGAGCATGCGGCCACGCGCGCGGGTGATCGAGTGACCCTGCGCTGCAGCGGACCGAGGCGAGAAGTGACCACTGGTCGGTGGGACGGCCCGCTCATGGGGTCGCGTGATTGTGTTTCACGTGAAACAACATGACCACGATCAGGACGGATAGTCGCGTGGCCAGGAGCGATCCATCATCTGTACGCAGCGTCCGAAGGTTCGTCGTGTCCCTGACCTCGATTAGAGTTGGATGCGGCCCCGAAAGGAGTGGATGTTTCACGTGAAACAGTCCGAACAGACATCGCCGGATCAAGGCTTCGGGATCGACACCCCCCTCGCCCGGGAACTCGCGGATCTCAGTGCCCGTCGCCGATCCCTGGAAGCCGTGGAACTCCGCTTCGATGGCACCCAGACGCGCATCCTCACGATCTCCAACCAGAAGGGCGGCGTCGGCAAGACGACGACGGCGGTGAATGTCGCGTCCGCTCTGGCCGGACTCGGCGCAAAGGTTCTCGTCATCGACCTCGATCCGCAGGGCAATGCCTCCACCGCCCTCGGAGTGCCGCACAGCGCCGACGTACCCAGCGTGTACGACGTCCTCATCGATGACTCCCCGCTCGTGAATGTGATCCAGCAGAGCCCGGAGTCTGAGAATCTGTTCTGTGCGCCGAGTACGATCCACCTGGCCGGTGCGGAGATCGAGCTCGTGTCGCAGGTGGCTCGTGAGCACCGCCTCTCGCGCGCCCTCGAGGGGTATCTCGCGGAGCATCCCCTCGACTTCGTCATCATCGACTGCCCGCCGTCGCTGGGGCTTCTGACCATCAACGCCTTCACCGCCGCGTCAGAGGTCTTCATCCCCATCCAGTGCGAGTACTACGCCCTGGAAGGGCTGAGCCAGCTGCTCGGAAGCATCCAGATGATCCAGAAGCACCTCAATCCGAAGCTGCATCTGTCGACGATCCTCCTCACGATGTACGACGGTCGCACCCGCCTCGCTCAGCAGGTCGCCGATGAGGTGCGCAACCACTTCCCGGAGCAGGTGCTGCACACCGTCATCCCCCGTTCCGTCCGGGTGTCCGAGGCGCCGAGCTTCGGGCAGACCGTCATCGGCTACGACGGATCCTCGGCCGGTGCGATCGCCTACCGGGAAGTAGCCGTCGAGATCGCGCGGCGTACGCCCGCACACAGCACCACGCAGAGCAAGGAGAACTGATGGCCAAGCGAACCGGACTCGGGCGGGGGATCGGAGCCCTCATCCCCACGACCGACCAGGCCGAGCGCCCCGTCGACGTCTTCTTCCCCGGCGCGAAGATCACGCCGACCGCGGAACAGGATGCCACGGCTGAGCTGGCCGCCATCCCCGGCGTGCGACTGATCCAGGTCGACCCGAACGCGATCGTCCCCAACCCTCGTCAGCCGCGAACCCACTTCGATCCCGAGGATCTGGCCGAGCTGGTGCACAGCGTGCGCGAGTTCGGCGTCCTCCAGCCCGTCGTCGTCCGGCTCAACGCCGAGGGTGCGTATGAACTGATCATGGGCGAGCGCCGCACCCGTGCCGCACGCGAGGCCGGGCTGGACACCATCCCCGCGGTCGTCAGGGAGACCACCGACGAGGACCTCCTGCGCGATGCTCTGCTCGAGAACCTGCACCGGTCAGAGCTCAACCCCTTGGAAGAGGCATCCGCCTACCAGCAGCTGCTCGAGGACTTCGGCATCACCCAGGAGGAGCTCGCGAATCGCATCGGTCGCTCGCGGCCGCGGATCAGCAATACCATCCGCCTGCTCAAACTGCCGATCCCCGTCCAGCAGCGCGTCGCAGCCGGCGTCCTCTCCGCCGGTCACGCGCGAGCCATCCTCAGCCTCGACGACCCGGAGGCCATGCAGAAGCTCGCCGACAAGATCGTCAACGAGGATCTCTCGGTGCGCGCGGCGGAAGAGGCGGCGAAGAACACGCCGAAGGCGGGCGCGGGGAAGCTCTCCAAGCCGCAGCCGGGTGCGCGCCGTGCGTACCTCGACGAGGTCGGCACGAAGCTCGGAGATCGCCTGAACACGCGCGTCAAGATCAATCTCACGGCTCGGAAAGGCCAGGTCGTCATCGATTTCGCTTCGATCCAGGACCTCAACCGCATCCTCGCCGAGATCGGCGAAGAGGGCTACGCCTCCTGACATCCGCGTCCCGCGATGCCCGGTGTCGATGAATCAGGGCGTCGCCGCTCCCCTCGCGCACCCAGAGTCGTAGACTCGCGGTGAGCGGGGGGAGTTCTCCATGTCAGACGGCAGGACAGCACGACCGGGCGGACGCATCAGCGGACGTGTCATCGGCATCAGCATCGCGGCGGCCCTCGGCGGGTTCCTCTTCGGCTTCGACACCGCGGTCATCAACGGCGCGGTGGATGCTCTAGCGGGGGCCTTCGATCTCGGCGCCGCGCTGAAGGGCTTCGCGGTCTCCTCCGCCCTTCTCGGCTGCGCGGTCGGGGCCTGGTTCGCAGGGTCCCTGGCGAACCGATGGGGGAGGATCCCCGTGATGGTCATCGCCGCCATCCTGTTCCTCGTCTCATCGATCGGTTCGGGCTTCGCGTTCAGCGTCGTCGACCTCATCGTCTGGCGGGTGATCGGCGGGTTCGGCGTCGGCGCGGCATCCGTCATCGCGCCCGCCTACATCGCCGAGGTGTCGCCGGCTCGCATCCGAGGGCGACTCGGCTCCCTGCAGCAGCTCGCCATCGTCCTCGGCATCTTCGCCGCGCTCGTGTCGAACGCGGCCCTGGCGAACGCCGCCGGCAGCGCCGCCTCTCCGCTGTGGTGGGGGATCGACGCCTGGCGCTGGATGTTCATGGCAGAGGCGATCCCCGCGATCGTCTACGGCGTGATGGCGTTGCGCCTGCCCGAGTCGCCACGTTTCCTCGTCGCCAGGGGTGAGATCGACAAGGCATCCCAGGTGCTGTTCGACTTCTCCGGCGAGACGGACGTGAACCTCAAGATCGAGGAGATCCGTTCCACGTTGAACGTGGAGAAGAAGGAGTCCCTCGGAGACCTCCGCGGCAGCCGATTCGGCCTGAAGCCGGTCGTGTGGGTGGGCATCCTGCTGAGCGTGTTCCAGCAGTTCGTCGGCATCAATGTGATCTTCTACTACTCCACGACGCTCTGGCTGTCGGTCGGCTTCGATGAGTCGAGCGCACTGTTCACCTCCGTGATCACGTCCGTCACGAACATCGTGGTGACGATCGTCGCGATCCTGCTGGTGGACAAGGTCGGCAGACGCCCGATGCTGCTCACCGGATCGATCGGCATGGCGGTCACCCTCGGCCTCATGGCGGTGGCCTTCTCGTTCGGCACGCTCCAGGACGGCAGCGTCGTCCTGCCGCAGCCGTGGTCGCTGATCGCGCTGATCTGTGCCAACGGCTTCGTGGTGTTCTTCGGCGCGACCTGGGGACCGTTGGTCTGGGTCCTGCTGGGGGAGATGTTCCCCAACTCGATCCGCGCAGGGGCGCTCGCGGTGGCCGCCGCCGCGCAGTGGATCGCGAACTTCTTCATCTCCACGACCTTCCCCGCCTTCGCGGAGATCGGCCTCACGTTCGCCTACGGCTTCTACGCCTTCTTCGCGATCCTGTCGTTCTTCTTCGTCTACTTCCAGGTTCCGGAGACCAAGGGCCGAGAGCTCGAGTCGATGACCGATACCGTCGAGGTCGTGCGCCGGGGGCGTCCGAAGCGCGCGTAGGCTGGATGCATGACCGAAGCCATCCCCCGTCGTGCCAGCCTCGAAGTGCTGCGCGCGGAAGCGGCGGACGAGCTCGCAGTGTTGATCCAGGAACGGCTGCTGAGCGGCGAGGACCCGTGGGACTTCATGGAGGAGCTGCCCAGCATCGACGAGCTGGTCGTCTATCTGCTCAGGGCCGACAACATCGCCGCGAACGACGGGGTGCGCCCCAACGCCGCCAGGAACTATCGCGTGATGCGGCAGATCGCGCTGGAGTATCCCGAGCTCACCTCGGCGGTCTGGGGCCTCATCGGCGATGGACCCTCGTACCGCCGCTGGGACGCGACGATCGCCGACGCCTCCTGACGCCTCTCCGCAGACACCACGCGGGATACGACGAAGGCCCGCCTCGAATGAGGCGGGCCTTCGTCGTCGGGATGACCGATCAGCCGAGGAACTCGGCGAGATCCTGCTCGAGAGCGAACTTCGGCTTGGCGCCGATGATCGTCTTGCGCTCCTCACCGGCGGCGAAGACCTTCATCGCCGGGATCGAGGTGATCTGGTACTTCATCGCCAGCTCGGGGTTCTCGTCCACGTTGAGCTTGAGGATGGTGATCTTGTCGGCGTTTTCGGACTGGATCTGGTCCAGCACGGGCGCGACCATGCGACACGGGCCGCACCATTCCGCCCAGAAGTCGACCAGGACGGTGCCATCGGCCTGCAGCACGTCCTGATCCCACGTCGCCTGGCTCGTCGCCTTAGCAGTCATCAGAGATCTCCTTGTTCGGGGTGTCGCCTGCTACAACAGCGGGCGAGGGGAAAGTGTTCCGCGGCTCTCAGGCCACGATGACCTCGGCGGCCTCGGCAGCGGGCTCCTCCACCGAGGCATCCTCGAGATCTGCGAGGAAGTGCTCGGCGTCCAGGGCCGCGACCGTGCCGGAGCCGGCGGCCGTGATGGCCTGGCGGTAGTGCGGGTCGATGACGTCGCCGGCGGCGAAGACACCGGGCACCGAGGTGACCGAGCTGCGGCCGTCGACCCAGATCGTGCCCTCGGACGTCAGCGTCAGCTTGTCGTGCACGAGGTGGGTGCGCGGGTCGTTGCCGATGGCGATGAACAGGCCGTCCAGCGGCAGGTCGCGCAGCGACCCGTCGACGGTCGAGCGCAGCTGCACGCCGGTCACGCTGTCTCCGCCGAGGATCTCGGCGACCTCGCTGTTCCAGACGAACTCGATCTTCTCGTTCGCGAAGGCGCGCTCCTGCATGATCTTGGATGCCCGCAGGGTGTCCTTGCGGTGGATGACGTAGACCTTGTCCGCGAAGCGGGTGAGGAAGGTCGCCTCCTCCATCGCCGAGTCGCCGCCGCCGACGACGGCGATCGTCTTCTCGCGGAAGAAGAATCCGTCGCAGGTGGCGCACCAGGAGACGCCGTACCCGGAGAGACGCTCCTCGCCCTCGATGCCGAGCTTGCGGTACGCGGAGCCGGTGGCATAGATGAGGGTGCGGGTCTCGTGCTCCGCACCGGAGCCGAGGACGACCTTCTTGACGGGGCCGTCGAGCTCGAGCGAGGTGACATCGTCGTAGACGACCTCGGTGCCGAACTTCTCCGCCTGCTGCTGGAGCTTGGCCATGAGGTCGGGGCCCTGGATGCCGTCGGGGAAGCCGGGGAAGTTCTCGACCTCGGTCGTGTTCATGAGCTCTCCGCCGACCTCCACGGAGCTCGCGATGAGCAGCGGCTCGAGGTTCGCGCGTGCCGCGTAGATGGCGGCCGTGAATCCGGCGGGGCCGGAGCCGATGATGATGACCTGACGCATGTGCTCTCCGTCGATGGATGGGTTCTCCTGCTTCAACAATGGTAGCCGCGCGGCATTCCCGCAGCCGTCGGCGCGACGACGCCCTGCTCAGGGGATCCGGCGGGTCAGCCAGTCCACGACGGTGAGAGCCTCCCGGCGCTGGAAGGCGCGCAGCTGGGTCATCCCCGTCGGCGCAGGCAGCCGGCACTTCTCGAACCATGCTCCGCCGATCGCTGCCAGCAGCGCGTTCTGCTGCGCTGCCGTGCTCTCCGCGAAGACTGGATGCCCGAGCAGAGGGTCGACGGGAGCATCCGGATCCGCCACGAGAAGATCGAGCAGGTAGAGCAGGGCGTCCTCCCATCCGGCTCCCCGGGCGGCCCACGGCCAGTCCAGAAGACGCGCGTGCCCTGTCGTGTCGATGAGAATGTTGTCCGCTCGGAGGTCGCCGTGGATGAGGCGATCGCCGGCGACGGCCTCACCCACCCCGGCAGCCAGGTCCTTGAGGGTGTCGACCCGCTCCCGGCACCACGGCGTGGTCTCCCCGAGGAGACCGTCGGCCTGCAGGCGGTGCCAGGAGCCGGAGTCCGGGCTGAGCTCGTCGGAGAGCGTCGGCAGCGCGGCGGACGCCCGTGTGAGCGACAGCGCGTGGATGGCGTCGAGGACGTGAGCGGTGTCCGCGTCCGCGGCATCCTGCCGGGGGTGCCTGCCCACGACGTGCTCGATGACGAGGACGAACCATCCCTCCTGCTCGAAGGCGTCGAGGAGACGGGCGGCTGGCAGTCGAGACGGCAGACCGCGCAGGATCGTGGCTTCCCGCGTGTACAGCTCATACGTGCCCTCGGTGGACGTCGGGATGGCCTTGACGAACAGGCGGGTGCCGTCGGCGAAACCGACCTGCGACGCGACGCCGGTCGAGAAGCCGCCATCGGGCGTGGTCGCCTCGGTCTGGAGACTGCCCGCGATGCCCTCGACGCGGTTCCGGATGCCGTCGGGAAGGTCAGACCATTACGCGCGTGCCATCCGGAAACCCTACCCGCCAGGGATCCGGCATCCGATCCTGCGGATCAGCGCCCAGGCAGGAAGCGCCGGACGAGGGAACCGGCGACCTTCAACTCGGGGGCGCGAAGGATCCAGAGGAAGAGGATGTAGACCACCAGAGCGGCGGCGCCGATGATGCCGCCGCCCAGCGCACCGAAGATCTTGTCGACGACGGTCCACCCCCCGACGCCGCCCAGCAGCACGAAGACGCCCCACCCGGCCGCTGCGGCGGGGATGGCGGCGAGGGTGAAGCGCCCGAGGGCGAGCATCCATCGTCCGGTCTCGAGAGAGCCGAGGCGGCGGCGAAGCAGCACGGTCGCCACGATGGTCTGCACGGTGCCGGCGATCGACTGGCTCAGCGCGACGGCCGCGGCCAGCAGGGTGAGCGGAAGGACGCCTGCAGCGGAGAGGGCCCAGGCCGCGCTGGCGCCTGCCGCGATGAGCACGCACTGGAACAGCGTGAAGAAGAACGGCGTCCGGGTGTCGCCATAGGCGTAGAACGTGCGCTGCACGATGAAGAGGACGGCGAGCGAGAGGAGCCCCGCCAGATAGCAGATCAGCACGACGGCGGCGTCGACGGCATCCGCCGCGGAATTCGTGAAGATGCGCGACAGCGGAACGGCTGCGGCCACGACGGCCGCGAGAGCGCCCATCAGGAAGAAGCCGAGCGTGCGGATGCTGCGTGAGATGTCGGCGCGGACGTCGTCGTCGCGTCCGGCGCTGGCGTGCTCGGAGAGCTGCGTGAAGTACGGGGTTCCGATCGAGTGCACGATGATCGAGTACGGCAGCATGAAGATGAGCCACGCGTTGTTCATCACGAAGAGCCCGGCACCATATCCGGATGCTTCGCCGACGACCCAGTTCTGGTAGAAGCCGGCCGCCATGCTGGAGATCGCCATGAGCAGCGTCCACCCGGCCACCCGGCCGACGTTGCCGAGCCCGACACCGCGCCAGCGGAAGTCGACCTTCAGGGCGAGCCCGGTCTTGCGCCAGAACACGAGCAGGATGAGCGCCTGAACGGCGATCCCCGCCGTCGCGACACCTCCGAGCCACGCGATCATCTCCGGTGTCCAGGCGTCGACATCGACGAGGTTGCTGCCGAACATCGCGCCGACCACGAGGAACCCCACGATGGAGATGAGGTTGTTCGCGATCGGTGCCCAGGTGAAGGGCCCGAAGATCCGCCGGGCGTTGAGCGTCTCACCCAGCAGGGCATAGAGGCCGTAGAAGAGGATCTGCGGCAGGCACCAGTAGGCGAAGGCCGTGGCGAGAGCGAGCTGCTCGACGTTGTACGACTTGAGCTGCAGGGAGACGAGCCACGGTGCGGCGAGCATCGCGGCCGCCGTGGCGATCACGAGCACCACGGTGCCGAGGGTGAAGAGCTTCGAGATGAAGGCGTTGCCCCCGTCGGCATGGCCGGATGCCTTCACGATCTGCGGGACGATCACAGCGGTGATCACACCCACGGAGATGAGGTTGAACACGCTGTTGGGCAGCTGATTGGCCACGGCGAAGGCATCCGCGGTCTGCGACCCCACCGCGCCGACGACGCCGACGAGCACGATGGTGCGCAGCAGCCCCGTGAGGCGGGAGACGAGCGTTCCCGCTCCCAGCAGTGCGCTCGCGCGTCCGAGACCGCTCATCGTTCTCCTTCTTCGGATGCGTCGTCCGAGCCCGCTTCAGAGCTCGCTGAGCTTGTCGAAGCGCGCTCTGAAGGGTTCGCTTCGACAAGCTCAGCGAGCTGAGGGGAGGTGGGCTCAGCGAGCTGAGGGGAGGTGGGCTCAGCGAGCACTGACGCGTCGGCGTGCTGCGGCTCGCGTCGACGCCGGCGGATGGTGCGGACGATGCCGAAGCCGAGCAGCAGCACGATGATGCCGCCCAGCACGCCGAGGCCGATGTTCTCCCATTCGGCGCGCACCGTGACATCGGCGCTCTGCGGCAGGCCGATGGGGACGCCGGTGGGGCTGGTGAGGCTGAAGCGCACGTCCAGCTCGCCGCTGGCGACCCTGGCAGCCACGGGCAGCTGGATCCGGGTGTTGCCGGAGGCGGTCGCCTCCACCTCGGTGTACGGCTCGATGTCGATGCGCGGATCCGAGGGGCGCACCTCCAGCGTCAGCGAAACCGGCCAGGGCAGGTCGTTGCGGATCCAGACCGGCAGGGCCACGTTGGCGCTGATGAGCTGGATCGGTCCGGTGTAGGGCTGGATGTCCACGGCGTTCAACGTGTCGACGGTGTCGGTACGGTGCGCGGCGACGGTGCTGGTGAATGCGTCTTCGGCGGCTCCGACGGCGAGCAGACGGAGGATGCGGATGCGCTCTGGCGTCAGAAGCACCTGCGGGTCGTCGAGGATCGTGGCGAACGCTGCCAGGCGCGACTCATCATCGAGCAGCTGGGTCACGGCCGCCGCGCGGGAAGGATCGGCCTCGGAGGAGATCGTCCCGCTCACGGGCGTCGTGCTCCGCAGCGCGTCCAGCGGCTGCGCCGCCACGACGCCGATCGCCTCGCGCAGGGCGTCTGCCGTGCGGGTCTCATCGCGTTCGAGGCCGACGAGGACACCGGATGCCGGTCGACCGGAGAAGCTGAGATCCGCGGTCGCCTGGGCCAGAAGCGCGGCGCGCTCGGTCGGCGAGGTCGTGGCCGCGGCGGTGGAGAGCAACCCCGAGAGCTCGTCGTCGAGGACGAGCACCCGGCTCTCTCCGATGACGGCGTTCGCCCCGGCGGCCGATACCGATGCACGCGGGAGCACCGTCACGGCATCCGTACCGAGGAACCCGGAGAAGGCCGACAGGTCTGCGGCTGTCACCTGACCCCGCGGCCAGAGCACGCCGGGCAGCGAGCCGTCGATCGCCGTCAGCTCCTCGACCGAGGGAAGGGGGGTGGTCTCCTCGGTGGGAGAAGGTGAGGGTGTGGGCTCCGCGACCAGGTTCTCCGCGTCGATGAGCGGGTCCAGCGTCGTCGGCGCCAGCAAGCCGTCGAGGCCCGCTTGCGCCTGGGCCGAAGCATCCGCATCGCCGAACTGGAGCGCGAACCTCTCGTTCGGCAGGATCTCGAGTCGCTCCAGCCATGCCGAAGCGCTCTCCGGCGCTGCGGTGCCGAGAACCCGGATCGCGGCGATGATTGCGGGGTCCACGGCGAGCACGGCGGACGTGCCTGCGACACCATCGAGCTGCGCATCGAGCGCACCGCCGTCCGCGGTCAGCTCGGCCAGCTCCGAGGAGCTCAGGAGCACGCCGGAGGAGGGCGTCGCGGTGATCGGCACGAGGACGGACACCTGCGCCGGTGCGCCGGTGCGCACCGTGAGCAGCGACCGTGCCGAGAGGTTCCACAGCGTCCCGCTCTCGGACCCTTCGACCGAGCTCAGGGATGCGCGGATCGGATACACGCCGGGCGTGAGATCCTGCAGATCCTCGGCGGCGACGAACACCGCGGCGGTGATGTCGTCCTGCGCCGGCACGGCGGCGGTCGGGGCGCTGTACACCTGGTCGAAGGCATCCGGTGCCGTGCCCTCCTCGACCCACGCCTGCACGGCGGTCGAATCCGCGAGCGGGGTGCGCCCGAGCTCGACGGCGAGCACGCCGGTGCTCAACTGCTCTCCGACGCCGTTCTCGATCGTCGCGGTCGCGGAGAGCGAGGACCCGGCGGCCATCGCCCCGTGCGAGCCGAGCGTGAGCGCGAGCTCGACCGTGCCGTCCTGCGTCTGCTCCTCGTCGACCGCGGCATGCGCGGGCGTTCCGAGGACGAGGATCGCGAGGATGCCGACGACGAACGCCGCGAGCACGGCGGCGAGGCGCCGGTGGACACGCGGAGCGGGTCGGGGGATGATCACGGTCTTCGGGTCTTCCTCGACCGCCGCGGCGGACGGTTCGTGAGCAGTGACCCTGTGATTCTAGGCCGCGCGCCGTTGCTCAGCCTGAAGGCGCGTAGAGTGACGCCCGTGTCAGACAGCGCCCTCCCCTCCTCCGATCCGCATCACGTCGCAGCGCTCGCCGCCGATCTCGACGCCGCGGACCTCCGTTCGGAACCCCTCCGTCAGCTCTGGGGAGCAGAGGCGGACGACGCCCTGGCGCGGGGTCTGCGCACCCCCATCCTCCGGGCGATCGCGAAGGACGACGGCTCGCTCGCGACGCTCGGCCGGCTGCTCGTGCTGGGGATGGCGCAGGAACGGTCGGCGGTGGCGGCGGCACTTCCCCGCCTCGGCGTCGACGGCCTGTGCGCGCTCGGCCTCGCCGAGGCGGATGCTGCGACGGTGCATCCTCTGGCGCTGATCCGCCCGCAGTCGTTCGTCGATGCGGACGGCGTCGGAGAGTGGTGGATCGCCAGCGATCTCGACGAGGTCGCCCTCGGCGCAGAGCTTCCCCCCGATCACGTGCTCGGCGTGGGCGGCGCCTCGCGAACGCTCGCCGAGCTCATCGTCCCCGGTCCCGTCGGCCGGGCGCTGGATCTCGGCACCGGCTGCGGCATCCAGGCCCTGCTCGTGGCCAGGCATGCGGGTGTCGTCGTCGCGACGGACGTCTCCGAGCGCGCTCTGGCGTTCGCCGAGCTCAACGCCCGCCTCAACGGCGTGGGCAACATCGAGTTCCGCCTGGGCAGCATGTTCGAGCCGGTGGCGGGAGAGTCCTTCGATCTCATCGTCTCCAATCCGCCGTTCGTCATCACGCCGCGGGTCGAGGACGTCCCCGCCTACGAGTACCGGGACGGCGGTCTCATCGGCGACGCCCTCGTCGAAGCCTTCCTCACCGCCGTGACCGACCATCTCGCACCCGGCGGCATCGCCCAGCTCCTCGGCAACTGGGAGACGAGGAGCGCACCGGGGCTGGAGCGGGTCCGATCCTGGATCGCCGACGACCTGGATGCCTGGGTCATCGAGCGGGAGGAGTTGACCCCGCTCGGCTACGCGGAGCTGTGGATCCGCGATGGAGGGACGACGCCCCGCGATGCGGCGTTCGATCGTCTCCTCGGGGCATGGCTGGACGACTTCCAGCACCGCGGCGTCTCGGCCGTCGGCTTCGGATATGTGCTGCTGCGCCGTCCGGCATCCTCCTCTGCGGAACCGCTGCGACGCTTCGAACGCGTCGCGCAGCCGATCTCGCAGACCGGTCTCGCTCTGAGAGCGGGACTCGAGGCGCACGACGCCCTGGCGGACGGCCTTCCCGCCGTGCTCTACGTCGCCGGAGACGTGACCGAGGCCAGGCACCTCATGCCCGGTGACGACGACCCGAGTGTCATCGAACTGCGTCAGGGTGGCGGTTTCGGGCGGACGATCTCGGTGGACACCGCGCTCGCCGCCTTCGTCGGCGCCTGCGACGGCGACCTCACCGTGACACAGATCGTCGGGGCCATCGCCGATCTCTTCGAGGTTCCGATGGCACAGCTCTGGGAGGACATCGAACCGCGCATCCGTCGTCTCGTGCAGGACGGTTTCCTGCACGGCTGATTCGGATGCCCCGATCGAGCGGCGTGGCCGCGCGACGGGGTTCCTCAGTCGTCGGGTCGCGTGCGGCGCCGGACGATCAGCAGTACCGCGCCTGCCAGGATCGCCAGCAGGGCGATCCCGCCCAGCACGATCGACAGGGTCGGGTCCGCACCGGTGGCGCCGAGTCCGTCGCCCTGTCCGCCGTCCGCTCCCGCGCCTCCTGACGGGTCCGGTGCGACGACGGTGGTGGCCGCCGTGAGCAGCCATGAGCCGCCCTCGGCGGAGATGCCGGATGCCGCGATGGTGTGCGCACCGAGCGATTGCTCCGCGGGGATGGTGATCTCGGCCGAGAACGCGCCCCCGGCATCCGCTGTCGTCGTGGTCAGCGGCGTCGGGGTGGAGTAGATGCCGAGGTGCACGGTGCTGCCGGGCAGGAAGCCCGATCCGCTCACCGTGACGACCTGGCCGCGCTGCACGGATTCGGGGACACCGCCGAGCGCGCCGTCCGCTGTCTCTGGCAGCTCCTCCGGCAGGGCGGTCTCCGCGCTCACGGTGAGCTCGATCGTCGCGTCCGTCTCGGCGAAGCCGTTGTCTGCGGTGAGGGTCACGGTGCTGGTGCCCGCGTCGTCGACGGCCGGGGTCCCGGTGAGGGTCGCGGTTCCATCGCCGGCATCCGTGATCGTGAGCCATGCGGGAAGACCGGATGCCGTGATGGCGCTGACCGGGCTCCCCGTGCTCGTGACCACGATCGACACGGCGGAGCCCGCCAGCACCGTCCGCGTGGCCGGTGCGTCGATCGCGGGTGTCTGACCGACCGTCAGCACCGCTTCGGCGCTGACGGCGTCGCCGAGGCCGTTCGAGGCGACGGCCCTGAACCGTGCGCCGTCGTCGGCGAAGGTCGTCGAGATCGTCAACGTCGTGGACGCGGCCCCCGGGATGTCCCGCCATGCCCCGACATCGAAACGCTGCCACTGCAGCTGCGGTGCGGGGTGACCCGTCGCGGCGACGGTGAACGAGGCATCCGTGCCCTCCAGGACCGAGTCGGAACTCGGCTGTCCCGAGATCGCCGGAGCCTCATCGATCGTCAGCGTGAACGCCTGGGTGACCTCTCCGTCGACGCCCTCGACGGAGAGTGTGACGTCGACCGTGCCGCCGGAACCGACGGGCGGCGTCCCGGTGAGCCGTTGCGAACCGGCATCGCCCGACAGCTCGAGCCATGCCGGCGCGTCCACGAGCGTCACCGCGCTCGTCGTGGGGTAGCCGTTCGCGACGGTCACCTCGAAGGAGCCCTCCTCGCCGACGGTGAAGGTGGCGTGGTCGTCGCTGGTGAAGCGCGGCTGGGACGTGACCGTCAGCGTGAAGGTGCTCTGCGCCGCATCGCCGCCGTTCTCCGCCGACACGGCGAACTCGTAGCTGCCGGGGGAGACGGAGGGGGTGCCGTGCAGGCGAGCTGTGCCGTCGCCGGCGTCATCGAGCACGAGGCCTTCGGGCAGTGCAGCGGATGCCGTGATCGCCGGAGCGGGGGATCCCTCCGCGGTGATCGTGACGTCGACCTCCTCGCCCTCCCGCACGGTCGCGGTGGTCGGGGAGGGCGCGGCGGCGTGCGCGCCGATGACCTGAGTGCCGGCGCTGAGCACTCTGACCGCGCCATCGGTGTTGATCCCGACGGCTGCGATCGTGGCGGATCCCGTCGCGCGGTCGGCGGGCACGGTGACCGCGGCGGTGAACGAGCCGTCGTCGGCGACGACGGTGGTCAACTGCTCGGCCTCGGGGTAGATGCCCAGCCGCACGGTCGAACCGGGCAGGTACCCGGAGCCGCTGACGGTGAACGTCTCCTCCCGCTCGACCGTCGGCGGCACGCCGGCGAGGGTGCCGCCGACGGAGTCAGGCAGCTCATCCGGCAGGGGGACGGCCGCGACGACGGTGACAACGACATCCATGACCGTCTGCGCGAAGCCGTTGTCGGCGGTGAATCGGATCGTCGTCGTGCCGGCATTCGCGATGCCCGGGGTCCCGACGAGCCTGACCTGGCCTTCCGGTGCGCCGGCGAAGTCCAGCCAGGCCGGTACGCCGGCTGCGGACAGGGCGCTGGCCGGGCTGGACGTGCTCGTCACCTCGATGGAGACGGGAGCTCCCACGAGCACCTCGACGTCGTCGACGGGTGCGATCACCGGCACATCGCCGACGCGCAGCACCGCCTCGTCGCTCGGGGTCGAGCCGACATCGTTCGTGAAGACCGCACGCACGCGGGCTCCGTCATGGTCGAGCTCGGCGGCGAGCGTGAGCTCGGTGGACGTCGCGTCGGGGATGTCGTGCCAGGAGCCGCTCGCGAAGCGCTGCCACTGGACGTCCGGCGCGGGGTATCCGGCCGCGTCGGCGGTGAAGACGGCATCCGTCCCCGCCAGGGCCGAGGCATCCTCCGGCTGTGACGTGACGCGCGGCGCCTCCAGGACGGTCAGCGTGAACTCCTGCGTGGCCGCACCGTCGTTGCCAGGGGTGGACAGCACGATCTCCACCGTGCCCCCGGATCCCTGCGGCGGCGTGCCGACGAGCTGCTGCGCGCCCTTCGCGCCGGTCAGGGAGAGCCAGGCCGGGGCTTCGCCCGAGATCTCGACGGGCTCGTCGACGGGGTGTCCTGCGGTGACCTCGATCGCGAACGCTCCTGGCTCGCCGACGGTGAACGTCGTGTGGTCGTCACTGGTGAAGTGCGGCTCGCCCGTGATCGTGAGGAGGAATCCGAAGGGGGAGGCGCCGTGGATGTTCGTCGCGCCGATCGTGAACGGATAGTCACCCGGAGGCGCGTCCGGGATGCCGGTGATCGACGCGGTGCCGTCGTGATTGTCGGTGAAGGTGAGCCCATCGGGCAGGCCGGACAGCACCTCGAGCGCGGGCACGGGTGTGCCGGGAACGGTGATCGTGACATCGAGCTCGTCGCCGGCGGCGACCGAGGCGCTGGTGGGCGAGCCGGTGGACGGGCGCTCGCCGATGTTCAGGGTGATGAGACGACTGACGGGTGTGCCGCCGGCGCTGGCGGTGAAGGTGAGCAGGTGCGTGCCGGCAGCGCCCGCCTCCGGCACGCCGCTGAGGGTGACCGAGCCGTTGCTGCTGGGCGACAGCGCGAGGCCGTCGGGCAGTGAGCCCGATTGCAGCGACACCTCGGGCACCGGGTATCCGGTCGCGGTGATGGTGAAGCTGAACGCCTGTCCGACGAGGCCGCTCGCCATGGTGCTGCCGGTGAACTCGGGGGGAGCGGCAACGGTGACCTCGGCCGATGTGCCGACCGAGCCGAACGTCGCCGTCGCGCCGCCCACGCCCGCGGTGCTGCCCGCCGTGAACGTCGTGGTCGCCTCGCCTCCGCTGAACGTCGCCGAGGCGGGATCGAGCGAGGAGCCGGCGGGCGTCGCCGCGCTGAACAACACGTCGGTGTCGTCGAAAGCCGTGAGGTCGGATGCCGCCACGGCACCGCCCGCGGAGTCGGTGCGCAGCGAGGCGACCAGCTCGGTGGAGCCGCTCGGCTCGATGACCGGGTCGGTCGCGGACGCGGAAAACACCAGCCGTGGCGTCGTGGTGAGGCTCGGAGCGCTCACGGAGTCGCAGGGCGCGTCGCCAGGGCCGGCGTTGCAGCCCCACCAGTTGTGCGCGAGGGTGCCGGTCGCCGTCGGTGCGAGGACGGCGGATCCGGGGATGTTCCCGGTGAAGGAGTTGAAGTGCGCCGTCAGAGCACCGCTGTCCGCCGCGATCGCGCTGCCGTTGTTCGATGCGCCATTGCCCCGGAAGACGTTGCGTTCGACGGTCGCTGGTCCGCGCAGCTGCAGCAGGGCGCCGCCCTGCGCCGCGGTGCCGTCCCCGCTGTTGACGGTGTTCGCCGCGAAGAGGGTGCCTTCGATGGACACCGTGCCGAGCCCTGCGGTGTCGTAGGCGATCGCGCCGCCACCGGCACTGACGCTGCCGGCGGCGCGCACAGTGTTGCCCGTGAAGGACGAGCCGGAGACCTGCAGCGCATCGCCGTCGGCTGCCGCCTCGTAGTAGATCGCGCCGCCGGAACCCGCCCCGGACGCGTTGCCGAAGAACAGGGAGTCGGTGACCGCCAGATCTCCGCCGATGAACTGGATGGCGCCACCGGGGGCGGAGGCCCCGGCGGTGGAACGATTGTCCTCGAAGACGCTGTCGTTGATGGTCAGCGAGTCGGGTTCGGCCGCGTCGAAGCTGCCCCCGATGATCGCGCCGCCGCCGTAGAGGGCGTCGCGCCCGTCACGGAAGGAGAACCCGTCGATCTCGACGGCGATGCCGCCGACCAGGTCGGGGTCGAGGGTGAGCAGCTGCGCGCTGCCGTCGCCGACGATCTCGGCCCGGCCTCCCGTGGCCTCCAGGACGAGACTCGTCCCCGGCTGCGTGCCGAAGACGAGTGCGCCGTCGGTGAGCGCGTACTCGCCGGCGGGGACCGTGATGGTGGAGGAGCCGCCTGCGTTGCTCGCCACGCAGAGGGCGTTGCGCAGGGTGACCGGGTTCGCGGGGGTCGTGACGGATGCATCCGTGCACGCGTCGTTCGCATCGGCATCCGTCGTCGTGGTGACCGTGAGCGTCGCCGCCTGGGCAGGCTCGGCGAGCACGAGCCCGCCGAGCAGGAGGGCGAGCGTGGTCACAGCCGCAGTTGCACCGCGCACCGCGACAGGGGACATCCGGGAAGCAGACATCGAGATCCTTCGTTCGGGCGCGGGGGCGCCGGAAGGTCGTGGGGTAATCGGATGCTATCGGCTCGGCATGGCGGAGTGATAGCGTCTGTTCCGCACCACACCCGATCAGGGCCCCCCACACACGGTGCACCGGATGGCAGGAGTGTCATGACTGCTGTGTTCTCGCGTCGTAGCGTGCTCGGCGCCGGGGTGGTCGCCACGGGCGTCGGCCTCGCGGTCGGCAGCGGACCCGCCGCCGCACGCAGCGAATCAGCCGGCGACGCGGCCGCCGCTGTTTCGCACGACCCGCTCGCCCCGGTGCGCTCGCTCTTCAGCGGTCACGAGGGGCGCGAGTACATCGCCGCCTCGCCCAGGGCGATGCATCGCCTGACGCTCGCCGAGGTCGGCGACCTGCACGGCGGAGGCGACGCCGAGAACCGGTTCAGGGTGGTCTTCACGACGGGGGAGGATGCCAGGGACGGCATCTACCGCATCCAGCAGGACGGCGCGCTCCTCGCGTCCCTGTTCCTGGCCAGGGTGAGCGGTCACCCGGAGCTGGAAGGCATCGTCGACCGATCGGAGCGGGCGTCGTGAGCGAGCCGTACCTCGGGGAAGTCCGCATCTTCGCCGGTAACTTCGCCCCAGTCGGGTGGGCGTTCTGCGACGGATCGCTGTTGCGCATCACCCAGTACGAGGCGCTCTACACCCTGCTGGGAGTGACGTACGGCGGCGATGGGGTCAACACCTTCGCGCTTCCGGATCTCCGCGGGCGCTATGCGCTCGGCGCAGGCCAGAGCCAGGGCCAGGTCTACGTTCAGGGACAGTCCGCCGGTGTGGAGGACGTCACGCTGACCAGGCTCCAGATCCCGGTGCATTCCCATGCGGCCATGGCGGCGGGGTCAGCGACATCCACATCGCCCGATGGCGGGATGTGGGCGGTCCAGGCGGCGACGGCTTTCGCCGACGGTGCACCGTCAGTCGACCTCGCCGACGATGCGCTCGGCTCCTCGGGCGGGAACCAGCCGCACCAGAACATGCCGCCGTACGTGGCGATCAACCACATCATCGCCCTCGAGGGCGTCTTCCCGCCGCAGAACTGAGGAGACCGCGTGGCAGAGCCGTTCTTGGGCGAGATCCGCAGGATCGCCTTCCCTTACCCGCCGCGAGGCTGGGCGCTGTGCAACGGCGCGATCCTGCGTATCGCCAACAACCAGGCGCTGTTCTCGCTGCTGGGAACCGTCTACGGTGGCGACGGCGTGACCAACTTCGCGCTCCCCGACCTGCGGGGCAGGAGCCCGATCCACTCCGGTGCGCACAGCGGGATCGCCCAGGGGACGGTGGCGGGTGAGAGCATCCACACTCTGACGGTCGCCGAGCTACCCCCGCACACGCATCCGGTCGCGGCGACGAGCGATGAGGGAAGCGCCTCGACCCCGACGGACGGATACTGGGCCGCGGTTGATCAGCCGGCATACGGAACGGCCCCGGTCGGGGCCATGGCGCCGTCGTCGATCGGCAACGCCGGGGGGAGCCAGCCGCACGAGAACATGTCGCCCTATCTCGCCCTGCACTTCATCATCGCCATCGACGGCATCTACCCGACCCGAGACTGACCGAGGGAACCTCATGGCTGACCCGTACATCGGCGAGATCCGCACCGTCGCCTTCAACTTCGCGCCACGCAATTGGGCGATGTGCGATGGACAGATCCTGCCCATCTCTCAGAACACCGCTCTGTTCTCGATCCTGGGCACGACCTACGGCGGCAACGGGGAGTCGACCTTCGCGCTGCCGGATCTCAACGGCTCGTTTGCGATCGGCGCCGGCCAGGGGCCAGGGCTCAGTCAACGCGATCTGGGGGAGACCGGGGGCAGTGAGACCGTGACTCTGCTCGCGAGCGAGATGCCCACACACACGCATGCAGCCCGCGCGGTCCCCGCGACGGGGACGAGCGGTGATCCGCGGGGGAGGACGTGGGCGCAGCCCCGATACGGGCGTGTGCCGAGAGAGGCGTACGGTCCCGGCCACGACGTGACCATGGCCCCCGGCGCCATCGCACCGACGGGAGTGGGGCTGCCGCACAACAACATGCCACCCTTCGTCGGCATGTACTACGTGATCGCGCTGACGGGTGTCTACCCACCGCGCGGGTGACGACGTGGTCTGCGTCGCCATCGACGACCCTCGGGTGCGTGCCATCGCCTCGGAGGACATCAGGGCGCGTCTGGGCGGCATCCCCGATCTGATGGCGGAGCAGCTGGTCGCGATGCAGCTGCGCGCGAAGTTCGACGCCTTACTGCGACGGTACCCGGATGCCGCAGCCGGTCTCGTCGCCGAGGACGGGTTGCCGCTCGCGTACCTGGTGACCGACCGGTTCGGCGGGGTCGTGCGGCTCTGCGACATCGCGGTCTCCACGAGGGTGCGCGGGCAGGGAATCGGCCGACGTCTGCTGGCATCGGTGATCGCGGAGGCGGATGCCGCGGGGGATGCCATCGAGCTGTCCGTATGGCACGATGCTCCGGCGCGGAGCTGGTACGAGCGGCACGGCTTCCGGGTGTGCGGCGGAGATCCGATGGGCGACCTGGAGCTGCGTCGGGAGTGCGGCGGATGCTGAGCTTCTCTTCGCCCGCTCGCTGAGCGTGTCTTCTCTCGCTCGCTGAGCCTGTCGTCTTCCGCTCGCTGAGCCTGTCGAAGCGCAGTTCCCGTCCCGCTCGTTGAGCGTGTCTCTTCTCGCTCGCTGAGCCTGTCGAAGCGCAGCTCCCTTCCAGGGAATACCCCCGCATCCATTCGGTTGCATACACATATGAAGGCTTTCGGATTCCTCTCGTTCGGGCATTACGCCCCGGTGCCCGGCTCGGCCACCCGCACCGCCGGCGACATGCTGCACCAGACCATCGATCTGGCGGTAGCCGCCGATGAGATCGGGGTGAACGGGGCGTACGTCAGGGTGCATCACTTCGCCAGGCAGGCGGCGTCACCGATGCCGCTGCTCGCCGCGATGGCGGCGAAGACCGAGCGCATCGAGGTGGGCACGGGCGTCATCGACATGCGGTACGAGAATCCGCTGCAGTTCGCGGAGGAGGCCGCCGCGCTCGACCTCATCGCCCGCGGCCGGATCGCCCTGGGCGTGAGCCGCGGTTCACCCGAGACGGCGGTGCGCGGCTATGAGGCGTTCGGCTATGTCGGCAGCGAGGATCCGCGTGGGGCGGATCTGGCGCGCGACAAGTTCGAGCTGTTCCTCGAGGCGATCGACGGTGCGGGCGTCGTCGAGGGCGACCCGCGACAGGTCGGTCCGAACCAGTACCTCGCGGTGGAGCCGCGGTCGGCGACGCTGCGCGACCACGTCTGGTGGGGATCCGGCTCGCGGGCCACGGCGGAGGAGACCGGCCGCAAAGGTCTGAACATGATGAGCTCGACGCTGCTCACCGAGGCGACCGGGGTTCCGTTCCATGAGCTGCAGCGCGAGCAGATCGATCTGTACCGCGCCGCGTACAAGGCGGCCGGTCACACCGGGACGCCTCGTGTGTCGGTGAGCCGCAGCGTCTTCCCGCTCATCGATGACACCGATCGCGCCTACTTCGGGCTGCGCAGCGCCGAGAACGGAGACCAGGTCGGCATCATCGACGGCTTCCGTTCGACGTTCGGCAAGACCTATGCGGCCGAGCCGGATGTGCTCATCGAGCAGCTCAAGGCCGACGAGGCCGTGATGGCGGCGGACACCCTGATGCTGACCATCCCGAACCAGCTGGGCGTGGACTACAACCTGCACGTGCTGGAGTCGTTCGCGACACATGTGGCTCCCGCGCTCGGCTGGAAGCCGAACACCGAGGGCCCGGTGCAGGGCAACCCGGTCTGATCCCCGTGTTCGCTCGCTGAGCGCGTCGACGCGGCCGGGCGGCCGGCGCTCCTGCGGGTCGATCTGACCGTCGCGTACCTCGAATGGCCGCCTCCTCGTCGGGAACGCGGCCATTCGAGACCCCGGATGCTTCCGGGCCACGCGCTCCGCTACCGTGGTCGCATGCATGGCCGCAGACGCACCTGGCTGGTCGGCGGCATCGGGCTGATCGCCTGCGGTGTCGTCGGCCTTCTCCGCGGGTCGGTGCTCGGAGCATCCGGCCTCGGCACCGTGCTCACGATCGTGAGCGATCTGCTGTGGATGGGTGCGATCCTCGTTCTCGCGTTCGGACTGCGGCGGGAGGGCAGCATGGTCGCGCGCCGGACGCTGGGCCTCGCGGCGGCGTTCCTCGTCGCGGCGTGGCCGGTGATCGATACCCTCGTCGGCCTGTTCGGCTGGCCGGCCGATATCGATCAGGTGGATGACTGGCTGTTCTGGACCTACCTGTCGATGCTGCTGCCGCTCGTGGCAGGGTTCATCGCAGCGGTGGAGGTCGCTCGCGCCCGGGTGGTGCCGAGGCCGTGGCACGCGGCGCCGCTCTGGGTGATCGCGGGGCAGACCGTCGTCTGGGTCGTTCCACAGGTGATCGGGGTTGCATCCGCGGATGCCTACATCGAGACCGCGCCGCTCTTCGCTGCGCTCCACACGCTGGGATTCATGGCTGCGACGTGGGGGCTCGGCATCCTCGCGATCATGCTCTCCCGTCGCTCCGGTCCGGGCGTCGTGACGGTGTACTCGGGGAAATGATCGGCGGACGCATACGCTCACGCAACATCGCCGCGCGTGAACTGGACGCATGAGCCATGTCGCACGAACTCCCGTCGGCGCCGGAGTGCGCGTACTGAGCGCCGCGCTCGCCGCGCTGCCCATCGCGGCGCTGACCCTCGCGCCGCGCCGGTTCGTCGCCCCGGCACGAGGAGCATTCATGGACCTCGCGCACCGGGTGGCGGCGCCGATCGTCGAGCCGATGACCTACGGTCAGCTGGAGAGCACTCTGAACGCGGCGCTGTTCGTTCCTCTGGGCGCGGCGATCGCGCTCGTGCTCCGCGCTCGCTGGTGGCTGGTCGCCCCGATCACCGTGTTCCTCGTGTCCTTCGGCATCGAGTACGCGCAGGCGCAGATCCCCGGTCGGGTTCCGGATGCGAGCGACGTCGTGTGGAACACGATCGGTGGAGTTCTGGGTGCGCTCGTCATCGGGCTCGCGCGGCTCGTCTCGTTCGGTGCGCGGCGGCGCTGACTCGGGCGCCCTTCACGCACCCACGCGCTCAGAGCTCGAGGACCGTCATGAGCGACCGACCGCGCTCGGGGTCGATCCGGTGCGGCCCGCTCTCGATGAAGCCGAGTTTTGCCAGAACACGGCGTGACGCCGTGTTCCATTCCCAGACCGTGGCGCGCAGGCGGGCGAATCCGGCATCCCTGGCCAGCTCGACGATGGCCGAGCCGCTCTCGGTCGCATAGCCGTTGCCCTGGTGCCGCCGGAGGAACTCGAACGCGATCTCCGGTTCGTCCGGATGCTCGTCGCCGCCGGTCACGAGGCCGCAGTAGCCCAACGGCTCAGCGGTTCCGAGCCGTTCCACGACCAGGGTGCGGATCGGACCCTGGTCGGGAGAGCGACGGATCCAGGCGGCGAGCTCCTCGATCGTGGGACGCCCTGCGGCATCGATCCTGCGGTGCGGAGGAACGCGAGGATCCCGCTCGGACCACAGCTCACGGTGGAAGCCGGCATCCGCCTCCGTCCACGCGCGCAGCGCCAGTCGCTCGGTGCGGATCACGGCGTCACCCTCGTCCATCACGTCACTCACCCCGCGGCGTTCCACGCGTCCACGAACGCCTCGCCGTGCCGACGACCCCATGAGCTGAGGTCGTCGATCGTGATCTGCTCGGCGGCGACCACGCACAGCGAGCCCTCGCCGTCTCGATCGATGCACACTCGCTCGCCGGCATCCGCCATCGCCTTCAGTGCGGGAGCGAATGCGGCGAGCCCTGCGTCATCGACGGCCGCCTCGACGGTGATGTCGATGCCGATCGAGGGGATCGCCGCGACCTCGCTCACGCCCTCGATCTCGGTCAGCTCCACGGCATCCGAGACCCGTTCCGTGAGCCGGCCGGGCTCAGCAGTGACCCTGAGCGCATCGCCGGAGCTCACCGAGACCGTCTCGAACGCCGCTCCGTCGACGACGCGGGCAAGACGTTTCGCGTCGGCCAGGGTCTTCACCTGCAGGCCTGCCGTGCGGTCGTCTGTCCAGGCGCTGCTGATCAGGGCGCGCTCCGCTGCGGGCACCGATGCCAGCATCGCCCGGAGCTTCTGGCCCGCAGCGCCGGGGGCGAGGGTCACGAGATCGCTCGAGATCGCGTGGGAGAGACCGGTGCCCTCGAGCGCGGCGCCGAGCATGGCGTCGGCGCGCGCGGCATCCTGCTCGCTCGCGATGGTCACCTCGATGCGTTCCTCGTCGATGCGCGTCTTGGTGAGAGCGACCGCGGAGCCCAGCGAGCGCCACGCCTGCGCCCCGGCGCTCACCCATGCGCCCTGCGTGCCGGAGAACGACAGAGCATTGTCCGCGTCGCGTACGATCAGCTGCCCCGAGACGCCCACCGGGGGAGTCGTCGCCACCTCGACGGCCAGCTCGGTCGACGTCGTCACCAACGCCCAGGAGACGCGCGCCGATCGGTGGTCTTCCGACGATGCGTCGCCTGTCACCAGGCGCGGATCCGCGCGCAGAGCACCGACGACCTCCAGCAGCTCCGCATTCGATGCCGCGGAGCGCAGCACGGGGAACCGCCAGCCGTCGGCCTCCAGGTCGATGCGCACCTCGGCATCCGGGGTCGTGTCGCCATGCGTTCTGATGTGCTCCGAGAGCGCGTCGAGCTCCGCCATCGAGAGGCCGTCCCTGGCCGTGATCACGCCGCCGACCCCGCCGGAGAACGCGGCGCCGTCGGCGCTGGAGAGGTCCATCTCGGCGACATCGGCATCGGAATCGAACTCCCGCACGAACGAGTCGCGCACGCCGTCTCCGGTCGCGCTGCACGCGACGAGCCCGGCCAGCAGCACGATCGCCAGAACCGCCGTCGATGCGCGAAGCAGTCGACGAACCGGATGCATCGCAGCAGGCATCCTTCCCCCTCCGTCTGCCCCTCATCCTCCCACCCGTTCGGCGAGCGGGCGGCCCGGTACGCTGGAGATCATGCTGAACATGGCCGAGGGGCTCGCACGTCTGGGGGCTCTCGCCGAGAATCCGGTGGTCGCGGCGCTCGCCGCGGCGTTCGCGGATGCCGGACACGAGCTCGCCGTCGTCGGCGGCCCCGTGCGCGACGCCCTCCTCGGCCGCGCGACCCACGACCTGGACTTCACCACCGACGCCTCGCCGGACGAGATCCTCGCGCTCGTGAAGCCGATCTCCACCGCGCAGTGGGACATCGGCCGCGCCTTCGGCACCATCGGCGCCCGCGTGCAGGGCGAGCAGGTCGAGATCACCACGTACCGCGCCGACAGCTACGACGGCGTCACCCGCAAGCCGACCGTCGAGTTCGGCGACACCATCGACGGCGACCTCGTGCGTCGCGACTTCACCGTGAACGCGATGGCCCTGCAGGTGCCGTCCGTGAAGCTCGTCGATCCGACCGGCGGCGTGGAGGATCTCGTCGCCGGCATCCTGCGCACGCCCGCCGACCCGCGGGTGTCCTTCGGCGACGACCCGCTCCGGATGCTCCGCGGCGCCCGCTTCAGCGCGCAGCTCGGCTTCGCCATCGACGAGGCGACGGAGGCGGCGATCGCCGAGCTTCGCGCGACCATCGGCATCGTCAGCCCTGAACGCGTGCAGGGCGAGCTCGTGCGGCTCATGCAGACCACGGATCCCGTGCGCGGCATCCGTGTGCTCGTCGACACCGGTCTCATCGAGGAGTTCCTCCCCGAGGTCAGCGCGCTGCGGCTCGAAGTCGACGAGCACCACCACCACAAGGACGTCTACGAGCACTCCCTGACCGTGCTGGAGCAGGCGATCGAGCTCGAGCACACCAGGAACCCGGATGCCGCCCCCGACGTCCCTCTGCGCCTGGCCGCGCTGCTGCACGACATCGGCAAGCCGCGCACCCGCAAGCTGGAGCCGGGCGGCGCGGTCACCTTCCACCATCACGACGTCGTCGGGTCCCGCATGGCACGCAAGCGCCTGCAGGCGCTGCGTTTCGACGGGGAGACGACGGATGCCGTGGCACGGCTCATCGAGCTGCACCTGCGCTTCTTCGGCTACGCGGAGGGGGCGTGGACGGATTCCGCTGTGCGCCGCTATGTGCGCGATGCCGGTCCGCTGCTGGAGCGCCTGCACATCCTCACGAGGGCCGACGTCACCACCCGCAACCGCCGCAAGGCCGCGCGCCTGGCCGGCGCGTACGACGACATCGAGCGACGGATCGCCGAGCTCTCCGCGCAGGAGGAGCTCGATGCGATCCGCCCAGAGGTCGACGGCAACCGCATCCAGGAGATCCTCGGCATCGCCCCGGGCCGCGAGGTCGGCGAGGCGTACCGGTTCCTCCTCGACCTGCGTCTGGACGAGGGCGTCATCGGGCAGGATGCCGCAGAGCAGCGCCTGCGGGACTGGTGGGCCGCCCGCGGCTGACCCTGCTCACCCGCCGTCGGACGCAGGGTCCGGTGCGCCGAGAGCCGCAGTCACGAGGTGGGTGATGTCGATCGAGACGATCCGCTCCACAGGGTCCGTCAGCGAGGACGGGCGGAGGATGCGAGCGTCTGCGCCCTGGTCGACGGTGCTCATGGCGTGGGCTCGACCGTCGGGGTCGGGGTGGGCGACGGGGTCGGCTGCTCCTCGGCATCCGATGCTTCGCGCAGCCCTGGCGCGCGCACGAAGGGGGCAGGGGCCGGTGCGAGCGTCGACTCGTCGATCTCGCCGTCGTCGCCGAGCGTCGCCTGCTGCAGGGGATACACGTTCCAGATCGCCTGGCCGCGGGCATCCCGCAGGGGAACGGTGATCGACTCGCTGTCGTCCAACCAGCCGTAGTCGAAGTCCCCGCTCGATGCGCCGTTCAGATTCAGCGGCGTGCCCTTGCCGGTGTAGAGCTGGACATCGGGGATCAGCTCGCCGTCGGCGTCGTAGGCGAAGATGTTCCCCACCTGCACGCCGTCGAGGAGCAGCCCATCGGGGGCGTAGTACTCGTCCGAGACGTACTGCACCTGCTGAGAGACCATCCAGACCGTCGTGAACGGCAGGGCGATCACGGCGATGACGCTCACCACGGTGCGCGCATGCCGCAGTGCGTTCTTCGGAAGCCAGCGGTCGCGACCCCATTGGATGCTCACCAGGACGATCGCGCCCAGGAGCAGCACGCCGAGAGGTGAGCTCGGCCAGAAGCCCGCCGCGAGACTCCCGGTGATCGCCTGGATGATTCCGTACACCGAGAGCCCCCGCAGCACCCACCACACCGGCCGGAGGGCGAGGAGCAGGTCGAGCAGCCAGGCGCCGAAGCGGCTTTCGCGCATCGTCGCGTTCAGCGAGGCGAGGCGTTGCTTCACCCTGGTGGACACGGGGAGCCGTGCCGGACGCTCGCCGCGCGGCGGGAGGCCTGCGGCTGCGCGCAGCTCTGCGGCATAGCCGGTCGGGTCGTCCAGGTCGATGGCGGCGGGGTCGTCGGCCGCGGCATCCGCGAGGTCGGCCGCGAGGCCGGCGGTGATGTCGTCGGCGTCCTCGGCGGGCAGGTCGTCCAGCTGGGCGCGCACGGCAGCCGCGAAGGCGCGGATGCGCTCGTCCAGCGATGCGTCTGTGGTGTTCATCACTCGGCTCCGTTCGTGGGGGATGCTGGTTCGAGAAGGCTGGTCATCGCTGTGGAGAAGTCCGACCAGGTGGCCGCCTGCTCCGCGAGGGACGCCTTCCCCTGCGGGTTGATCGCGTAGTACTTGCGGTGCGGCCCGCCGTCGGAGGGCACGACGTAGCTGGACAGCGACCCCGCAGCGTAGAGCCGCCGCAGGGTGCCGTAGACCGAAGCGTCGCCGACGTCGCCGAGCCCGGCGTCGCGCAGGCGACGGACGATGTCGTAGCCGTATCCGTCTTCCTGGCGGAGCACGGCGAGAACGGCGACGTCGAGTACGCCTTTGAGCAATTGCGTGGTGTCCATGGAACTCCTCTGTCGCGATGCACACTACCACGCACTGCACAGTAGTGCGCGACGCGCCATTGTGTGCCGCGTGTCGCGCCCGTCCTGACGTCGTGCAGGGCTGATCCGAGGCGCGTGAATCCGGACCGTGGGGGCCGGTTGTTCAGTCGCGCGTGAGGGCGGCGGGCAGCATCTCGACGAGCTGATCGATGAGCGCGCTCCTGGTCATCCCGCCGTGCTCCATCCAGCGCAGCACGGCGTGCACGGTGCCGGCCCCGACGAACTCGGCCATCAGGTTCTGGGCGGCCTCACCGTGGGAGGCCAGCTCCGTGCGGATCGTGGGACGCGTCAACCGAGCGAAGTCCGCGATGAGTCGCTCGATCACGGCAGGGCGGGATCCGAGTCGCACGGCGTAGAGGATGTCGTCGCGCGTCGACTCGAAGGCGTCCACGACCCGCTCGAGGCCGGCTCGCGTGATCGCCGTGCGTTGCCCGTCGTGCGCGCTGCGGCGAGCGACGTCGGCATCCGCCGCGGCGGCGAACGCCTGCACGATGGTGAACACCGCCAGATCGTCCACCGTCGCGAAGTGCGTGTAGAAGGTGCTCCTCGCGACTCCGGCTCGGGTGCACAGCCACGTGACGCTGACCGAGGCGCGGTCCTCCTCCGCGGCCTCCCGGAGTGCCTGCACCAGACGACGCCTGGTCTCGTGGACCTGAGGGTCGTCCGCGGCCCCGCGCTCGCTGCGCGTGCTCGCCTGTGCTGCACTCATGATCCTGCTCCCTCTCGAATGGACACTGTCTATTCGAGGCGTATCGTTGACCCTGGCAGCCCCACGCTGCGGCCAGAGGAACAGTATCCCTCTGCTCCCACCAGCTGCCACGCCAGCCGCAGTGGCTGCCGTCCAATGAAGAACGGATGAAAGGCAACAGCAATGAAGGCATGGGTCCTCGACGAGGTCCACGGTTCGCTCCGTCAGGCGGATGTTCCGACGCCGACGCCCGGCCCTGGCCAGGTGCTCGTGAAAGTGAAGGCGTCAGGGCTCTGCCACAGCGACGTCGGCTACATCGAAGGCGTGATCCCTTTCACCGTCCCGCTCCCGGTGATCCTCGGGCACGAGGCGTCCGGTGTCATCGAGGCGATCGGCCCCGATGTCGAAGGGTGGGCTGTCGGCGACCATGTCGCCGGCGCGGTCTCCGGAGACGACGCGCCCGGAGTCACTCGTGACGGCGCCTACGCCGAGTACATCATCGGCACGGCATCCAAGCTCGTCCGCCTCCCCGAGGGCATGGACTGGGCGCAGGCCGCTGCGGCGACCGACGCGGGGGTGACCTCGTACACCGGCACCATCGTCTCCGGGCAGATCAAGGCCGGCGACCGGGTCGGCATCGTCGGTCTCGGTGGCCTGGGCATGACCGGTGCACGCATCGCCGTCGTGACCGGCGCAACGGTCTACGGCGTCGAGCCCCGTGAAGCCCTCTGGGAGACCGCCAGGGCGAACGGCCTCGCCGATGTCTTCGCCGACGTCTCCGAGCTCGAGGGTCTCGACCTGGACGTCATCGTCGACTTCGCCGGATTCAGCACCACCACGGCCGGTGCGATCAAGGCCGTCAAGCCGCGCGGACGCGTCGTGCTGGTCGGCCTCGGCAAGGCGCAGGTCACCTTCGACGCGATCGACCTCGTGGGCAAGGCCGTGGACCTGCAGGGCTCGACACCGATCGGCGACCCGGCCCACCTGCAGGCGGTGATCGACCTCATCGCCGCAGGGCAGCTCAGCGTCAAGGCCGAGGCGATCGGTTTCGACGAGATCCCCGACGGTCTCGGTCGTCTGGAGCGAGGCGAGGTCAACGGCCGACTGGTCGCGATCCTCGACTGATCCAGGGCGACCCCGGGTGCCGGCGCGCCCCGGGGTCGCGGTCCGGACGCCCTCGGATGCGGCAGGGAGTCCGCCGGAAAGAAAAGGTTGCGCGCGGTTGCGCGAGTTCTACACTGGGGCTTAGCTTCGTCACCGTCGATCGGAGACACCCCTCGTGTCATCGCCGTGGTCATCGTCGCGCGACATCTCACCGCAGGCGTCGCGTCTGCTCATCGAGCGTGCGCATGAGGAGCTCGTGGCGGGGAACTTCGACGATCATCGGCTGCAGCAGATCAGGCCCGTGGTCAGGGATTCCTGGGAGCGCGCGTGGAAGCTCCGCGTCGGCGCCGAGGGCATCCCGCCTGTCGCGTTCTCGACGGAGGAGCTCGAGGAGTACCGGCGCGAGCATCCGCTGGCATCCGCGATGGAGACCATCCGCGCCCTGCTGCTGCCTGGCGACCCCGAGGACTCCGGCGTCCTCGTCGCCGTGGGCGATCACGCGGGGCGGCTGCTCTGGGTCGAGGGGGATCTGCGGACGCGGGTGATGACGGGCGAGATGGGCTTCGTCGCCGGCGCGAACTGGTCGGAGGAGGCCATCGGCACGACCGCCCCCGGCACGGCCCTGGTGCTCGGCGAACCCGTGCAGATCCATCAAGCCGAGCACTACAACCGGCTCGTGCAGCCGTGGTCGTGCTCTGCCGCTCCCGTCTTCGATCCGGAGACCCGCCGGGTGCTCGGCGTCATCGACGTCACGGGCGGGCCGGAGGTGGCCACTCCGCAGGCACGCCTTCTCATCGACGCCACGGTGCGGGCGGTGGAATCCGAGCTGATGGTCGCACGGCTGAAGGCCAGGGCCGCCCAGCATCCCGCACGTGCACCGCGCCGCAAGCCCGTCGCCACGCGCGCCTCGCTCCGCGTGCTCGGACGCGACCGCGCGCGGCTCGAGGTGACAGGGCCGGAGGCGGAGACCGTCGTCGAGCTCAGCGCCAGGCACGCCGAGATCCTCCTCATGCTCGCGGTGCACCGACAGGGTCTCTCCGCCGACCGCCTGGGCGAGCTCGTCTACGGGGAGGCGGCCTCGCCGGACACGCTTCGCCCCGAGATCGTCCGGCTGCGCAAGGTGCTCGAGAAGGTCTCCCCGGAGCTCGCCCCCGAGTCGCGCCCCTACCGCTTGACGATTCCGCTGGAGACGGATGCTCAGGATGTGCTCATGCTGCTCGACCGCGGTGCCCACCGGGTCGCGCTGACGGCGTACCGCGGCCCTGTGCTCCCGGAGTCCACGGCGCCGGGCGTCGAGGAGTTCCGCGACAGCGTGCGGGCGGCGCTGCGCGAGGCGATGCTCACCGAGGCGAGTGTGGACGTGCTGCTGGCCTACGCCGAGATCCCCGAGGGCGCGGAGGATGAGGAGATCCTCCGGCTGTGCCTCGAGATGCTCCCCGCGCGCTCGCCGCGCAGGGCAGGGATCGTCAGCCGCATCGAGAAGCTCGCCCAGGGCTGAGCATCTGCCTCGGGCCGCGGAACCCCGCACCGGCCCCCGCGTGAGGTGCGGGCTCGAAAAAGCACCCGCCTGCTGCTGTCGGGATCGAAAAGGCCCCGGAAAGGGCGTCCTCCAGGGCGTTTTCGATCTCGCGTGGGGATCGTCCGGGGGGTTTTCGATCTCGCGCGGGGATGCGTGAGGGCGCCGCATCCGCAACGGACTGCAACGTTGCGCATCCGTGCGCAACCCCGCGCGGCCTACCGTCGACGAAAACGACGCAGCACCGCCGCTGCGATCCCCGTCGAAGGAGACATGATGACCATCGTCGAAGAGAGCGTGTCCACCGCGTACGCGTCCCCGGGGCAGCCGGGTGCCATCGCGAACTATCGCCCGCGCTACGGGCACTACATCGGCGGAGAGTTCGTCGAACCCGTCAAGGGGCAGTACTTCGAGAACCTCAGCCCCGTCAACGGCAAGCCGTTCACGGAGGTCGGCCGGGGGACGGCGGAGGACATCGACCGTGCCGTAGACGTCGCATGGCAGGCGTTCGAATCGTGGAAGAAGACGACCCCCGCCGAACGCAGCATCATCCTCAACAAGATCGCCGATCGCATCGAGCAGAATCTCGAGGCGATAGCCGTCGCCGAGACCTGGGAGAACGGCAAGCCGGTGCGCGAGACGCTCGCCGCCGACATCCCGCTCGCCGTCGACCACTTCCGCTACTTCGCCGGCGTGCTGCGTGCGCAGGAGGGCGGCATCAGCCAGCTCGACGAGAACACCGTCGCCTATCACTTCCATGAGCCGCTGGGCGTGGTCGGACAGATCATCCCCTGGAACTTCCCGATCCTCATGGCGACATGGAAGCTCGCGCCGGCGCTCGCCGCAGGCAACTGCGTGGTGCTCAAGCCAGCCGAGCAGACCCCGGCATCCCTCCTGTTCCTCTTCGAGATAATCGGCGATCTGCTGCCCGCGGGCGTCGTGAACATCGTCAACGGCTTCGGCATCGAGGCGGGGGCGCCGCTCGCGCAGCACAAGCGCATCCGCAAGGTCGCCTTCACCGGCGAGACCACGACCGGTCGGCTCATCATGCAGTACGCCTCGCAGAACCTCATCCCGGTCACCCTCGAGCTCGGCGGAAAGTCGCCCAACGTCTTCTTCGAGGACGTCGCGCGCAGCACGAGCGATCCCTACTACGACAAGGCGCTGGAGGGCTTCACGCTCTTCGCCCTCAACCAGGGCGAGGTCTGCACCTGCCCCTCCCGGGCCCTCATCCAGCGCTCGATCTACGACACGTTCCTCGCCGACGGGCTCGACCGGGTCGGCAAGATCATCCAGGGCAACCCGCTCGACAGGAACACGATGATCGGCGCTCAGGCATCCAACGACCAGCTGGAGAAGATCCTCAGCTACATCGACATCGGCACGCAGGGTGGCGCGCGGCTGCTCACCGGCGGGGAGCGGGTGGATCTCGGCGGAGACCTCAGTGAGGGGTACTACGTGGCGCCGACGGTGTTCGAGGGCACGAACGACATGCGGATCTTCCAGGAGGAGATCTTCGGCCCGGTGCTCTCGGTGACGAGCTTCGACGGCTTCGACGACGCGATCTCGATCGCCAACGACACCCTGTACGGCCTCGGCGCCGGCGTGTGGAGTCGCAGCGGTGACATCGCCTACAAGGCAGGCCGGGCGATCGAGGCCGGCCGGGTGTGGACGAACACCTACCACCAGTACCCCGCCCACGCCGCGTTCGGCGGGTACAAGCAGTCGGGCATCGGACGCGAGAACCACCTCAAGATGCTCGACCACTACCAGCAGACGAAGAACCTCCTCGTCTCGTACGCCGAGGGGCCGATGGGCTTCTTCTGATCGGGCGCGCTTCGACAGGCTCAGCGAGCGATCGCTTCGACGGGCTCAGCGAGCGGGGGGCGAAGCAGGTTGCTGAGCTTGTCGAAGCATCCGACACCACACGGAGAGGAGACATCATGGTCCGCATCGGCACCTATCACCGGGTCGACGTCACGGATGCCGCGGCGTCGCTCCTGCGCGAGCTGACCGCGCAGCACGGGCCGCTGATGTTCCACCAGTCGGGCGGATGCTGCGACGGCTCATCGCCCATGTGCTACCCCGTCGGCATGTTCCTCATCGGCCCGAGCGACGTGCTCCTCGGCACCCTGGATGCCGGACTCGACGCGCCGATCGAGGTGTACATGTCCGAGTCGCAGTTCGAGTACTGGAAGCACACGCACCTCACGATCGACGTCGTTCCGGGGCGCGGGGCGGGCTTCAGCGTCGAGGGGCCGACGGGGATGCGCTTCCTCATCCGCTCTCGGATGCTCAACGACGCGGAACTGACATACTTCGGACTGGCGTGAGCGTCGCCGAACCTTGACGCGGAAAGGGGCGCGGCGTAGCGTCACGGGCACATCCATCGTTCTGGGGAGACGATATGCGATCGTTCTGGCTTGCAGCCATCGGAATTCTGCTGCTCATCGGTGGCGCGGCAACCGCCGCCTTCTACATCCAGTACTGGGCGCCATGCATCCCGGACGGCTACCTCATCTGGGACCCGGCGTGCGTGGAGCGCGTTCAGGACAACGCGATCAGCAGCCTCGCCACGGCGGTCTGGCCGGTCGCGCTGGCCCTCACGATCGTCGCGGCGCTGATGCAGCCGAGCGGCTGGAGCCGTTGGGCGCCGGTGGCCCTGGTGCTGGTGTCTTCGCCGGCGATTCAGAGCGGCTACTTCTGGACCGGCTGGCACACCGCCGACCGCGACCCCGGCGCGTTCGTGGGAACGGGCGTCTTCATCGCGATTTCGGGCCTGTTCGTCCTCGGACCGCTGACCGTCGCCCGGTCGCGCAGCGCGGGTCGCATCCGCGGACTACCGCCGCGGCTCCGCGGCAGCCTTCGCACTGGAGCTGACGGGTGACCGGTACCAGCGCATCCGGAACCGTCCTCATCCCTTCACGGCGCCGGCGCCGATTCCGCGCTGCCAGAACCGCTGCAGGCACAGGAAGCAGACGATGAGCGGCGCGATCGACATGAGCGACCCCACCAGGACCAGCGTCTGCAGCTCGGGCGTCTGCGGGATCTGACCGTTCCAGACATACAGGCCCAGCGTGAGCGGGTAGAGGTCCTGATCCTGGAGCATGAGCACCGGCAGGAGGAAGTTGTTCCAGATGCCGACGAACTTGACGAGGAAGACCGCGACGAACGACGGCAGCATCAGCCGGGACGCGAGTGTGAAGAAGATCCGGAAGTCGCCGGCGCCGTCGAGCCGGGCCGCTTCGATGAGCTCGTCCGGAACGGTGGCGTCCGCGGCGATCTTGCTCAGGTAGAAAGCGAACGGCGTGACCAGCGAAGGCAGAAGCACCGACCATGCGGTGTTCGTCATTCCCGCCTGAGCGAACATCAGGAAAAGGGGCAGCGAGAGCGCAGTCGTGGGGACCATCACACCACCGAGCACCATCATGAACAGGGCTCCGTTGCCGCGGAAGCGGTACTTCGAGATGTAGTAACCGGCCATGCCCGCGATGATGGTGCCTCCGAGGGCCCCGCCGCCCGCGTAGAGCAGGCTGTTGGCTGCCCAGCGAAGGAAGATCCCATCGTCGTAGGCGAGCAGAGCCTGCAGGTTCTCCAGCAGTCGGAAGCTCCCGAAGGCGAGGGCAGGCGTCGAGTAGAGCTCACCGCCCGACTTCGACGAGGCGATGAAGAGCCAGACCACCGGCAGGAGGAAGTACACGGCGAAGAGCGCGAGCAGGGCGGTGCGCACGAGTCCCCACCCACCGGGGGCTTCTCGTGCGGTTCTGCGCGGAGTCCGCTCTCCGGTCACGATCGTGCGGGTTGCAGTCGACATCAGAAGGCTTTCCTCTGCATGAGCCGCATGAATCCGATCGACATCACGAAGGTGATGGCGGCCAGCGTGACGGATACCGCGGCGGCGTAGTTGTAGTTGTTGCTCGCGGCCTGGCTGTAGGCGAGCATGTTCGGGGTGTACCCGGAGGTGATGACGCTCGACAGCCGCTGGAGGACCTGAGGCTCGGTGAACCACTGCAGCGCACCGATCACCGTGAAGACCGATGCGAGATACACCGTGGGCATGATGAACGGAACCTTGATCGACACCGCGATCCGGAAGCTCGACGCCCCATCGATGCGTGCTGCTTCGAAGAGGTCCTCCGGTATGGCCGACAGCGCCGAGACGACGAGGATCACGTTGTAGCCGGCGTACGTCCACAGCCCGATGTTGGCCATCGCGGGCAGGACCAGCTCGGTTCCGAGGATGTCGATCTCGATGCCCAGGTTGCCCAGCGGCGAGAAGGCCGGCAGGTACAGGAAACCCCACATCAGCGCCGCGATGACTCCCGGCACGGCGTAGGGGAGGAAGTACATGCTGCGGAAGACGGCCGCCACCTTCGGGCTCGCGGCATCCAGCAGCAGCGCGAGCACAACGGCGCCGCCCACCATGAGCGGAGTCTGGATGAGCGTGAAAAGGACGACACGTCCGGCGCCGGACAGGAATTCCGGGTCCGTCAGTACCTTCGCATACTGCTCCAGGCCGACGAACCGGGTGCCGATCTCGCCGAAGATCCCGTCCTCGCGGACGATGCGGAACATGCTCTGGTAGAGCGCGCTGATGATCGGGACGACGAAGAACAGCGCGAAGAGCGTGAAGAACGGTCCGAGGAATCCCAGACGCACGAGCAGCGTCCGTCTCCGGATGCGCACCCGCGTGCGCGCCGAGTCTTCGATGGGCTGAGGGCCCCCGTCCGTCTGGGGACGGGAGCCCTCGGTCATGGTCGTGCTCATCCGCCGACCACTGCCACGTCCACACCCTGATCGCGCAGATCGTCCGCTGCCCGCTCCTGGGTGGCGGCGAGGGCGTCTGTGAGCGTTCCGCCTCCACCCATCGCCTCGGCGAGGGCGTCTTTCATGTACTGCGTGACGTTGGTGATGTTCGGCGCCCAGTTCCAGTTCGTTCCCACGATCGCGGACGATTCTGTGAACACCTCGAGGATCGGCTGCTCGGCGTAGAAGGGGTTCGGCGCACTGAGCTGCTCGTCATCGCCATCGAGGTCGCTGGCGGGCAGACCGCCAGCCTGGTACACGATCGGGGCGGCCTCGGCCGACGACGAGATCCAGTCCAGGAACACAGCGGCCTCGTACGGGTGCTCGGTCCCTGCGATGACCGCAGCGGATGAGCCGCCCATGTTCGCGGATGCGGGGGCGCCGGCATCCCACTGCGGGAGGGGGGCCACCGCCCATTTCCCGGCGGAGTCCGGGGCGTTGGTCGCGAGCACCCGAGACATCCACACGGGTCCGACGATGGTGGCTATCGCGCCGTCGTTCCATGCCTTGAACTGGTCAGGGCTGAACGGCTCCAGTGACGTGTTGACGAGTCCGTCGTCGATGAGCCCCTGCCAGTAATCGGCGACGGTGACGGCGGCTTCGTCCGTCATATCGAACGTGAACGTGTCGCCCTCGTACTGGAACGGCGCCGCGCCCGCCTGCCACATGAGGCTCAGCAGGAGGTTCATGTCGCCAGGGGCGAAGCTCGCCACGGGAACGCCGCTGGTGTCCAGCTGCTGGGCGACCTCACGGTACTCTTCCCAGGTCGTCGGTGCGTCGAGACCGGCGGCCTCGAAGACGTCTGTGCGGTAGAAGAGGGCGAGTGGTGCGGTATCGACGGGAGCTGCGTACAGGGCATCCGTGCCGAGGCTGACCTGCTCGTACGTCCAGGGGTAGATGCGATCGCTGAGATCGCTGACCGGGTCGCAGGCGGAGACGTCCTCCAGCCCGTCCTGCAGCCGAACGTTGGGCAGCGCCTGGTACTCGACCATCGCGAGGTCCGGGGCGGTGCCGGCCTTGAGCGCGTTGAAGAGGTTCTGGTACGCGGTGTCGCCTGACACGACCTTGAGGTCGACCTGGATATCCGGATGCGAGGCGTTGAACGTGTCGACGAAGTTCTGAGCCTGCGACGACCAGCTCCAGTACGTCAACGTGACCGGCCCATCCGACGGAGTGCATTCCGCGGCGGGTGCCTCCTGTGGTGCTGACGTGCAGCTCGTGAGTCCGGCTGCGAGTAGTGCGGCGGCTGCCGTCACGACCAGGGGCCGGCGAAAGGCCTTCGTCATTTCTCCTCCTTGAGATCTGGGTTTGCTGTTCTCGGGTGATGCGTTCTCGGTGTCCGTGCGGGTGTGGTGCGTGCCCCGGACGATGGGCAGGGTGTAGATGGGCAGGGTCTTATGGGGGGCAGTGTGGTTCAGAGATCGATCACGACCTCCGTCTCGGCTCGGCTGACGCAGAGCATCATGCTCGTCCCCGCGTCACGTTCGGCGTCCGTGAGCACGCGGTCACGATGGAGGACGGATCCTTCTCGGACTCCGACCTCGCAGGATCCGCACCACCCCTCCTCGCATGACGATGCGGCTGGATGGCCCGCGTCGCGCAGAGCGTCGAGTGCGGAGCTCTCTGCAGGGACATGGATCCGCTCTCCGGATCGGCCGAGGACGAGATCGAACGCCTCCGGATCGGCGAAGTGATCCGCGCGCGCCTGAGGAGGAGTGAACACTTCGCTGTGAAACGCCAGCCCGGCGGCGTCGGCGGCTGCGGATACGCGTTCGACAAGCCCGGTGGGCCCGCAGCAGTAGACCGCCGTGCCTGGAGCGGCCGAGTAGAGGAAGGCCTCCAGGTCCGGTCGGCCCTGAGTGCTCGTCTCCATCACCACTCCGCCGAGCCGCTCGACCTCGTCGTGATATCCCTGAGTCGCTCGATCCCGCACGAGGTGCAGAAGGGTGAACGGGGTACCGCGGCGGGCGAGCAGTCTGGCGATCGGCAGCAGCGGGGTGATGCCGATCCCACCCGCGATGAGCCGATAGGACGGAGCGTAGACGAGGGGGAAGCGATTGCGAACGGCCAAGAGCTCGACGCCTGTTCCGACACCGACCGCGTCGTGGATCTCGGCGGAGCCGCCCCGGCCGTCCCGCTCGTGCTGGACGGCGATCGTGTACGCACCCCGCTCGCTGGGCGATCCGCACAGCGAGTAGTGACGGACGAGCCCCGACGGCAGGCGGAGCTCTGCGTGTGAACCGGGCGCCCATGCGGGGAGCTCGCGCGGATCGACGGGCGCCAGCGTGAGCTCGATCACATCGCGGGCGACCTGCCTTCGCCCGGAGACCGTCAGCTCGATCGCCGAGCCCTGCGCAGTCGCGTTACGGGCGTAGATCTCGTCGTCGATGACGTCGACAGGATGCTTGCGCAGCCGAGCGGACGATCCGGGGGAGAGATGCTCGCCGGTCGAGAGGTCGAATTCCCATCCGTGCCATGGGCATCGGAGGATCTCCTGGTGGCGGCCGTAACGGTACTCGTAGACCAGCGACTCCAGGCGGGTACCGGCGACGCGTCCTCTGCACACCGGGGCCGCCTCGTGCGGGCAGATGTTGCGCCAGGCGACGATCTCCTCGCCGACTCGGTACAGGCCGACCTCGACGCCGTCGACGTCGCGCAGCAGCGCTCCGTCGCCTTGCAGGGGGACGTCGGCCACCTCGGCCAGCGGCTGACGGCTCATTCGACGGCCTCCAGGGCTGGCCGTTCGGCGCGTCCGGCCCAGGGCGAGTCCAAGTGAGGTGGGAGATCTTCGCGCTCGGGGCGCGAGCGGAGGCCATAGACCTCCATCGCCGTCTGCCCCATGATGCGGTCCCGCATCGCGGGGTTCAGCGACGTGAGGATCAGGTCACGGTTGTCGAAGTCCCAGTGCGGGTAGTCGGAGGAGAACATCAGCGTTCGTCCGGCGTCGATCATGTCGAGAATCTGCTCGAGCTCGCCGTTGCGCAAAGGCTCCTCGAGCGGCTGGGTCGTGAGGAGGACGTGATCGAGGATGTACTCGGACGGCAGTCGCTTCAGCCACGGGGTCGTGTCGCGAAGCGCTTTGAAGTTCTTGTCCATCCGCCACATCAGATGCGGCAGCCACGCCGTTCCGCCCTCGATGGCGATGAATCTCAGAGAGGGGAACTTCTCGAAGACACCTTCGGTGACCAGGCTGTTGATCTGCGCCATGTAGGTGATCGGCAGGATGTTGTGCCACTCCATGTACCGGCTGGGCCAGCCGACGGATGTGGGCGGCCACGCAGTTCCGGCGCCCTCGGTTCCCGGGTGGACGGCGAGGGGAAGGCCCACCTCCACCGCTGCCTCGAAGATCGGGTGGTAGTCGCGCTGACCGAGAGGCTTGCGGGTGGCCGCTGACGCGATGATCTGGACGAAACGGTCGTCGCGGGCACACCGGCGGATCTCCTCGGCTGCGGCGATCGGATCGTCGCCGTTGATGAGGATCGACCCGCGGAACCGGTTCGAGACCGGAAGCCAGACCTCGCGCGTGCAGTCGTTGTGCGCGGTCGCGATCGCGTTCATGTAGTCCGCATCGGTGCCGAGCGCGAGCTGATGGGGGCCGGTCAGGATCGCGTAGTCGATGTCGTAGCGATCCAGGTGGTCGCTGATCAGGAAGTAAGGATCGCTGGCAGGCGGGCCGCCGTTGGGCGGGGTGACGTCATGACGTGCGACGCCGCCACGAGGGTTGCCGTACTTGCCCGCGGGAAGCCCCGAGTAGCCCCACTCCTCGCGCCAGGCCTTGGGAAGGTAGCTGGCGAGATCGGGAAGCTCGTTGTGCACGTCGGTGTCTACCACGAGACGAAGTTCGGAACTCATCGTGCTGTGACCATCGCTTTCGGGAGTGCGCTTGTGAGTGAGGTGAAGTCGAGCGTCGGTCGGCGGGGCGCGTTGCCGCCGAGGGCTTTCGAAGCGTCGGAGGCAGCGAGCCAGAGGTGCTCGAGGACGTCGTCGTTGAAGAGATCGCCGGCCAGGAACGCAGGACAGAAGCAGCCGATCGCGCAGCTGACGACGTCGCCTGCGCCGAGCACGGGCACGGCCATGCTCACCGCTTCGCGGGGGTCGGCCGTCAGCTTCACGGCGACGGAGCGCGAACGCATGCGGGACAGCTCCTGCTCCCAGCGCTGCACACTGTCCGGCGTGGCGGATTCGAGGAAACTGCGCCAAGAGTGCTTCGAGGTGTATGACACGAGCAGTCTGCCCGTTGCCAGTGTCAGCGGGTCGCGCCAGTCCTCGCGGTTGATCCGCACGCTGACCGGACCGGCGCCCTCCGTCGCGGCGATCAGATGCGCCTCCCTGCCCTCGAGAACGGTGGCGGTCGTTGCAAGGCCTGTTGCAGCGCTCAGCCGCTCGAGGACGGGTTCGATCACCGGAGTCAGCACGCGTGAGGCCCGCCATTGCGACCCCAGCACGGCGGACGCGGGTCCCATCCGGTAGCCGCCGGGTACGCGCAGCAGGTAGTGGCGCGTGGCCAGTGTGCGCATGAGGCCGTGGACTGTCGAGACGGACAGACCGAGCTGTTCGGCAGCGGAGGTCACGCCGACAACGTCGGTCCGGGCGACGATCTCGAGGATGTCGAGGGCCCGGTGGACCGCCTGGACTCCGCCGCGGGGTTCGGTGGTGTCCCCGTGCACATTCGTTGTGCCTGTCATGCCCATGACGGTACGAGGAGCTATCCCGCATCACAACAAGTCATCCGACATTGTCGGATTCTCGGAACTTCCGATGCCGCCGACTTTCCCATTCAGCATTGCCGCAATGAGGTGAGGTCGCGCTACCTCGGTGCTGCGCCGCATGCCATGATCGGCCTCATCCTGGATGCCGTCGCCCGAACCAGGACCGCGTAGGAACCTCACGAAGGAGTCGGTTCATGAGACGTATCTCTGGCGCCGCTGCCGCGCTCGCTGCGGTGCTGGGCGCCGCCTTCCTGATTCCGGGGGCCCCGCCGGCGGCTGCAGCTGATCCAGGCGACTTCGACACCGTTCTCGCTGCGATGGAGGCGGAGCTCACAGGAGGCGACTTCGACCCGCTGGACCCGCGCTTCGACGCCGCACTCGCCCGGATCGACACGGCCGCGGAGGACGCCTGGAGCGCGCTGGACACGGATGTCGATCGGACCTACCTGTGGTCAGATATCACTCCAACGTCCTCTGGTGCGGGGAGCGAGTACATCGCGACGAACTACCTGCGCATCGAGACCCTTGCGCGGGCCGTCTCGACGCCCGGTTCGCTGTACTTCCAGAACGCCTCCCTCCGCTCGGATGCCGTAGAGGCGCTCCAGTGGATGTATGACACCTGGTACAACCCGGGCATCACGGCATCCGACAACTGGTTCCCCTGGGAGCTGGGCGGCCCGCTGCCCCTCATCAACTCCGTCATCATGCTGCGTGACCATCTCGCCAGCAGCGACGTGAGCGCATGGATGGCCGCCGTGGCGCATTTCAATCCGACGATCAGCCACGGAGCGAGCACCAACCGCGCCTGGGACGCCCGCATCTTCATCGCCCGCGGAGCGCTGACAGGTGATGAGGGCGTGCTGACGACGGGATCGAACGCCGTCCTCGCGATGCTCAACACCCAGGCCACCCTCGGCCAGAACGGCTACTTCGCCGACGGCTCGTTCATCGACCACAACTACTTCCCGTACACCACCGGCTACGGGCTCTCGTGGTTCAGCGGCGTCGTGCGGATGCTCCAGTGGCTCCAGGGCACGCCCTGGACGATCACTGATCCGCGCGTCGCCAATGTCGCGACATGGGCGTTCGAGTCGTACGTCCCCGTCATCCACCGTGGCGTCATCAACCCGTCGTTGGCAGGACGCAACATCGCGCGAGGCCAGGATCTCGATCACGTCACCGGCGTCGCCGCGATGGAGGCCCTGATCCAGTTGAGCAGCACGCTCGGCGCGGTCGAACAGCTGAGTCTGCGACGCCATCTGAAGGGGTGGATCCTCAGCGCCGTGCCGCAGAGCGACTTCTACGAACGCGCATCCGTCTTCGCGATCGCCGAGGCATTGACGTTCATCGATGATCCCGCGATCACCGCATGGCCGTCGTCGTCGTCGGTGGCGGTCTACCCGGTCATGGACAGGGTGGCAATGGCGCGTCCCGACTTCCAGTTCACGCTGGCGATGCACTCGAACCGGGTCAAGAACTACGAGATGATCAACGGCGAGAACCGTCGCGCCTGGCACACCGCCGACGGTATGTACTACCTGTACAGCGGGGATGACCTCGACCAGTTCTCGAACCACTATTGGCCCACCGTGGACCCCTATCGGCTGCCCGGCACGACGGTGCAGGCCAACACGAACGTGGCATCAGGGCTGAGCACGTCGAGCTTCGTCGGGGGCGTCGATCTCGATGGCCTCTCGGGATCGGCGACGATGATGCTCGCTCCTCCGGGAAACACGCTGCACGCCAACAAGTCCTGGTTCCTCTTCGACGAGGAGATCGTGGCGCTCGGATCGAACATCGACGACTCCTCCGGCAAGCAGGTCGAGACGATCGTCGACAACCGCCGGCTCTCGGGCGCGGCCGGCAACGCGCTCGTCGTCGACGGGGTCGCGGTGCCCAATGGTGCGGACTGGGCCAGCACCTTCTCGGATGTGGAGTGGATGAACCTCGCGGGCAGCACCCCGGGTTCCGGGGTCGGGTACGTCTTCCCCGGATCCGCATCCGTCGCAGGCGAGCGCGATACGCGCTCAGGGACGTGGGCGACGTTGAACTCACTCTCGCCGTACAACGACACGACCCCGCGATCGAACACCTTCAACACGTTCTGGCTTGGACACGGAGCCAACCCGTCCGATGCGTCCTACGAGTACATCCTGCTTCCCGCGTCATCGCCGGCGGAGACATCCGCCTACGCGGCGGACAACCCGGTGACGATCCTGGCGAACACGCCGACTGTGCACGCCGCCGCGCATGACGACGGCACGGTCGCCGCCAACTTCTTCGCTGCGACCGGTGGCAGCGTCTCTGTCGATGCGACGACGGTTCTCACGAGCACGACCCCGGGATCGGTGATGCTGAAGCGGGACGGCACGGGATGGGACGTCGCCGTGTCTTCGCCGTCCTTCGACCAGACGAGCGTTCGCATCGAGCTCGCCGGCGAGCCGTGGACGCTCGTGAGCGAGGATGCTGCGGTCACCGCCGTCGGAGGATCAGCCGTCCAGATCGACGTCGCCGGCGCCCGGGGCGCCTCCTTCCACTTCAGGTTGGAGGACGGGACCGCCGCCACCGCGGAATTGCGCGATCCGTTGGATGACTGGTCGTTGAGTGCGAGCCATTCGGCGGGCATGACGTTCGGGGTGTTGAACGCGGATCTGTATTTCGAGGGGGATGCGTCTCGGGCGATCCGGAGCGGGTCTAATACGGCGCAGTCGATCGTGTACGAGTTCGACGGGGCGGTTTCTGCGGAGGCGGTGGTGTTCTCGGCGGGGGCGCTTTCGGCGTCGCAGTTCCAGGTGGCGACGTCGGTGGATGGGACGACGTGGCAGCCCGCGTCGGTGGTGATCCCGCCGGGGACGGCGACGGGTGGGATCTGGCGGCGGACGAATCCGACGACGTCCGGCGTGTTCCCCGCAGGCACCCAGTGGGTGCGGTTCACTCTCGCGAACGATACGAGGATCTACGCTCCCGCCCTCGGCGAGGTGAGTATCAGCGCGACCGTGCCATGACCGACGGCGCAGCGCCGACGATTGAGCCCCGGTTCCGCTCGGCACGGGTTTCGGTCTCGTTACGAATTCCGTCCGCCTCTCGGCATCCGCTCCCATGCGTGTGCATGATGGTGCCTTGGGCCGATCCACCCGATCCGGCCGCAGCAGTACCTTCACAGATGAGGGAGATTCATGTCTCTGCAGTACACCATGCGCGGCCGCCTCGGCCTCGCCATCGGCGCCATCGGCGTCACATCCCTGGTCCTCGCCGGTTGCGCAGCCGGCGGCGACAACGGCGATGAGGGAAGCACCGGGGGCGGCGACGTCATCGTCGGCACCACTGACAAGGTCACCACCCTCGACCCGGCCGGCTCCTACGACAACGGCTCCCTCGCCGTGCAGACGCAGGTGTTCCCGTACCTGGTCAACACGGACTACAACAGCACCGAGGTCGTCCCCGACCTCGCCGAGTCTGCCGAGTTCACCGCGCCCACCGAGTACACGGTCACCCTGCCAGCCGGTCTCAAGTGGGCCAATGGCAACGACTTGACCTCCTCGGACGTCAAGTTCTCCTTCGAGCGCAACCTCGCCATCGCCGACCCGAACGGCGCGTCCAGCCTGCTCTACAACCTCGACAGCGTCGAGACGCCGGACGAGACCACCGTCGTCTTCCACCTGAAGACAGAGAACGACCAGGTCTTCCCCTTCATCCTGACCAGCTTCCCCGGCGCCATCGTCGACGAGGAGACCTTCTCGGCCACGGAGCTCACCCCCGACCAGGACATCGTCGACGCGAACGCGTTCGGCGGCCCCTACGCGATCGGCTCGTGGGACTTCAACAAGGCCGTCGAGTTCATCCCGAACGAGAACTACCAGGGTCTGCTCGACGCCCCCGTCAACGACAGCGTCGTGCTGCAGTACTTCGCGGAGTCCTCGAACCTGAAGCTCGCCGTCCAGGAGGGCGACGTCGACGTGGCGTACCGCAGCCTCTCGGCCACGGATGTCGACGACCTCTCCGGCAACGACAACGTGCAGGTCATCGACGGCCCCGGCGGCGAGATCCGCTACATCGTCTTCAACTTCAACACGCAGCCCTACGGCGCCAGCACCCCCGAAGCGGATGCCGCCAAGGCTCTCGCCGTCCGTCAGGCCGTCGCCGACATCGTCGACCGCGACGCCATCTCGGAGCAGGTCTACAAGGGCACCTACACCCCGCTGTACTCCTACGTCCCCGAGGGCTTCGCCGGCGCGACCGAGGCGCTCAAGGGCCTCTACGGCGACGGCGAGGGCGGTCCGGATGCCGACAAGGCCGCTGCCACCCTCGAGGCCGCCGGCGTCGAGACCCCGGTCTCGCTCAGCCTGCAGTACAGCCCCGACCACTACGGCCCCTCGTCCGGTGACGAGTACGCCCTGGTGAAGTCGCAGCTCGAGGAGACCGGCCTGTTCACCGTCGACCTGAAGTCGACCGAGTGGGTGCAGTACTCCGAGGACCGCACCGCCGACGTGTACCCCGCCTACCAGCTCGGCTGGTTCCCGGACTATTCCGACGCGGACAACTACCTCACGCCGTTCTTCCTCAAGGAGAACTTCCTCGGCAACCACTACGACAACCCCGAGGTCAACGAGCTGATCCTCCAGCAGGCGGTCGAGACCGACCCGGCGACCCGCACGGCGGACATCGAGCAGATCCAGGAGCTCGTCGCTCAGGACCTTTCGACGCTCCCGCTCCTGCAGGGCGCACAGGTCGCGGTGGCGGGCACGGGCGTGGACGGCGTCATCCTCGACGCATCGTTCAAGCTCCGCTTCGCCCCGATCACCAACTAACAGCGACAAACGCCGGATCCGTCCCGCTTCGACAGGCTCATCGAGCCGTGGTCGGAAGCGGGGCGGATCCGGCGTACCGCGCGAAGGATCCACCCATGACGAGCGACGTCGCCACGGCGGCGGGCACGCAGCCCGCCGCGCCTCCGCCCCGCAGCACCCGCCGCTCCGGCGGCGGTTCGCTGGGCCGATACATCCTCATCCGATTCCTCCTGATGATCCCCACCGTGCTGATCCTGGTCACGGTCGTCTTCTTCCTGATCCGGCTCACCGGCGACCCGATCACCGCAGCCCTCGGCGGGCAGCTCACCCCTGACCAGCTCGCCGAGCGCATCCACGCCGCCGGCTACGACCGGCCGATCCTCGTGCAGTACTTCGAGTACCTCGGCCAGATCTTCACCTTCGACTTCGGCAACACCATCACCGACAACCGTCCGGTCGTCGAGGTGCTGCTCACCTACGGCAGCGCGACGCTCGAGCTCGTGCTATACGCGCTGATCGTGGCCTTCATCGTCGGCATCCCGCTCGGCATGGTCGCCGCGGCCAAGCGTGACCGCTGGCCGGACGCGACGCTGCGCGTCTCCGCGATCCTCTTCTACGCGACGCCGGTCTTCTTCTCCGGACTCGTCGCGAAGCTGATCTTCTCCGTCTGGCTCGGGTGGCTTCCGGTCTCCGGCAGGGCGAACGTCCGCACGGAGATCGCGCTCAGCCGCGAGGGCGGAACGGGGATCTACCTCATCGACGCCATCGCCTCCGGCAACCCCGCCTACGTGCAGGACGTCCTGTTGCATGCCGTCCTCCCCGCAGCGACGCTGGGTCTGCTCACCGCCGGGATCTTCCTGCGCCTGGTGCGCACGAACGTCATCGGCACCTACAACATGCCGTACATCGACGCGGCCCGCTCGCGCGGCGTCGGCGAGGGCCGCCTGGTGCGCACGCACGCCTACCGGCCCGCGCTCATCCCGATCATCACCGTCATCGGCCTGCAGATCGCGCTCATGCTCGGCGGGGCCGTGCTGACGGAGACGACGTTCGAATGGAAGGGGCTCGGCTTCCAGCTGGCCGCCTACCTCGGCGCGCGCGACTTCGTCGCCGTGCAGGGCATCGTCGCGATGATCGCCGTGATCGTCGCAGTGACGAACTTCCTGGTGGACATCATCGCCGCCTTCGTCGACCCGAGGGTGAGGTACTGATCATGGCGAAGACCTCCCTCCTCTCGCGCCTTCCCGTCGTGCACCAGCTCCGTCAGAGCGTGGGGCTGCAGCGCGGGATGCTCGTCGCCGGCCTCGTGATGACCGGGCTGTTCCTCGTCGTGGCGCTCTTCGCTCCGCTGATCGCGCCGTACGGCTACGACCAGCTCGGTGGCGATGACGGCAACTTCGGTGCTCAGCAGCCGCCGAGCGCGGCGCACCTTCTCGGCACCACGGTCGGCGGCTACGACGTGCTCTCCCGCGTCATCTGGGGGTCGCGCACCGCGTTGCTGGTGATCATCGTCGCCGTGACGCTTTCGGTGATCATCGGCGTGCTGCTCGGCCTCGTCTCCGGCTACCTCGGAGGCTGGGTCGACCGCATCCTCGTCGTCGTCGCCGATGCGATCTACGCCTTCCCGACGCTCCTGCTCGCCATCGTCGCTGCCATCGCGATCAGCGGCGGCCAGTCCGGCCTCTGGCCCGGCGTTCTCGCAGCCGCCATCTCGATCTCGGTCGTCTTCGTGCCGCAGTACTTCCGGGTCGTGCGCTCCGAGGTCCTCCGGGTCAAGGCGGAGGCCTTCGTCGAGTCGGCTCGGGTGATCGGCGCACCGACGACCCGCATCATGTTCCGCCACGTGCTGCGCAACTCTACGCGCACGCTGCCGCTGATCGTGACGCTGAACGCAGCGGAGGCCATCTCGACGCTCGCGGCACTCGGCTTCCTCGGCTTCGGCATCGAGCCGACCGCCGCCGCTGAATGGGGTTTCGATCTCAACAAGTCGATCAGCGACGTCGCTGCGGGCATCTGGTGGACGTCCATCCCGCCAGGGCTCGCGATCGTCGTCGTCGTGCTGGGCATCACGCTCATCGGCGAGAGCCTGAACGATCTCGCCGATCCGCGCCTGCGCGCACGGCGCCGAGCGGGTAAGACGCCCGCGGACGCCGTCGCCGCCACGCAGCCGGCGGCGCGTGAAGACATGGGAGAGGTGCAGTGATGGCATCCGCCGTTCAGATCCGCGATCTCGACGTCACCTTCGCCACCGACGGCGGCGACGTGCACGCCGTGCGCGGCGTGAGCCTCGATGTCCGAGCCGGCGAGGTGCTCGCGATCGTGGGCGAGTCCGGCAGCGGCAAGACGGTGACGGCGCGCTCGATCCTGGGGCTGCTCCCCGAGACGGCGCAGACGTCGGGGGCGGTGATCCTGGACGGCGCTGACGTGACCCGCCTGGACGCCGCCGGCCTCCGCGCGGTGCGCGGCACCAAGGCGGCCATGGTCTTCCAAGAGCCCTCCAGTGCGCTGAACCCCGTGTTCTCGGTCGGGTGGCAGCTCGCCGAGGGGCTGCGCGCTCACGGCGGCGTCAGCCGCGCCGAGGCCAAGGCCGTTGCGATCGACATGCTGCGCCGCGTCGGCATCCCCGAGCCGGAGCGGCGGGTGAACGACTACCCGCATCAGTTCTCCGGTGGGCAGAAGCAGCGCATCGTCATCGCGATGGCGCTCGCACTGAAGCCGGCGGTGATCATCGCCGACGAGCCGACCACCGCGCTGGACGTCACGGTGCAGGCCGAGATCCTCGACCTGCTCAGGACGCTGCGCGACGAGGAGGGCACCGCGATCGTGCTCATCACGCACAACATGGGCGTGGTGGCCGATCTCGCCGATCGCGTCGCGGTGATGCTGAACGGCGAGCTCGTCGAGACGGCGCCCGTCGCGGAACTCTTCTCCGCACCGCAGCACGAGTACACCCAGCGCCTGCTGGCGGCGGTGCCGCGGTTGCAGATCGCGGATCGGGTGCTCCCGGCATCCGATGCCGCGCCGCTCGTCATCGCCGAGGATCTCGTCATCGAGTACCCCGGCCGGCTCGGACGCCCCGCGTTCCAGGCGGTCAAGGGAGTCAGCTTCACCCTGTCGCCCGGCGAGGTCGTGGGCCTGGTGGGCGAGAGCGGATCCGGGAAGACGACGATCGGCCGAGCCATCGCCGGTCTCGCGCCGATCTCCGGTGGATCGCTGGAGGTGCTCGGCATGCAGATGCTCGGTGTCAGGGAACGGCGGTTCCGGCCGCTGCGCCGAGACATCGGCTTCGTGTTCCAGGATCCGGGTACCAGCTTCAACCCGCTGCTGACGATCGCGCAGAACGTCGCCGAACCGCTGATCGTCCATCGCGTCGCGAAGGACGCCTCGGATGCCAGGCCGAAGGTCGATGAGCTGCTGGAGGCCGTGCAGCTGCCGGCCGCCTTCGGCGATCGCTACCCGCACGAGCTGTCCGGTGGACAGCGTCAGCGCGCCTCGCTCGCGCGGGCGTTGGCGCTCGAGCCCAAGCTGCTCATCGCGGATGAGCCGACCAGCGCGCTGGACGTGTCGGTGCAGGCGAAGGTGCTCGAGCTGTTCGGCGAGGTGCAGGAGAGGTTCGGCTTCGCGACCCTCTTCATCACGCACGATCTCGCCGTGGTCGACATGCTGGCGCACACGGTCGTCGTGCTGCACCAGGGCGAGATCGCCGAGGCAGGTCCTTCGGCGCGTGTGCTGGGCGACCCTGCGGACGACTACACCCGCCGCCTGCTCGCTTCGCTGCCCGTGCCCGACCCCGCCGAGCAGGCGGAGCGCCGCGCTCGTTGGGCGGCCGGAGAGGCGGTCTGAGCCCGGCATCCTGCAACTCTGCGCAACGTCCGGCGCGGTAGCGTTCCCACGACGCCACGGAATGCCGATCCCCAGTCGGCTCCGGTGTCTTCCCGAGGGGGGATGGGGTGGGAGCTGAGTCCCCAGCTGCAGCGACCACCCCCATGGCGTGCACGTCCGTCAGAACCAGCGGAACCCGAACCACAGCACCGCGGCCGCCGCGATCACGGCGATCGGCACCCAATTCACGGACTGCCGGAGGCGGCGCCCCTCTCTGGCCACCCCGGGGGGTGTGACGATGCCGGGCGGTGCGGCGAACGGCGATGCGGCGCCTGACGCCCGACCTGCGACTGCCTGCTCCGGCAGCCGCTCATCGCGCCAGCGGGCCCACTGGTCGAGCTTGACGGTGAGCGCATCGACGACCCCGAGCATCCACTCCCAGGTCGCAGGGTCCACCGTGGATGCGCTGCGCCTCGTGTAGAGGAAGAGCCAGTCGTCGACGATCTCGACGTCGAGTTCCGCGGCGTTGTCGATGAACCGGGCCATGACGTCCGGCGTGAACAGGTAGAGGGCATCGCGCGCGTAGCCCTCAGGGCAGTAGAGCCGGAAGTAGCGGTCGAAGTCGCCCTCCAGCGACAGTCGCTGGTCGTCGCGGAACGATGCGGGGAGGTTCGATCCGAAGAGCGAGTTGTTGCCCGTCGCGTCGAGAACGATGTTCGGCAGCGGCACATCGAGCCGGATCGCGACGTACCCCCAGCGATGGGTGGTGGAGTTCTTCCCCGATTTCACCGTGTACTGGTAGTTGCCGAACTCGACGAAGCGCGGAGAGCGTGCGCGCACGAGGTCCTCGGAGATCCGGGACGATCCTCGCCCGAAGATCATGCCGGGAAAGACCGGGTCGTCCATCCGCGCCTGGTACTCCATGCCGTTGGCGATCGCGAAGCGCGCCAGCCGGAAGCGCCTGATCCTGCCGCGGCGCCAGGCGAGCACGCCGGTCGTGACCAGGGCGATGGCCGCGCCGACGATGAGGACGCCGGGAAGGAGAGCGGCGAGCGTCGCCCCCGAGGTCTGCGTGGCGGAGACGAAGATCCCGATGATCGGGACGAGGGCCGCGATGCCGCCGATCACGACGACCACCACCACCAGGATGCGCACCCAGGGGAGGGGCCGCGACGACTGCGCAGCGAACGCGCGCAGCGCTGCGGGAGACACGGGATCGGTGAGCGCGCGGGTGTCGAGGTCACGGGCGGCGGCTGGCTGACTCACCCGACCACGCTACAAGCAGGTGTTCCGGGGTGAGCGTATCGAAGCGATTGCTCGCTGAGCCTGTCGAAGCGTTTGCTCGCTGAGCCTGTCGAAGCGATTGCTCGCTGAACCTATCGAAGCGTGCGGGTGGGTTCCCTTCGACAGGCTCAGGGAACGGACGCGCGCTCAGGGAACGACGCGCGCGTCAGCGGTTGATCGTGTCGCCGTCCCAGCTCAGGTCGGCGTCCTCCGGGATCACGAACACCTCGAGCCGTTCATCCGCGCAGATCTCAGCCACGAGCGCGGCGGAGCCTGCGATGACCGTTGAGTCGAAGTCGATCTCGCTCACCATCACCCAGGCGCGGTCCTCCGGCCAGATGATGCTGGGATGCTCCGCGGACGGCGGGAAGCCGCGGAGCTCGGCCTCCCGGTCGCGCCAAGGCGCATCGAGGATCCACGCGGGGTCGGCGAAGGTGCGCGGCGCGGCCGAGAACAGCACGTGGGCCCGATCCGGGAGCTCTAGGCGCGGACCCTCGGAGATCTCCCGCGAGAGGATGCCCTCCTGCCAGACCGGCTTGCGGAACATGTTGTTGAAGACGTCGTGGGCGCTGCGGTCGAGCAGGCGCTGATGGTTCGGATCCTCGCTGTGCACGAAAATACCGCGTGCGGGGTTGGCTCCGAAGTATCCGACCAGCCCGCCGATCCCCTCGAAGAGCGCCGCACAGCCGGCATCCGGCGTCGTCGTGTGCGCGAGGAGGTGCGCGGCGACCACGGCGAGCAGCTCTGGAGCCATGCTGGCATCGGCCGGCGCGTGGAAGGCGCGCCCGTCCGGCGCGACCCGCATGTTCCAGTCCTCCTCCGGCGGGGTGCGGACGAGATGCTGCCACTGCGCCAGCGGATGCAGCGTCGTACCGAACGCGGCGGCGGCATCGGCCCAGGTGGCCGGAGCCTCCCGCATCCGCTCGGTCAGCCCGGCGGCCTCGGCGGCCGGCATGTCCCAGAGCACCTGCGGGGCGGGCATCACGCCGCCGGGGATCCACTGCACGGATGCCGGATGCAGCACCCGCGCGTACGCCTCGTAGCCGTGCGGGACGACGCCGGGGTCGTCGTCCAGTCGCTCCCTCAGCCAGGCGCCGGAGGTGTTCGGGTCGCTGATCCACTCCATGCCCTCACGGTACCGGGTGCGCCCGTGCGAGATCCGGGGCCGACGCCACCCTGCGTTCACCGCCGCGTCGCCGGCCGTCCACCCGCGGATGCGACCATCCGGTGCGTGCGTCCCCTCGTCACCGTCATCCTCCCCGCCAAGGATGCCGCGCCGTACATCGGAACGACGTTGGAGACCCTCCTCCGGCAGTTCGAGGATGCGTCCGCCGTGAAGCTCGTCGCGATCGACGACGGATCGAGCGACGGCACCGGCGCCATCATGCGCCGCTACGCCGACCGCTTCCCGCATGCGGAGGTGATCACTCACCGGCGACCGCTGGGCCTCGCCAGCGCCCGCAACGCGGGACTCGCGCACGTGGACACCGAGACGTTCTGCTTCATCGACGGTGACGACTGGATGCAGCCGCACCGGCTCGAGGTGCTGCACCAACGCCTGCGCGAGCTGGACGTCGACTTCCTCCGCACCGACCACGTCAGGGTCACGGGCACCGATCGTGTCCTCGTACGCGCCCCGCACACCTGGCGCGGTATCGCGGCATCGCCCCGCACCGCGATCCTCCCCGCGGACGACACGACGATGGTCGACTACCCCTACGCCTGGGCGGGCCTCTTCCACAGCCGCCTCATCGAGTCGGGGCTGGCCGCCTTCGACGACGGCCTCTTCACGGCGGAGGACCGGCCGTGGATCTGGCGGCTGCATCTCGGAGCATCCTCATTCGCCGTCGTCGATGCCCCGGCTCTGCTGTACCGCAGGGGAGTGGCGACCTCGCTGACGCAGATCCGAGACCGTCGCCAGCTCGACTTCGCACGCGCGCTGGGGCGCGTGATCGACATCGTCGAGCAGGATGCCGAGACCGAGTGCTTCCTGCCCAAGGCCGTATGGACCGTGCTCGCGCTCAGCGCGCACCACATGGTCCGCTCGCGGCGGATGGCGCCCGCGCTCCGGCGGGAGATGCGCGAGAGCATCCAGCGCCTGCTCGCACGTCTTCCCGAACAGGCCACGGCCTCGGCCCTGGAGCGCTTCGACGGCCCGAGGCGCAGGGTGCTGGCGCGAAACCTGCGCAGGGCGGGGAGGACGGCATGACCGGCCTGTTCGTGCTGCACAGCGCCTACGGCCTGGTGACGGCTGCCGCAGCGATCGACGCGCGGATGCTCGGCGAGGGCGGGGAGCGGGTGCTCGTGCCGGTGAACTCGGCGAGGGTGCCCGAGACGGCCATCGGGATCGACGTGCAGGCCAACCTCGCGACGCTGCGCGCACGGTTCGACCGGGTCGAATCGCTCGACGCGCTGCTGACCCCGCGGCATCCGAGCTCCTGGGCGCCGGACGACGCCGAGCTGCCCGTGCTGCGCCGCCTTCTCGCTCGCGCCTGGAATCTCGACGACGACATCGAGCTCTACGTGCAGAGCCCGCAGGTCGCACCGGCGAAGACCCTGATGTCGCTGTTCCCGGACGCGAGGATCACCGTCATCGGCGACGGCCTGATGACGTACTCGCCGATCAGGGTGGCGCTCCCGCGATCGGTGGTCGAGCGGGTCGGGCGCGTCGTCTACGCCGACGTCGTCCCGGGTGTGGAACCGGTGCTGTTCGGCGAGTCGGGAGCAGAGCGGGTGCCCGTCCCGCCGGCGGCCTTCCGCGCAGCGCTCGCGGAGACCGACACCCAGGACGCCGCGCTCGAGGAGCTGACTGATGGGACGCCGACCGCGCTGGTGCTCGGACAGTACCTCTCGGCCCTCGGCCTGGTCTCGCCGGCGGAGGAGCTCTCGATGCAGGCCGAGATGGTCGACAGGGCGCTGAGGTGGAATCCGGGTCGGATCGTCTTCAAGCCGCATCCGGCCGCTCCTCCTGCCATGGCGGATGCCGTGCGCGAACGCGCGCGAAGGAACCGTGTCTCCTTCGCGCAGTACGCGGGCGTTCTCCCCGCGGAGCTCGTCGCCGACCGTCTGGATGCCGTCGGCGTCGTCGCCGGCTTCTCCACGGCCCTCCCGACCATCCGCACCCTGTCTGGTCGCCCGATCGGCTCAGCCGGGCTGGCGACCGTTCTCGCGCGGCTGGCACCGTTCGAGAACAGCAATCGCATCCCCGCCGCGATCGTGGATGCGATCACGCGTGAGGACTCGCCGTACACCGATCCGGCCCGGCTCCAGCTGCTCGTGGATGCCGTCGGCTACGCCATGCAGCCGGAGATCGCCGCGCACCTGCGGCCGAGGGCGGAGCGCTTTCTCACCGAGGCGGATGCCGGTGAGCGCGAGCGCTATGTCGGCGCGCGTCGTCTCGCGGAGCTCAGGCTGCCAGGGGCTCCGGCGGAAGGAGCGGTGCGGCGGATGCTGCGATCGAGCGGCGGTGTCGGACGCATCGAGGAGCTGCGACTCACCGCCGCCGGCGCGCGTCGGCGCGCGGCACGAGCATGGAAGGCGGTGCGTGGGCGATGAGCGAGCGTGAGGAGTTCCCCGGGCGTGAGGAGTCCCCCGAGCCCGAGGAGTCTCCTGGGGGTGGGGAGTTCCCTGAGCTTGTCGAAGGGAGCGGTTCGCACGCTTCGACAGGCTCAGCGAGCTTTGGGAGGAACGTTCCGCGCGCTTCGACGGGCTCAGCGAGCTCTGGGGGGAACGCCGCGAGCGATGCCCTCCGTACGGTCGCGATCATTCCGGCGCGGGGCGGGTCGAAGGGCGTGCCCCGCAAGAACGTCCGCCGGGTCGGGGGCGTCCCCCTCGTCGAGCGCGCCGTTCGCTCGGCCGCGGCGGCGACGGCGGTGGACCTCGTCGTGGTCTCCACCGACGACGACGAGATCGCCGGGGTGGCTTCGGCAGCGGGCGCGAGGGTCATCCGGCGTCCGGCCGAGCTCTCCGGCGACACGGCCTCCTCCGAGAGTGCCGTGCTGCACGCCCTGGACGAGTTGGAGCGCGACGGCCTGCCTCCCGGGATCGTCGTCTTCGTCCAGGCCACCAGCCCGTTCGTCCCCGCTGCCGGCATCGACGAGGCGGTGCGGATGCTGCGCAGCGGAGACCACGACAGCGTGTTCTCCGCGCACGAGACCTACGGCTTCCTCTGGCGACGCGACGCCGACGGCGCGGCCGAGGCCATCAACCACGACGCGACCCGCCGTCCGCGACGGCAGGACCGTGAGCCGCACTACCTCGAGACGGGCGCGTTCTACGCGTTCCCGGCATCCGGCTTTCGCGCCGCAGGGCACCGGTTCTTCGGCAGGGTGGGGATCGTCGAGGTGCCGGAGTGGACCGCGGTCGAGATCGACGACGCGCAGCACCTCGATGTGGCATCCGCCCTCTCCGGGCTTGTCGGCGAGGCGGAGCCGATCGCGGTGCGGGCGGTGGTCACCGATTTCGACGGTGTGCACACCGATGACACCGCGCTGATCGACAGTGAAGGACGCGAGCTCGTGCGGGTGAGCAGGGAGGACGGGATGGGGGTCTCGCGACTGCGTCGCGCAGGCATCCCGATGCTGATCCTGTCGACCGAGACGAACCCTGTCGTGGCCGCTCGGGGGAGCAAGCTCCGGGTTCCCGTGCTGCAGGGGATCGACGACAAGGCGCGCGCGCTCGCCGAATGGGCGGCCGAAGAAGGCATCGCGCTCGGCGACATCGCGTACCTCGGCAACGACGTGAACGACCTCGGCGCGATGAGCGTGGTCGGCTGGCCGGTCGCGGTGGCCGACGCGCATCCGCTCGTCCGTGCGCAGGCACGCATCGTGCTGACCCGCGACGGCGGTGACGGCGCCGTGCGCGAGCTCATCGAGCGCGTGCTGGCGCAGGCCTGACCCCGGTCACGATTCGGGTGGCCTCCGTGAGCGCGAGCCACCGGTTCTGTGACCAGAGGCGGCGGATGCGACAGCATCCCGACCACCAGGGGTAACCACGCGGTCGCGCGCTGTTCACCCGTGCCGCGTACCAAGGAGAGACCGGGGGTTCCACGACTGGAGGAAGCATGACCGTCAGCATCGGATCGCGCGTCATCGGAGGCGGCAGGCCCGTCTACGTGATCGCGGAGATCGGCCTGAACCACAACGGCGACGTCGAGCTGGCCAAGCGCCTCATCGACGTCGCGGCGCACAGCGGCGCCGACGCCGTGAAGTTCCAGAAGCGCACGCCGGAGATCGCCACGCCGGAGCACATGCGCGACATCCCGCGCGAGACGCCGTGGGGAACGATGAGCTACCTCGACTACCGTCGCCGCGTGGAGTTCGGACGGGATGAGTACATCGAGATCGGCGACTACGCGACCATGCGGGGTCTGGACTGGTTCGCCTCGCCCTGGGACGTCCCGAGCGTGGAGCTCCTCGAGGACCTGAACGTCGTCGCGCACAAGGTCGCCTCCGCGAGCCTGACCGACACCGAGCTGCTGCTCGCCCTGCGTGAGACCGGGAAACCGGTGATCCTCTCCACGGGTATGTCCACGCTCGAGCAGATCGACAGGGCGCTGGACACCCTCGGCACCGACCGCGTTGTGCTCATGCACGCCACCTCGACCTACCCGATGGAACCGGAGGAGGCGAACCTCCGGGTCATCGCCTCGCTGCGCGACCGCTACCCCGGTGTGCCGGTCGGATACTCGGGCCACGAGCGAGGCCTGCAGATCTCGCTCGCCGCCGTCGCCCTCGGCGCGGTCGCGATCGAGCGCCACATCACGCTCGATCGCACCATGTGGGGGTCGGACCATGCCGCCTCGCTCGAGCCCGGCGGGCTCGACCACCTCGTGCGCGACATCCGCGTCATCGAGACGGCGCTGGGCGACGGCATCAAGCGCGTGTTCCCCGGGGAGCTCGCGCCGATGGCGAAGCTGCGTCGCGTCCCGGCATGAGCGCAGCGCTGCGGGTCGTCGCCATCGCCGACGCGGACTCCTTCGTGAAGTGGTCGGCGAACCTGCTCGACGCCGTGCCCGACATCAGGGCGCACATGCTCATCGTGCGGACGCCGCTGACCGTGAGCGCAGGGCAGGAGGTCGCCGCGCTCGCCGGTACCAGGTTCGGGGAGGATGCCGTCACGCGGCTCGGCGCCGATGAGCTGGCTGGCTGGCTGGGTGGACACCAGCCGGATGCCGTGGTGCTGGCCGGACGAGGACCGTTCGTGCGCCTCGTCGCCCGGGTCATCGACCGGCTCGCGCAGCGGCCGGTGGTGATCAGCGGTCTGCCCGGCATGGCGATCCCCGCGCAGCGTGGTGCCTTGGAGTACCGCCGGGAGTCGGATCTGCTCGTCGTGCACTCCCGCAGGGAGCAGCGCGCCTTCGCCGAGCTGGGCCGCAGGACCGGCGTCGACGTGCCGATCGCCCTGGCGACGCTGCCCTTCGCGGAGGCCGGGGAGCGGCTGGCGGCCCGTTCGCTGAGCTCGTCTCCCCGCGCGCTGAGCTCGTCTCCCCGCGCGCTGAGCCTGTCGAAGCGTGCGGCGGGTTCCCTTCGACAAGCTCAGGGAACGGCTGGGGCTCAGGGAACGGCTGGGGCTCAGGGAACGGATCGTACGAGCTCGCTGAGCCTGTCGAAGCGTGCGGTGCGTGCCGAGCATCCCGCCGCCGTCGCACTCGCCGAGCGCCCCGAGTCGGAGGATCTCCTGCGCCCCTGCGCGACGGACATCGTGTTCGCCTCCCAGGCGCTCGTCCCTGGGAGCCGCGCCGACAGGGCGGCCCTCGCCGGCATCCTGCTCAGCGCGGCAGAGGCCGATCCGAGCCGCCGCGTGGTGATCAAGCTGCGCTCGCGCCCGGGTGAGCACGAGACGCACCTCGAGCGGGACGCCTACGCCGATCTCCTCCCGACCCGCCCTGGCAACCTGGTGTTCTCGCACGCGCCGATGGCGGTCGCGCTCGAACGTGCCCAGGGTCTCGTCACCGTCAGCTCGACGGCCGCCGTCGAGGCGGTGGCGCGCGGCATCCCGGTGATCGCGCTCGACACCTTCGGCGTGCACAAGGAGCTGCTCAACACGGTCTTCGTCGGCAGCGGGCTGCTCGGCGGCGCCGAGGAGGTCGTCGGTCGACGGTTCCGGCATCCGCATCCCGACTGGCTGCGCGACAACTACTTCCATCCCGCCGCCGAGACCGACTGGTGGGAGCGGGCGCGCGAGCTCATCGCCGCCCGCCGCGCCGGGCTGCTCAGCCCGCGTGTCGTGCCGTCCGGCCGCGGGGGAGCGCTGCGCGCTGCGTGGCACCGCAAGAGCGTGCTCGGATCGGAGGACCGCACTCTCTCCGGTGCGGTCGCTCTCGGCATCGGTGCACCGCTCGTGAACGCGATGCTCGCGGTGCGTCGTTCGAGCGGGCGCGCGGGCGAGGACACCTGGGCCGACCCCACGACGGACTTCACGCTGGAGCCGACGCCGCTGCGCGACTCGATCCGCCGCTGAGGCCGCGTCCGAGAAGTCCGTCCGCAACCCGTTCGGAGGAGATCGTCCGCTACGGAGGAGGCTTCGGTGGAGTCGGCTCCTCCCATGCGAGCGATCTCCTCCGGTGCGGGGGGGCAGGGCAGGGATGCGGTGCGGGGATGCCGCGGGCCCGCGACCAGGTCGCTCGGGCCGTGTCAGATGGTGGTCGCGCTGGATGAGCGCACGAAGAGCTCGGGCTGGAACACCAGGTGCGAGGCCGGTTCACCCGTGCGGCGGCCGGACTGCATCTGCGCGAGGAGCAGGTCGAAGGCGGCTTCGCCGTACCCCGCGCGCGTCGCGCGCACCGAGGAGAGCGGGATCACGGATGCGGCGGCGAAGGGCACGTCGTCGTAGCCCACCACCGCGACGTCTTCGGGCACGCGAACAGAGCCCTCGGCCACGAGCGCCTGCATGACGCCCATGGCGAGGAGGTCGTTCACGGCGAAGACGGCATCCGGTCGCTCGGAGGCGGGGCGTGCGGCGAGCATCCGTCCAATGCGCACACCGTCCTCGAGCGACCGGTTCGGCGTATCGATGACCTCGACGGTGCTCGTCAGGGCCGGGCGCATGGCCTCCTGAAGGCCTGCGAATCGGTCGGCGACCTGGCGGATGGCGAATGGCCCGCCGATGAAGGCGATGCGGCGACGGCCGGTGTCGAGCAAGTGTTCTCCGACCAGCTCGCCGCCCCGCACATCGTCCACCGTGACGGAGGGCTGATCCGCACCGCGCGCCTGGCGGCTCACGAGCACCGAGGGGATTCCTCGGCGACGGATCTCTGCGAGTTTGTCCTCGATGTCATGGCGCGCTGCGACGAGGATGCCCTGCACGCGTTGCTGCTCGAACATGTCGAGGTAGGAGATCTCCCGGTCCTCCGCTCCGTGCGAGCTCGCGATCAGAACGGAGTAGCCGATCTCCGAGGCGCGGCGCTCGACGCCCTCGGAGACCGCGCCGAAGTATGGCGTCGAGATCTCGGGCGCAAGATAACCGACCAGGGCGTTGCGGCCGTTGCGCAGCTGCCCGGCGGCGCTGTTGCGCACGAAGCCCAGCTCATCGATGGCGGCCTGGATGCGGGCGCGCTTCTCCTCCGACACCCGGTCAGGAGTGTTCAGGTAGTGCGAGACGGTCCCCAGGGAAACGCCGGCAGCGACGGCGACCTCCCGGACGCCGACTCTCTCGCGTCGAGGCGTGTCCACCCCGCTACGCTACCCCGCGCGGCGGACGGATCAGCTCAGCCAGATGCACCGAGTCATGCGCCAGCAGATCCACGGCCTGTGTGCGGCACGAGAGCCCGTCTGCGAGCACCACGGCCCCCGGGTCGGCCCGCACGCGGGGTGCGAGCGCGAGTTCCGCGACCGAGGCGGAGAGCTCGTAGTGACCGGCCTCCATGCCGAAGTTGCCTGCCATCCCGCAGCATCCGCTCAGCGTGTCGACCTCCGCGCCGCTGCGACGCAACAGCTCGGCGTCGGCGGCGAAACCCATCACCGCGTGCTGGTGGCAGTGCGGCTGGGCGATGACGCGCGTCCCGCTGAGATCGGGCGGCTGCCAGCTCGTCGCGTGCGGCGCGGACGGATCGGTCAGGAACTCCGCCAGCGTCCGGACGGCCGCGGCCGCTTGCCTGGCCCGAGGGTCGTCGGGCAGCAGCTCGACGACGTCCTTGCGCAGCACCGCCGTGCACGAGGGTTCCAGACCTATGATCGGGATGCCGTCGGCCAGCGTCGGTTCGAGCACGTCGAGGCCGGCTCTCAGACGACGACGTGCCCCGTCGAGCTGTCCCGTGGTGATCCAGGTGAGACCGCAGCACACACCGGGAGGGACGAGTCCCACGCGATAGCCGGCATCCTCGAGCACGGCGATGGCCGCCTCACCGACCTCGGGGGAGATGCGGTCGGTGAAGCTGTCGGCCCAGATCAGCACGTCGGGGCGCTCCGGGGCGGTCCTGGCCCGCCATCGGCGCTGGAGTGAGCGAGACGGGAGCCGTGGCAGCGAGCGGCGAGGGTCCGCCCCGATGAGGCTCATCAACAGCGCGCGGATGCCGGGGATGCGCTGAACAGCGTCGAGCGCCCACGGGGCGATGCCCGCGATGCGCAGCCACTGCGGCAGGCGTCCGAACGTGTAGTGACTCAGCGGCCTGATCCTTCCGTGATACTTCTGGTGCAGCACCTCCGACTTCACGGTGGCGATGTCGACCTCGGCCGGACAGTCCGATGAGCATGCCTTGCACGAGAGACAGAGATCGAGCGAGTCGGCGAGTGCGGGCGAACGGATGCCGTCGACCAGCGTGCCGTTGACGGCCTCCTGCAGCACCCGTGCGCGGGCCCTCGTGGTGTTGCGTTCCTCTCCGGTGGCGCGGAACGACGGGCACATGAAGCCCGCGGCGTTCGCCTGACTCGTCCGGCACTTGCCGACGCCGGTGCAACGATGTGCGGCTGCTCCCAGATCACCGCCGTCATGCGCGAATGCGAACCCGATGGCGGGCAGTGGACGTGCGCCGGGCAGTCGCAGGTCGGCTGCGATGGGGGCGGGGTCGACGACGATGCCGGGATTGAGGATGCCGTCGGGATCGAAGACGGCACGGAAGGCGGCGAAGGCGCGCAACGCGTCCGCAGAGTACATCTGCTGCAGCAGCTCGCCCCTGGCCCTGCCGTCGCCGTGCTCTCCGGACGGCGAGCCACCGCGTTCCAGCACGAGCTCCGCCGCGGCGGAGATGAACCGGGCGAAACCCTCGGGATCGTCGGCGATCGGGTAGTCGATACGGGTATGCACGCAGCCGTCGCCGAAGTGGCCGTAGCTGAGGCCGCTGACGCCGTGCGCGGCCTTCAGCGCGTCGAAGGCTCGAAGATAGTCGCCGAGGTGCTCCGGCGGCACGGATGCGTCCTCCCACCCGGCCCACGCCGGTGCTCCTTCGGCGGTGCGACCGGCGAGACCGACGCCGTCCGCCCTGATGCCCCACAGCCGTGTCGCGGCGGCACCGGCGGGGAGCACGGCCGTGTCGGCGGTGGATGCCGCCTCGGCGATCCGGCTCGCCGCAGCCACGGCCTCCGCCTGGTCTTCGCCGGCGGTCTCGACGAACAGCCACGCCCTGCCTTCCGGCAGGGGAGGGATGGCGCCACCGGCTCGCCGCACCACCTCGACGAGCTGGGCGTCGAGGCTCTCGATGGCGATCGGCGCGAGAGGCAGGAGGGCGGGCACGTCGTCGGCCGCGCTGGCGATGTCGCCGTAGCCGAGCACTGTCAGCGCGGTGGCGGTCGGCACCGGTACGAGCCGGAGCGTCGCCTCGAGGACGACGCCGCAGGCTCCTTCTGTGCCGACGAACGCCTTCGCCGCATCCCTGCCGTTCTCCGGCAGCAGATGCTCGAGACCGAACCCGGACCCTTGTCTGGCGTAGCGGCCGAACTCGGTGCGGATGGTGGCGAGATGCGCGTCGGTCACCCCGTCCAGCTCCGGGATGGCGCCGGTGGGGCCGAGCTCGCGGATGCGTCCCGTCCCGTCGACGATCCGCAAGGCGATGACGTTGTCGGATGTGCGGCCCCAGCGCATCGCCCTCGGGCCGCACGCGTTGTTGCCGATCATCCCGCCGATCGTGCACCGGGACTGCGACGAGGGGTCCGGGCCGAATCTGAGCCCGTGTGCAGCGGCGGCGTGTTGCAGATCGGCGAGCACGACACCGGCCTGCACCCGGGCAGTCCGCGCCTCCGGGTCGATCTCGATGACGCGGTCGAGTCCGCTGAGGTCGAGCACGAGTCCTGCGCCGATGGCATTGCCCGCGATCGACGTGCCTGCGCCCCTGGCGGTGACGGGCAAGCGATGCTCTCTGGCCACGCGTACCGCCGCGACGACATCGTCCGCATCCTGAGGGAAGACGACAGCCTCCGGTACGACTCGATAGTTGGAGGCGTCGCTGGAGTACTCGGCTCGTCGACGGATGCCGGTGTCGATGCGATCGCCGAGCGCGGCTCGCAGCTCCGGCAGCGCCGAGGTGACGATGCTCACGCTCGGATGCCGGTGCGCAGCACCGGCACGGATGCCAAGCCCGAGCGCACCCGATCGGCGGCGAGGTCGAAGTCCTGCATCCGGAATCGGCGCCCGAACGTCGCCGTGGTCGCCTCGGCATCCGCGACCACGTGCGGGTCCGCGGCGACGGCATTGCCGCCCGTATTGGACACCCTCAGCACGATGGTGTTCTCGCCGACGTGCAGCAATGCGCCGACGGCGAGTCGGTACGGCGTGCCCCAGACGACGCCTGCGAGCCGACCGTTCACGAACACCTCGGCGATCTCGCCGATCGGAGGGGCGATCGCGACGCGGAACGAGCGTCCGCGGATGCCGATCTCGTCGTGGTCGCCTGCGGCGTGCGGGATGCAGTGCCCGAGGTCGAGGACCAGGTCGGCGGGCGGCTGCTCATCGAACGCGATCACCGTGGCGTATTCGGCGCTTCCGGAGTAGTCCGCTCTCCCGTCGAGCTCCCACACGTGCGGCAGCTCGACGGGGACGGCATCGTCGTCGCCCAGGAATCGCACCGACCACGCCGGCAGCTCGATCCGCACGGCATTCGACCCCGTCGGCGACACCTCTGCCGCGCTCTCTGTCACGGCCACGGGTGTCGTGACGATCACCGTCGCTGCATAGGGTTCGAGATGCAGAGGGATGCCGGAGTCATCGGCCGCGATCGCTCGTGTCGTGCCCGTGGCGGCATCCCATCGGTGGGCGTCGCCGAAGGGCGTGCGCGTGCGAAGTCGGGTCAGGACCTCTTCGGCTCCGGTGTTGGCGACGAAGTACACCTCGACGTCGTCGATCGAACGGTGCACGATGCCGACGTCCTCCGCATCCGTCGCGGCGTCTGCACCGCCGAGGAGTTCGATGAGGCGCCCCGTGAGCGCCGTCTCGTCCTCGACGACGGTCGCACGGGGAACGTTCGCGGGAGCAGCGCCTATCGCGAGCACGATCCCGCCTTTGGCGATGCGCGCCGACAGACGCGCGGCGACCTGATCCGGCACGATCGATCCACGGGGGAGCACCAGCGCCCGGTACCGGTCGAGTGCGGGGAGGACCGCATCGTCGTCCCAGGCGTCGTAGTCGAAGCCGCCCTCGCGGAGGGCTCCGGTCAGCGCGTCGCCGACGAAGTCCTTCGTGGATCGCCAGAGGTTCAGCTCGCTCGGCTCGCCCGAGCGCAGCATCGCCCCCACGGCTCGGGGACTCGTGTACACGCCCACGTCGGCGATGTGACGGCCCTGCCGCATCAGCCACGACAGGCGGTGCAGGTACGCCATGAGGCCGGGGAGCGCCGGCGACCAGGGGTTTCGGGTGTCGAATGCTCCTGCCGCGTAGAGCATCCAGCCCTTGCCGGGCGCCGAGGACGGCGAATGCGGCCAGCCGTGACCGATGAACTGGTTGATCCCCGCGAGGATGTGCTCGTGCGCCTCGCCGCGCAGGTCCATCGGGCTGGCGCGGAACGACGGCGAGTGGATCCACGTCCAGGTCTCCGAGGAGACCACGTCGCGGTCGTAGAGATGGGCGGCGGAGGTGGCCCATCGAGTCTGGGTGAGCTCGCGCCATCCCCAGCCCTCGCCCTCGAAGGCATCCGCGAACCGGTAGCTGCTGATCCCTGCGGGCGGCTCGCCGTAGCCCTGGATGCGGAAGGCGACGCCGCGCTTCGCCGCCCAGGTGCGCAGCGGCACGACGAAGTTCTGCTCGTACAGCTCGGTGAGCACCGCGTAGTAGTCGGCGCGGAGGCCGCCGCCAGAGGAGGACCCGGTGTGCAGGTGATGAAGTTCGGGGAGCGGGTCGTAGCCGTGCTTCGCCAGGAACGCCTCGAGCACCTCCGGCGTCCAGTCGGCGGCATAGGCCTCGAGGCTGTCGCAGAAGACCGAGCCGAGCAGCTCGGCGGGGACGGCGTCGAGGAGGGGATCGCAGACGGCGGCGATGTGGGCCTCGGCGGCAGCCTTGTTGAAGTGGTCGAGCACCGGGCCCTCCGCGCCGACCGCGGCGCGCTTGACCTGCTGACCGGTGAGCCGCGCGGTGCACAGCAGGAGCAGGCGAGGGCCCTTGCCCTCGGGGATGCGCAGGATGTCGTTCACGACCGGGACGAAGGTGTACTCCTCCGGCGGCTCCTGTATCGAGCCGTCGCCGACGTAGGCGGCCACGAACCTGTCGCCCGGCCAGGCCGTCACCACGGGGATATCGGCGGCTGCGATGCCGATGTCCCTTCGGTCCCAGGAGAGTTTGCGCGCCGCGGTCTCGTCGGTGATGTGGTGGCCTCCGAACGACCAGCCGCTGCCGAGGGTGAGATCGAAGCGCATCCCGCGCTCGGCTGCCGCCTCCGCGGCGAAGCGCGCATCCGCCAGGAACGACGTGGAGAGGTAGCGGTCGGAGTCGTCGGAGAGCGGATAGACGACGGAGAGCTCGACTCCGCCGATCCCTGCGGCGCGCATGGCGTCGAGGTCCGCGAGCAGGTCCGCACGCTCCACACGCGGTCCGAACCACCACCAGCGCATCATCGGCCTGGCGTCGTCCGGAGGCGAGGCGAAGCCGGCGCTGAGTTCGGTGAGAGCGGTGTCTGGCATCGTCATGGTCATCCCTTGACTGCGCCGGAGGTCATGCCGGCGACGATCTGGCGGTTGAAGAACAGGTACAGCACGAGCGGGATGACAGTGATGATCAACACGGTCATGAAGAGGAGGTTGAAGCTGTTCAGCTCTTCGCTCTGGAAGTTGAACAGGGTGAGCTGCGCCGTCACGTTGTCGTCTCCTGGCAGGAAGTACAGCGGACCGGTGAAGTCGTTGAAGACGTGCACGACCTGGATCACGATGACGGTGACGACCACGGGCTTGAGCAGCGGAAGGATCACGCGGAAGAAGATCCGCAGGGGCCCCGCCCCGTCGATGAGCGCCGCTTCGTCCAGCTCGCGCGGGATCGTCGAGATGAACGCGCGGAACAGGATGATGCTGAAGGACAGGTTGAACGAGATCTCCATGAAGACCATGCCAGGCATGGTCTTGAACAGCCCCAGCATCTGGAGCACCCAGATCGTCGGGACGACGGCGGGCGGGATGATGAGACCGGACAGGACGAGGGCGTTCACCAGACCTGACCAGCGGGTGGGGCGTCTCTGCAGCACGTAGCCGACCATGGCGGCGAGGACGACGATCGCGGTGACGCTGAAGACCGTGAGGATCGTGCTGTTCCACAGCGCGCGGGGGAGCATGTGGTCCCTGGTCTGCAGGACCTCGACGAGGTTGTCCCAGAAGACCCACTGCGTGGGGAGCGTGAACTCCAGGAGCGAGGCCTCCTGCTGCGTCTTCGACGCGGTGAGCACGATGAAGACGAAGGGGATGACGAACACGATGACGGCGACGGCGATCGCCAGGATGCCGAGGGAGACCTGGCGGATGCGTGCGGCGTTCACTGCTGCACCTCCTTGCGGTTGAGCCAGCGATAGAGCGGGAAGACGATGACGGCGACGACGAGGAAGAGAACGACGTTGCCTGCGGTGGAGAGCCCGAAGAACCCGGACTGGTACTGCTTGAAGATCGCCGAGGCGACGACCTCGCTGGCGAAGCCGGGACCGCCTCCTGTCATCGCCCAGATGAGGTCGAAGGAGCGCAGCCCTCCGATGAGCGAGAGGGTTATGACGCTCGCCGTCGCCGGGCGGGCCAGCGGGAGCGTGATGTTCCAGAAGATGCGCAGGGCGCCTGCGCCATCGACGCGGGCCGCCTCGATGTACTCGGCAGGGATGGCGACGATCCCGGCGATGTAGATGAGGGTGGCCAGACCCACGCCCTTCCAGACGTCGACGAGCGCGACGGAGACGAGCGCGAGCGAGGGGTCGGTGAGCCAGCCAGGTCCGTCGATGCCGACGGAGGCGAGCGCTGTGTTCACGAGTCCGTTGAACGGATCCAGCAGCACCTCGAAGGTGACTCCGACTCCGATCGTCGACACCAGTACCGGGAAGAAGATGACCGATCGCAGGAATCCGCGCGCGATGATCTGCGAGGTGAGGAACACGGCGAGCACGAGGCCGAGGACGACCTTCAGCCCGCTCGTGATGACCGCGTACACGAAAGTGTTCGCGAAGCTCTGCAGCAGCATCGGCTCGCGGAAGAAGGTCACGAAGTTGTCCAGCCCGATGAACTCGATGTCGAAGAGCGACCATCGGGTGAGGCTGAAGTAGAAGGCGGCGATCGTCGGCAGGATGAAGAACAGCCCGTAGACGACCCCAGAGGGGACGTAGAACCAGCCGGGGTACGGCGAGCCGGCTCGGCGGCGGGTGCGCGTGGACACGGTGGACGCGGTGGTGGTCGGGGTCTTGGGTGGGGCTGTTGCGGTGGGCATCGGGACTCCTTCGTCGGTCGATCGGGGCGAGCGGACGGGGAGGCCCGGCGGGCGGGCCTCCCCGTGACGATCACCAGCCCGGCAGCCCCAGCTGCTGCGCCTGCTTGAGGACGTCGTTGTCGTAGAGCGCCGCGGCGTCGGCTGCGCTGCGCATGCCGGATCCGACCTCGACCGCGAACTGCGGAAGGCTGGAGCCCTTCACCGGCGACAGGAACTCCAGTGCTGGCGCCGACTGTCCGGCGCTGAAGTACGCGTCGACGTCCGTCACGATAGGCATGGCCGTGTCAGGGACCTCGCAGCCCTCGATCAGGTAGGGGCCAGCGGGCGATGCCACTTCTGCATGCACGGCGCAGCCTTCGGGGCTCGCGATGAACGCCAGGAACTCCTTGGCGGCGTCGAGTTTCTCGGGGGCGATGCTCTTGGCGATGAACGCTCCCAGCGGCATCCACATCGTCAGCTTCGCCGCGTCGGAGGTCGATGTCGGCACGGCGAAGAAGCCGATGTCATCCGCCGTGTCCGGATAGTTGGCCGTGACATTGGTGGCCACGTAGTTCGTGAGCATCGGGAAGTGTGCGGCCTCTCCCTGCGCGACGCGTCGGATGCCCTCGTCGTACTTCGCGCTCGCGAAGTCCTCGTTGAAGACCTTCGCATCGGCGAGGTCGGCGAGCTTCTGGAACGAGGCGAGTGCCGGCTCATCGGAGAACTTCCGGTTGTTGGCCGTGTACTCCTCTGCCCAGTCCGGATCGGCGTCGAGCACGTTCGCGAAGTCGCCGAGGACGATCAGCTGCGAGGTGAAGGCATCGCCGTAGGTCTGCACGACGGGGGTGAGCCCTGCTTCCGCGATGGCGGCGTTGTTCTGCTCGAACTGCTCCCAGGTCTGCGGCACCTCGAGCCCGAGGTCGGCGTACACAGCCTTGTTGTACATGATGCCGCCGGCGCGGGTCGTGCCCCACGGCACGCCGTACATGCCCTCCTCGCCGGAGACGACGGAGGTGAAGTCCTCCGAGATAGCACCCGCCCAGTCCTCCTCTGACAGATCGACGAGTGACTGGTCGGGACTGATCGTGGTGAGCAGCGCGCCGCTGTTGAACACGAACATGTCCGTCATCTCGCCGGTGGCCAGGCGTGTCTTGACGACGTTCTCGCCTTCGGCCCCGGTCGGTCGGTTCTCGATGGCGATGGTGATGTTCTCGTGCTCGGCCTCGAACGCATCGGCGAGAGCCTCCGCGAAGTCGACGTCGGTCGTGGCGGGCACGAGCAGGGACAGCTCGATCGGCTGGTCAGGATCTGCGGGGGTGGACGCGGTGCATGCGGCCAGGGATGCGATCAGGACGCTCGCGCCGGCGGCGAGGGCGATCCTTCGGGGTGACAGGGACATCGACAGCCTCCTCATTGAAACGGTTCAGCAGAACGATACACACAATTTCACAATCCGCCAAGCGAATTCTGAACCGGTTCAGATGCGCTCTCGCCGATCCCCTATGCTCCGAGACAGCGCGTCGTCGTCGTGGGAGGAGATCACGTGAGCCAGCAGGTCATGCCCGTGGAGCGGGTGTTCCGCCAGCATCCGCTCCGAGCGCTGCTGAGCGCCGTCGTCATCGCCGTCGTCCTCGACGCTCTGGCGCTGCTCATCATCCCGCAGGTGCTGCCGGACACGATCTACACCTCGGGGCGGCGCATCATCGTCTTCGGAGCGATGGCCGTGATCACCGTCGTCGTTCTCGTCGTCATGCTGTGGCTCCGCAACGTCCAGGTGCGGGTGAGCCACGAGAGCGTGACGGTCGGCCGAGCGGGCAAGTGGGAGAGCTTCCCACGGGCGACCACCGCGTTCCGCACCCACATCACCGAGCACCGCACGAACGGCGTGCGCAGCGGGACGACGAGGTCGCTGATCGTCCGCACGGCGCACGGGGAGCGGACGATCGCCCTCCCCGGCTTCACGAGGTCGGTGTTCAACGAGCTCGCCGCGACCCTGAACCCCCTCACACCGCCCACCGCGGTCGATCCCGTCGAGGCCGCGCGCGTGCGCGCCGGCCTGCCCACGACGTTCGAGGTGGATGCCGCGGGCGAGCGCCGTGCAGGCAACCGATTCCTCGTCGTGGCCGTGATCGCGCTCGTCGTGGCCGTCGTCGCTATCCTCCCGCTGTTCGCCCCGGACTTCCCGACGGGCGAGACCGCCCCGCTGGTGATGCTGTCGCCGCTGGCTGCGATCGTCGCCGTCGGGTTCGGCATCGGCGGGTTCCAGCGCCTGCGCCTTGCACGGAGGTCGACGACGAGGATCGTGGTCGGCTCGCTCGGCCTGCGCATCGGCGAGGTCGACCACCCCTACGCGCAGCTCACGCGCATCTGGCTCACCCCGCCCGCCTACGCCACCAAGCGGATCACGCTGGAGTCGCCGTCGGGGCGCAGCATCCATCTGCTGGAGTCCGCCAGGGTCGCCATCCGTCCGGAATACAGCCAGTTCGCGGCTTCGCTGCACGCCCACGTCGCCGAGCGCCAGGGGCTGCTCTCCTTCGATCTGGAATGATCGCGTTCGCGACACGCCCGGATCTGGCGTAGACTAACCAGGTTGTCTGCCTTCCGGCGTCCATCGGATGCTTCGGCGGACACGTGCTACACACCCTCCTGCTCCCGGGAAAGTCCCGGAAGCCGTTCTAGTCCGAAGGAGGTGGGTAAGTGACGCACCAGTACGAACTCATGGTCATTCTGACCCCCGAGATCGACGAGCGCCAGGTCGCCCCGACGCTGGACAAGTTCCTCAAGGTCATCACCAACGATGGTGGCACTGTGGACAAGGTCGACATCTGGGGCAAGCGCCGTCTGGCCTACGAGATCCAGAAGAAGAGCGAGGGCATCTACGCCGTCGTGAACTTCACCGCGACCAGCGAGGCCACTCAGGAGCTCGACCGTCAGCTCGGCCTCAACGAGCAGATCATGCGCACCAAGGTGCTGCGGGCCGAAGAGGCTCAGGCCATGGTCGCCGCCGAGGCCAAGCGTGCCGAGGAGAAGGCCGCCCGCAAGCCCAAGGCTGCGAAGGCCTAAGGCTCATGGCCGGCGAAACCGTCATCACCGTGGTGGGAAACCTCACGGCCGACCCCGAGCTGCGGTACACGCAGAACGGGCTGCCGGTGGCGAACTTCACCATCGCATCGACCCCGCGCAACTTCGACCGTGCAGCGAACGAGTGGAAGGACGGCGAAGCGCTGTTCCTCCGCGCCTCGGTGTGGCGCGAGTTCGCAGAGCACGTGGCGGGTTCGCTGACGAAGGGCATGCGCGTCATCGCGCAGGGTCGCCTCCGTCAGCGCTCCTACCAGGACCGTGAGGGCAACAACCGCACGGCCATCGAGCTCGAGGTCGACGAGATCGGTCCGTCGCTGCGGTACGCGACGGCTCAGGTCACGCGTGCGGCGTCCGGCGGAGCCGGTGGCGGTCAGTCCCGTCCGCAGCAGCAGGTGTCGGAGGAGCCGTGGTCCACGCCCGGCTCGTCGACCAGCGCGGATGCCTGGAGCACTCCGGGCAGCTTCGGCGACGACACGCCTTTCTAATCTCACTTCTGGATCCGGTCCTGAGCCCGCTGAGCTTGTCGAAGCACAAAGGGCCGGCATCCGCTTCATCAAAGGAAAACTCATGGCTGGAAAGTCGAGCGGCGACCGCCGCAAGCCGCGGAAGGGTGGCAAGCCCACCGCTCCCGCGAAGTCGATCCGGGTCGGCGTCATTGACTACAAGGACGTCGCCACCCTTCGCAAGTTCATCTCGGAGCGCGGCAAGATCCGTGCCCGTCGTATCACCGGTGTCTCCGTGCAGGAGCAGCGTCTGATCGCCAAGGCGATCAAGAACGCTCGCGAGATGGCTCTCCTGCCCTACGCCGGCGCTGGCCGCTGAGGGGTACCGACATGGCAAAGCTGATTCTCACGAACGAGGTCGCCGGGCTCGGAAGCGCCGGCGACGTGGTCGAGGTCAAGAACGGGTACGCCCGTAATTACCTCATCCCCCAGGGCTTCGCTACGGCGTGGACCCGTGGTGGCGAAAAGCAGGTCGAGCAGATCCAGGCCGCCCGCAAGGCGCGTGCGATCCACGACCGCGACGAGGCCGTTGCGCTGAAGAACGCGATCGAGGGCACCAAGGTGCGCCTGGCCGTCAAGGCCGGCCAGCAGGGTCGCCTGTTCGGCTCGGTCAAGACCGAGCACATCGCGGATGCCGTCGAGGCGGCCGGTCTCGGCAGCATCGACAAGCGCAAGGTGCACATCACCTCCGCCATCAAGGCGACCGGTGAGCACGAGGCGACCGTCCGTCTGCACGACGACGTGACCGCCGTCATCACCCTTCAGGTCGTCGCCGCCAAGTAAGGCGCGATACCGTCAGAACGCCGTCCTCCTCCGGGAGGGCGGCGTTCTGCTTTGCCCCGGTCTCAGCCTCCGAGAAGTCGCAGCAGGCCGGTCTCGGGGGAGACGCGACGATCGATGACGCGCCCTCGGCGTGCGGCGCGCAGGACGCGCGGGTCGACATAGCTCGCTCTCGCGACCGCTCTCGTGTTGCCGAGGGCTGCCGCGACCGCGTCGATCGCATGCCGCTCCCGTTCGTCGGCGTCGAGCCCGCTGCGCGCGCTCTGGGCGAGATCGAGGGCGGCGGAGATCGTGCCGCGGAGCGTACGGAGGTCCTTGGCGGTGAAAGGTCCGCCGGTGACCATCGCGATGTAGGCGTTCAGAGCGGCGGGCGTCACGGCACGCATCCGCCGTCCTGCGCGGTATCGCAGCACCTCGGCGCGCAGTGGTCGCGCAGGCAATGCCCTGATCCACTCCCGCAGGTCGTCGTCGTCGAACGACACCGACTGGCGCTGACCGAGCTTGCCGGTGAACGTCAGCGTCACGGTGCTTCCGCGAAGGTTCAGCTCCGCCCAGCGCAGCGTCAGCAGCCCCCGGCTGCCGTACCGGCGGAGGTACCCGGGGGACCCGATGCGGATCGCGCCGCGATCGAGCATCCGGAACGCCGCGGCGAGCGTGCGTCGTCGATCGTCGTCGCCGCGCAGGTCGCGCGTCACCGTCGTCCTGGCGGACGGAAGGGCGGCGGCGAGCTGCAGCGCCCTGTCGAACTTCGCGCCGTCTCGTCTCCTGCGCCAGGCGGGGTGGTAGAGGTACTGGCGCCGGCCTGCGGCATCCGTGCCGACCGCCTGCAGGTGACTGTCGGGCTCAGGGCTGATCCACACGTGCGTCCAGGCGGGCGGGATGGCGAGGGAGGCGATGCGTCGGCGCGTCGCCTCGTCGACCGGGTATCCGGCTGCGCTCAGGTAGCGGAACCGCCCGCGTGCGCGGCGCCGGTGGATGCCGGGGACACTCGTCGGATCGATGCGGTGGATGCGTGCCACGGAACCTCCTGTCGTGACGATCACATCCTCGTCGCCGTCCCGACGTCAAACCCCTTGCGCAGGAGGTGCCCCGGATGTCCCGAAAGGGGGATCGGGACATCCGGGGCGCATCGGCTGCGGCGCCGCTCGTGCAGGAAGAAGGGGACACTGCAGGGCGGTATGGGCACCGATGCACCGGAACGGGCCGACGTCTCCTCCCCCGAGGGCGTCGGCCGCTCCGGGGGCTACGCCCTGGGGAGGCGCAGCGGACCGACCCTGGCCGACGATGCGGCGGGGTCGGGGCAGGAAAGATCGAGGTCGCGCGACGGCGCGGGGCCGACGTGCGCGGTGCACCGGTACGGCGCGATGCGAAGGCATGAAGGCATGCGAATGCTCCTGACGGAAGGCGATGTCGGATGGCGCGCGATCAGAGGCGTGCGCGCAGCATCAGGGGCCGTCCACGGAGGACGGCGACATCAGCGCTCAGTCAGGAGCGACGTCGGTGTCGGCGACGGGGGACGAGGGCAGGGCGTCGTCCGATGCGCCGGAGTTCCGCTGCGCAAGGCGCAGGGGGTCGGTGGAGGCGTCGCCGAGGCGGGCGCCGTCGCCGAAGGAGCCGCCGGCGGAACCGGCGGAGGAGGAGGGGGCGGAGGAGCCGAGAGCGGGGGGAGTCGCGGGCGCCGTGTCGTCCGCGGGGGCGCTGGTGGCCTGCGCGGTGACGGGGGCGGCGGATGCCGGTGAACCGCTCGCCGTGTCGTTCACGTGGGCTTCAGTCGAGCCGGTGGTGATGCCTGGAGGGGCAGCGAGGCTCGGCTCGGATGGATCGGCCACCGGAGCGGCGGGGAGAGCAGGGGCGGGAGCGGGCTCCGCCGGCGAACCGGCATCCGTCCCCGGCTCCGAAGGAGTCGCGGGGGTGCCGGTTCCTGGGGTGACGGCGTCGACGATCCCGGGGATCGTGCCGACCACGCTCTCGTCGATGATGCCGACCGTGCCGTCGACGATGTCGACGACCTCGTCCACGACGCCGGTGACGCCGCTGTCGGCGAGGATGCCGCCGACCACGGGAAGGCCGGTGACGAGATCGATGACGGGGTCCGTGAGGCTTCCGACCGGCGAGCCCTGGAGGATGCCGGAGACGGGCGTGACGACGGCGGAGACCGTGCCGGAGACGGCGTCAAGGATCGGGGTGGTGAGATCCCCTGCGACGGGGATCTCCGCGACCGCGCCGCCCACCGTGCCCACGGTGGCGGGAACGGCCGCGACGACGGGGGCGACGACCTCGGTGACGACCGGCTCGACGACCTCGGTGACCACGGGGTCGACGACCTCGGTCACGACGGGCTTCACGACCTGGGTGACGACGGGCTTCACGACCTGCGTGACGACCGGGGAGACGAGATCCGCGACAGGCTGCGTGACCGGCGCGATGGCCTCGGTGACGGGCCGAACGACCTCGGAGGCGGTCGATGCGACCGCGCTGACCAGCGAGCCGAGCGGATTCTTCGCCGGCGGGTCGTCCTCGGCGGCCTGTGCCGTTCCGGTTCCGGTGAGGATCGTGAGGGCGGCCCACGCGAGCACTCCGAAGGCGCCCCAGAGGACTCCCGCGCTGATGCGGTGCCTGGACGCCGTGGCGCTCACGTTCACCCCCCTCCCCAAGGGAACCGATGCCGACGCGCGATGCGCCGACCTGCCCGAGGCTATCGCGCTGGGGAGGGGTTGTCTAGAGATCCTGAAGCGGATTTCCGCCGATGTCCCGGCATGACGCGCCCGGGTGCAGAGCGGCTTGACTTTCCCCAGGTTGTGCACATGTGCCGAGTGAGAGGGAAACCTTCAATCAGCTCTTGAAGGAGAATTCCATCCACAGGGTGGGGAATCGTTAAAAGGCAGGTCAGCTGCAATAAAGAAGTCTCTGAATCGATGCACCCACAGGCTTATCCACACCTGTTCTGCACAGACACTCCGAGGTTCTCCGCAATCCGTCCACAGAGTTATCCACAGGCGATGTTGCGCTGTGGATGGGGCGCTTCTAGCGTGGTCGAGCGACCCGATGTCAGAGGCCGGTGCTGTGCTTGTTCGCAGCCGCGACCGCGTCGCAGCCGGGGCGAGCAGCCTCGACATCGTCAACCGCCCGGAGGGAGCCCTGTGTCGATCGCAGACATCTCGGAGGAGCGCCTCGGCGGACAGCGCCCGCCGGAGCGGACGCCCCCGCACGACCTCCTCGCCGAGCAGAGCGCGCTCGGCGGGATGCTGCTGTCGAAGGATGCCGTCGCCGACGTCATCGAGACGCTCAAGGGCGCCGATTTCTACGTGCCCAAGCACGAGCTGATCTACGAGGCGATCCTGTCGCTGTACTCGCACGGCGAGCCGACCGACGTCGTCGCCGTCACGGATGAGCTGATCAAGACGGGCGAGCTGAGCAGGGCCGGTGGAGCGGACTATCTGCACACGCTCACCTCGATCGTCCCGACCGCGGCGAACGCCGGGTACTACGCCGGCATCGTCTCCGAGCGGGCGATCCTGCGCCGGCTCGTCGATGCGGGCACGCGCATCGTGCAGCTCGGCTACGACGGTCAGGGCGATGCGACGGACATCGTCAACAACGCGCAGGCGGAGATCTACTCGGTGACCGGTTCCGAGACCGCCGAGGACTACGTCCCGCTGACGGTCGCGGTGGATGCCGCCGTCGAGGAGATCGAGGCCGCGAACGGCCGCGACGGCTCGATGACGGGCATCCCGACCGGGTTCAAGGAGCTCGACGAGCTGACCAACGGCCTGCACGGCGGCCAGATGATCGTCGTGGCGGCCAGGCCTGCGATGGGAAAGTCGACGCTCGCGCTCGACTTCGCCCGCGCTGCGTCGATCGGGCACAACTACCCCTCGATCTTCTTCTCGCTCGAGATGGGCAAGAGCGAGATCGCGATGCGTCTGCTCAGCGCCGAGGGTGCCATCCCGCTGCAGAGCATGCGCAAGGGAACGCTCGACCCGCGTGACTGGACGACGGTCGCCGCGACCCGCGGTCGCATCAACGACGCTCCGCTGTACATCGACGACAGCCCGAACATGACGCTCGTCGAGATCCGGGCCAAGTGCCGTCGGCTCAAGCAGCGCGCGGGGCTGAAGATGGTCATCATCGACTATCTGCAGCTGATGACCAGCGGCAAGCGCGTCGAGTCGCGCCAGCAGGAGGTCTCGGAGTTCTCCCGAAGCCTCAAGCTCATCGCCAAGGAGCTGCAGGTGCCCGTGATCGCGCTCAGCCAGCTGAACCGTGGCCCCGAGCAGCGCCAGGACAAGAAGCCCGCCATCAGCGACCTCCGCGAGTCCGGCTCGATCGAGCAGGATGCCGACATGGTGATCCTGCTGCACCGCGACTCCGTCTACGACAAGGATGTCCGCCCCGGCGAGGCAGACCTCATCGTCGCCAAGCACCGCAACGGTCCGACCGCGACGATCAACGTCGCGTTCCAGGGCCACTACTCGCGCTTCGCCGACATGGCTCCGGGCGACTTCGGCGGGGGTGGCGGGGACTTCGCGTAGGCGAGGTGGCGGGTCTCGGGCGACACGCGCGCAGCGGTCCGCCCCGTGTGGATAGGCTCGCGACGTGAAACTCGTCCCCGGTTCTCGTATCGATCTCGGCGATCGCGCGCTCGCGTTCCCGCATCCTCCTACGGTGTGTCTACGGCGCGACGGCTCCGCGCTCGCCGTGGTGGCGCGGTACAGCGAAGACGGCTGGGGAACGCACATCGTGCTCGTGACCGACGAGGGCGAGCGCGCGGGGATGCTGCTGCCCGAGAGCCGGTTCGGCGCTCAGCCGGTTCTCATCGACCGCGGAGAGGACGGCGTCGTCGTCCTCATCGATGACCGGATCGCCGTCTTCCTCGGCGCAGGCCTCGACACGCCTCGTGTCGTGACGATCGCCGACGAGGCGGGCGTCGCGGACCACGGCGACCGGCTCACCGCAGGAGGGATCGCGCGGGTTACGGCCGACGGCGAATGGCTCGTCGTCCTGACGGATCCCGTCGCGTTCCAGAACGCCCGCACCATCGGCCGGCTCCGCATCGACGAAGACACGGCCACCTGGGTGAGCGTCGAGCTGCTCAACGGCGCTGACTTCCCGATGGCGGGGCTGCGCACCAGCACCGCTCCTGGCGGCGTGAAGGCTCCGATCGTCGGCGACGTGACCGAGGTCGACGGCATCCGCTTCGTGGGTGTGCAGGGCAGCGACACCATGAGCCTCAACAAGTACGGCTCGGACTTCTTCACCCTCGCGGCGCTGGACCGCGACGCCCGGGTCGCCCGCCGGCTGTACGAGGAGAGCGGCTGGCTGAAGCAACCGGGCAAGCACGGCATCCGGACGCGGTTCACGTCCGACGGGGCATCCGCGATCCTGACGCCGGTCTTCTCCAGCGGCGCCTGGAAGGGCAGGCAGCGGATGCTCATGCTCGACGACGGCGCCATGGCCGAGGTCGCACCGATCCGTGGCGCGGCGGGGTTCGGGCTCGTCGACGTACGAGACGACCGTGCAGTGCTCGCCTCGACGGGCGAGCTGCTGTTCGCGACCGTCGTCGACTGAAGGCATTCGCCCCAACCGGAGCGATTGATCGGGGGCGCCGACCATTGAACATGTGCGGCGGGCCCCCTTCATGGCGCTGCGACGCCGCGACGTGAGCCCGAGCTCCCGCATGGAAGACTGAAGACGAGTGTGTCGGCAGTGCGGAGGGCATCCGGATGGAGATGGTCGGTCGAGTCGTCGAGGCGCGCGATCTCGTAGTGAGTGGAGAGCAGGGCCAGGCGAGGGCCTTGCTCCTTGGAGCCCTCGAGGCCTCTGCCCCGATCGAGTCACCCGGCGAAGCGATCGCCGTCGCAGAGGCGACCGCCCTCCTCCTCGAGCTCGACATCTCCCTGGAACCCGCGTCGGTGATCGACGCGCACCTGGACCGCATGCGCGAGCTCACCGGCGCATACGCGGACGACCCGTCCGTCGCTGAGGCGCTCGCCGCCGCCGAGCTCCGACGCATCGAGTTCGTCCACGGTCTCGATGAGCTCGACCCCGTTCTGCACGTCGAGGTGCTTCAGCGCGCCCTCGCGCTGGACGAGCGGTGGCGAGACTCGCCGCATGTCGGCGTGCGTCGCGCCGCGGCCGAAGCTGCGCTCACAGCGCAGATGATCCGGCGCTGGCTCGCCCAGGACCCCGCCTCGATCGCGCTCGCGCTCGACACCCTCGCCGTCCGCCTCTCGGACGAGCAGGATTCCCGCATGCGGCGGATCCGCCTGGACGCGATGTTCACCGCATCCAGGATCCGCATCGAGGGTGGATCCGATCTCGACGCCGTCCGCGAGGTGCTCGCCCTCGTCATGCAGGAGGCGCAGGAGCTCCCGGGCGCCGGCGGCTTCGCGATGGACGCCGCCCTCCTCCGCGCAGACCTCGACATCGGCGACGGGATCGCCCCCGGCGACGCCCTCGCACCCGCCCGTGCGCTCCTCTCCCTGTCGCCGCAGGGTTACGCCGCGGGTGTACGTCACTCGATCCGCCACCTGTCCGGCATCCTCGAGCGCCTGGAACCCGCCGACAGCGCCGTCGTCGAACGCGAGGAGTGGCTGAGGCTCATCGACCGCACCGCGGCGGATGCCGATCCTGGTTCCCGGGCCGCCCTCCTCGAGGGGCTGCTGCGCTGGGTGGGACCCGCAGCGCAGGCGAACGTTACCGGTCTCGACCTGCTCCGCCAGGCGGATGCCCAGTTCCGCACCGACGACGAGCCGTCGACTGCGCTCGTACGGTTCGCCGTCGCCGCGCGCATCGCGAGCATCCTCGGGCATCCGGACGGCGACCAGGCCGAGCGCGCCGCGTACCTGCCCCGTCGCGATCCACAGGAGTCCGTGCGCGTCTCGCTCGATGTCGAGAGACGGTTCGCGAAGCTCTGGGGCCGGGACGAGGGAGTCTCTTCGATGGCCGCCCTCGTGCTCGACCGAGCGCTGCGGCTGAGCGACATCGGCAGGCGGCAGGAGGCGATCGAGGCACTGACCACGTTGACGGCAACGCTGCGATCCGACGGATCGGCATCCGCCGGGGTCGAGCGGGCGCAGGCGGCGTATTGGCTCGGCAGGTTCCTGCGAGAGGCAGGGCACGCCGACGCGTCGGCTCAGACGGTGCGGGATGCCGTGCGCGAGTTCGCCGCGGATGCTTCGGCCGATGTACGGATCTGGGCGGCGAACGCCCTCTGGTCGGCGTGGCGGGCCGAGGGCGCGGCGCCCGACGATGTCCGCGCGTTCCGACGGCTGTTCGCCGAACACTTCTCGGACGATCCGGACGTCCGGGTCCGACGCCTCGATGCCACGCGCCTGCTCGCCGAGGCCACGGACCTGCACGAGACGGGAGACAGCGCGGCCGCCATCGCCGCGTTCGAGGACCTCGAAGCGCGCTTCGACGACAGCGACGACGCCGACATCCAGGACACGGTCCGCCTGGCGCAGCAGAACGCCCGGATCCTCCGGGTGTCGCACGACGCTGCCCCGTCCTCGGACGATGCGGCTACCGGTCGATACCGCGAGCTGCGCGACCGGCTCTACGCGGCGGACGGCCTCGTCGAGCAGGGGCGTCTCGCCGAGGCGGAATCCGAATGGAAGACGATCGTCGAGGTGACCGCCGGCACGTCGGACGTCGATCTCGCGATGCTGCGTCTCGCCGCGCTCGACGTCTGGGCGGGTCGGATGGAGGCCGCCGCGTACTGGGAGCAGCTGGAGATGCTGGCGCGCCAGGCCACGCTCGTCCGGGTCGGATCCGACCTCCGTGCGCTCAGAGTGCAGGCTCGCGCATATGCGAGGCTCGGCACCGCGCTCGGCAAGCGAGGGGATCTCCGCGGAGCGGTCGCGGCGTACGAGGCGCTCGACGCCCTGGCCGCGGATTCGACGGACGGCGACGTCGTGCTCGCCCGACAGCAGGGCGTCTACAACCGAGCCATCATGCTGGATGATCTCGGGGATGCCGCAGCCACGATCGACGCCTACGAGCACGTCGTCGCCGTGCACGCCGCGACCAGGGACTCGGCCACCGGGCGCCTGCGCTGCGCCAAGGCGCTGCGCAATCTGGCACTGGTGCTCGCACAGCTCGGGCGCACGGCGGAGGTCGCCGGCGCGCATCGCCGGGTGCTCGATCTCCTCGGCGCATCCGCCGACGGTGAACTCCTTCAGCGCGTGAAGGCGTCGGCCTTCGATCTCGCCGGCAGCTTCGCGGCTCTCGGGGACCACGGATCTGAGGCCGCGACCTACGCCTGGATGCGCGCGACGCCGTCTCTGGGGCTCACCGCGGCAGAGGCGCGGTCGCTCGCGAAGGCCGAGAAGACGGCGCGGCGGCTCGCCCGGCGATAGCGGCGTCCTGCCGCCCACCCGTCGCAGGCCGTGGCATCACTCAGAGTTCGTCGATCTCGAACACTCCGCCGCGCCCGCGAGGCCACTCAGGATCCCGGGTCGGGTCGAGGACATCGACCGGTGTGAGGGTGCCAGGCCCGGAGTACCAGTCGGCGTCGACGGCGGCGTACGACAACGGGTACCAGCCGTCGGCCAGCATCCTGATCCGACGCACGGCGTGGCCGCTCGCATCCAGAGTGACGGACGCGTCGGTCATGGCCGTCGAGACCCAGATCGTTCCGTTCGGCGGGCCGATGATCGAGACGACGACCCCAGTGGTGCTCGCCTCGTCCAGGGGGATCGGCCCGACGATATCTTCGAAGCCGTGCACGATCGGTGCCTGCACGACGATCGTGCCCGTGGTGGCGAGCGACTGCTCGGTGTCGGAGTATGCCCACACGGCGTAGTCGTAGGATGCCGCGTCGAAGGCCAGCGGGCGCGTATCGAAGCTCCACGATCCGTCCTCTGCGACGTCGACCGTGTACCGCTGCGCGGCGAAGTCGATCGCGACGGAGTTCCCCGGCGCTGTCTGGCCCGTGATCATCGGGGCGATGTACACCGTGTCATTGACGGGGGAGGTGACGCCGGGAGTCATGACGGGTGTGCCGCCGGGGTCGGTTCCAGGGTCGGTGCCCGGTTCAGGGTCCGTGCCCGGCCCTGGAACCTCTGGGCCGGCAGGCTCCGGCGCGGGTGGGATGTACTGCGATCCCGGCTCGGCATCGAAATCGATGACGGGTACCGTCGGATCCGAGTTCCAGCGGCCGAGCTGCCAAGGCTCGGGCCCGGCCGTCGGGGCGGGTGACGGCAGCAGGGTGGGCGGGATGCCGGTTCCTCCGGGTGACGGTGCGTCTGGCGTCTCGGGCGCGACCGGTACCTCGACGACAGTCTCGGCGAGCGGTGGGGGGTCGACATCGCCCGGGGGCACGAAGAAGGAGCCGAGGACGATGCCGCCGAGCGTGAGCGCGCCGATGCCGCCCGCGAGCAGGCTCGCGATACCGGCTCCGGCGCCCGCGAGGACGACACCGGCGGCGACCGCCGTGCCTGGGGCGAGGGCGCTCGTGGCGGGCAGCGCTACGCCGAGCGCGCCGAAGCCCGCCGCGGAGAGGGTGACGCCCTGCAGGCGCCTGGCGTCGCTGCGCAGCGCCGCCAAGAGATCGGTGCACATGGCACACGTCTCCAGGTGGGTGGTGATCTCGAGCGTGAGGGTCGCGCTCTCGGGCTCGGAGAGGTAGCGGGGCAGGAGCCGTGCGACATGCGTCTCGTCATCGCGCAACAGGACGGGAACCTGCTTCGTCAACCACTGCAGCTTCAGTCCGGATCGCGCCCGGCGGTGCAGTGCGGAGACGGCGTTCGGATTGATGCCGAGCGTGCTCGCGATCTCCGGTCGCGCGACGTCGGCGACTTCCGACAACCAGAGCACCTTCTGCCAGCGCTCCGGGAGTTCCTGGAACGCACTGAGCAGGTCGTTGGCGCTGGATTCCCGTTCGACCAGGCTGAGCGCATCGCGGAAGTCGACGGCATCCGCGTCCGCATGCTCGTCGAATCTGCTCGCCTCCTTGCGCCATCGGTTCGCCGTGTTCCGGATGACGGCATGGAGGTAGGCGCGGAACGCGAAGTCGGGCCCTTTGCCGGAGGTCGTGATCTGCTGATAGATCGCGAGGAAGGCCTCTGAGGCGAGGTCCTCCGCGCGCGAGGGGAACGCGCGGTGGGCGTATCGAAGAGCGGCGCCGATGTGACGCTCCCACAGGGTGACATAGGCATCGCGGTCGCCGTCGCGCAGATCTCGGAGCAGAGCTATGTCGCTCCGAGGATCCTCCATGCCTGCCTCCTGACCCCCGTATCCGTTGTGCACCTCATGATAAGAGAGTCGGGGAGCGCGCGGCAGGTGGAGCGCTCGGGTCAGAGCTGGATGTAGTCGTACTCCTGGAAGGCGGCGACCTCGCTCTGCCAGCGCTCCGCGACGAAAGCCACGTGCGAGGGGTGCGCGTCGTAGGCGTCGTACGCGGCCTGGTCGGCGAAGTCCATCGCGAACTGGAACGTGAGATCGCTCTTCGGGCTCACCTGTGCGCTGATCCGGAAGTCCGTGACGCCGGGGATGGCGGTGAGGATGCCACGGGCGTCGTCGAGAAAGCGCTGTTCCTGCGGCGATCCGGACTCATGAATCAGGCGGAAGGTGACGGTGTGGCGGATGCTGCTCATCCGCCCATCCTCCCATCGCACGGAAGGGGGTTACCGTCTGGCGGCCTTCGACCTAGACTCCTGCGCGAAAGCATCCGTTCGACGATCCTCGGAAGACCCCGGGGCGGAAGGAGCGCGCGATGCAGACTCTGACGATCGACTTCATCTGCTCCCTCGACGGCTACGGCGCCGCCGAAGGGTGGCCCGGCTGGTGGGGGATGGAGAGCCCCGGATATCTGGCCTGGCTCGAGGAGCAGCCGGAAGCCGTGCTGCTCATGGGGGCGACGACCTATCGAGTGATGTCGGAGCTGGCGCACAGCGGTGAACCCGGAACCGACGTGCTGAACGACATGCACAAGCACGTGTTCTCCCGCTCGCTCGGCGAGCCGCTGGCGTGGGAGAACTCCACGCTGGTGCGCGGGGACGCCATCGAGCACGTCCGCCGGCTCAAGGAGGAGTCCGACCGCCCGCTCTCCACGATCGGCAGCATCGCGCTGTGCCGGTCGCTGCTCGAGGGCGGGGTTGTCGACCGCTACCGCGTCGTCATCTTCCCTGTGATCACGGGGAAGACGGGCACGGATCGGATCTTCGACGACTATCCCGATGTCCGACTCGATCTCGTCGACGCGCGCACATTCGATGGCGGCATCCAGCTGCTTGAGTACGTGCCGACGGTGCTGGACGGCCCTCCCGGTCGTTGACGGTCAGTCGGCCACTCTCGCGGACCGTCCCTCGAACGTGACGACGTCGCCCGCGCGCAACTGACGGCCTCTGCGGCGATCGACCTCTCCGTTGACGCTGACGTAGCCGTCGATGATGACCTCTTTCGCGTCACCGCCCGAGTCCAGCAGCCCGGCGAACTTCAGGAACTGGCCGAGGCGGATGCTCTCGCCGCCGATGGGCACGTCGTCGATCGGCGAGGAAGCGGTCATATGAGCATGCTACGGGTACGTCCCTGGGGGAGATCGTGATTCTTGACCTCCGAAAGGAGGTCAATTCCAGGGGAGTCGACAACGGCATCCTCTCCGGTAACTAGGCTGGCGCCGTCTCGGTGGTGACGGGTGGGGGCGTCGAGGTATCGATCCGCTGACGAAGCTCTTCTGGGGAGAGCGCATGGCGGGCGACCGCCGAACGGGTCTGCGGAGGGCAGGCCTGAAGCCGATCCCAGGAGGCTACCTTGAGCACCCGTTCGCACCCGAGTTCACCGAGACGCCACCGAACCAGATTCGGGCTCGCGGTCGCGGGCGCCCTTGCCGTCGTCGCCAGCACCTTCGTCGCGGCCGTCCCGGCATCCGCCGCCGCCGTCGTGCCCTTCAACCCCGCCCAGCCGACGGTCTTCGTGGGGTACAACACGCCGACGACCCTCGCCACGGCCGACATCAGCTCCGGTGGATACGACCTCGCGACCTTGCGTGCCGCCGACACTTACACGTTCAACGCGCTCGGCTTCAACACGGCCGACAACTACCTCTACGCCTGGGACGTCAACGAGTTCCAGATGCTCCGGATCGACAGTGTCGGCGGGGTGGATGAGCTCCCGGCGATCGCCGGCCTCGATACGGCGCAGCCGTACAACCAGGGAACCTTCGGGCTCGGCGACGATGAGGGAACCTACTTCCTCCGAGTGAGCGCGTCCACGTCGCTCTGGGCCATCGACGTCGACGGCCTGAGCGCGACGGAGATCACTCTCCAGTCACCGGTCGAGAACGTGTCGGACATCGTCTACCGCGACGGCTACATCTGGGGCTACGACGGGCGGTCGCTCGCGACGCGTTTCATGTACCGGATCGACCCCTCGAACGGGGCGGTGAGCAGGTTCGATCTCTCCTCGCTCGCCCTCAACACTCAGCCCTACGGTGGGCAGTGGTTGTACGGCAACGGCAACTTCGGTCTGACGGGCAACGGCAACGGGACGGTCTACCAGCTGGCCGTGGAGGGTGCGGACACCGCATCCCCGGTGTTCAGCGTCGTCTCGACGAACACCGGCATCCCGACCACGAACAACGACGCCGCATCGGTGCCGGGTGCGCCGGCCGATCTGGTGCTCGAGAAGACCGGAGATGAGAGCTTCGTCCCCGGCGAGGAGTACACCTACACCATCACCGTCACGAACGACGGCGCAGGCGACTCCTCCGGATCGGTCGTGACCGATGACCTTCCTGCAGGACTTCAGAGCCCCGCGAGCAGCACGGACGGATGCGAGATCGCCGCAGGCGTCCTCACCTGTTCCGTGGGCCCGCTCGAGGTTGGAGCGAGCACGGTGATCACCGTCACCGGCGTCGCCGCCGCAAACGCCACGTCTGCGTCGCTCACCAACAGTGCCTCGGTCATCGGCAACGAAGAGGACCCGGACGAGACGAACAACACCGCCACCTTCACGCCCGCAGCGCCGGCGCCCGAGTTGACGCTCGTGAAGTCGGCGGACACCGAGCTGGCCTCTGAGGCGGGTCAGGTGATCACGTATTCCTTCGAGGTGACGAACACGGGCAATGTCCCGGTCTCCGACATCTCGATCGCTGAGGGTGAGTTCTCGGGTGCGGGAACCCTTGGTGAGGTCGTCTGCCCTGCGGGTGCGGCCGAGCTGGCGCCTGCGGCGGTCGTGGTCTGCGAGGCGGAGTACACCGTCGTCCAGGCCGATCTGACGGGTGACCCGATCGAGAACTCCGCGACTGCGGAAGGCGTAGCCCCCGGTGGTGCCGCCGTCGTGAGTGAGCCTTCCGCCGAGTCGGTTCCGACGCTGCTTCCGGCGCCGGCGCTGAGCCTGGTGAAGTCGGCGGACACGGAGCTGGCGACGGAGGCGGGTCAGGTGATCACGTACTCCTTCGAGGTGACGAACACGGGCAACGTGCCGGTGTCCGACATCACGATCACTGAGGGCGACTTCTCCGGAGCGGGAACGTTGGGTGAGGTCGTCTGCCCTGCGGGTGCGGCGGAGCTGGCCCCCGAGGCGGTCGTGGTCTGCGAGGCGGAGTACACCGTCGTGCAGGCCGATCTGACCGGTGACCCGATCGAGAACTCTGCAACGGCCGAGGGCCTCGCCCCCGGTGGAGCGGAGGTCGTGAGCGCGACGTCCGAGGAGACCGTTCCGACGGCTCTCTCCGAGCCGGCACTGAGCTTGGTGAAGTCGGCCGATACCGAGCTGGCCTCCGAGGCCGGTCAGGTGATCACGTACTCGTTCGAGGTGACGAACACGGGCAACGTGCCGGTGTCCGACATCACGATCACTGAGGGCGACTTCTCCGGAGCGGGAACGCTCGGCGAGGTCGTCTGCCCGGAGGGCGCGGCCGAGCTCGCGCCCGGTGCGGTCGTGGTCTGCGAGGCGGAGTACACCGTCGTGCAGGCCGATCTGACGGGTGATCCGATCGAGAACGCCGCAACCGCCGAGGGTCTCGCGCCCGGTGGAGCGGAGATCGTGAGCGACCCGTCCGAGGAATCCGTTCCGACGCTGCTTCCGGCGCCGGAGCTGACGCTCGTGAAGTCGGCGGACACGGAACTGGCCTCTGAAGCGGGTCAGGTGATCACGTACTCCTTCGAGGTGACGAACACGGGCAACGTGCCGGTGTCCGACATCACGATCACTGAGGGCGACTTCTCGGGTGCAGGAACGCTCGGCGAGGTCGTCTGTGCGGAGGGTGCGGCGGAGCTGGCGCCTGAGGCGGTCGTGGTCTGTGAGGCGGAGTACACCGTCGTGCAGGCGGACCTCACGGGTGACCCGATCACCAACTCTGCAACGGCCGAGGGCGTCGCCCCCGGTGGAGCGGAGATCGTGAGCGACCCGTCCGAGGAGTCGGTTCCGACGCTGCTTCCGGCGCCGGAGCTGAGCCTCGTCAAGTCCTCCGAGACGGAGCTGGCAGCTGAAGCCGGTCAGGTCATCGTCTACACGTTCGAAGTGACGAACACGGGCAATGTGCCGGTGTCGGGCGTCTCGATCGCGGAGGGCGAGTTCTCCGGTGCGGGAACGCTCGGTGAGGTCGTCTGCCCCGAAGCCGCTGCGCTTCTGGCTCCCGGCGACGTGGTGATCTGCGAGGCGGAGTACACCGTCGTGCAGGCGGACCTCACGGGTGACCCGATCACCAACTCTGCAACGGCCGAGGGCGTCGCCCCCGGTGGAGCGGAGATC
>NZ_JBSHCA010000001.1:1142394-1228178 GCF_053615555.1 Microbacterium sp. NPDC055903 | reverse complement strand
TCGTGAGCGCGCCGTCTGAGGAATCCGATCCGACGCCCCTGTCCGAGCCGGCGCTGAGCCTCGTGAAGTCCGCCGACACGGAGACGGCGACCGAAGCCGGTGACGTGATCACGTACTCGTTCACGGTGACGAACATCGGCAACGCCGACATCGAGGATGTCACGATCGCCGAGGGCGAGTTCTCCGGTGCGGGAACGCTCGGCGAGGTCGTCTGCCCCGAAGCCGCTGCGCTTCTGGCTCCCGGCGACGTGGTGGTCTGCGAGGCGGAGTACACCGTCGTCGCCGGCGACCTGACCGGTGAGGCGCTCACCAACACCGCGACAGCCGGGGGCATCGGTCCCGACGGCGCTGCCGTGGAGAGCGCGGCATCGACGGCCGAGGTCGAGACCGTCGTTCCTGCCGAGGAGAACCCCTCGGAGGGCGGCCTCGCCCAGACCGGTGGCCAGAACCTGCTCTGGACCGGTGCGCTCGCTGCACTGTTCGTCCTCGCAGGCGCCGGTCTGATCGTGGCTCGCCGCCGGGTCTGATCCGCTGCTGAACAGAAGCGGGCCGGGAGGATCTCCTCCCGGCCCGCTTTCGTCGCGTCGGCGCCGCGTAGGCTGAAGCCATGACGAAGAACAGCCTCTGGACCATCCTCGGCGTGATCGTCGCCGTCGTCATCGCCTGGTGGATCGTCGGCGCGCTGTTCTCGCTGCTCTGGTTCGTCGCCAAGCTCGCGATCGTCGCCGTCGTCGCCGTGGTCGTGTACCTCGTGCTGCGCGGCCTGTTCCGCAGCAGCGACGACTGAGCGACCGCCCCCGGTCGGCTACTCCCCGGAGGTCTGCCGGACCGTCGGATCCGGCATGATCGTCTCCACCTGCGGCTTCGCCAGCGCATGCGCGCGGCACCAGACGACGAAGCCGATGGCGGTGAACATCCCGTAGAACACATACATGAAGCCCGTGGCGTAATACCCCGAGCTGAACAGCAGGGGCACACCGACGACATCGACGGCGATCCAGATCAGCCAGAACTCCGTCCAGCCCTTCGCCATGCCGTAGGTGGCGAGCAGAGAGCCGACGAAGGTCCAGGCATCCGCCCAGACCGGCTCCCAGGAGCCGAGCGCACGGAACACCGGAGTCAGGGCGATGGTGCCGATCACGAGGACGAGGACCAGCCCGACCCGCGCACCGTTCGACGCCCACCGCGGCGTCACCTGCCCACCGCCTTCGGATGCTTTGCGCCACCGCATCCAGCCGTAGACGGCGACGGCGATGAACATCACCTGACGTCCGGCCTGGCCGAGCAGATTCGGCAGCGAGTGATCGGGGTTGAGGATCGATCCCAGGAACACCGTGAGCAACAGCAGGTTGCCGACGATGCCGACCGGCCATGCCCAGACCTTCCGGCGCATGCCGCCGAGGGCGCTGGCGAGGCCGAAGACGTTGCCCACCACCTCGCGGATCAGCAGGGTCTGGCCGCCAGGAAGCACCCAGTGCGAGTTGAAGGCGTCGACCAGCCAGTGCAGAGCATCCACGATCCCATTCTCCCGCTGCCGGCCGCGCGGTCAGACGAAGCGGATGCTGCTCTTCAGTCGCGTCCGCACGTCGAACAGCTCCGTCCCGCCGACGATGCGGGCTCCAGGCACACCGGAGCGCAGCACCGATCGCAGCGCACTGCGACGCACGGCGGCCACGGGCACGCCCTTGACGGCGCCCAGTGCGATGACCGGCTCGACGAGGTCGTCGTCGGGGAGCACGAACATCGCCCCGCCGAAGCGCACCCGTGCGGTCCGGGAGATCACGCGGATGCGCCCGAGCAGATCGGCCACCGGCGTCGCCTCGCCGATGACATCCCCGCCACGGAACCCGACGGGGCGACCGAAGTCCTCGCTGGTGAGGCCGTACAGCCCGGTCGGGCTGAGCACGACGTGATCGAGCTTGTCCTCGGGGTCGTCGGTGGTGGCGACGTCGTGCCACGCGGTGAAGCCGATGCCGAGCTCGCCGATCGCTCCGGCGGTGTCCTCCTCGGCGAGGGCGTCGGCGAGCATCCGGCGCAGCTCCCATGGCGCCGAGCGCACGAACGCGGGGGCGTACGGATCGGCGACCTCGCCCTCGGCCCACTCGCGTGCCAGGGCGAGGTAGCGCTCGCGCCGCCACGATCCTGCCTGCCCGTACGACGTCGCGCGCGGGCGGGTTCCGGTCGTCCTCGGCCCTCGTCGTCCGGCCCACTGCAGGTCGGCGGCGTCGTCCGCTCCGGCGTCGTAGGCGGCGCGCGCCTGCGGCGAGCCGATCACCTCCCAGGCCAGCTGCACCTGGACGAACGCCGCCGCATCGCCGCCGGTGTCGGGGTGGGTCTGCCGCAGGCGCAGGCGATAGGCGCGACGCAGCGTGTCCTCGTCGGCGCATGCGGGTACGCCGAGAACCTCGTACGGCGAGGCGGAGAGCGGGCTGTCGAACACGGCAGCGGCCTCAGTCGCCGGGTGCCGTGCGGTCGTCGAGGATGAGCTGGAGGAACGTGAGGTCCTGCCAGCGTCCGAACTTCGCGCCGACCTGCGGAAGCACGCCGGAGACCTGGAAGCCGAGCCGCTCGTGGAGGGCGATCGATCCGGTGTTGCCGCTCTCGACCGCCGCCACCATCACGTGCTTGCCGAGGGCTCTGGCGCGGCCGATCAGCTCCGTCATGAGCGCCTTGCCCACGCCGCGGCCCTGTCGGTCGACGTGCACGTAGACGGAGTGCTCGACGGTGTGCCGGTAGCCGTCGAACGCGCGCCAGTCGCCGAAGGACGCATAGCCGAGCACGGTGTCGTCCTCGTCCACGGCGACGAGAACCGGGTAGCCGAGGCGCTCTCGGTCGGCGAGCCATGCGGCGCGATTCGCGACGTCGACGAGCGTGTCGTTCCAGATCGCCGTCGTGCGCGCGACGGCCTCGTTGTAGATCTCGGTGATCGTCTCGAGGTCGCGCGCGCCGGCATCTCGGATGTGCACGTCTGATCTCCTGCTCCGCGCCGTGTGATGCGCAGATCCGACGCTAGCAGGGCCGCGGGATGGTCTCCGAAGCGTGTCGCGAGCGTACGCTGGGGAGCGGACATCGCACATCGAGGGCGTGCGGAACTCACAGCCCGCCCCCAGGCATCCGGGACCAAAACGGCGACGCCATGCGTTGTCACGGATGACGCCGCAGCCGGCGGCGCAGAACAAGGAGCAGCGACATGACCGACAACGGAGCCATCACCCGCACACCGGGTACCGAGACGGCGGTCCTCGCCGGCGGATGCTTCTGGGGCATGGAGGATCTCATCCGTCGCCAGCCCGGCGTGCTCGACACCCGTGTCGGTTACACCGGCGGCACGAATGATCACGCCACCTACCGCAATCACCCCGGTCACGCCGAGGCCGTCGAGATCGTCTTCGATCCGACCGAGACGACGTATCGCGACATCCTCGCGTTCTTCTTCCAGATCCACGACCCGTCGACCCTGAACCGGCAGGGCAACGACATCGGCACGAGCTACCGTTCGGCGATCTTCCCGCTCAGCCCCGAGCAGGAGAGCGTCGCGCGCGACACGATCGCCGATGTCGACGCCTCAGGGCTCTGGCCGGGGAAGGCCGTCACGACGATCGAGCCCGAGGGGCCGTTCTGGGAGGCCGAGCCCGAGCACCAGGACTACCTCATCCGTTACCCGAACGGCTACACCTGCCACTTCCCGCGCGCGGGATGGGTGCTGCCGAAGCGCGCGGAGGTCTGACCCGGACCGAGTCGAGGTCTGTCCCTGGCCGGGCTCAACCCACGTGACCGATCCACGGAGTCCGGTCACGGTTTCGGTGGGTTCCCGGTGCTGCGGCCGCCGTTGGCGTGACCGGCCGGAGTGGCTGGTCACGGTTCGGGCGGGTTCGGCGGCTCGGAGGTCGCCGGTTGCGTGACCGGCCGGGGTGCGGATGCTGGATGCCGAGCCAGGCCGGGAGCTGGCGGCCAGGCGCCCGGGGTGGCAGCGGGCAGCCCGGGGCGGCCGGCCAGGTGGCGGGATGCTCAGTGCACCTCGGCGGGGGACTCGCCACCCTCGGTGAAGCTCGGCTCGCGGCCGAGCATCCGCCCGATCAGCAGCACGACGCCGACGATCACGAGCCCGACGATGAGTCCGGCGACGGCCGACATCAGGGTGTCGCCGAGCCAGACGACCAGGCCGCCGAGCGGCTCGAGCAGGTGCTCGACGTCGTGCAGCAGGTCGGAGAAGAAGGTCAGACCGACCGCTCCGAGGTTCGCCAGCAGCAGGTGCCCTCCGACCCACAGCATCGCCACGGTGCCGACGATGCTGATCACGCGGAACACCGCGGGCATGGAGCGGACGATCCTCGTGCCGGTATGCCGCACCTTGCGGGACGGGTTCTTGGCCATCTTCAGGCCGACGTCGTCGATCTTCACGAGCAGCGCGACCGCTCCGTACACGACGCCGGTCATCAGCAGCGCGATCACGGCGAGGACGGCGAGGGTCGTCCAGATGTCGAGCCCCGCCTCGAGGTTCGACAGCGAGATGAGCATGATCTCCGTGGAGAGGATGAGGTCGGTGCGCACGGCGCCGAAGACGAGCTTGTTCTCGTCGCGTGCGCTCTCGTCGCCGTGGCCGTGGTGGAAGCCGAACCACTCCAGCACCTTCTCGGCGCCTTCGAAGCAGAGGTATGCGCCGCCGAGGATGAGCAGGTACGGCAGCACCCAGGGGGCGAACGCCGTCAGCAGCAGGGCGATCGGGATGATGATGATGAACTTGTTCACCAGCGACCCGAGCGCGATCTTGCCCACCACGGGCAGCTCGCGTGCGGGCGTGATCCCCTGGACGTACTGCGGCGTCACGGCGGCGTCGTCGATGACGACCCCCGCCGCCTTGGACGATGCCTTCAGCGCAGCGCTGAGGATGTCGTCGACGACCGCGAGCAGACCTACCGACATGCGCACTCCCTCCCGTGTGATGGCGGACAGCTCACTCTAGCGGGCGGAGGCGTCGTCGTTCCTTCCGCAGCGTCCCCGCTCTCTGAGCTCCCTGAGCTTGGAGCGCACGCAAAGGAGGAGTTCGCACCGTAGGGAGGAGCGGATGCTGCGAAGCATCCTCCCTCTCGTGCGAACTCCTCCGCAGCGGACGACGACGCCTCAGGCGCCGATCGTCTCCGCGTCGATCACGAAGCGGTAGCGCACGTCGGAGGCGAGAACCCTGTCCCAGGCCTCGTTGACCTCGGATGCCGTCACGATCTCGACCTCGGGGGCGATGCCGTGCTCGGCGCAGAAGTCCAGCATCTCCTGGGTCTCGGCGATGCCGCCGATGTTGGAGCCGGCGAACGAGCGCCGCCCGCCGATGAGCGTCCCCGCCCGGACGCTGAGCGGCTCGGCCGGGGCGCCCACGTTCACGAGGGTGCCGTCGAGGGCGAGCAGGCGCAGATGGGCGTCGAGGTCGATCACCGCGGAGACGGTGTTGATGATGAGGTCGAAGGAGCCGCGGAGCTCGTCGAAGGTCGCAGGATCGCCGGTGGCGTACGCCTTGTCCGCGCCGAGCGCGAGCGCGTCGTCCTTCTTGGCGAGCGTGCGCGTCAGCACGGTGACCTCCGCGCCCATCGCGTGCGCGAGCTTGACGGCCATGTGACCGAGACCGCCGAGGCCGACGACGGCGACGCGGGTGCCTGGGCCCGCGTTCCAGTGGCGCAGCGGCGAGTAGGTCGTGATGCCGGCGCACAGCAGCGGCGCGGCCTTCTCGAAGGGGATCTCCTCCGGCACGCGCAGGACGAAGTCCGCCGTGACGACGACGCTGCGCGAGTAGCCGCCCTGCGTGATCGTGCCGTCGACGTCGGTGGCGCCGTAGGTGCCGACGTTGCCGTTGAGGCAGTACTGCTCCGCACCGGCGAGGCAGTTGGCGCACTCCCGGCAGGAGTTCACCAGGCATCCGACTCCCACCCGGTCGCCGACGGCGAAGCCGGTGACCTCGGAACCGATCTCTGCGACGGTGCCGGCGATCTCGTGGCCGACCGTGAGCGGGTAGTGCTGGGGGCCCCAGTCGCCCTTGACCGTGTGGATGTCGGAGTGGCAGATGCCGGCCCAGCGGATGTCGATGCGGACGTCCTTGGGGCCGACGTCGCGGCGTTCGATGGTGCCGGAGGCGAGGGGCTCGGTGGCGGAGGGCGCGACGATGGCGGCGATCGAGGTGGGCATGAGAAGCAGGATACGCCCGCGATCGATCAGGATCGAGCACCGCCGCGGATGGACCTGCTCGAATCGATTCGATACGATTGTCCGATCGCGCTGTCCCGCGCTCCCGCCCCCCTCCCAGCCTGTCGAGTCCCCGTGTCTCCTTCCCTCACCACTGGCGCGCCCTGGCGCGTGATCCTGGCCTTCTCCGTCCCCCTGCTCATCGGCAACGTCGTCCAGCAGCTCTACCAGTTCGTCGACACGGTCGTCGTCGGGCGTCAGCTCGGCGTCGACGCGCTCGCCGCCGTGGGCGCGACCGGCAGCCTGTTGTTCCTGCTCCTCGGCTTCGCCTGGGGTGTCACGAGCGGTTTCGCCATCCCGACGGCGCAGGCGTACGGCGCAGGCGATGAGCGCGCGGTGCGGCGGTCGGTCGCCGTCGGCACGCTCCTCACCGCGGCGATGAGCGTCGTGCTGACCGTCGGCGCTCCGCTGCTCGCCGAACCCGCTCTCGCTCTCATGCAGACTCCCGCCGAGCTCATGGACGATGCCGTCGTCTTCGCGCAGGTGAGCTTCCTGGGAGCGGCGGCGACGATGTTCTTCAACTACCTCGCGGCCATCATCCGCGCCATCGGCGACTCCCGCACGCCGCTGTGGTTCCTCACGCTCGCCTGCCTGCTCAACGTCGCCCTCGTCATCGTCATGGTGGGCCCGCTGGGGTGGGGTGTCGCCGGTGCGGCGCTGGCGACCGTCGTCGCCCAGGCCGTGTCCGTCGTGCTGTGCCTGGAGTACCTGCGGCGCAGGCTGCCCGTCCTGCACGTGCGGCGCGAGGACTGGCGGGTCGGTCGCGCCGAGATCGTGGAGCACCTGCGCCTCGGCCTGCCGATGGGCTTCCAGGCCTCGATCATCGCGATCGGCACGCTGGCGGTGCAGGTCGCGTTGAACGAGCTCGGCTCCGAGGCGGTCGCGGCCTACACCGCCGGCTCGCGCGTGGACAGCCTGGCCACGGCGCTCTTGGCCTCGCTCGGCCTCGCGACGAGCATGTACGTGGCGCAGAACGTGGGCGCCGGGCGCCCCGACCGCATCCGCCGCGGCGTCGTGCAGGCCACCTGGATCGCCATCGCCGGCTCGCTGCTGCTCGGCGTGCTGCTGATCACGACCGGCAGCGCCATCGTGCGGATCTTCGTCGGCGAGGGTGCGGACGAGGTCGTCGAGATGGCCCATCTCATGCTCATCATCAACGGCGCGGCCTACAGCATCCTCGGCGTGCTGTTCATCCTCCGCGGCGCCCTGCAGGGTCTCGGCCACGCGATGATCCCCACGGTCACCGGCATCGTCGAGCTCTTCATGCGCGTGGGGGCGGCCGTGCTCCTGGCCGCGCTGCTGGGTTTCGCCGGTGTCGCGTGGAGCAACCCGCTCGCCTGGGTGGGCGCGGTCGTCATCCTCATCCCGGCCTATGTCCGCGAGCACCGCAGGCTCGCGCGGATGCCGATCACGGCCGCCGTGCTCACCGAGACGACGCCCATCCCCGTCGTCGGCCCGACGAACAGCTCGCTCGTCGTCGACGCCGTGGTGACCTCGCCGATCACGCTGCCCGGTGCGATCAATCCTCCGCGAGGAAGGCGAGGGCGGCTTCGCGGAAGGCGCGGGACCCGGGTGCGTTGAAGTGGTGACGCCCGGGGATCTCGAAGAAGGTCCCCTGGGGTGCAGCCGAGGCCAGTTGGCGTGACCCCGCGATGATCGCGTCCTGCGAGCCCGTGGCGAACAGGATCGGCTGCTGCGGGGCGCGCCCCGGATCGGGGTCGATCATGCGGGAGGCGCGCATCCCCTCGGCGAGAGCGAGGAGGGCGCGCAGGTCGTTTCCTGGCACGCGCTCCGTGAGGGCGATGTAGTTCTGCGTCGTGGGGTCGACAACCGGTGTGCCGTCCGCGATGTAGGCGCGCACCTGCTCGAGGTCGAGGCGGGCGAGCGGGATGCCGTCCGGCACGCCGCCCAGGACGGCGCGAGGGATGCGGTCCTGGAGATCCTGCGTGACCTCCCAGCCGACGCGGGCGCCCAGCGAGTATCCGACGTACCGCACTTCTTCGACGAGGTAGGTGTCGAGCACGGTCTCCAGGTCGGTCGAGAGCGTGCGCACCGTGTAGTCGTCCGGCTCGTGCGGCTTGTCGCTGCGCCCGTGACCGCGCTGGTCCACGCCGAGCACGAAGTACCCGGCCTGTTCGAGCATCCTGGCCCACCCCGTGAGCACCCAGTTGTCGCGGGTGCTCGAGGCGAAGCCGTGCACGATCACCACGGCAGGAGCGTCGGGGTCGCCCCAGGTGTAGGTCGCCAGGCCCACGCCGTCGCCGACGACGACGCGCTGGGGTTCCGGCATCCGATTGAGGTCCGAGAGGGGAACAGCCATGCCTCCATCTTGGCCCTGGGTCGACGACGCCTCGCAGGCAGGTAATGCAATTACTCGACGATGATGATCAGTGGATGAACAATTCACCTGACGTTGGAGCGGTCGTCATCTGAGCGTCCTAGCGTGGCGGCGTCGCACCCGCGACACCCATCCCCGACGAACCTCGATGCGGAGCAGGCCATGAAACTCGTCCAGATCACCGACACGCACATCAGCCACCTCGGCGGCAGCCCGACAGACAACGCGGCCCGATTCGTCGAGCTGATCAACGCGCTGGAGCCGGACCTCGTGGTGCACACCGGCGACATCATGATCCTCGACCCCGACGAGCAGCGCGACCGCGTCGCCGCCTCCGAAGTGCTCGCCGGCATCACGGCGCCCCTGCGCATCATCCCCGGCAACCACGACGTCGGCGAGCCGGGCGAGGACCCGTTCGGCGACCGGCCGGTCACCAGCGAGCGCATCGCCGCGCACCGCGCGCACTTCGGCGACGACCGCTTCCTGGAGATCGTCGACGGCTGGGCCGTCGTCGGCGTCAACAGCGAGCTGTTCGACTCCGGCCTCCCCGAGGAAGACGAGCAGTGGGCATGGATCGAGACGCTTCCGGAGCAGATCGGTCCGCGCACGGTCGCGTTCTTCACGCACAAGCCGGTCTGGGCATACAAGCCCGAGTACCAGAACACCCACCTCACCGTCGGCCCCGACTCGCTGCCCCGGCTCGAAGCGGTGCTCGCGCAGCTCGACGTCCGCGCCTTCGGCAGCGGCCACCTGCACCACTACCAGGTGACCGAGCGCGACGGCGCGACCGTCGTCTCCGCACCGTCCACGGCGTTCGTGCACCGCACCGCCGTCTCGCCGGACGTCGTCGGCCCGAGCCTGATCCAGCTCGGGATCGTGGACTGGGAGCTCGGCGACCGCGTGCTCCCCGTGTTCCGTGCGCCCATCGGCATCGTCGAGCCGGAGTTCCTCGAGGTGGAACAGGCCAAGGCCGCCCTCGACGCCATGGGCATCGTCCTCCCCGCCTGATCGCCTGCCCGCATCGCGCGCCGTTCACCTCGGCGTCGCGATGCGGGCATCGACTCGTGATAGACCCGAGAGCATGAACGCGCGCATCGCCGAGCCGCCGATCGGCGGCACCATCGACCACATCCTCTCCGTGCTGCCCTCGCTCATCCCCAGCGCGCAGCGGGTGGCCCGCATCTGCGCGGAGCGGCCGGAGGAGGTCGTGGAGATGTCCGGCGCCGACCTCGCCGCTGCGGCCGAGACCTCGCCGCCGACCGTGAGTCGCACCTGTCAGGCGCTCGGCTTCCAGGGCTTCCAGCATCTGCGGATGCTCCTGGTGCGCGATCTCGGCGCGGCGGCGCGCCAGGAGCGCTCCCTCGAGGCTGGCACGGCCGGCTGGCTGCAGGGCATCGCGGACGGCGCGGGCGAGATCCTGCGCACGTCTCTGGCCTCGGTGGACCCGGCGGCCTTCGAGGCGGCGGCGGATGCCATCGTCGCGGCCCCGCGTGTGCTGCTCGCCGGCACGGGAGCCTCCGGCCCCGCGGCGCAGGCCATCGCCCTCAAGCTGACCATCAACGGCCGCCCGTGCGAGGCCCCCTTCGACGGCGTGACGCAGCACCTCACCGCCAGGGTCCTGAACCCCGGAGACGTCTGCATCGTCGTGAGCTCCAGCGGGGAGAACAGCGTGACCCTCGCCGCGGCGGCTGCGGCACGGGAGGCGGGCGCGACCGTCATCGGGGTGACGAGCTTCTCGCGATCGGCGCTCGCCGAGTACGCCGACATCATGCTCGTCGCCGGCGCGCGCTTCCAGAGCTGGGATCAGGGTGCCGTCGGCGCGGGGCTCGTGCAGTACCTGCTGCTGTCCGTGCTGCAGCTCGCCGTCGCCGACCGGATGGACGGCGACGACGCGGAGCGGGCCAGGGTCGCGATCCGCGAGGAGCTCGGCGCGATCGTCGTCGACCGCGAAGCCGACGACAGCGAGGCGATCGAGCGCCCCTGATGTTCGCCGTCGGAGCGGATGCCGTTGGCCCGGCGTTTCCCGGCAATTCACTTTCACTGCTGAAACTCTCCATGTAAGCGAATTCCACGGGAGAGTCCCGCGCGACAGGTCGCTTACGGGAGGCGACCCATGGGCACCATCCAGCTCCGCGGGATCGGCCGCAGCTTCAAGAGCACCGCGGCTGTCCGCGACATCACCCTGAGCGTCGATGACGGCGACTTCCTCGTGCTGCTCGGCCCATCCGGATGCGGCAAGACGACGCTGCTGCGCATGATCGCAGGACTCCTCGAACCCACCACGGGGCGGATCCTGCTCGACGGCGATGACATCACGGAGCTGCCGTCGAAGAAGCGCGACCTCGCCATGGTCTTCCAGAGCTACGCGCTCTACCCGCACCTCAGCGTGTTCAAGAACCTGGCCTTCCCGCTTCGCGTGCAGAAGCTGGGCAAGGACGAGATCGAGCGCCGCGTGAAGGACGTCGCCGCGTCGCTGGAGATCGACCATCTGCTCGACCGCAAGCCGAAGGAGCTCTCCGGCGGTCAGCGTCAGCGCGTCGCCGTCGGCCGCGCCCTCGTGCGCAACCCCAAGGCATTCCTCATGGACGAGCCCCTCTCGAACCTCGACGCCAAGCTGCGCACCCAGACCAGGCAGGAGCTCACGGCTCTGCACCGCCGCCTCGGCGCGACGTTCGTCTACGTCACGCACGACCAGGTCGAGGCGATGACGATGGCGACGAAGATCGTCGTGCTCAACGCCGGCCGGATCGAGCAGTACGGCACGCCGGAGGAGGTATACGACCGCCCGGAGTCGGTGTTCGTGGCCGGCTTCCTCGGGAGCCCTGCGATGAACCTCGTGGACGCCACCGTGTACGGCCAGGACGGCCGCATCTCGGTGAGTGCGGAGGACCTCGCCGGCGATCTCTGGTCGGGGGAGTCGGAGGCGCTCGACGTCGTGCTCGGCTTCCGCCCTGAGCACCTCGAGATCGATCCGCCTGTCGGCATCCGCGGCGGCGTCCGCCTGGCCGTCACCGTCGACATCGTCGAGAACCTCGGCGGCGAGCAGATCCTCACCTGCACCGCCGGATCCGCCCGCGTGCATGTCCGCACCAGCCGTGAGGTCAAGGTCGTGCCCGGCGCCGACCTCACGCTCCGCGTCGCGCCGGAGCGCGTGCACCTCTTCGACCGCGCCACCGGCCGCCGTCTCGAATGGGTCAGCGACGCCGTCGACGCCCCGGCGGAAGCCGCCCCCCAGCCCGTCCTCGTCCCCTGACCCCGCTCCGCACCCCCAGAGAGAGTGATCATGAACCATCGCATCCGCCGGTCCGGCTTCGCCGGGCTCGCCGTCATCGCCGCTGCCGCCCTCGCGGGCTGCGCGACCTCCACGGCCGCCACCACCGCATCGGGCAGCCTCGTCCCGCTCAGCGAGGACGACGAGGTGACCATCACCTTCGAGTCCTACAACCTCGCCAACGCCGGCATCTGGTCGGACACGATCACGGGCCTGGTCGACGAGTTCATGGCCGAGCACCCCAACATCACGGTCGAGACCCAGCCCTCGAGCTCCGCCTCGACAGCGGGCAGCGTGCAGCAGCAGCTCCTCGCCGGCGGCGCGCCGGATGTCGCGCAGCTCACCTTCAACGAGCTCGACTTCGCCGCGACCACCCTCGGCGCGCAGGATCTCACCGCCCTCATCGGTCAGGAGGGCCTCGACGAGGCGTTCGGCGGCGAGTACCCGTACCACGAGCGGGCCAAGGTGCTCGCCGACTGGGACGGCTCGACCTACGGCATCCCCTACGTCTTCTCGACGCCGGTGCTGTGGATCAACGAGACGATGTTCGAGGAGGCCGGTCTCGACCCGGCGACCGTCGACCTGTCGACCTGGGATGCCGTGGAATCCGTCGGCGAGCAGATCACCGCGGCCACCGGTGAGCCGTCCGTCAGCGTCACCTGCACGGTGAACGGTGGCTCCTGGTGCATGCAGGGTCTGTTCCTCTCGCACGGCGCTCAGGTGCTCAGCGATGACCGATCGACCATCGAGTTCGGCTCGGATGCGGCGATCGACACCGTCCAGGTGTTCCGCGACATGTTCGACGCCGGCGTGCTCGCCAACCAGGACTCTGTCTCGATGTACGAGGCCTTCGCGCAGGGCAAGACCGCGATCCACGTGAACACCTCCGCCCTCCAGGGCGCATTCATGGGCGGTGCGGAGTCCGGCGGATGGACCCTGAACGCCCGCACCCTGCCCGCGTTCGGCGACCAGGCCGTCGTGCCCACCAACTCGGGCTCGTTCCTGGCGATGTTCTCCACCGACCCGAAGAAGCAGGCGGCCGCCTGGGAGCTCATCCAGTGGATGACCAGCGCGCATGCCTACGAGATCATCTCGACGGAGATCGGCTACCTGCCGCTGCGCAGCACGCTGACCGAGGAGGGCGGCTCGCTCTACGACTGGGTGCAGGCCAACCCGCTGGTCACCCCGAACCTGGAGCAGCTCGACGCCCTCGAGCCGTGGATCTCGTACCCGGGCGACAGCTACGCCCAGGTCGACACGGTGCTGGCCACGGCGATCGAGGAGTCGATCTTCTACGGCGCAGACCCGGCAGCCACCCTTCAGGAGGCGGCCGAGCGCGCACAGGGGCTGATCGAATGACCATCGCAGACGCGACCCCCGTCCGTCGCCACGTCGTCCCCGGCGTCTACAACCTCCGCGACACCGGCGGCTACGCCGCAGGAGAAGGCGCCTCGCGCTGGGGCAAGCTGTTCCGCTCCGACGCGCTGCACCTCCTCGACGATGCGGGCCGCTCCCTGCTCGCCGATCTCGGCATCGCGCACATCGTCGACCTGCGCGGCAGCGATGAGCTGCGCACGGCACCGAGCAGCCTGGACGGTCTCGAGGTGACGGTGCACCACCTGCCGGTCTTCGACGAGGCCGCCCCGGCCGCGCAGCTCGACCTCAAGGTGGGCCTGGCTCCCGTGTACGACCACATGGTCGACGAGCGAGGCGCGAACCTCGTCGAGGCGATCCGCGTGATCGCCGAAGCGGCCGACGACGAGGCCGTGCTCGTGCACTGCACCGCGGGCAAGGACCGCACCGGCCTCGTCATCGCCTTCGCGCTGACGGCGGCGGGCGTCGATCGCGACGAGGTCGTGGCCGACTACGCCCAGACCGCGGACAACCTCCGCGGCGAGTGGGCGGACCGGATGCTGGCGCGTTACGGCGCCGAGGCAGGCGATCTCGACCCCGCCGTCGTCGAGATCGTCACAGCGAGCCCGGCTGAGGTGATCGACGCTCTTCTGCAGCGCATCGATGCAGAGCACGGATCCATGCGCGACTACCTGATCGCCCAGGGAATGACCACGACCGAACTGGACCGCCTGCGGGCCGTCCTCGTCGGCTGATTTCGAGAGGACCGACCATGACCGACTTCGACGGGCAGTTCCCCGCCCCCGACCACTTCATCCTGCATCTGTCCGACACGCACTTCGTGGGCGACGGAGAGCTGCTGCACGAGCGCATCGACTCCGACAAGAACCTCGCCGAGCTCTTCGAGGGCTTCGAGAAGTCGAACACGCGGCCGGAGGCCATCGTCTTCACCGGCGACCTCGCCGACACCGGACGCCCCGACGCCTACCAGCGCCTGCGGGCAATGGTGGAGCCGGCGGCCGCGCGCCTGGGGGCAGAGGTCATCTGGGTGATGGGCAACCACGACGAGCGCGTCGCGTTCCGCAAGGGACTGCTCGACCAGGATGCCGACGACAGCGAGCCGGTCGACCGTGTGTTCGACATCAACGGCCTGCGCATCGTCGCCCTGGACTCGACCATTCCAGGCCACCACCACGGCGAGATCACCGAGGAGCAGCTGTCCTGGCTGGCAGAGGTGCTCGCCACCCCCGCCCCCGACGGCACGCTCATCGCGCTGCACCACCCGCCTGTGCCGAGCCCGCTGGGGCTGCTCGCGCTCGTCGAGCTGAAGAACCAGGACCGCCTGGCCGAGGTCATCCGCGGCACGGATGTGCGGGGCGTGCTCGGCGGCCATCTGCACTACTCCACGCACAGCACGTTCGCCGGGGTCCCGGTGTCGGTGGCATCCGCCACCTGCTACACGCAGGACCTCAACGTCGTGTACCCGGGTGCGCGCGGTCAGGACGGCGCCCAGTCGTACAACCTCGTGCACGTCTACGGCGACCGCGTGCTGCACTCCATCGTGCCGATCGGGCAGTACCCGACCGTGTACGAGATGACGCCGGAGATGCTCGAGGGCTTCATGAAGATGAGCGCCGAGGAACGGCTCGAGGCGGCCAACGCCTCCGTGCAGGCATAACCGTGTTCGTCGCCGTCACCGTCCCAGACGCCGTGACCGAAGAGGCGGAGGCGGCCCCGCGCACGCGGCGCCGCCTCCGCCCCGGCGCCCTGCTGCCGTACCTCTACGTGCTGCCCGGCGTGGTCTTCCTGCTGCTGTGGACGTACAGCCCGCTCGTGCAGACGTTCTTCCTGTCGTTCTACGACTGGAACCTGCTTCCGACGAGCCCCAAGACCTTCGTCGGCGTCGACAACTACGTCGAGGTCGCGCAGCTTCCGGAGCTGCACACCGCCATCATCAACACGGTCGTGTACATCGGCGCGTTCCTGGTGTTCTCGCTCGTGCTGCCGATCGTCATCGCCCTCGTCTCGCGCCAGGTGCAGGGCAGGGCTCGGACGATCTACCAGGCGCTCATCTTCGTGCCGTTCCTCATCACGCCGGTCGCCACGAGCGCGGTCTGGCGCTGGCTGTTCGCCGACCAGGGCGCGTTCGCCACGGTGATGGCGCAGTTCGGCGTCGACATGCCGACGGTGTTCCGCGATCCGAACCTCGCCATCTGGGCGGTGATCGTGATCGTCGGATGGCAGATGCTCGGCTTCGGCGTCCTCGTCGTCGCGGCCGGTTTCGCCGGGATCAGCCCCGAATACGGTCAGGCCGCGTCCCTGGACGGCGCCGGCTTCGGTCGCATCACGCGAACCATCACGATGCCGCTGCTCTCGCCCACGATCGTGTTCCTCGCGCTCATGACGATCCTGCTCGCGGCGCAGTGGACGTATCCCATCATCGATCTGCTCACGCAGGGAGGTCCGTCTGGCTCGACGACGAACATCTACTACCTGCTGTACCAGTTCGGCTTCCAGAACTTCGACGCCGGCATCTCGTCCGCCGCCGGAGTGATCTTCTTCATCGGCTTCGGTCTGATCGCGCTGCTCTTCCTCGAGCTGCAGGATCGGCTGAGCTTCTACGACAACTGAGAGGTGCATGATGGCTTTCGTCGCCGTTGCCCCACCGGCATCCGCTGAAGGAACCGCGAACCGCGTGCAGTCCAAGACGGAGGACCTCGAGGTGGGCACGCGCCGCCCAGGCGCCGTGATCGTCGGGCACGTCGTGCTCGTCCTGCTGGCCCTGTTCAGCATCTTCCCGGTGTACTGGATGTTCGCCACGGCGCTGCGCGCCCCAGAGGATGCTCTGGACCAGACGCTCCTGCCGTGGCCGCTGAGCTTCGAGAACTTCGCCTACGTGTGGGACACGATCCCGATCGCGGGGATGCTGCTGAACACGTTCGGGATGTCCCTGATCCTCGCGGTCGCGCAGCTGCTCATCGCGGTGCTCGCCGCCTACGGGTTCGCGATGTGGGACTTCGTCGGGCAGAAGGCGCTGATGTTCCTCTTCATCGGCTCGTGGCTGGTGCCGTTCCAGGTGACGATGATCCCGAACTACGTGCTGGTGTCGCAGATGGGTCTGCTCGGCACCATCGGCGGCGTGGTGATCCCGCAGCTGGCCGGTGCCTTCGCGGTGCTGCTCATGGTGCAGCACATGCGGGCCTTCCCGCGTGAGCTCATCGAGGCGTCCCAGCTCGACGGCCGATCGAGCTGGGCGACGCTGTGGACGGTGGTCGTGCCGAACATGAAGCCCGCGCTCGCGGCGCTCGGGATCATGGCCTTCATCTCGGCCTGGAACGAGTACCTCTGGCCGTCGCTGATCATGCGTCAGGGCGACGCGCTCATCCAGGTGGGCGTGCGCAGCTTCCTCACCGCGGAAGGCGACAACTGGGGTGCGACGATGGCGGCCGCGGGTCTCGCCTGCGTGCCGGTGCTGCTGATCTACATCTTCCTGCAGCGCTACGTGGTGGATGCCTTCGTCCGCTCCGGCCTGAAGTAGCCCTCGGCTCCTGGGCTCGCTGTGCTTGTCGAAGCGCGTTTCCGTTGGCTCGCTGAGCTTGTCGAAGCGCAGTTCCTTCAAGCCCGCTGAGCGTGTCGAAGCGCGTCCGGGCTGCGGGATGCCCGCTTCGCTCGCAGAGCAGGGGCCCCGCCGCTGCGCGGCACCCCGATGCTCGCTCCGCGGGCATCCCTCCGCCCTCCTCGAACCCGGCGTCGCCCGGTTCGCTCTCGCCGGCTCGCTGAGCTTGTCGAGGCGCGGTTCCCCGTGGTGGTCCCCTTCGACAGGCTCAGGGAACGGGACGGGCTCAGGGAACGGGACGGGCTCAGGGAACGGAGAAGCACGCCGGATACATCCCGAGGATGACGATTTGTCCTCCTTTCGGGGGATACCGCGGCCCCATCCGGCACCGTAGCGTTGAGGTACGGAGCAAGTGCATCGGGGGGTGCTGTGGTGGTGACATCGGTGAGCGTGGTCAGGGACCTGACAGAGGTGTTCGTGCCGATCGGGATGTTCGGGGCCGCGATCGCGGCGCTGTGCGCGGTGATCGTCGTGATCGCGATGGCGTGGGGGCGCGCCGGTGCGGTCGGCATGGCGGTCGGCGGGTGGATCGTGGGGGCGATGCTCAGCGTCGCGGCATCCTTCGCGAGGGACTGGACGCCGCTGCTCGTCTCCGGTGCCGCGCTCGCCGTGGCGCTCGTCGTCGGCGCGATCGCGAGGATGCTCGTCCAGTCGCTCACGCGCCGTGTGACGCCGGTCGGCTGACCTCCTCGCGGGGGGATGCGATGCTCTCGAGCACCGCATCCCATTGGCGCGCTTCGGCCACCGCGGCGTGCCCGGGCGGGTTCGGCGCGAGGGTCGAGAGCGTGCGCAGGATGCGTTCGCCGAGGGATGCCGTCATGCAGCCAGTCCACCAGGCATCCGTCACCGGAGGGAGTCTGCGGTGTTACAGGTACTGGCGGTACCCGTCCGAGGGTGTGTAGTGCGGAGTGGTCGTCGTAGACCGGTCTCGCCTGTACTCTGACTCAGGTCATGACCACCTCGGCAGCCCGTTCCGCGAAACGCCCCACCGTGTACGACGTCGCGCGTCTCGCAGGGGTGTCGACGGCGACCGTGTCGTTCACCTACTCGAAGCCGGATCGGGTCAAGCCGCAGACGCGCGCTGCTGTGCTGGCTGCGGCGGAGAGCCTGGGGTACGTCCCCAGCGCGAGCGCGCGGGGGCTGGCAAGGGGCAAGACCGGCGCGCTCGGTCTCTATTCGTTCGATTACCTGCTGGACCCGCAGCTGGAGATCTCGTTGCAGGAGGGCGGCGACGTCGTCGCGCACTCCCTGGCTGTTCCAGATGCTCGATTGTTCCCCCTCTATTCCGATGAGGTGCAGCGCGGCGTGCAGCTGGAATGCCGACGGAACGGCTATGCGCTGATGCTCGGTGCCGGCAACCCTTCTGAGTTGCCGGACGTTGTGGACGTCGCAGGCAGGGTCGACGGTTTGATCGCCTTCGCTGGTGCGGCTCCGGGCGAGGCACTGGCGCAGGTGAGCGCGCGTCTTCCCGTCGTCGAACTGGGTGGGACGGTGCGGCGACCCGGCATGCACACCGTCTTCGTCGACCAGAGAACGGCGATGGTCGAGCTCGTCCAGCACGTGCTGGTCTCCCACGGCGCGCGAAGCTTCCTGTACGTGGGTGCCTTGAGCACCCCTGAGTTCGAGGCGCGGTACGAGGGGTTCTCCGAGACCCTGCGCGCGGCAGGCGTCGCGGTGCCGCCACCGTCAGCCAGCCATCCAGGCGACGATCCGTCGACGGTCGATGTGATCCGCTCCGTCCTGGACGGTGGCGAGCTACCGGATGCGGTGATCTGTTCCACGGACCAGGAGGCGCTCGTCGCCATCGGCGCGCTTGAAGCGGCAGGGTTGCGGGTCCCCGGTGACATCATCGTGACCGGGTTCGACGGGATCATCGCGGGGCGGCTCGGCGCAATGACGCTGACGACGGTGCGGCAGCCGATGGAGGCCGTGGGGCGGGTGGCCGTCCAGATCCTCCTGGAAGCCCTGCGCGGCGATGCCGCCGCCGATCGGCACGAGACGCTTCCTTCTGCGCTGTGGGTCGGGAGCTCCTGCGGATGCTGAGCGCCACCGCGCCGTGATCCGACTGTTACTTCATCGTCTTGCGCGCAGAATGTTATGCGCTTAGATTCTTACTCGACAACAGAGTCGAGCGGCTCGCCGCTATCCCGAAACGAGTAGGAACAACGATGATCCGACACCGCATCACCGCGACGGTCGCCATGACCGCTGCGGCAGCCCTGCTGCTTTCCGGCTGCGGGCGTGCTGACGACACCGGCGACACGACCGCGCCGGTCGAGCTGGGCGACGGCCCCGCCACAGGGGAGCTCACCATCTGGGCGCAGGGAACGGAGGGGGAGGCGCTCAAGGACTTCCTCGCACCTTTCGAAGAGGCGAACCCCGATGTCGACATCGAGGTCACGCCCGTGCCCTGGGATTCGGCCCAGAACAAGTACCAGACCGCTGTCGCCGGGAACACCACTCCCGACATCGGCATGCTCGGCTCCGACTGGATGGCCTCCTTCGGGTCTGCGCTGCTGCCGACCCCCGCAGAGCTCGACACCTCCGACATCTTCCCGGTCGCGCTCGAGACGACCGACCTCGACGGCACCCAGTTCGGTGTCCCCTGGTACGTCGAGACGCGGGTGCTCTTCTACCGGACGGATCTGATGGAGCAGGCCGGTTTCGACGAGTTCCCCACGGACTGGGAGGGCTTCAAGAACCTCGCGAAGGCGTTCCAGGACAACGGCGCCGACTACGGGGTCACCCTGCCCGCGGCCGGCTGGAACTCGTTCATCGGGAACCTTCCCTTCGCCTGGTCCAACGGCGGAGACATCATCGATGCCGACCGCACGCAATGGCAGATCGACTCGCCGGAGAACGCAGAGGCCCTCGAATACATCCGGAGCTTCTTCGACGAGGGCATCGCCGATCCCAATCCCGACAACGAGAGCGGCTCCCAGGTCTCCCGCTTCATCGATGGCACGACGCCGATGTTCATCAGCGGCCCGTGGGACATCCCCGGCGTCCTCGCCGCAGGTGGACCGGAGTTCGCCGACAAGTACGCCGTCGCGCAGATCCCCGCCTCACCGGACGGGGTGTCGACGTCCTTCTCGGCGGGAGGCAATCTCGTCGTCTTCGAGAACTCGAAGAACCCGGATGCGGCGTGGAAGCTCATCCAGTGGCTCATCGAGCCGGAGGTTCAGGTCGAGTGGTACAAGACCGTCAATGGTCTGCCGTCTCAGCAGTCCGCGTGGGAGGACCCGGCGCTCGCCGATGATGCGATGACCGCCGTCTTCGGACAGCAGCTGCAGAGCACGAAGACGCCGCCCGCGCTGACCACATGGCCGGAGATCTCCTCGGCCGCGGACACCCAGATCGAGCAGATCATGCTCGGCGTCATCACGGCGGAGGAAGGCCTCGCCGTGATCCAGGCCGAAGCCGACAAGCTCGGCTTCGGAGACTGACGATGTCCGTCTCCACCCTTCCTGCCGCCGCGGCGCCATCGCGTCGCGGCGGCAGGGGCCCGGCGGGTGCTCGGCGACGAACGGCATGGGTCGCGTTCTTCTTCGCGCTGCCGTTCGTCGCCAGCTTCGCGATCTTCATGCTGTATCCGTTGCTCTCATCGCTGGCGATGTCGTTCACCGACTTCACCAGCCGCGACATCCGGACGCCGTTCAGCGTGGACTTCGTGGGCCTGGCACAGTACGTCGAGCTCTTCCAGGACCCGCAGTTCGTCCGTTCCCTCCTCAACACCGTCTACTTCGTCGGCGTCGGCATTCCGCTCACGATGATCGTCGCCCTGGCTCTCGCTGTCGCGTTGAACAGCGGCATCACGCGTTTCCGCACCGCGTTCCGCGTGGGCTTCTACGCACCGGTGGTGACGAGCATCGTCGCGATCGCCGTGGTCTGGCGCTTCATCCTACAGCCCGATGGACTGCTCAACATCGTCCTCGGGGCCATCGGCATCCAGGGGCCGAACTGGCTCAACGACCCGCTGTGGGCTATGCCCGCGATGATCCTGATGGCGGTCTGGCGCAACATGGGCACGCTCATGATCATCTTCCTGGCCGGGCTCCAGAACATTCCTCAGGACGTGCTGGAGGCGGCAGAGGTCGACGGCGCAGGTCCGTGGCAGCGCTTCCGCCGCATCACGTTGCCGATGCTCCGACCCACGCTGCTTCTGGGGGCGATCCTGCTCTCCGTCGGCTTCCTGCAGTTCTTCGAGGAGCCGTTCGTGATGACCAAGGGCGGCCCGCTGAGTTCGACGCTGTCGATCAGCTATTTCACGTACAACGAGTTCGGCTTCGGGAACTACGGGACGGCATCGGCGGCGAGCTACGTGCTCTTCATCGCCATCGCCCTGCTCAGCATCCTGCAGTTCCGATTCTTCCGTTCGAAGGTGTGACCGCATGACTACGCAGATCTCAGAGGCGGCCGTCGCGCAAGCCCTGCCGGACCAGCCCGCTCCGCCGCCCAAGGGGCGGCGGGCTCCACGGCGACGCCCCTTGCGCAGCGCGCCGCGCTGGTCGCGGATCGTGACCTACACCGCGCTCACTATCGGGGTGCTCGTCACCATGGCCCCGTTCATCTGGATGTATCTGGGCTCGGTGAAGACCCAGCAGGAGCTCATCCGGCGCCCGCCGACGTGGTGGCCGGAGACCTTCACCTGGGACAACTTCGTCACCTGGTTCACGCGTCTGGACTTCGGTACGTTCTTCTTCAACAGCGTGGTGGTGGCCTTCTTCACCGTCGCCGGAACGCTGCTGTTCTGCTCGATGGTCGGCTATGCCCTCGCGAAGCTGGAGTTCCCAGGGAAGGGCCTGCTCTTCGTCCTGGTGCTCGTCACGCTGATGGTCCCCGGCGTGGTCACGTTCATCCCGCTCTTCGTGGTGATCAGCAATCTCGGCCTCGTCAGCACCTATCCGGCCTTGATCCTGCCCTTCCTGGCCGGTCCGATGGGCGTGTTCCTGATGAGGCAGTTCATCAACGAGATCCCGGATGCGTTGATCGAAGCCGCGCGCATCGACGGAGCCGGCGAGGTCAGGATCTTCGCGACGATCGTCCTGCCACTGTGCAAGCCGGCGCTCGCGACGCTCGCGATCCTGACCTTCCTCGGTTCGTGGAACAACTTCCTCTGGCCGCTGGTGGTCGCCCAGTCCGAGAGCATGTACACCCTGCCGGTGGCGCTCTCGCTGTACTCGGTAGGTCAGAACGCCACGAACTACGGGGTGCTTCTCGCAGGCTCCGTGCTGGTCATCACGCCGGTCCTCCTCCTCTTCATCGCCCTGCAGCGCTACTTCGTTCAGGGCATCGCCGTGACGGGAATCAAATGACATCCACGACCGAAATCGCCTCGCCGCCGCTCCCGGCGGCGGCCGGGGCGGTCTCCGCCGCCCTCGAACCGATCATCCCCGGTTTCCATCCCGACCCGAGCATCTGTCGGGTCGGGGACGACTACTACCTCGTGAACTCCTCGTTCGAGTACTCGCCCGGCGTTCCCGTCTGGCACAGTCGCGATCTGCACTCCTGGTCGCTGCTCGGAAACGCCTTCACCTCTGAGCAGGACTGGGTGGCGGGGCACGCCAAGTCCAGCGGCGGCGTGTTCGCGCCGACGGTCCGCCATCACGAGGGGCGGTTCTGGATCATCACGACGGATGTGACGGCAGGCACGGGCCAGGTGCTCACGTCGTCGACCGACCCGGCGGGACCCTGGTCGCCGTTGCGCCGAGTCGAGGGCCTGATCGGCATCGACCCGGATCTGGCATGGGACGGCGACGACTGCTTCGTGACCTATTGCTCCACCGACCCGCGGCTTCCTGGCATCGCTCAGGCGAGGATCGATCTCGCCACCGGAGAGGTGCTCGATGGTCCGTATGCGATATGGGACGGCACGGGTCTGGCGTTTCCCGAGGCGCCGCATCTCTACTTCCGGGACGGGTGGTGGTACCTCGTCATCGCGGAGGGCGGCACCGAGCGGGGACACGCGGTGACCATGGCGCGCTCGCGGAGCCCGCGAGGGCCGTTCGCCGCCGCTCCCGGCAACCCGGTCTTCACGCATCGCAGCACCGCCCATCCGGTGCAGAACACGGGCCATGCCGACCTCGTAGAGAAGGCGGACGGCGAGTGGGCGGCGGTGTATCTCGCGGTCCGCCCTCGGGGCGTCACACCCGGGTACCACGTCAACGGTCGCGAGACGTTCCTGGCGGGCGTTCGGTGGGTTCAGGGGTGGCCGGTGCTGGATGCCGACGTCTACACGATCCCCCGTGTGGACAGATCCTTCGCGGATGCCTTCGACGGCCCGCTCGATCCGCGTTGGGTGTCACCGGGTTTGGATGTGGACCGTCAGCTCGCCGAGCAGGGACCCGATGGAGCACGGGTCTGTCGCCCCGCCGGAGACTCGCGCGCGATGACGGCGGTCGTGGCCCGCGTCACGGACGAGTTCTGGTCGTTCACCGCCGAGCTCGACCCGATGGAGGCGGAGGCGGGTGTGATCCTCCGACTCGACGACGATCACTGGGTCGAGATCAGGGTGACGTCCTCCTCCGCGGTGGCGGTGGCGCGCATCGGCTCGCTCGAACAGGCTCTCGCCGCACCGGTCGAGCTGTCGAATGGCGAGGCGGTGCGTGCGAGGATCGCCACCGTCGAAGCGACGACAGGAGGGCCGGATGACGTGATTCTCTCGATCGAGCAGGGTGGTCGCTCGCACGGCCTCGGACGGCTCGACGGAAGGTATCTCTCCACCGAGGTGGCCGGGGGGTTCACCGGGCGGATGGTCGGGTTCCGCTCGCTCCGCGGTGATTACCGGGTCCGATCGGTCCGCTACGACGCGGTCCGTGGGGACGCCAGTGAGTCCCATTAGGTCAGCACTCACTGTATAGTCAGCATGTGCTGACCATTACGTCCCGGCTGGACGTCCTCAACCGCCTCGGGCGTGCCATGGCCGATCCCTCTCGGTCTCGCATCCTGCTGGAGCTGCTCGACGGACCGGGGTACCCGGCTGAACTGGCGCGCTCTCTTGAGCTCACCCGCACCAACGTGTCGAACCATCTGGCGTGCCTGCGAGGCTGCGGCCTCGTCGCGGCTGAGCCGGAAGGCAGGCGCACGAGATATGAGATCGCCGACCCGCACATCGCGCTCGGCATCCGCACGCTGCTCGAGACGGTCCTCGCCGTCGACCAAGGCGCGCCGTGCGCGGATCGGGAGTGCGCCTGCTGCCGTCCGGAGTCGGCGGAGTGAGCGCCCCGCTCGTCGATGAGGCCCGCGTCGGCGTGCTGCGCCGCCGCATCCGGTGGATCGTCGCTTTCACGATCATCTACAACGTCGTCGAAGGCGTGATCGCGCTGATCGCGGGCGGTGTCGCCTCGTCCGCAGCACTCATCGGGTTCGGGCTGGACTCCTTCGTCGAGGTGCTCTCGGCCGCGGCGGTCGCGTGGCAGTTCGCCGCACCAGACCCGGAGCGTCGCGAACGCACCGCCCTTCGCGTGATCGCCGTCGCGTTCTTCGCGCTCGCGGCGTACGTCACCGTCGACGCCGTGCTCTCCCTCACCGGCATCCGGGATGCCGACCACAGCCCGGTCGGCATCATCCTCGCGGCGGTCAGTCTGGCGGTGATGCCTGTTGTGAGCTGGCTGGAACGGCGCGCAGGACGCGAGCTCGGCTCGGCATCGGCGGTCGCGGACTCGAAGCAGACGCTGATCTGCAGCTACCTCTCGGCGGCCGTCCTGCTCGGGCTGCTCGCGAACGCCCTCTTCGGCTGGACCTGGGCCGACCCGCTCGCCGCACTCGTGATCGCCGCCTTTGCCGTGCGCGAAGGCCTCGAGGCGTGGCGCGGGGATGCCTGCACCACTCCGGTCGCGATGCTCACCGGCGAGATCGCGGAGCACGACCACGCGGACGATCACTGATCAGCACCCCGCATCCGAACGCCGGAGGGGTCTGGAATGGCCGCCTCGTCGCCGGCGAACCGGCCGTTCGAGACACCTGGCGCGGGGCGATCAGCGGTGGTCGCGGTCGAGGTGCTGACGCGCAGGGTCCCCGGACGCCACCCGCTCGGCCTCGCGGGCGCGCAGCTCCACTCGGCGGATCTTGCCCGAGATCGTCTTGGGCAGCTCGGGCACGAACTCGATGATCCGCACCCACAGGTGAGAGGAGAGCCGCTCGCGGGCGAAGGCGTAGATCGCGCTCGCCGCGGCGGTCTCGTCTCCGGCATCCGAACGCAGGCAGACGTACGCCTTCGGGACGGAGAGCCGCGTCGAGTCCGGGCTCGGCACGACCGCCGCCTCGATGACGAGGTCGTGCTCCAGCAGCACGGACTCGAGCTCGAACGGCGAGATCTTGTAGTCGGATGCCTTGAACACGTCGTCCGAGCGGCCGATGTAGGTGAGGTATCCGTCGGCATCCCTCGAGGCGATGTCGCCGGTGTGGTGATAGCCGCCGACCCGTGATTCGACCGTCTTCTCGGGGTCGCGATAGTACCCGGCCATCAGTCCGAGTGGTGCCTCTGCGAGATCCAGCGCGATCTCGCCCTCGTCGTCGACGGGCGTCCCCGTGACGGGGTCGAGGAGCACGACAGGGTAACCGGGAAGCGGCCTGCCCATCGATCCGTCCTTCACCACCTGCCCCGGAGAGTTGCCCACGCACGCCGTCATCTCGGTCTGGCCGAAGCCGTCTCGTATCGTCGAACCCCATGCCTCGCGCACGCGGGCGATGACCTCGGGGTTCAAGGGCTCGCCGGCGCCGACGAGCTCGCGCGGAGGGGTGGTGAGACGGCCGAGGTCGGCCTGGATGAGCATCCGCCATACCGTCGGCGGCGCGCAGAAGGTCGAGACGTGGTGCGTGTCCATGACCTGCATGAGCGTGTTCGCGTCGAAGCGGTCGTAGTTGTAGACGAACACCGTCGCCTGTGCGAGGAACGGCGAGTAGAAGCTCGACCAAGCGTGCTTCGCCCAACCGGGGGAGGAGATGTTCAGGTGCACGTCGCCCGGTTGCACGCCGAGCCACCACATCGTGGAGAGATGGCCGATCGGATAGGAGACGTGCGTGTGCTGCACGAGCTTCGGGCGGCTCGTCGTGCCGGAGGTGAAGTACAGCAGGCTGGTATCGGATGCCGGGGTCGGTCCGTCCGGTTCGAAGGCCTCGGCCGCGCTCGCCGCGTCGGCGAAGTCGGCCCAGCCGTCCGGAGCGTCGCCGACCGCGATCCGCAGGACGCCGTCCCTGACCCGCTCTGCGAGGGCGCCGAGCGTGACCACGGCCTTCGCCTCGCCGTTCTCGACGCGGTAGGCGAGATCGGATGCCGACAGCAGCGTCGACGTCGGAATGGAGATCGCACCGATCTTGGTGATCGCGAGCATGACCTCCCAGAGCTCGATCGTGTTGTTGAGCATGACGATGAGGTGGTCGCCGCGGCGGATGCCCAGGCTCAGCAGCCAGTTCGCCACCTGGTCGCTGCGTCGGGAGAGCTCCGCGTAGCTCCAGGTCTGCACGCCCAGGTCGGCAGAGACGATCTTCACGGCGTCGCGGTCGGGATGCTCGCCGGCGACGACGTCGAACCACTCCAGCGCGAAGTTGAACTCGGCAGGCCGCGGCCACGAGAACCCGGCGCGGGCGGCGTCGTAGTCGGTGGCGTTCGCGAAGAGGTGGTCGCGCATCTCGCGGATCGCGGTCGTGGCGGCGGTGGCAGAACGGCTCATCCCTCCATCCTGCACCTCTCGGCGCGTCGACGCCTGCCGGGCTGAAGCTCGCTGGGCCTGTCGAAGCGCGCGCACTCAGCCCACGAGCCCGCGTCCGTCGCGGAGTTCGAAGACGAGCTGCGTCTCGGTGCCGCGCACCACGGGATGCACGGTGATGTGCTCGAGCACGATGTCGCGCAGCGCCGCAGCATCCTGCACCGCGACGTGCACGAGGAAGTCGTCGACACCGGCGACGTGGAAGACCTGCAGCACGCGGGGGATCGCGACGAGCGCGTCGAACAGGGCGGTGACCTTGGCGCCGGTGTGGTTGGCGAGACGCACCTTGATCATCGCCTGCAGCGGATAGCCGAGGGCCGCGGCGTCGAGGCGGATGCGGGTGTCGCGGATCACGCCGCGCGCCCGCAGCGACCGCACGCGATGCGCGCACGTCGACTCGGCGAGGTTCAGCCGGCGCGCGAGGTCCTTGTTCGTCGTATCGGCGCGGATGCTGAGGGCCGCGAGGATCTCGAGGTCGAGCTCGTCCAGCGGGGTCGGCGTTATCGGCAATGCATCGCTCCCTGGAGATCGGATTCTCGTTGAGAATCGTCCATCGGCTGTCTATTCTTGTGGATCCTGCCGAAAGTCACCACTCCTCTTGTGATCCAAGCAATCATGAACCCATGCACGCCGATACCCGCGCCGTCCACACCGGCCGTTCCGATCTCACCGCCCTCGGCATCCACGCCCTTCCGATCGACCTCTCCACGACCAACCCCCTGCCCGATGTCGAGCGCGGAGGCGACGCCTATGAGGCGATGGCGGCGGGCGGGCGCCCGCCAGAGGGCGGCAGCAACGTCTATGCCCGGCTGTGGAACCCGACGGTCGCCCGCTTCGAGGAGGCGCTGGCAGAGCTCGAGCACGCCGAGGCATCCGTCGCCTTCGCATCGGGGATGGCTGCGATGACCGCGGCGATCCTCGCGATGTGCGCGGCGTCCGGTCGTCGGCACGTCGTCGCCGTGCGTCCGCTCTACGGCGGAACCGACCACCTGCTCGGGTCGAGCATCCTCGGCGTCGAGACCACCTACTGCGACGTCGATGAGGTGAGCGAGGCGGTGCGCGCCGACACGGGGCTCGTCGTGATCGAGACCCCTGCGAACCCGACGCTGCAGCTCGTGGACATCGCGGCGGTCGTCGCACAGGCAGGTGATGTACCCGTGCTCGTCGACAACACCTTCGCGACGCCCCTGCTGCAGAACCCGCTCGACCACGGCGCCGCACTGTCGCTGCACAGCGCCTCGAAGTACCTCGGCGGGCACGGAGACGTCATCGCCGGAGTGATCGCCTGCGACGAGCCGACCGCTGAAGCGCTCCGGCGCGTGCGTGCCGTCACAGGAGCGCTGCTGCACCCCCTCGGCGCCTACCTGCTGCACCGCGGGCTGACCACGCTGCCCGTGCGGATGCAGCGACAGCAGGAGAACGCGCGCCGCATCGTGCAGTGGCTCATCGACCGGCCGGAGGTGGAGGAGGTCTTCTTCCCCGGTCTCGACGGCGACCCGCAGGGTCTGCTCGAGCGTCAGATGCGCGGCACGGGCGCGATGGTCGCGATGCGGATGCGTGGAGGATACGCCGCGGCGAGTGCGGTGGCCTCATCCGTGCGGCTGTTCACTCACGCGGTCTCACTCGGCGGCGTCGACTCGCTCATCCAGCATCCGGCGGCGCTCACGCACCGGCCGGTGCCCGCCGACGCGCGGCCCGCCGCCGACGTGCTGCGCCTCTCCATCGGGTTGGAACACGCAGACGACCTCATCGACGATCTGCGTCAGGCGTTCGAGGTGCTTCCCGCGGATGCGGGTGCGGTCGACGCCGAGCTCGTCTGGAGCATCTGAGAGCGGCCTGCTCGCTGAGCTTGTCAAAGCGTGCCGGCGGGGGAGTGTCGCTCGCTGAGCCTATCGACGCGTGCTGGCTGAGGGTTCCCTTCGACAGGCTCAGGGAACGGGAAGCGCGCTCAGGGAACGGGAAGCAGGCTCAGGGAACGGGAGCTCGCGCAGGCCGGCGCGGGCTCATTCCCCGGCGAGCCACGCCCCGAAGGCGTCGAACGCGTACGGGCGACCGAGGAACCCGGCGACGAGCGCCGCGGCATCCGCGGAACCGCCAGGAGCGAGGATGCCGTCGCGGTACCGCCCGGCGACGTCCGCCGCGAACAGGTCGTCGGCGTCGAACGCGCTGAACATGTCCTTGGCGATGACGAGGCTCCACATGTACGTGTAGTACGCCGAGGTGTAGCCGGTGAGGTGCCCGAACGCGCTCTGCATGTGCGTGCCGGGCACGCGGCCGCAGATCTCGTACCGGTCTGACAGCTCCGCCACGGCGGCGTCGTGATCGTCCGGGGTCTCCAGATGCAGCCGGTACGAGACGGCGGCGTAGAACATCTGACGTCTGGCCCAGATGCCGCGCCCGAAATCGGCCGCGCGACGCATCCGCTCGACGAGATCCGCCGGGATCGGCTCGCCTGCGGCATCCACCGCGAAGGTACGCAGCACCTCGGCGTCCCACGCCCACTCCTCGAGCATCTGCGACGGGGCCTCGACGAAGTCCCATTCGGTGGCGACGCCCGAGAAGCGCACCCAGCGCTGATCGCCGCCCAGCACGTGATGCAGCAGATGCCCGAACTCGTGGAAGAGGGTCTTGACCTGCTCGTGCTCCATGAGCCCGCGGGGGAAGTTGCACACCAGCGCACCCTCCGGGAGCTGCATGCCGTGCACGCCGGAGACGATGTCGAACTGGGCGGCGTGCTTGTACTTCCCCTCTCGCGGATGCAGGTCGAGGTGGATGCGTCCGATGCGCTCGCCGTCGCGCAGCACGTCGTAGCTCGTCACCTCATCGGCCCAGGCCGGGGCGTCCTCGACGACGCGGTACTCCACGCCGAACAGCCGCCCGGTCACCGCGAGCAGACCCTCCCGCACGCGGGTGAAGTCGAAGTAGCGACGCACCTCCTGCGCGTCCACGTCGAACTCCTCGCGGCGGACGATCTCCTGGTAGTAGTCGGAGTCCGGCGTGGTCAGCGTCTCGGCATCCGGGTTCTCCCGCCGGGCGACGGCCAGCAGCGCCTCGGCCTCCTCCCGGGCGGGCGCTTCGGCGAGCTCGCTGATGCGATCGATGAACTCCGCGATCGCCTCGGACGATCCGATCATCTTGACCTCGGCGTCGTATGCCGGCCACGAGGCATAGCCGAGGAGTCGCGCCTGCTCGTCGCGGAGCGCCAGCAACTCGTGCAGGAGCGCGTCGTTGACCGGCCAGCCACGCGAGTTGAAGGCGACCGTGATCTCCTCGCGCGCGGCGGCGTCGTGGGCGTAGACCCGGAACGGACGCACGTCGGGGTAGTCGGTGGTTATCGTGACCAGACCGTCCGCGTCCTGCGGGTGGGCGTCGATGTAGTCCTCGGGGAGACCTGCCAGGCGCTCAGGGGAGATCCGGATGCTGCGCACATCGTCGCGCACATTGCGGGAGAACTCCTGGTCGATCTCCGTCGTCCGGGCGCTGATCTCGGCGAGCCTGGCCCTCGTCGCCTCATCGCGGTCGACACCGGCGCGGCGGAAGTCGCGCAGCACGCGGGTGAGCAGCCGCGTGGCCTCAGGGTCGAGGCCGGCCGGATCGAGCTCGGCGAACACCCGGTACAGATCGCCGTCCTGATCCCGCTCCGTCACGAAGGCCGAGGCGTCCTGCAGGCGGTCCTCCGCAAGCTCGCGGACCGCGGCATCGGGGTGGACCTCGGCGAGCAGCTGCGTGATGCTCGACGCGTTCGCGACGGCGATCTCGCCCTCGTTCCACAGCTCCAGCGTCTCGAGGGCGGTGCGGGACGTGCCGTCCTTCAACTGCGCGACGACCTCGCGTGCGGCGGCGAGAGAGCTGTCCGCGCGGTGTGCGACGAAGGCATCCCAGTCGGAGGAGGGCAGGGCGAGAGGTTCCAGAGCCATGCGCCTCAGCCTACGTCCGAGGCGGGGTGCGGGTGCGGGTAGCGCGGCGCCGGATGCGCCGACACGACTGATTCGGAGGAGTTCGCACGAAAGGGAGGATGCCTCTGCGGCATCCGATCCTCCGATTCGGGTGATCTCCTCCCGACCTGTCGTGCCGGCCTCTGCATCCGGGCGGCAGCGGTGCGCCGACCCGACTACAGCGTGATCGTGCCCTGGATGCCGACGGTGGTCTTCCCGCCGACCCACACTTGCCCTGCGTCATCGGTGCTCACGGAGATCTCGCCGGCGCGGTCGAGCCGCGCGCCCTGGGACGACAGGTACGACGGCGGCAGCGCACCCGTCGAGGTCAGCCACTGCCCGACGCTGGCGTTCATGCTGCCGCAGACCGGATCCTCGTCGACCTTTCCCCTCGGCGCGAAGCTGCGCATCTCGATGGCGAAGCGGGAGCCCTCGGGGTAGGTGCCGATCGCCCCCACCATCTCATCGGACAGCAGGGAGAAGTCGGGTTCGAGGGCCAGCACCTCCTCGGCGGAGGCCAGACGGACGACGGCCCAACCCGGTCCGTTGTCCACCCACTGGTGGTCGATGATCGCGCTGCGCGGGATGCCGAATCCCGCCGCCACGCGTTCGAGATGCTCCTCGTCCATCGGGCCGGAGCGCAGCGTCGGCGGAGCCTCGAACGAGAGCACCTCGCCGTCTCGGCGGATGCGGACGAGGCCCGCGCCGCACTCCTGCACGATCGTCGAGCCGTCGGCCGGCGTGCCGCCTGCGGCGAGCCAGGCTGCGGCCGAGCCGAGCGTCGGATGCCCGGCGAAGGGCAGTTCGCCGCCCGGTGTGAAGATGCGCAGCCGGTAGTCGGCGTCCGGAGCGGACGCTGGGAGGAGGAACGTCGTCTCGGAGAGGTTCGTCCAGCGCGCGATGCGCTGCATCTCCTCGTTGGTGACGCCCTCGGCATCCAGGATCACCGCGACCGGATTGCCGAGGAACGGGGTGGCGGAGAAGACGTCCACCTGGGCGAACGCGTAGCTGCGGGACATGAGCATCCTTTCGTCGTGCCCTGAGCCTAGACGCGGGCAGGATGCCGCAACCGCCGGAATCGGGGTCCAATACCGCGCGAGTGGTGCACGGATCGGTCGCGTCTGGGGCGGGATGCCGCGTCAGGAGCCGGCCCGTTGCGTGACCGGCCGGTTCAGCGGTCACGGCGGGGGCGGCCCCGAAGGGCGTCGGGCCTGCGGAAGCGTGACCGGCGCGCCCGCAGACCGGTTCAGGCAGTCTCCTCGCGGTTGGCCCTCATCTCGCCGCCGGAATCCCTGGACGTCACCGCTCAGCCGGCATCCCCCGCCGTCGCGGCTCAGGCATCCCGCGTCGACGTAGCGGCTCCGGCATCCGCCGCCGCAGCATCCGAGCCCCCGGCGGCGGCCTCGGTCGCGGCCCAGCTGGCCAGCAGCTTCAGCTTCTCGGCAGAGGCGCTGCCTGGCAGGGCCGTGTAGGTCGACAGCTGCAGGCCCGCATCGGCCGGCAGCTCGAACGCCTCGTAGGTGAGCTCGAACTCCCCGAAGACGGGATGGTTGATGCGCTTGGTCCCGCTGCGGTGGTACCGCACGTTGTGCGCAGCCCACAGGGTGCGGAAGCGCTCGCTGCGTGTGGAGAGCTCGCCGACCAGGTCGGTGAGCTTCTTGTCGAAGGGGTTCCGCCCGGCCTCTCCGCGCATGGTGGCGACGAGCTCATGGGTGTTGCGCTCCCACTCCGGGTAGAAGTCCCGCGCTGCCGGATCGAGGAAGGCGAAGCGCGCGCTGTTCGGTGCGGCGGCGGCGAACACCGGCGCATACAGCGCCCGGCCGAGCGCGTTCGCTGCCCGGTAATCGAAGTGGTTGTCGCGGATGATCGCCGGCGCCTCGGTGATCGCATCGAGCAGGCGCTGGATGCTGGGCCGCAGCCCCTCAGCTTTCTTGCGCGGCTTGCGCGGCACCGGCGAGGCGTTCGCCGTGCGTGCCAGGTCGTGCAGGTGCGCGGTCTCGGCTTCGTCGAGCTGCAGCGCCCTGGCGAGTGCCTCGAGGACGCTGTCGGAGACGCCGGCGAGGTCGCCGCGCTCCAGCCGGGTGTAGTAGTCGACGCTCACGCCGGCGAGCAGGGAGACCTCTTCGCGGCGCAGCCCAGGCACGCGGCGGTTGCCGCCGAACGCCGGCAGGCCGGCCTGGTCGGGAGTGAGTCTGGCGCGTCGGGAGGACAGGAACTCGCGCACCTCGCTTCGGGTGTCCATGATGACGACGCTACGCCGATCCGTGTGGCGGAGGGAGGCACCAGCAGTACCGGTGAGACCCTGAAGGCCGTTCTGTGACCGGCCGGGTGCGGCGGTCGCGTTTCGGGCGGGAAGCGGCGGGGGAGCCGGCCTGTTCTGTGACCGGCAGCGCGCAGCGGTCACGAGTGCGGCGTCCCCGCATCCCTCGAGGCCTGCCGAGACGTGACCGGCCCGGCGAGTGACGCCCCTACAGCGCGGCGGTCACCCCGGGGATCAGCTTCGACGCGATCGCCGCGAACTGCCGGCGCTCCTCGTCCGAGAGCGGATCGAGCACGAGCTCGCGGATCTGGGCGACGTGCACGGGTGCCGCCGAGCGCAGCAGCTCCCGTCCCTCGGGGGTGAGCATCGCGCTGAGGGTCCGCTTGTCGCTGCCGCAGGAGGACCGCTGCACCCAGCCGCGCTCCTCCAGGGAGTCCAGGGCGTGGCTGAGGCGAGAACGACTGAGCCCGGCGATCCTGGCCAGCTCGGTCATGGTGACGGGTTCCTCATCCTGACCTGCGAGCATGATGAGGATCGCGTAACGGGCGTGGTTCAGGCCCACCGTCTCGCGCAATGCGCGATCGAGCACCTGCGGCAGCAGCTGCGTGAACCGGATCACGGGCAGCCAGGCAGCCATCTCCGTGTCGTCGAGCCGCCGCGGGTGCCGCTCGTCGACCGGCATCATGCCGCCGAGAGGTCGAGGGTGTGCGCGGTGTGGTCGCGCTTGGCGCGCAGGTAGCCGGCGTTCGCGTCCGAGAGGTGCACTCCTGTGCGCACGCGCTCGGTGACGGTGATGCCGAGGCCTTCGAGTTGCGTCGCCTTGTCGGGGTTGTTGCTGAGCAGGCGGATGCTCGTCGCTCCGACGGCGGTCAGCATCTGCGCCGCTGCGGCGTAGTCGCGCTCGTCCTCGCCGTGACCGAGCGCGAGGTTGGCCTCGTAGGTGTCCAGCCCCGAGTCCTGCAGGGCATACGCGTCGAGTTTGGCGTAGAGGCCGATGCCCCGGCCCTCCTGCCGCAGGTAGAGCAGGAATCCGCCTGCGTCGGCGATGCGCTCCACGGCCTCGCGCAGCTGGGGGCCGCAGTCGCAGCGCTCCGAGCCGAACACGTCGCCCGTGAGGCATTCGCTGTGCGGCCTGACGAGCGGCGCCTCGCCGCCGGCATCCGCGCGCTCGAGCGCCGCCTTCCAGTCGCCGAGACCCAGGAGCAGATGCTCCTTGCCGTCCACGAGCCCGTCGAAGGTGAAGACGTCCGCCGTGGTGGCGTAACCGTCCGCGAAGCGAAGAGGCACGCGCACGTGCGTGCGCTCGGTGGCGACGGTTGAAGTTTCAATCATGTTGGGTGGAACGCGTCGGGCCGGTCACTATTCCCGGAACCGCTCCAGCCGCCCAGCTGGCCAGCAGCGACAGCCTTTCCGCCGATGGAGAGCCGGGCTCGGCGGTGTAGACCATGAGAACCTGACCCGGCTCCGCCGTGATGGCGAGCTCTTCGTAGGCGAGCGTCACCTCACCGACGACCGGATGCCGGTACCGCTTCGTGCCTGCGCCGTGCGTGCGCACGTCGTGCGCGGCCCAGAGGCGGCGGAACACCTCGCTCTGCGTCGAGAGCTCCCCGACGAGATCCTGCAGGGCGGCGTCGTGCGGGTCGCGACCTGCCTCGGCGCGCATGATCGCGACGCACATCTCGGCGAACAGCTCCCAGTCGGGATAGAACTCGCGCGCGGCGGGATCGAGGAACTGGAAGCGGGCGAGATTCGGGGTCCGCCCGCCGTCGCCGATGAGCGGCGAAAAGAACGCCCGCCCGAGCGGATTCGCGGCGATGAGGTCTTGATGCTGGTCGCGCACGAAGGCCACCGCGCCGGTGAGGGCCTCCAGGGCCCAGGTCAGGCTCGGCCGTGCGGCGGTCGGCGCGGCTGCGCGCCGACGCGGTCGCCCGGAGGTCGGGATGCCGTCCGCCGCGCGCGCGAGGTCGAACAGATGTGCTCGTTCGGCCTCGTCGAGCAGAAGCGCACGCGCGAGCGCGTCCAGCACCGAGGCGGAAGCACCGGCGATCGCGCCGCGCTCGAGCTTGGCGTAGTACTCGACGCTGACGCCGGCCAGCATCGCGGCCTCGGTGCGTCGCAGCCCCGGCACCCGGCGATGGCCGCCCGCAGGAAGGCCGACCTGCTCGGGCGCGAGCTTCGCCCGGCGGGAGGTGAGGTACTCGCGGACCTCGGCACGATTGTCCATGCAGCGATGGTAGGCGTCGGCGCGCGGCACGAGCCAGGCCCTGTCACGGTACCCCTCGCCCTCGGAGGGGAGCCCTGGCAGTACACCCCTCGCCAGAGCCTTCCCCGCGCCCGCGCCCGGCCGTTGACTGGAGTCATCACGACGAAGGAGAACATCCCATGCGCGGAGTCATCATGCACGGACCGGGCGACGTCCGGGTCGAGGAACGAGACAAGCCGGTCATCGCGGCGCCCACGGATGCCGTCATCCGCCTCGCGGCCACCTGCATCTGCGGGTCCGATCTCTGGCCCTACCGCGGCGCCGACACGGTGGACGCCACCCCGATGGGCCACGAGTACGTCGGTGTCGTCGAGGAGATCGGTGCAGACGTGAAGAATGTGAAGGTCGGAGATTTCGTCGTCGGCTCGTTCATGGCATCCGACAACACCTGTGAGATCTGCCAGGCCGGATATCAGTCCCGCTGCGTGCACGTCGTCTCGATGGGCAGCATCGGGACCCAGGCCGAGTACGCCCTCATCCCGCACGCCGATGGAACGCTCGTGCCCACACCAGGCATGCCGGACCCCGAGATCGTGCCCGACCTGCTGGCCGCTTCCGATGTGCTCGGCACGGGGTGGTTCGCGGCGCTCGCCGCGGAGGCAGGACCCGGCAAGACCGTCGCCGTCGTCGGAGACGGCGCGGTCGGGCTCCTCGGAATCCTCGCGGCGAGGCAGCTGGGCGCGGAGCGCGTCATCGCGATGAGCAGGCATGCCGACCGTCAAGCTCTCGCCCGCCGCTTCGGCGCGACCGACATCGTCGAGGAGCGCGGCGACGAGGGCGTGGCGCGGATCAAGGAGCTCACCGGCGGTCTCGGCGCGCACTCGGTCATCGAGGCCGTCGGTACGCAGGAGTCGATGATGCAGGCCATCCGCTCGACTCGACCCGGCGGGCACGTCGGCTACGTCGGGGTCTCGCACGACGTCGCCCTGCCCGGCGACGAGCTGTTCTTCTCCGGGGTGCACCTGCACGGCGGGCCGGCGCCGGTCCGGCGCTTCCTGCCCGAGCTGATCCAGCTCATCTGGGACCGGGAGATCTCGCCGGGCGAGGTGTTCGATCTCACCCTTCCTCTGGAGGATGCGGCCGAGGGCTACCGGGCGATGGATGAGCGCCGCGCCACCAAGGTCCTGCTGACGCTCTGACGGAGGACACGAGGACGCACGGTGCGACGGCCGAGTGCTGGATGGAGCACATCGCGCTCTACGCGGCGGCGGACGATCCGGAAGCGCCGGCGACCGGGCTGGAGCACGTCGCCGACGAGGACTACGTGCGGCGGTCCTGATCGGTGTCGGGGGCGGGCGTCGCATCGGGCGATGCTGCGGCCGCCTCGGCTCCGGCATCCGCCTCGCGGCGCCGACGCCGACGCCGCACCAGACGCAACTCGCTCGCGAGGATGCCGAGGACGACCAGCGCCCCTCCGATGAGCGCCGTCGCAGGCAGCCGTTCACCCGCGATGCGGCCGACGACGCCGGCCCAGACCGGCTCGCCGGCGTAGATGACGGTGGCGCGGGTGGGGGAGACCGACTTCTGCGCCCAGTTCATCGTGAGCTGGATGAGGCAGCTCGCCGCTCCCAGCGCGATCGCGGCGGTGAGCCAGACCCAGGAGAACTCGGGCACGCCCTCGCCCGCGACGGGCATGGTGGCGAACGAGAGGATGCCCGCGGCGACGAGCTGGATCACGGTGATGCGGCCCAGGTCGATCTTCCCGGCGAACACGCTGATGAGGATGATCTCCCCGGCGATCGGCAGGGTGCTGATCATGGTCGCGATCTCGCCCGGTCCGAGGGTGAGGGCGAAAGCATCCGGGCCCGCGATCAGGAGGAGGCCCGCGAACGCGAGCCCCGCGCCGACGAAGGCCATGACGTGCGGGCGCTTGCGGAACACGGCCCACTGCAGGAGCGGGACGAGCGGGACGTACATCGCGGTGATGAATGCGGAGGTGGACGAGTCGATCGTCTGCAGCCCGAGGGTCTGGAGGCCGTAGCCGAGGTAGATCATGACCCCGATGGCCGTGCCCGCTCCGATGTCGATCCAGCGGATGCCACGGAGCATCCTCCGGAAGATCACCGCGCTGATGAGGCCCGCGAGGAGGAACCTCAGGCCCACGAAGAACCACGGGCCGGAGTGCTCCATCGCCCAGTGCACGACGAGGAACGTGCACCCCCAGACGGCGGTGATCGCGATGAGGGCGAGCTCTTGGGAGCGGAACGGGATCCAGCGCATACGAGAGGGCATCACGGGCCTTTCTCGAAACTGCCTGGTCGATTGTAGCTCCGCTGCGCGTCGAAGTCGCCGGAGCGGTTCCTGTTCATAGACGCACGGATTAGGCTGAGGTCTCAGCGCCTCTTCCCCCCTCCTTCCCCTGCGGCCGCGCGGTCGCACGCGTCAGAAAGGCTCACGCCATGAGCGACTCGCAGAACAGCGGATCCGACTTCTTCGACCAGCTGGTGCAGGGAGGCGGCGCTGCGCGCGAGCAGTCCTCGTTCACGCAGGCGTTCCGCGGCTACGACAAGGGCGAGGTGGATGCCGCCATCACACGACTGCAGGCGCAGCTGCAGCGTGCGGAGACCGATGTGCAGCTCGCGCGCAACGGAGCCACCGGCGAGGCGGATGCCGTCCGCGCCGAGGCGGCGGCCGCCAGGGAAGAGGACCAGGAGCGCATCGCCTCGCTGGAGGAGCGGCTCGCGTCGCTCGAGGAGCAGCTCGTCGCCGCGCAGGCTCAGGCCGCCGAATCGGAGCAGCAGGTCGCCACGCTGACGAGCGAGCTCGTCGACGCCCCGAAGAAGGACGGCGACGACGAGGGGTCCCGTCTGCAGTTCGAGGCGGTCCTCCGCGTCGCGGAGGAGCAGGCAAACGTCCTCATCCAGAATGCCGCCATTCAGGCCGATCGCCTGCTGGAGGCCGCTCGTGAGGAGGCGGAGGCCAAGCGCGTCGAGCTCGAGGCCGATGTCGCGCGCATCACCGCGCAGGCCGAGCAGGACGCCGACCAGGTGCGTCTGCGCATCGACACCGAGTACACCGCGCACGAGGCGCGCATCGCCCGTGAGGCCGCCCACGCCGCGGAGAAGGTCACCCAGGCCGAACAGGAGGCGGCAGCGGTCCGCACCGAGGCCGAGAAGGGTTCGGCCGCGCTGCGCGCGATGGTCACCAGGGAGACGCAGCAGCAGCGTGCGGAGGCCGAGCGCGAGGTGCGCGAGATGAACACGCGCGTGCTCGAGTTCGAGGAGAGCCTGACCCGCCGGCAGAACGACGCGCAGCAGGAGTTCCTCACCCTCCACAACCAGGCCGTCGCGCACGCCGAGCGCATCACCAGCGACGCCAACGAGCAGGTCACCTCGTCGCTGGAGCACGCGCAGCGCATCTCGGCGAAGGCTGATGACTACGAGCGTCTGATGCGCACGCAGGCGCAGTCGATCGAGGCCGATGCGCAGGTCCGCTCGCGCGAGACCCTCGACCGCGCTCGCGTCAAAGCACAGAAGATCGTCGACACCGTGATCGGGCACACGACCGAGGTGCTCCGGGATGCCGAGGACCGCACCCGCCAGCTGCGCTGGCAGCAGCAGCAGCTCAACAGCTTCATGGCGGAGGTGCGCGAGCTGATCCGCCCCGACGGCGTGCTCGCGAAGGACGTCGCCGCCGAGGCGGACGAGGAGTCCGTGGATGAGATCGACGACGAGGGCGCCGCGGCCGATCTCGAAGAGGTCTCGGAGGCCGAAGAGGTCTCGGATGCCGAGGAAGCGGCCGACGACGAGGAGCTGGAGTCCGCTTCCGAGCGCTGAGCGCGTAGCCCTCGCTCTTGCTCCCGCTTGCTGAGCGAGCCCTCGTCTCGCTCTCCGAGCCCGTCTCCCTCTCGCTCGCTGAGCCTGTCGAAGCGCGCGTGGCGACCACCTCCTCACACGGGCATACGCTGAGTCCATGTCCCATCTGGTGAGCGTCGCCGAGCTGTCCGAGCTGATCTCCACCGAGCCTCGGCTCCGGATCATCGACGTGCGCTGGCGACTCGACCGGCCGGATGGGCGTGCGGAGTACGAGGCCGGGCATATCCCCGGCGCGGTCTTCGCCGACCTCGAGGCCGAGCTCTCGCGTCATGGCAGGCCCGATGAGGGTAGGCATCCGCTGCCCGAGACCGCTACCGTGCAGGCTGCGGCCCGGCGCTGGGGCGTGAACGACGGCGATGTCGTCGTCGCGTACGACGACTACGCAGGTTTGGCCGCCGCCCGCGCCTGGTGGCTGCTGCGGCGGGGCGGCGTCGACGTTCGCGTGCTGGACGGCGGATGGCGTGCCTGGCAGGCATCCGCCGGAGCCGTCGACACGGGTCGGGTGAGCGCGACGCCAGGCGACGTGACGCTCACCGAGGTAGACGGCGGAAGCCTCACGATCGACGAGGCGGCGGCGTTTCCGGCATCCGGCATCCTGCTCGACGTCAGGGCCCCGGAGCGGTACCGGGGCGAGGTGGAGCCCTACGATCCGATCGCCGGCCACATCCCCGGCGCGATCAACCTGCCGACCGGGGTGCACCTCGCTGAGGACGGGACGCTTCGTGGCGTCGACGAGATCCGCGATCGCCTCCTGCAGATCGGCATCGATGACACGACCGACGTCGCCGCCTACTGCGGCTCTGGCATCACGGCCGCGCACAGCGCGCTCGTGCTCGCCGAGGCGGGCATCGACGCTCGTGTCTTCCACGGCTCATGGAGCCAGTGGTCGAACACCCCGGGTCGCCCGGTGGCGACGGGTGCCGACCCCCGCTGAGCGGCTCAGTCCCTCGGCCCGTCGCCCCACTCCAGGCTCAGCATCCCCGGGCCGAACCGGCGCCGGACCTGGTGCACCGATGATCCGCGATCGATCACGACGGGGATGCGCGTGCTCGCTTCCGGGGTCTCGACGACCTCGTCGACCCAGGTCGGAAGCGCCGCCGGGTCGAACCGCGTCCACATCAGCAGCTCGCGGCACTGCCGCGAGAACCCGTGTCCGGTCTCCCTCGTCGCGGGGAACTCGTCCGAGTAGTCGATGCGCCACTCGATCATGGTCGTCTCCGCGGTATCGATCGGCTGATCGAGCTCGAACGCGAATCCGTGTACTTCGCCGGAAGGATGCGAGTGCACACGGTCGATCCGCCCGCCTCCGAGCGCGGTGAACGGGGGCGGCGGCGTCGCCTGGCCGGGGGTCATCTCCACATAGGGCACGTGCGTGACCAGGCCCGACATCGACTGGATCAGCGTCCGGATGCTGCGCGAGCGCACCGTTCCGGCGGGCCCGACCTCGGTGACCACCTGTGTCGTGACATCGCGCACGCGGTCGGCCTGGGGCTCGCCGAGCGCCTCGAACACCTCCGTGACCGCGGCTTCGAGATCGGCCGCGGGAAGCGGGAAGGTCGGACTGCCGAACGGGCCGACGCGCAGGCTCCTGCCGATGGCGCCGGACAGCGCGCCCACCGGGAGGTCGAGGAGCTGCTCGATCTCGCCGACGGCGGCGAGGGACTGCGCGCCCTCCGGTCGACGCGCGCCGGAACGCCAATAGCTCAGCGTCGCCATCGACACAGGATTGCCCCCGTCGCGCAGACGGGCGTTCAACCAGGCGAGCGTCACCCCGCGTTCTCGGATCGCCTCACGGAGGGCCGTCGAGAACGTGGCGTCCTGAGCAGTGCTCGTGCTGTTCTCCTGTGCCATCACATCATTTCCCCAGGTATGTGAAGAGGGGTCGCCTAGATTGAACCATAAGACCATGCACACCGCCTCGGGGCCCTGGCGGAAAGCGGGTCACAGGGTCGACGCGGCACGGGTTGGAGCCCGATCCCGCGCCGTTCGACCCGGCGCAGTGATTCCCCCTCGTTGCGTGAACACGGAGTCCGGTGGCCTGTCTGGGGACGGCCACCGGACACCGTCGTGCAATGCCCGGCTGGGAGTCGGCCCCGCGAACCCACGCGTAGACTGGGAAGACCAACGCCAGCACCGAGGATCCGTCATGTCTGCGCCCGCCCGCACGTTCACCGTGCGCCACATCCAGCTGCTCCGCGCGCTCTTCGCCGCCGTCGCCGCGCTCATGATCACGTTCTCGTCCGATCACTCGGCCGCGGTCGGGCTCTCGGTGTTCAGCGGCTTCGCGATCGCCACGGCGTTCATCCATGCGTTGAGCGCCTGGCTCGTCCAGCCCAAGGGACGGCGCGCGCCGAGCATCCTGCTGGCTGCCGTGAACGTGCTCGCCGGCATGGCCGCTGGCATCCCCACGCTGCGCACCGATGACGTCTTCTTCGTCGTCGTCATCAGCTGGGCGATCATCTCCGGCGGCATCGAGGTTCTCGCCGGCATCCGGGCCCGCCGCATCGCCGACCCGCTCGCGCGCGACGCGATCCTCATCGGTGCGATCGGCGTGCTCCTCGGCATCCTGCTGCTGCTGATCCCCGCCGGTTTCTCCTCCCCGTATGCGATCGAGGGCGCGGGCGAGTTCGTGCTCACCGGCATCATCCTCGGCGTCGGGATGCTCGGCGGCTACGCCGCGATCGTCGCCGTGTTCCTCGGCATCGCGGGCTTCACACCTTCTTCGCGCGCCTCGGCTGCGGCCGCGGACGTCGAATCCGTCCAGGGAGGCGCGGCATGACCGACGACAAGCCAACGCGGCGCGAGCTGCTCCGTCCGCTGCACCTGCTCGGCATTGCCGCGGTGTGCGGTGTGTTCGCCGCAGTCGTGACTCTGGTGACGACCGGTGCCTTCACCGAGCGCGTGAACGTCGCCATCTCCCGGGGAACCTACGAGGGGCTCACGCCGATCGCCCTCGGCCTCGTGATCGGCGGAGGGGCGTTCATCGCCACCCTGCTCATCCTCTCGATGCTCATCCTCGCCGTCGACCCGGCGCAGTACGAGGCGGAGGAGCTCGAGCGCCCCGTCCTCTACGACGAAGAGCCGGATGCTGTCGCCGACCCTGAGCCCGGAGACGAGCCCTCGCCGCAGGGCGACCGGACCGCCTGACCTGCGCGCCGGCGTCCCCACGGCGCCCGCTTTCCACGGGGCCGGGGCGTCGTCTGCTCCGTTCCGTCACCCGGATGGGGGCCGACACGCCACTTGTCGGACGGTGGGGGCTGTTTCGTCCGACATCTGGCGTGTCGGCCCCCGAAGCGGCGCGGTCAGGCGCGCGATCCGACAGGAAGCGCGGGGCGAGGGCGCCCCGTCTCAGCGCGCGAGCTGCTCCGCGATGCCGATGTAGGTCGCGGGAGTCAGCGCCAGCAGGCGCTTCTTCGCAGCATCCCCGATCTCCAGCGTCTCGACGAACGCCGCCAGCTCCGCAGCGCCGACGCGGTGGCCGCGGGTCAGCTCCTTGAGCAGAGCGTAAGGGTCGCTGATCGTGGAGCGGCCGGCGACGACCTCGGCGCGGATGACGGTCTGGATCGCCTCGGCGAGCACCTCCCAGTTGCCGTCGAGGTCCTCCAGCAGTACATCGCGGCGCAGAGAGATGGCGTTCAGCCCGCGGCGCAGGTTGTCCAGCGCGAGCAGCGAGTGCCCGAACGCGACGCCGATGTTGCGCTGCGTGGTGGAGTCGGTGAGGTCGCGCTGCAGGCGCGAGGTGACGAGTGTCTGCGAGAGCGTCGCGAGGAGCCCGCCGGCGATCTCGAGATTGGCCTCGGCGTTCTCGAAGCGGATCGGGTTGATCTTGTGCGGCATCGTCGACGATCCGGTCGCGCCCGCGACGGGGATCTGAGCGAAATAGCCCAGTGAGATATAGGTCCAGGCATCCGTCGCCAGGTTGTGCAGGATGCCGCCGGCGTGACGCACCCGGTCGTAGAGCTCGACCTGCCAGTCGTGCGACTCGATCTGCGTGGTGAGGCCGTTGAAGTCGATGTCCAGGGACGCGATGAACTCCTGGGAGATCGTCGGCCAGTCGGCGTCCGGCTCGGCGGCGAGGTGCGCGGACCAGGTGCCCGTCGCTCCGGAGAACTTCGCGAGGAACTCGGATGCCTCGATCTGCGCCGCGACCCGCTCGAGACGCCACGCGAAGACGGCGAGCTCCTTGCCCATGGTCGACGGCGTCGCGGGCTGGCCGTGGGTGCGCGACAGCATCGCGGCATCCGCATGCTCGACGGACAGCTCGCGCAGCTTCGCGATGACATCCTTCAGCGCGGGCAGCCACACACCGATGACGGCGCGCTTGACGGTGAGGGCGTAGGAGGCGGAGTTGATGTCCTCGCTGGTGCACGCGAAGTGCGTGAGCTCTGCGATGGCGTCGAGGCCGAGGCTGGAGAGCCGGTCGCGGACGAGGTACTCGACGGCCTTCACATCATGCTGCGTGACGGCCTCCTTCTCGGCGAGCCAGTCGATCTCGGTCTGACCGAAGTCGCGGTAGAGGGCCCGGAGGCGCTCCTTGTCGGCATCCGAGAGGGGAGACGTCTCGAACAGCGAACGATCGGTGAGCGCGATCAGCCACTCGACCTCGACCTCGACGCGAGCGCGGTTCAGGCCCGCCTCGGAGAGGTAGTCGGAGAGGCCGGCGACGGCGCCGCGGTAGCGGCCGTCGAGCGGGCTGAGGGGCTGTGCGGGAAGCGGGGCGTGCGAAGTCAGGGGAGTCCTCCTGCTCAGGGCCCCTCGAAGGCGGGGCGTCGTGCGGGCTGTCGCAGAGCGGGTTCGAGCTGGCGGAACAGGCCTCTGGTCGACGTCTCGATCATACCGAGCACCGCATCGAACATATCCGGGCCCGCATAGTAGGGGTCCGGGACGTCCAGGGTCTCGGCCATCGGGTCGAAGGACAGCAGGAGGGTGACCTTGCCCTCCTCGTCCTCGTCGCGCGCCCATTCCCTGAGGTTGCGCTCGTGGGTCCGGTCCAGGGCGACGACGAGGTCGTTCTCGCGGAAGGATGCCGCAGAGAACTGTCGCGCCCTGTGCTGCGCTCCGTCATAGCCGCGGCGCCGCAGCGCGTCGAGCGTGCGGTGATCGGCGCGCTCGCCGAGGTGCCAATCGCCTGTGCCGGCGCTCGTCGACACGATGCGCCGACCGAGGCCCTGCCTCTCGGCGAGGTCGCGCAGCACCACTTCGGCCATCGGGGAACGGCAGATGTTGCCGGTGCAGACGAAGATGACGCGGAAGGGATCCGGGTCGGTCATGGATCCATCTTGCCGCGTCGGCGAAGCGAGCGGGAGACTTCTCCTGCACTCGCGTGCATCTGCTCTGGTTCTCCCCATGGCCGCAGAAGCGGCGGGTGCCGCTCGTTCCCGCGTCGCTGCAGCCGGGCATCCTTGCCGCATGCTCTCCATCGACTCGGCCACCGCGTTCAGCTCCGCACAGGACTATTCCTGGTTCGGGGCCCGACGATCGATCTCCGAGGCGCTGGAGCGACTCGATGAGGCGGGCATCGCGCTCGTCGCGCTGAGCGCGGACGCGGGGTGGCAGGCCGAGGGGATGCGTGCACTGCAGGGTGCGATCGAGGATATCTCCGCGCGGGTCGGGGCGCAGGCGCATCCGCTGCGGCAACGGCTGTGGGAGCTGGAGCTCGCGCATGGCTGAGGCGGACGGGTTCTCGATCACCCATGGGGGAGTGCTCGAGGTGGACACCGAGGTCGTGCGCGACATCGCGGCGCGGTTGGGCGCCGTGGCACGTCTGGTCCAGGAGGCTGCGGATGCCGCCCACCAGGCCCATCGGTGGATCGTTGCAGGAGCGGGGCTCTCCGTGCACATCGATACGGTCGCGCTGTGGGGGTCGGGTGACGCACTCACCGCACTGCGCGCAGAGTTCGACCGGATCGTCGAGGGCGCGACGCTGATGGCCGATGCGTACGAGCTCGTCGAGCTGCGCGCGCAGCGGGATGCCCTCGCCCTCACCGATGGCAGGGCGGCAGACGCGGTAAGCGCGGAGATCGCCGAGATCGAGGCCGCGGACGAGCGCCTGGCGACGGTGGCCGACTATCTCACGGCGGGATGGGAGGAGCGCCGCTTCGAGGGGCTGGACAGCCAGTTCGATCTCCTCGGGCTGACCGGCCTCGCGCCGGGCGCCGTCGTCGCCGCGGTGACGGCCGTCTCGACGACCGGGCTCGTCGGCACGGTTCCGCCCGGCTTCGTGGTGACGGGCAAGGCGGACCCGGTGGTCGTCCGTCCCGTCCAGACCTCGGCGCCCGTGGCGCCGCCGGCATCCCTCGCCGACGCCTTCCGTCGCTTCCCCGAGACGGAGAACGCGCAGGTGAAGGTCGAGCGGTACACCTTCGCCGATGGGGCGACGCGCTACGTGCTCTACGCGAAGGGAACGCAGTCGGGGCTCGCCGGTGGGGAGGAGCCGTGGGACATGCGATCTAACGCGCAGATGTATCTCGGCATGGATGCGGCGTCCTACCGAGCGACGGTGGAGGCACTGCATCAGGCCGGTGCAGGGCCGGGCGATCGAGTCGATGTCTATGCCCACTCGCAGGCGGGCATGATCGGCTCGTACCTCGCGACGCAGGGGGAGTTCGACGTCGATCTGCTGGTGACGGCAGGCAGCCCTGTCGAGCCGATGCTCGGAGAGGATCAGCTCCTCATCCAGCTGCGTCACTCGGACGACCTCGTGAACGCACTCGCGGGTGGAGGCTCGCCGCAGGGGTCGGGGTCAGCGGACAGCTTCGTCGCCCAGCGGGAGGGCGATCCGCCATCGCAATGGAGGGACGTCATCCTCGAGCCGCACATGATCGATACCTACATCGAGACCGCCGAGCTGGTCGACGACTCCGGCGATCCGCGCGTCGAGGCCTATCGCGTGCGGCTTGCCGAACTGGCTCGGGCGGAGCACATCGAGGCGACCGAGTATGAGGCCGACCGCACGGGGTGGGCGCAGTGACACCCCGGGGAGGCGAGGGGCGAACCGCCCGGGCGCCGCCGAGCGACGACGTCAGCGGGAGGACTTCTTCTTCTGCGGACGGAGGATGAAGCCGAAGACGCCGTTGATGAGCGAGATCACGATGGCGGCGAGCACGCCCCACCAGAAGTCGCCCACGCTCAGGCCCCACCCGAAGCCACTGGTGATCCATGCCGTCAGCCACAGCAGGAAGCCGTTGATGACGAAGCCGATCAGGCCGAAGGTGAGGATGTACAACGGGAAGGCGACGATCTTGACCACCGTGCCGACGATGGTGTTCACCAGGGCGAAGATCGCACCCAACGCGAGCAGGGTGAGCACGAGCTGGAGCGTTTCGCCGGGCGCGAACGCGGTCACAGCGATCTGCAGCGCGGGGATCAGTGAAACGACCCAGAACGCGAAGGCATTGACGACGACTCGGATGATGAAGCGCATGGTGCGAACAGTCTCGCACGGCCGCCCCGAGTTGTCGCCGGGTAGACTGAAGTGACCCGCCTGAGCCGAAAGGCCCGACGAGCCCTGAGGAGCCGCCTATGCTGACACTCCTCCTCGTCTTCCTCATCGCCTCTCTCCTCCTTCCCGCACTCGTGCGGTGGCTGGGCGCCCAGGCCTTCGCGATCGCGGCCCTCATTCCTGCTGCGGCCTTCGTCCACGCGCTCATTCTCACCCCGCAGGTCCTCGATTCCGGCTCGAGCCCGTTCGAGTCGATCGCCTGGATCCCTCAGCTCGGCCTGAACCTCTCGATGCACATGGATGTGCTCGGCTGGGTCCTCACGCTCATCGTCACCGGCGTCGGCTCCCTCGTGCTGCTGTACTGCCGCTGGTACTTCCATGACGACGCGACCGGTCTCGGGCAGTTCGCCGGCGTCCTGCTCGGCTTCGCCGGTGCGATGTACGGTCTCGTCCTCACCGACGACCTTGTGATGCTCGTGATGTTCTGGGAGGTCACGAGCATCCTGTCGTACCTGCTCATCGGGCATTACCGCCGCCGCGCCGCCAGCCGTCGTGCCGCCCTGCAGGCGCTGCTGGTCACCACGCTCGGCGGTCTCGTCATGTTCGTGGGTGTCGTCCTGCTCGTCGTGGATGCCGGCACCAGCAGCATCACCGCGCTGCTCGCCTCGCCGCCGACCGGCCCGTTCGTGAACGCGGCCATCGTGATGCTTCTCGTCGGCGCGCTCAGCAAGTCGGCCATCTTCCCCTTCCACTTCTGGCTCCCCGGGGCCATGGCGGCACCCACCCCGGTCAGCGCCTACCTGCACGCCGCCGCCATGGTCAAGGCCGGCATCTACCTCATCGCGCGCTTCGCGCCGATTTTCGCGTTCAGCGAGCCGTGGCGGCCGATCGTCGTCACCCTCGGCGTCTTCACCATGCTGCTGGGGGGCATCCAGGCTCTCCGCGAGACCGACCTCAAGCGCATCCTCGCCTTCGGAACCGTCAGCCAGCTCGGCTTCTTCACCGTCGTCGTCGGCTACGGAACGCAGGCGTCCGCGCTCGCCGGCCTCGCCCTCGTCATCGCGCACGCCCTGTTCAAGTCGGCGCTCTTCCTCATCGTCGGCATCATCGACCGCCAGCTGTCGACCCGTGACATCACCGAGCTCTCCGGCGTCGGACGTCAGGCCCCGGTGATGGCGACCACGGCATTCATCGCCGTGGCATCCATGGCAGGCGTCGCACCGACGATCGGGTTCGTCGCCAAGGAATCCGCGCTGACCGCCCTCCTCGACGACGCCCTGAACGGGTCGGTGTGGGGCTGGGTCGCGATCATCGGCGTCGCCGTCGGCGCGACGCTCACCGCCGCCTACGGTGCGCGCTTCCTGTGGGGTGCATTCTGGACGAAGCGCGACGGGCGCCGGGAACGGATGCCGCGGACGCCGTGGCCCGACCCGCCGGTCGGCTTCCTCTCCGCCCCCATCCTGCTCGCGGGCGCCACGCTCGCGGCGGGCATCGGGGCTCCGGCGGTGGACGTCGCCCTGCACGGATACGCCATCACCGCCGAGGCGGGACGCGAGTCGGAGGGGCCAGGTCATCTCGCCCTCTGGCACGGCATCGAGCCGGCGCTGATCATCTCCATCGCGACGCTGCTGGTCGGGCTGAGCCTGTTCCTGCTCACCGTGCGCTCCGGGTGGGACCGCAAGCCGCGACTGCTGCCGTTCACGGCATCGGATGCCTATTACTTCGTGATCCGCGGAGTCGACCGCCTCTCGGTCCTGACGACGACCCTCACCCAGCGCGGTTCGCTGCCTGTCTATGTCGGCACGATCTTCGTCGTCGTGGTCGTCGCCGAGATCACGGCACTGCTCGCGAGCGACGTGCAGCAGCTGAACCTCTCGGGCTGGCACACGCCGACCCAGCTCGTGGTGGCGCCCATCATGGCCGCCGCCGGGATCTTCGCCGTCCAGGCGCGCAAGCGCTACACCGGCGTCGTGCTCGTCTCGGTCACCGGCCTCGGCATGGTCGTGCTCTTCGCGACGAGCGGTGCCCCCGACCTCGCGCTCACGCAGATCCTCGTCGAGACGGTCACCATGGTGACCTTCGCCCTCGTGCTCCGCCGGCTTCCCGCGCGGATGGGCGAGCACAACGCCTCCGTCGGACGGCTGCCGCGCGCGATCCTCGCCATCGCGGTCGGCGCGACGATGGCCCTCATCGCGATCGTCGCCACCCAGTCCCGCGTCGCCGATCCGATCTCGGTCCTCTTCCCCGAGCTCGCCTACGAGCTGGGGCACGGCAAGAACGTCGTGAACGTCGCACTCGTCGACCTGCGCGGCTGGGACACGATGGGCGAGCTCTCGGTCCTCGTGCTGGCCGCGACCGGCGTCGCCTCGCTCGTGTTCGTCACCCACCGCGCCGACCTCCTCGCGGCGACCAAGAGCGTGCCGCGTGCCTCCCGCCGCAAGGCCCGCATGAACCCGCTCGTCGAGACCGATGACGGCGTGCGCTTCCAGACGGCCGAGAACCGCAGCGCGCCGCGCGCCTGGCTCGTCGGTGGTCAGAAGATGAGGCCGGAGAACCGGTCGATCCTTCTCGAGGTCGTGGTGCGCATCCTCTTCCACACGATCATCGTCGTGTCGATCTACCTGCTCTTCGCCGGGCACAACAGCCCAGGTGGCGGGTTCGCCGGCGGCCTCGTCGCCGGCATGGCCCTCGTCATGCGCTACATCGCGGGCGGGCGCTGGGAGCTCGGCGCCGCGGCGCCGACGGATGCCGGACGCCTGCTCGGCGCCGGGCTCATCATCGCCGTCGGCGCGGCCGTCGTACCGCTGTTCTTCGGCATGTCGCCGCTGGCCAGCTCCTACTGGGAGTGGGAGGTGCCGCTCATCGGGCACATGGAGTTCGTGACCTCCACCGTGTTCGACATCGGCGTGTACCTCGTCGTGATCGGGCTCGTCCTCGACGTGCTGCGCAGCCTTGGCGCAGAGGTCGACCGGCAGGCGCAGGACATGCGCGCCAGGGGGGTGGACATCTGATGGACGTCTCCCTGACCCTCATCATCATCATGGGCGTGCTGTTCGCCTGCGGCGTCTACGCGATGCTCGAGCGCAGCCTGACCCGCGTGCTGATCGGCTTCCTGCTGCTCGGAAACGCCACGAACCTTCTGCTCCTGATCGTCATGGGCGTGCCGGGCGATGCCCCGTTCTTCGGAGCGGAGGGCGCGATGAGCGACCCGCTCCCTCAGGCGCTCACGCTCACCGCGATCGTCATCACCTTCGCCGTCTCGGCCTTCCTGCTGGCCCTCATCTACCGCTCGTGGCAGCTCGGCCAGGCGGACACCGTCGAGGACGACGAGGCGGACATCGCCCTCCGTGAGCGCACGGATGCCGATGAGGACGTCATGGACGACGAGGGCGACGAAGAGGACGACGAGGCGACGACCGACTTCGTCGGTGTGCAGACCTCGCCGATCACCGTGCTGCACATGCGCGATCACCCCGCCATCCACGACGATGCGCCGATGGACATGGCATACGGCGCTTCGACAGGCTCAGCGAGCTCAGGCGCGTCAGCGGGCTCAGCGAGCTACGGCGCTTCGACGGGTTCATCGGAATCGGGGAGGTCCTCGCTCCCTGAACCTGCCGAAGGATTCGAGGATCACCGCACGACCGAGGAGGAGGATCGCCCATGACGATGAGCGCACTCGTCCCCCTGCTCGTCATCCTCCCCCTGCTCGGCGCCGCGATCACCCTGGTGTTCGGACGCAGCCCGCGACTGCAGATGTTCGTCTCGGTGGCGACGCTGGCCGCGGTGGCCGTCATCGCTGCCATCCTGCTCATCGCCGTCGACGCCGGAAGCCCGCTCGCCGTCTCGGTCGGCGGATGGCCGGTTCCCTTCGGAATCGTGCTGTACGTCGACCGGCTGGCCGCCCTGCTCGTGCTCGTGTCCAGCATCGTGCTGCTCGCGGTCCTGCTGTTCTCGATCGGCCAGGGCGCGGCGGACGGCACGGACGAGACACCGATCTCGATCTTCAACCCCTCGTACCTCATCCTCGCCGCCGGCATCTTCGACGCCTTCATCGCGGGTGATCTGTTCAACCTCTACGTCGGGTTCGAGATCCTCCTCGTCGCCTCCTACGTCCTCATCACCCTGGGCAGCACGGAGTCCCGCATCCGCACCGGCGCCGTGTACATCGTCGTCTCGCTGGTGTCGTCGATCCTCTTCCTCGCCGCGATCGCGATGATCTACGGGGCGCTGGGCACGGTCAACATGGCCCAGATCGCCGAGCGGATGACGGAGATCCCGCAGGAGACCCAGCTCGTCCTGCATCTGCTGCTCGTCGTCGCCTTCGGCATCAAGGCGGCCATCTTCCCGGTGTCGTTCTGGCTGCCCGACTCCTACCCGACCGCCCCCGCTCCCGTCACCGCCGTCTTCGCCGGGTTGCTCACAAAGGTCGGCGTCTATGCGCTCATCCGTACCGAGACGCAGCTCTTCGCAGACAACAGCATCGACACGCTCCTGCTCATCGTGGCGCTGGCGACCATGGTGGTCGGCGTGCTCGGTGCGGTGGCGCAGGCGGAGCTGAAGAGGATCCTCTCCTTCACGCTGGTCAGTCACGTCGGATACATGATCTTCGGCCTGGCGATAGCGACGCCCGCGGCGATCGGCGCGACGGTCTATTACATCGTCCACCACATCGTCGTGCAGACCACCCTCTTCCTCGCCGTCGGTCTCATCGAGCGAAGAGCGGGCAGCACGAGCATCCTCAGGGTCAAGGGCCTGCTCAAGGCCGCCCCGATCCTCGCCGTGCTGTACTTCGTGCCGGCGATCAACCTCGGCGGGCTGCCTCCGTTCTCCGGCTTCATCGGCAAGTTCGCCCTCTTCGAGGCGGCGGCATCGGTCGGTACGCCCATCATGATCGTGCTCATCATCGGCGGAATCGTGACCTCGCTGCTGACGCTCTACGCGCTCATGCGCGCCTGGAACCTCGCGTTCTGGCGCGAGGAGGAGGACTCCTCCGAGACCGAGGGGCGCATCTCGTACCTCGGCAACGCGCCAGCCGCCGATGAGCAGCAGGAGCGTCGCCGCATCCCGAAGATCATGACGATCGCCACCGGCGGCATGGTCGCCGTCACCGTCGCGCTCACGGTCTTCGCCGGCCCTCTCTACGCCCTCTGCGACCGGATCGGCAGTGCGCTGCTCGAGCCGGTCAGCCTCGTGCAGCTCGAGCAGGAGGTGAGCGGATGAGCACCGAGACCAAGCGCGGCCTGCTGCGTGCCTTCCTCTTCCAGCTCCCGTTCCTGGCGTGGCTCGTCGTGCTGTGGATGCTGCTGTGGAGCCAGTTCACAGTGCTGGCCTTCCTCACCGGGCTCGTGGTGGCCGTCTTCGTCACCCGCGTCTTCCGCCTGCCGACGATCGAGCTCAGCGGCCGGATCAACCTCTGGTACCTCGCGCTCTTCGTCGTGCAGTTCCTCTTCGCCGTGCTGCGCGGCGCTCTGAGCGTGACGATCCAGGTGTTCGACTTCCGGCGCCAGCCGGGGGCGGCGATCATGGCCGTTCCGCTGCGCTATGCGGACGATCTGATGATGACGCACGTCTCGGTGACGAGCTCGCTCATCCCCGGATCGCTCATCGTCGAGGCCGATCGCGATCGTCGCATCCTCTACTTGCACGTCATCGGTGTGCACAGCGAGAAGGACGTCGAGCGGCAGCGTCAGGGCGTGCTGCGCTGGGAGCGGCGCCTCGTGCGTGCGCTCGGCAGTCCGGCCCAGTACCGCGCCTTGAGGGAGGACGAGAGATGAACGTGCTCCTGGTGATCATCATGGTCGTCTTCGGCCTCGCGGCGATCCTCACCCTGATCCGGATCGTGCGCGGCCCGTCGATCCTCGACAGGGCGGTCGCCTCCGATGTACTCCTCACCGAGGTGATGTGCGTGCTCGGCGCGGAGATGGCCATCAACGGGCACACCCGCAACATCCCCGTGCTCCTCATCATCGCCGCGATCGGCGTCTTCGGCTCCATCTCGGTCGCCCGCTACGTCGCGAGAAGGGACAACACGACCTCATGAACGTCTTCGGTCTGATGATCCCCGACGCCGTCGTCGACGTCGCCGTGCTCGTGCTGATCCTGCTCGGCGCCGTGCTGTGCCTCTCGGCGGCCGTCGGCCTGCTGCACTTCCGGGATGTGCCATCGCGCTTGCACGCTGCCACCAAGCCGCAGGTGCTCGGTCTGCTGCTCATCTGCATCGCCGTCGCCCTGTCGCAGCGCTCCGTCGGCGGCATCCTCGTCGGGGCGGTACTCGTCGTCCCCGTCGTGCTCATGCAGTTCGCGACCGCGCCGCTCTCGGCGCACATGGTGGGGCGGCAGGCGTACCGCAACGGCTCCGCCGCTGAACGCGACCTCGTCGTCGACGATCTGGCAGAGTCGAAGCAGACCCCGCCTGGCGCGGGCTGAGCAGGGGGAGGCTACGCCGATGTCCGCACCGGCAGGATGGTACGACGCGGGACAGCCGGGGCGACAGCGCTGGTGGGACGGTGCGCAGTGGACGGCTCATGAGCGGGATGCCGTCGCTGCGCCGACCGTCGGCGCGACCGTTCAGCAGCCGGCCGCGGCAGAGATCGCGATGGGCTGGTACCCGGTGCCTGGCACGGTCGACGTGCGCTGGTGGGACGGGACGACCTGGACCCCGTACCGCGTCCGTGACGGAAGACCCAAGCCGGATGCCTTCGCCATCGAGCCCGCGGCGACCGGAGTCGTCCTCGGCATCGTGTTCTACGCCGTCGCCGCTCTGCAGCTGTTCAGCGCGGTGATCTCGGGGAACACATCCTTCTACGTCACCCCCTTGCTCTTCGTCTTCGCCGGCACGGTGTGGCTGGTCGGCGGGATCGCGTCGAAGGGGCTGAGCCGCCTTCCCGCTCCGCAGGGCGGGCCGCTGATGGATGCCGTCGTGCGGCCGCTGCCCACCGACGTCGAGGGCCCCGGTGCCGGCTGGTATCCGGTCAGCGGCCAGGCAACACGATGGTGGACGGGCACGCGCTGGAGCTGGTACGTCGGGATGAAGTTCGGTCCGCGCCCCGGGCACTTCGGGCCGCGGAGTTACCTCATCTCGATGATCTGCGGCTGGATCGTCGCGGCGGTCGCCGTGTGCGGCATCCTCATCGGCGCCCTCGGGATCGGTCTTTCGGCTGCGGGGGATGCATCCGTGGGGGCCGCACTGGGAGTCATCGGCATCGCCTTCGGCGTGATCTTCGGGTTGCTGGCGCTGTTCGTGCTTCTGCTCACGCGTTCGCGCCGCTACGCCTTCACCCTGCCCTCGACGCCGCCGCCGGTGCGCTGAGGCGTCGGGTCTCAGGGGACGACGATCACGCCGAGCGCTCGTGCCGCAGAGGCGAGGCGGGTGTCGAAGGTCGCCATTCGCGCGCGGGCGCGGATGGCGCTGTGCAGCACGCACACGTCCGGCATCCGAAGGCCGGTGCGCACGCGGAGTTCGGCGAGGGAGAGCGGATCGTCCTGATCGTCGATCACGTCGACCCCGAGGTCGGCGAGTGCGGTCTGAACGGTCGGACCCTGATTCGCGCGCACCGCGCTGACGAGCGTCTCGGCGAGCGTCAACCGATGCGCCGCGAATCGTCCGCCGTGCGAGCGGAACATCTCGAGTGCCAGGGGGTGATGCGTGTCATCGGAGTCCAGGATCGCGATCATCGCGCTGGCGTCGAGGACGATCATTCCGGCCATTCGTCGCGCAGTTCGTCGCGGAGCTCTCGGGGGAACATCCCGCGGAAGCGGCCGGCGATGCTCTCGACGGCGCGCGCACGGCGCTCGTCTTCGGCGTGCTGCTCCGCCTCTGCGCGTCCGCCGTTCTCCGTGATGAGCCGGACGATGAGGCGCGACCGTGGCTCTCCAGGCCAGCGCACTTCGGCGGCGTCGAGAGCGCGTGCGACGTCATCGGTCTCGGTGACCTGGTAGCGCGGGCGGTTGGTGGGCATCTCCGGAGTGTACCACCGTGTCTTGGTGGGACACCATCTCTCAGAGCCCGTCGGCGAACTCCTGGATGAGGCGCGCGGCCGGCTCGGCATCGCTGATCAGCGTGCCGTGGCCGTGATCGGGGATGACCTCCAGGCGAGCACCGGGGATCGCGTCGACGATCTCCCGGCACCACGACATCGGAGCGAGCGGATCGCTCTCGCCGCGCAGGACGAGCACCGGCTCGTCGATGCGCCTGTATGCCTTCTCCGGCTCGTGCACGATCGTCGCCCGCATCTTGCGGAGGAGGTGGGGGCCGCCGCGCAGGTACTCCCTTGCCCCTCGAAGGATGACGAGCGGCCGCTCGCCGGCGAGGTCGCGCAGCAGATACGTCGCCTGCGCCCGGATGTTGCGCGAGGCGCTGTTCACGGTCGGCCCAGCGAGCACGACGCCGGCGACGAGCGAGGGATGCCTGGCCGCGAGCTCCGCACCGATCTGGCTGCCCATCGAGTGGCCGATGATGACGACCTTCTGCTCGCCCGCATGGCGGAGGTGCGCGGCGACGAGGTCGGCATGACGCTCCATCGTGAGCGTGCGCTCGGGTTCCGGCGCCTCGCCGAAGCCGGGGAGATCGACCGCGATCACCCGTCCGTTCAGGCGCCGCACGAGATCGAGGTAGACGCTGCGTCCCATCCCGATGCCGTGGAGCAGGAGGAACGTCGGTCCCGCGACGCCGAAGGACTCCGCCACCAGGGTGGCTCCTGCGTGTTCGAACTCGACGACGGAGGCGGGCTCGTCAGGGGCGGCGAGCAGACGATTCGGCATCCTGCAACGCTATCCGAGGCGGCAGTGACGAGCGTGCCGGAGAGCACCCGCGCCGCTCAGCCGCCAGGCTGCAGCACGAGTGTGTCGACGGCCGCCGTATCCACGGCATCCGCGCTGAACGCCCAGGCACGCTGGCGACCGGCTGCCCAATCCTCGGTCTGATCGGTGTAGTGGGCGTGGAACGCGTGGCCGCTCGTGCCGGTGAGGTGGATCCAGGTCGAGGCATCCAGATCGGCGAGGTCGACGACCATCCGCATCGAGGGGACCGTGGTCGTCGCGTAGGACTCGCCGAGCTCCCAGCCGGTCGCGTTGACCACGGATGCGCCGCCGGAGACCCGGTACGGTCCACGGTTGAAGAGCAGCTCGATCGGGGCGATGCCGGAGGAGCCGAGGGTGTCGCTGGTGAGAGTGATGGCGTGCAGGTCGCCCCAGTTCCACCGCTCGACGACATCGCCCTGTCGGGCGGAGAGCTCGTCGTACGCCTGCTCAGCCGAGAGGGCCAGCATCTCGTCCATGCCCTCGACGTCGAGTTCTTCGTTCGTCCACAGTGGGTCGCTCGGGTCGTCCAGCATCGCCGAGACGACGGTGAACAGGCGGGCCTGCCCATCGATCGGCAGCGGCTCCGCATGGTTCGCGAACACGTTCTGCACGAGGTTCGACCACAGCACGTTCGCGTATGCGGCGCCTGCCGATGACGCCGCGTTCTGGGCATCCCAGGAGCGCAGCAGATCGACCGCATCGCGCGTCCCGGCATCCTCGACCGGCACATCGGCCATGACGGTGGCCAGCCGCTTGCCGAACCACATCTCGCTGTCCATCTGGATGGCGCTCATGTCATCGGTCGTCAGCGGCGCCGCGGCGGACCGCTGCTCGATGAGGTCCACGATCCGCGCCGCGCGATAGCCGTCGTCCCAGTCGCGGGAGAGGAAGTAGGCGTAGTCGTCGTCGACGATCGCATTGTTCGCGGTGACGATGTAGCCGCTGGCCGGGTTGTAGGAGACCGGCAGCTCCTCGAACGGGATGAACCCCGTCCAGTCGTAGGCGCTGTCCCAACCGGGCTGAGGCAGCCATCCGTCACCCGCTCCGCGGATCGGCAGTCGTCCCGGTGTCTGGTACCCGATGTTCCCCTCGACATCGGCGTAGATGAGGTTCTGCGCCGGGACGTCGAAGAGGGATGCGGCGTAGCGGAAGTCGTCGAAGTCCTGCGCGGTCGAAAGGGCGAAGATCGCCGTCGCGGCGGTGCCGGGAGCCAGCGCCGTCCACCGCAGGCTCACGGCGTACTCGCCCTCAGGGATCTCCGGCGCCCCCTCCAGCGGCAGCACGGCCTCACCCGCACCCACCACGGGGTCGTCGGCGATGCCGGTGAAGTCGTCCGTCAGCCCGGAGATGATCGGGCCGTGCACTGTCGAGCGCACCGTCAGGGCGACGTCATCTCCTCCCGCGACCTTGATCGTCTCCTCGCGCACCTCCATCGGCACGAGCTGACCGTCTCGCCAGTACGCGTCGCCCTGCACGCGCTCGACGTACAGGTCGGTGACGTCGGTCGTCAGGTTCGTGAATCCCCATGCGACCTGGGCGTTGTGCCCGATCACGATGCCGGGGAGCCCCGAGAACGAGAACCCGCCCGCATCGAACGGGCAATCCTCCGTGACCTCGCTGCAGCGCAGTTGCACCTGATGCCAGACGCTCGGCAGGGAGGCGCCGAGATGCGGGTCGTTGGCGAGCAGGGGCAGGCCGGATTCGGTGAGAGCTCCGGAGACCACCCAGGAGTTCGAGCCGATGCCCTCGCCGGCGTCGCCCACGAGCATGCTCGCCGCCTCGATGACGCTGGACGCCTCCTGCCACTGCACGGTGTGCACCGCCTGGGCGGCCTCGGCCTCGTCGTCGCCGGTCGGGTAGGCCGCCGTCTCGGCATCCGTGTCCGTGGAGACCTCAGGCACCTCCGAGATCTTCGGCACGATCACGGGGTTCTCGTCGAACGGGTACGGCGGGTAAAGCTTCTCGAGCAGGGCCTGGGTCGCTGCGGCATCCGCATCATCCCCGGACGCCGCCAGCAGCGCCCGCGCCGTCTCGTCCTCGATGTTGGTGCGCAGATCCCATGCCATGGCCTTGAGCCAGGCGACGGAGTCGGCAGGCTCCCACGGTTCGACCTCGTAGCCGGGGTTCTGGATGCCGAGCACCGCATACTCCAGGCTGAGCTCGGCCCCGCCGCGGTCGGCGAGGTATGCGTTCACCCCGTCTGCATAGGCCTGGTAGTACCCGAGCGTCGTCTCGTCCATCGCCTCGACCTCGGCCTCGGCGACATCGCGCCAGCCGAGGGTGCGCAGGAACATGTCGGTCTCCAGCTGCGACTCGCCGAACATCTCCGCGACCCGGCCTGCGGTGACGTGGCGGCGGAAATCCATCTCGAAGAAGCGGTCCTGCGCGTGCACGAAGCCCTGCGCGAAGAAGAGGTCGTGCGAGGAGTCCGCGGTGATCGTGGGGATGCCCGAGGCATCCCGCTGCACGGTCACTTCGGCCTGCAGGCCGTCGAGGTCGAGGGCGCCGCCGGTCTGCGGAAAGGAGCGCTGGATCGTCCAGACGACGACGAACGCCGCTGCCACGGCGATGACGAGGATGCCGGCGAGCACGCCGAACGCGATCCGCCCGATCAGGGGTCCGATTCTTCGCCCAGGGGTCGCCGGGGTCGCGGTGTCTGTCGTCATCGACGTTCCTTCGGGTAGAGCCGGGCCGATCCCACATCGGCCCTCCGCGCATCGGGACGCACGTCCTGGCATCCTATCGGGGTCCCAAGCGAGGTCGCGGGCGCCTGTGGAGCGCCAGACGCCCGGCTAGCCGATCAGGCTCGGCTGCAGGTCTCTGAGCGTGCGCCGGTGCGTCATCCGGGTGACGCCGATCGCCGCGAGCAGGAGTGCGCCGAGGAGCCAGATGCCCAGCACGGCGAGGTCGCCGCCCGCTCTTGCGAGGTTCCCGCCGTACATGAGCTGGCGCATCGCGTCGACGACGTACCCCATCGGGAGCACATGGTGGAGGGCGGCGAGCGGCCCTGGCAGCGTCTGCCACGGGAAGGTGCCGCCCGCCGTCACGAGCTGCAGCACCATGAGCACGAGGCCGAGGAACTGCCCGACCGAGCCCAGCCAGACGTTCAGGGCGAGGATGATCGCTGCGAACGTGGCCGAGGCGAGCACGAGGACGCCGAGCGTGCCGAGCGGGTTGTCGAACCGGAAGCCGAGCGTGATCGCGAGCACACCCATCAGCCCGACCATCTGCAGAGCGCCGAGGGATGCCGGGGTCAGCCACCCGGCGAGTGTAATCCGGATCGGTGAGTGCAGGGCGGTGACCGCCCGCCGCGAGATCGGCTTCACGATGAGGAACAGCGCGTAGATGCCGATCCAGGCGGCCAGTGCGGCGAAGAAGGGGGCGAGCCCTGCGCCGTAGTCCTCGGCGGAGGTGACCTTGTCGCTGGACACTTTCACGGGGTCGGCGATCGTGTCGGCCTGGGCCGTGCGCAGCTCCGGTGTGGATGCCGGGATCTGCGCGACGCCGTCGGACAGACCGTCGCGCAGCTGCACGATCCCCTCCTGCAGCGTGCCGAGGCCGTCGTGCAGTGCGGTGGCGCCCTGCGATGCCGTGGAGGTTCTGGAGGCGACCGTGTCGGCGCCTGTCGCGAGCGTCTGCGCGCCGGAGGCGACGGATGCAGCGCCTGCCGCGAGAGAGTCTACGTCGCCGACGGCATCCTGGACCTTCGCATTGCCCTCGTTCACCAGGTCGCCGAGCGGATCGAGCTTGGCGAGCACCTCGTCGACCTCCGCCGGAGTGAGCCCCTTGTCGAGCAGGGTCTGCTCGATGTCCGCGGTGATCGAGGGGAGGGCGTCGACCGCATCCTGCACGGCGGCGCCGGCCGTGTCGGCGATGCTCGCGAGCTTCGCGTTGCCCGCGCTGACCTGTGCTGCGCCGTCTGCGAGGGTGTGCGCACCGTCGGCGAGGTCGCGGGTGCCGTCCTGCAACCGGATGAGGCCGTCGGCGAGGTCGTCGCTTCCCGAAAGGGCGGATGCTGCGCCATCGGTGAGCTGCGCCGCACCGTCGGTCGCATCGACGAGGCTGTCGCGGATGTCGCTGAGCGCCGTGAGCAGGCGCCCTGCCGCCTCGCTGCCGACCATCTCGGCGACCGAGCTGCGGATCTTCTCCACCGCCTGCGTACCCATCGACGAGGCGAGGTAGTTGTTGGCGTCGTTCGTCTCGAGGGCGATCGTCGCCTGGTGAGGGTCGTCGCCGGACGCCGAGGTGAGCGCGGCGGAGAAGTCCGCGGGGATCGTCACCGTGAAATCGACCGTGCCGTCCTCGAGCGCCTGGCTCGCCTCTGCGGCCGACATCTCCTGCCAGTCGAAGGCGCCGCCCTCGAGGAGGTTGTCGGCGACGTCGGCTCCGTAGTGCGCGTCGTCGGTGCCGGCATCCTCCACGACGAGCGCCACCGGAACCTCGGAGAACTTGCCGTAGGGGTCCTGGTTCGCCCAGAGGTACAGGCCGCCGTAGAGGATCGGCACGCACATCAGCGCGATGAGGGCGACGATGCCCATCCGGCTCGCGGTGAGACGGCGCAACTCCGCCGCGATCATGGCCGGGACCTTCATCGCTCCTCCTCCCCGCTCGCTGAGCGTTCCTTCCCGCTCGCTGAGCTTGTCGAAGCGTGCGGGAGTGAGGGCGCTTCGACAGGCTCAGCGAGCTTAGTGAGAGTGGGCTCAGCGAGCTCGGCGTCGGCGAGGCGCAGCGGCTCGACCGGGCCGGAGGCGTTGACCGCCCCGAGCTCGGCCATCCGCTCCAGCGCCACCGCCGCCGATCCGCCGACGATCACGAGCATCGCGTAGCCGCGATCGGCGAACTCGCCCGCGATCCGCCACCAGCCGTCAGGGCTCCCGCCATGCCGGTCGGGGGCGACGAGCACGATGCCGTCCGTGCCCTCGCGCAGCACGGCCAACTCGCAGAGGATACGCACGCGTGCGGCGGGGTCGATGCTGCCGATCGGCGTGGAGGCGATCTCGCCGAAGCCGAGGGCATCCAGCCAGCGCCGCGCGTGCAGGGGCGTCGCACGCCGCCCGGCGAACATGAGCTCCTCGCCCACCACGCCCGCGAGGGCGATGTCGGCGTGCGGGTCGCTGACGTCCGGCGCATCGACGAGCGCGACCCGGCGGCGCAGCGTCCCGGCATTCCGCGCGCCGTCGATCGTGACGGTCCCGGATGCCGGACGCATCCGCCCGCTCGCGATGAGGCCGAGCACGGTCGGGCGCTGCTCCGTCTCGGCGATGGCGTACCGCACGGCGCCGGTGTGGAACTCCAGGCTCGTCGCCGGCAGGGCGTCGCCCTTGGCGACCTCGTGCAGGGCGATCCTCATCGTGCCTGCTCCACGATGTCCGGATGGTCGGAGAGCAGGTCGTCGGCTTCGCGCCAGGAGAGGCCGGCGATGCTGAGCAGCGTGCGCACGGCGAGGCCGGCCGCGCCGGCGCTGCCCGCATCGGTGCGGGAGACGACCGTGCGGGCGACCTCTTCGATGAGGCGGGCGAGCGTGCCGGCGGGCATGTCAGCGCGGAAGCCGCCGTCCTCCTGCCCCCGTCGGGCGAGCTCGACGAGAGAGCGTCGCAGCGGGGCGAGGGCGTCGGCGGTATCGGCGACGTGGGCCTCGTCGAGAGCGATCGCGGCCGCCGCCTGCACGTGCGCGGCCTCCTGCCAGAGGAGGGCCGCGAGCCGTGCGAGGGCGACCCGCGCATCGGCATCCATCACGGAGAGGGCGATCTCGTTGAAGCGCTGCGCCCCAGTGCGGATGAGCTCGCGGATGAGGGCGTCGCGGTCGTCGAAGTGGCCGTAGAGGGTGCGGCGGGAGAGGCCTGCGCTGCGGGCGATGGCGTCGACGGAGGCGAAGGGATCGTTCGCGAGCGTCGCGCGTGCCGCCGAGAGGATGCCTGCTCGGTTCTCGAGGGCATCGCGGCGGGGAGAGCGGGTGGTCATGTCGTCCAGAGTAGTAACTTGCACATACGTGTGCAAGTTATCGGCTCGGGTGGCGAATACCCCGCTGTAGCGTGTGGTGCCTGAACACAGAACGGGGGCCGACACGCCATCGGACGGACGGCATCGGCCGTTCCGTCCGACATCTGGCGTGTCGGCCCCCGAAGTGAGGCGGGTTGTTGGTCAGTCGGTGCCGGCGTCGAAGGCTGCGCCCTCGGACGCGGCGTCCACCGCGTCGGCCAGCGCCTCTTCCGTCTCGGCGAGCGTCGTCCCCTCGACGGCATCCGTGATCTCGGATGCCTCACCCGCGGTCACCCGGCCGACGAGCTCGCCCGTCGCGCCGCCGACGAGGCCGAGGCCCGCGTACTGCTCGAGGCGGGCGCGCGAGTCGGCGATGTCGAGATTGCGCATGGTGAGCTGGCCGATCCGGTCGACCGGGCCGAACGCCGCGTCGCCGACACGCTCCATCGAGAGCTTCTCGGGGCCGTAGGAGAGGTTGGGGGAGACGGTGTCGAGGATGGTCCAGTCGTCGCCGCGGCGGAGACGGATCGTGACCGAGCCCGAGATCGTGAGGCCCACCCAGCGCTGGATCGACTCGCGGAGCATCAGCGACTGCGGCTCGAGCCAGCGACCCTCGTACATGAGGCGGCCGAGGCGGCGGCCCTGCTCGTGGTAGGTCGCGAGGGTGTCCTCGTTGAGGATGCCGTTGACGAGTCGCTCGTAGGCGATGAACAGCAGGGCCATGCCCGGGGCCTCGTAGATGCCGCGGGACTTCGCCTCGATGATGCGGTTCTCGATCTGGTCGCTCATGCCGAGGCCGTGGCGTCCGCCGATCGTGTTGGCCTCCATGACCAGGGCCACCGGGTCGGCGTATTCGACGCCGTTGATCGCGACGGGGCGGCCGGCGTCGAAGGTGACCGTGATGTCCTCGGTCTCGATCGCGACGGAGGGGTCCCAGTACTTCACGCCCATGATCGGGTCGACCGTCTCGAGCGAGACGTTCAGGTGCTCGAGAGTCTTGGCCTCGTGGGTGGCGCCCCAGATGTTCGCATCGGTGGAGTAGGCCTTCTCGGCCGAGTCGCGGTAGGGGAAGTCGTGGGCGACGAGCCAGTCGCTCATCTCCTTGCGCCCGCCGAGCTCGGTGACGAAGTCGGCATCCAGCCACGGCTTGTAGATCCGAAGGCGCGGGTTGGCGAGCAGGCCGTAGCGGTAGAACCGCTCGATGTCGTTGCCCTTGTAGGTGGAGCCATCGCCCCAGATGTCGACGCCGTCCTCCTTCATGGCGCGCACGAGCATGGTGCCGGTGACGGCGCGGCCGAGGGGGGTGGTGTTGAAGTAGGTCTTGCCGCCGGAGCGGATGTGGAAGGCGCCGCACGACAGGGCGACGAAGCCCTCCTCGACGAGGGCGCGCTTGGCGTCGATGAGGCGCGAGGCCTCGGCGCCGTACTCCAGGGCGCGGCCGGGGATCGAGGCGATGTCGTCCTCGTCGTACTGCCCGAGGTCGCCGGTGTAGGTGAACGGGATCGCTCCCTTGTCGCGCATCCAGGCGACGGCGACGGAGGTGTCGAGACCCCCGGAGAACGCGATGCCGACGCGCTCGCCGACGGGGAGGGACTGCAGGACCTTGGACATGCTTCCCAGTCTATCGGCGCGCGGCGTGTCGCCTTGTGCGCGGCTTCGGCGGCCGGCGAGGGATGCTCGGCACCGTGATGCGGGATCGAAAACGCACCCGCGCGGACCCTCCGCGGGGCGTTTTCGATCCCGCGACAGAGGCGAGCACCGAGACACCCCTCCGCCCCGCCATCTGGCGGTGGCGAGGGGAAGGATCGGGCCTGGCTGGCGGGTTACGCTCGGCAGTGGTGCGCGGGATGCTGGCCGAAAGACCGCGGACAAAGGAGTTCCCGATGGCAGAGACACTCGCACGACCCCCGTTCGACGCCGAGCTGGAGGCGGCCCTCACGCTCATGGGCGACGCATTCCCCTCGACGTTGACGCCCGAGATGATCCCCCTCATGCGCGGTGCGCAGGTGATCCCCGGGCCCACCCCGCAGGAAGTCCTGGCCGAGCGAGGCTTCACACACCGCGACGTCGTCATCCCCGGGCACGACGGGGACGACATCGTCGTGACGATCGTCGAGAAGCAAGGGCGCACGGGCACCGGGCCCGGCTTCTTCCACACTCACGGCGGGGGCATGATCATCGGCAACCGTTGGCTCGGAGTCGAGGGTTTCCTCGGCTGGGCGGAGAAGTACAACGGCGTCGTCGTCACCGTCGAGTACCGACTGGCGCCGGAGTTCCCCGACCCGTACCCGGTCGAAGACTGCTATGCGGCGCTCGTGTGGACAGCCGACCACGCCGACGAGCTCGGCATCGACCTCAGCCGGTTGCTCATCGGCGGGGCGAGCGCGGGCGGCGGACTCGCCGCAGGCACAGCGCTGCTCGCCCGTGATCGCAGGGGGCCGGCGCTCATCGGCCAGCTGCTCATCTATCCGATGCTCGACGACCGGGACGAGAGCATCTCGACGCAGCAGATCGACGGCATCGGGGTGTGGGACCGCGGATCGAACATCACGGGGTGGTCAGCGCTGCTGGGTGAGCGGCGTGGCACGGACGACGTATCCATCTATGCGGCCCCCGCGCGGGCGACGGATCTCTCCGGTCTGCCGCCCGCCTACATCGATGCCGGAAGCGCCGAGGTCTTCCGCGATGAGGACGTCGCCTATGCGACCAAGCTGTGGGCTGCGGGGGTCCAGGCGGAGCTGCACGTCTTCGCCGGCGGGTTCCACGGCTTCGACAACTTCGCACCGCAGGCCGCGGTCTCGCAGGCCATGTTCGCGTCCCGCGACAACTGGGTGAATCGGCTTCTCGGAGCCTGAGCGACGATGCCCGGCATCTGGTTCGGATGCCGGGCATCGCCGTAGGCTGGATTCCCGCGCAAGGGAGCCCGACATGCAAGACCTCCTCGGTCGGTTGACCGCCCTCGATCCGGACGCCAGCGAGACGCTGAAGGTCGTCTCGTACTTCGACGCGCTCGTCGCGCGCTCGGTCGGTGCGGAGAGCATGCTGCGTGGCGCGGCGCTCCTCAGTGGCGCGACGGTCGGCCATCGCGACGGCCGCAGCGTCGTGCGAGTGCGTGCCGACGGCATCCGTATCGACCCCGCCGACGTGCGTGGAGCCTGGCCGCACCGCGAGAGCGGGCCGGATGCGGTGGCATGGATCGAGCGCGAGGGCCCTGCGCACACTAACGACGCCATGATCCTGGAGCGGCTCTGCCTCGCGCTCGGCATCCTGCGTGCACGGAGGTCGGTGGGCCAGGAGAGCGCCGTCGAGCTCGCGATCAGCGCGTACGCATCCGACGATGAGCGCGTCGGCGCGCTCGCTCGCCTCCGCCTGGGCGCGGCCGCGATGCGCGTGATCGCGTCGCCTCCCGATCCGGCCCCGCTCGCCGAACACCCTTCCGCGGTCGTCGCGACCAGGCACGGTCTGACGCGCGCGACGATCGTGGATGCGTCGACCGACCCCGTCTCCGTCTGGGCGGTACCGGTGGCGCGCCTCGGCGTCGGATCGTCCGGTCGCGACCTCGCGGCGTCGTGGGCGGCGGCGCTCGTCGCCGTGCGGCTCACGACACCCGACGAACCGGTGATCCTCGCCGACGACCTCGGTGCGTTCCTCCTCGTCGCCGAGGCCGCGGACGGGTCGCCGTTGCACCCCGATGCTGCTGTCCTCGCCGAGTTGGATCCGCGCAGTCTCGCTCTGCTGGACGCCATCGCGGAGACCCAGAGCGTCCGTGCCGCGGCAGCCCGGCTCGGGCGGCATCATTCCAGCATCCAGGACCGCGTCGCATCCCTCACCGAGGAGCTCGGGTACGACCCGCGGTCGTCGCGCGGGCACACCCGTTACGCGCTCGCCCGCATGCTCCTCCGCCTCGCGGCAGGCTGAGCCCCTGCGCGGGCTGGGCACCGTGATGCGGGATCGAGAAGGCCCCTGCGCCACCCTGCCGGGGTACTTATCTCATCTCGCAGCGACGAGGTCGCGGCCGAGGAGTACGCGACGGGCTCAGTACCCCGGGTACTCCTCGAGCTTCTGCTCGAACTCCTCGCGGTCTTCCTCGCTGAGCAGCTGCGGGGCGATGAAGAGGATCTGCAGGCCCTCGAGCGGTTCGCCGGTGCGGTCGGCCTGCGCCTGCCGCGACCTCAGGAACTCCCCGGTCTCGTCGTGCGAGGTGTCGTCGATGGTCGCGTAGAAGCGGCGAGGGCCGGGGTAGTCGTCGCTGTAGTACTCCCAGGAGTCCTGCGTGCGCGGATCGGAGCTGCCGTACAGCTTCTCGATCATGCCGGCATCCAGGCCAGAGGAGGTGTCGTTCAGCGAGACGATCCCCCACATGCCGTAGTCGGCGATGACGTCGTCGATCACCGCCATCACCTCGAGCTTCCGGTCGTAGTCCTGGATGGGCTCGTTCGTTCCCCACACCTGTGAGGTGTACTGCACGAGCATCGATTCGCCGCCGTACCCGTTGCGCTCCGGCCGGAGATCCTCATCGCCCGCAGGCGACCAGGTGTACCCGAACTCGGAGCTGAGGCGCGCCTTGATGGCCTCCAGTGCCTCCTCGGACGTGGCGCGGACCTCCTCCAGCGATGGCTGCGAGAGCACGGTCGAGTTCGAGACGTCCTTGATGCCGGGGTAGGCCTCGGCGTGCTTCTGCTCCTCGGTCTTCGCTCCGTCGTAGTTGCCGGATGCCGAAGTCTGCAGCGCGCCCATCGCACCGACGGTCGCGACGTTGAGCACGAGGGCGATCGAGAGGGCGATGGCTCCGAGCACGCGTCCGCGCGGGGTGACGAGTGCGGCGATGATGACGGCGACGACGAGCAGCTGAACGGCGATCATGGTGACGCCGTAGATCGCGTCCGTGGCCCCGGCGAGGAAGGTGCCGAGCAGGATCACGGCGAAGAGGATGCCGGAGACGAGGGCGATCCAGCCGAGGGCGTTCGCGGGCTGACGCTCCTCGGCGGCGTGCGCGACAGTACCGGGCGTGGCCACGGGCGGGTGGATGTCCTGCGCGCGCCGCGCGCCGCGATAGCCGCCGGGCGGCGGGACGGGAGGCGCCCCCTCGGCGTTCGTGACGTAGCGGGCGCGCTGCTTCTCGTGATCTACCATGGCCGGTCCGTCCCCGAGCCTGAGCCGTCGTCGCCCTGCTGCTGCTCCTCGCGCTCCTGCTGGCCCTGATTCAGCCGGTCCTCGAGATCCTGCAGCTTGTCGTCGCTGGGCTGGGGCTGCTCTTCCGGCTGCTCGGGCTGGGGCTGCTCCTGTTCGCCGCCTTGCTGCTGCTTCTGCTGCAGCCGGTCCTCCAGCTCGTCGAGCGTCTCGCTCATGTCGCGCTCCGGGTCGGGGGACTGCTCCTGCGCCTCTTCCGAATCGCACTCCTCGGGGGTCTCCACGGTGATCGTGAGCGCCTCGCCGTAGAATTCAGCCGCGCCCGCGCCGTCGCCCTCTGCCCTGGCGGCATCGCCGAGCTGTTCCGTCACCAGGGCGAGGTTCACCCTGACCGGGCAGACGTCGAGCCCGGTGGCGAGGTCGAGGGCTTCCTCGAACTTCGCCCGCGCGTCGTCGAGCTGCAGGGAGGCGCCGAGGCCGACGCCCACGTTGTACGGCGCCTTGTACGGCTCGAAGAGGTTCAAGAACTCCTGGCCCTGACCGGCGCGGATGGTGCCGGCGTAGTCGTCGACGACGTACGCGGTGATCGACTGGTGGGCGAAGGCGTACATGCTGAGCAGCTTGCCGGTGAACAGAAGCGCGGCGAGCGTGAGCGGCAGCGTTCCGATGGCGATCCATTTGCGGATGCTTCGGCGCCGGCGGTTCGCGGCGATGAGCGCGGCTGCGGCGTCGGTCATGGCCGTCCCCTTTCCTGCGTCGATCTCCCCGAGCTCGCTGAGCCCACCCCCGAGCTCGCTGAGCTTGTCGAAGCGCGTTCCCCCTTCGGCGCCGACAGCCCGCGCAGCCGCGCGACGCGTGCGGTGGCGATGGCGAGCTCGATCGCCAGCAGCAGGGCGATCACCGCCGCGGCGATCCAGTACAGCTCGACGACGTTGCCGACCTCGCCCGACTCCGAGTAGTTGCTCGTCGTCGCCGGCGCCTCAGGCAGCTCGACGGCAGCATCCGCCGCCCTGTGCTGGTAGGTGACCCCGAGCTCATCGGCGATCGCCTGCAGGTTGTCCTCGTCGATCACCGACAGTGCGTCAGCGCCCTCGTACTGGATGTACTCCCCGCCCTCGTCGCCGATCGTGGTGGTGCGCATCGGACCGCCCTCCGCGGTGCCGTAGCCGAGCACGCCGCCGCCGTCGACGTACTCCGCAGAGGCCGAGAAAGACTCCGGCTCACTCGACACGGTCTGCTCGCCGTCGCCGAGGTAGAAGACCATCCGTGCGCGATCGGGTGAGGTCTCGGCGGCGTTCTGCAGCGTCTCCTCGACCATCGCGTTGGCGATGCCGATGGAGCTGCCGCGCGACTGGGCGGTGACCTCGGGGCGCATGACCTCGAGCGAGGAGATCAGCGCGGTGGTGTCGGTGGTGAGCGGCAGGCGCAGTTCTGCGGCGGCGTCGAAGGAGATGAGCGCGTAGCGTGCGCCGGGGTACTCGTCGACGATGGCTTGGACGTCTTGGCGGATGCCGGTGAGCCGGGTCTCGTCGTCGTCCCAGTCCTCGGCGACGATGCTGGCGGTGGTGTCGACGACGAGCACGATGTCGGTGTCGGTCGCGAGGGTCTGCGTGGAGCCGCCGGGGATCCCTGGCCGCAGCAGCAGAACGGCGCAGGCGAGGACGAGGACGAGACGCATGCCCCACAGCATCCGATCCGTGGTCGCCTGGCCCTTGCGGATCAGGGCCAGCACCGCCACGACGGCGACGGGCGCGCAGATGAGGATGACGAGCAGCGGATGCAGGACGGGTTGGAAGATCACAGTCGAACCCTCCACAGCAGCACGACGAGCCCGAGCAGCGCGACCATGAGTACGGCGATGGCGAGGTTCGGCTGGTCGGTGCGCACGATCTGCGCCTGGCCGCGCAGTTCGGTCGCCTCCTCTTCCTGCACCTGGGTGATGATGTCGGACACGGTGGTCGTCTCACGGAGGCCGTATGCCTCACCGCCGGTGGCGCGGGCGGCGTCGACGAGCTCCTGGCTCACCTCGGCGTTCTTGCCCTGCACCGGGTTCAGGGCGAAGACGCGGATTCCTCGGGCGGCGGAGTAGGCGGCGGCTTCCTCGATGGTGACGATCGAGGATCCGTTCACCTCGTTGTCGGTGGCGAGGATGATCGAGCGGCTGCGTTCGTCGTCGACGTGGTCGAAACGCATGGCGCAGGAGGCCAGACCGTCGCCGATGAGCGATGCCCCGGAACCGTTGAGGGTGCCGACCCAGTGCTCGGGGATGTCTTCGAGGTAGTCGAAGCTCTCGCGGATGCTCTGCAGGTGCTCCCTGATGAAGTCGTAGTCGTCGGTGAGGGGGAAGATCTGCACCGGAGAGCTGTTGAAGATGGTCAGCCCGATGCGTTCGCCCTCGAAGCCGTCCAGCAGCTCGTCGAAGACGGTGAGCACTTCGACGTCGACGTCGCTCATGGAGCCGGAGACGTCGAGGCAGAGCATGATGTCGCGGCTGGTGTTCACCGGCTGGATGGTCTGCGCGGTCTGGGGGCGGGCGGCGACGACGCCGGCGACGAGCACGGTGACGGCGGACAGGGCCAGGATGCCGGACAGCGCGAAGGCCCTCCGCCGCACCGCCTGGCGGAAGGAGGGCAGTGAGCGAAGGCGTTCGGCGCGCGCGACCGGAGCGGTATCGGGGTGCTGGCCGCGCCTGGCGTGACGCAGACCGAGGAGGAGGCCGACGCCGACCGCGATCAGCGCGGCGATGGCGGCTGCGGCGAGCATCCACCACTGGGCTAGTTCCATGTCGTCACCACCTTCCGGGCGGCGGCGATGCCTGCGATGGGATCGATCGCTGGCCCGCGACGGAAGACGCTGGGGTAGTAGTGCCGGTGGAGGGCGTCGATGAGGGCGGGGTGCACGCCGAGCGCGACGAGGTCGTCGAGGGCGAGCACCGGGGCTTCGATCCCGCTGTACTCGTTGACGAAGGCGCGCACGGTGCGGCTCAGTTCGAGATTCGCCCGCCGAGGGTCCATGCGTCTTGCGGCATATTCGGTCTCGATGTGCGCGATGCGGGCGAGGTACTCCTCCCGGAGTACGGCGAGGACGTCGGCGGAAGGGATCGGCGCGTGCGATGCGGATGCGGCGTCGATGAGGCGGCGCGGGCGGGTGAGCGCGATCACGAGCCACGCGGCGAGCACGAGAAGGGCGAGGATGCCGAGGGCGAGCAGCATCCACCCCCAGCCGTACTGGGCGGGAGGGTAGAGCTCATCAGAACCGGACATTGGCCCTCCGGTTCAGCATGCGAAGCAGTGCGTTCACGGCGTCGTCCTGGGTGTCGAGGTCGGCGCGGCTGATCTCGAGGGCGTCGAGCAGTTCGTCGCGGCGCGCGGTGTCGGCGGCGGTCTGGGCGAGGAGTTCCCGGACGATCTCGGGGTCGCCCTGCACGAAGCCGGGGACGAGCCATCGGCTGTACACGTCGGCGCGGTCGTGGGGGGTGGTGTGGTCGAGCACGGGGTCGGCGTCGCGGAGCGCGATCCAGAGCACGTCGTGCTGCACGCGCAGGCGGCGCAGCACGGCCTCGGTCTCGTCGGTGAGGGGGGCGTCGTCGGTGATGACGACGAGGATCATGCGTCGGGAGATCGTGCGGGCGACGTATCGGAGCAGCCCGTCGCGGTCGCTGGGGGACGTGCTGGTGTCGACGGCGCGGTCGACGGTGCGGAGGGCATGCTCGAGAGCGCCTTCGCTGCGGGCGGGGGCGAGGCGCCGGATGCCCGATGCATCGCCGTGCACGACGGTGAAGTCGTCGCCGTGGCGGAGGGAGAGGATGCCGAGAGCGCCGGCGGCGAGGATGGCGAGCTCTTTCTTGGGGCGTTCGTCGTGGGCGAGGGCCGTCATGCCGCGGCCGGTGTCGACGACGAACATGATGGTGTGCATGCGGGTGGCGCGGTGGCGCTTGACCAGCGGGGTGCCTTGCTTCGCGGTGGCGCGCCAGTCGATGTCGCGGATCTGGTCGCCGTACTCGTAGGCGCGCAGGTCTTCGAAGTCGTGGCTGCGCCCGCGCATGAGCGAGGCGTATGCGCCGTCGAGAGCGTGCATCGACTTGCGCGACGAGTGGATGAAGAGCTTCGCCCGCACCCTGGTGATCAGGCTGGACATGGGAGTTACGGCGTCGGCACCGCGGCGAAGATCTGATCGATGATGTCCTCGCTGCGCACGCCCTCGGCATCCGCCTCGAACGTCAGCAGCACGCGGTGGCGCAGCACCAGGTGGCGGAGGGTGCGGATGTCCTCCGGCACGACATGCGTACGTCCCATGAGCAGCGCGAGCGCCCGTGACGCCTGGAGGAAGGCGATGGATGCTCGAGGGCTGGCGCCGTACTTGATGAGCCGAGCCCGCTCCTCACCGATGTAGGGCGCAGGGTTCCGCGTGACGTAGGCGAGCTGCACGATGTAGTTGCGGATCGAGGCATCCACGTAGACGCGGCTCGCGACGTCCTGCAGCATCTCGATGTCGGCGAGCGTCACGGCGCTGGAGACATGACGGTCGGGGGAGAGCACCCCGGAATCGATCCGGTTGAGAATCTCGAACTCCTCGGCGGGGCTCGGGTACTCGACGATCTCCTTCAACAGGAACCGGTCCATCTGCGCCTCGGGCAGCTCGTACGTGCCCTCCTGCTCGATGGGGTTCTGGGTGGCGATCACGAGGAACGGCTCCGGAAGGTGGTGCACCTCGCCGCCGATGGTCGTCTGATGCTCCTGCATCGCCTCGAGCATGGCCGACTGCGTCTTCGCGCTCGACCGGTTGATCTCGTCGAGCAGCACGAAGTTGGCGTGCACCGGCCCGAGCACCGTGCGGAACGACCCGGTCGCGGCGTCGTAGATCTGATTGCCCGTGATGTCGCTGGGCAGGAGATCCGGCGTGCACTGGATGCGCTTGAACTGCGCCTTCACCGTGTCGGCGAGCGTGCTCGCGGCGGTGGTCTTCGCGAGACCGGGCACGGACTCCAGCAGGATGTGCCCGCCGGCGATCAGCGCGATGAGCAGACTCAACCGCAGCCGCTCCTGGCCGACCATCTTCGCCGAGTAGGCGTCGGAGATCACCTTCAGCACCTCGGTGGCGCGCGCGAGCTCGGCATCCGATGTCTGACCGGCCGCGGCCGGAGCGGCGGGCTGCTGCGGTGCTGCAGCCGCGGCGGCACGCGGCGACTGCGTGGGAAGCGGCGGCGGGGGAGGCGCGGACGCGCCGCCGGCATCCGCGGGGTAGGGCTGGTTCATCGTCGTCTCCTCATCGCGCGCGGGAGACATCGCCGTGCCGTCCCCCGCTCATAGCGTAACCCGTGCCCCAGACGGCGCCGTGGCGGGTGCGGCGGCTCAGATCGAATCGCGTCTGGCGGAGATCTCGGAGCCTGCCGTGCCGTCGGAGTACGCCACGCGGATCGTCGGGTTGCTGAGCCCGAGGTTGATCAGCGATCGTCCGATGGTGATCGTGGCCCTGCCGTTGTCGCCGAACGTGACGGTGCCTGCCTTCGCCGACCCGTACCAGACCGTCGCCGTCGAGCCCGGTTCGCCCGAGACCGTGAGGATGTACTTCCCGAACAGCGAGATGCCGAGGAGCTTGATCGGCTCCTCCTTCGCCATGCTCACGAACGCAAGCGGATCCGGTGCGGGAGGCTGCGGCGGATTCGTCGGGGTCGTGGGTGTCCCGGGATCCGTCGTCCCCGGATTGCTCGTGCCAGGATCGGTCGTCCCCGGCGTGCCGGTTCCGGGAGTGGAGGTGCCCGGCGTGCTCGTCCCAGGGTTCGAGGTGCCAGGAGTCGACGTCCCAGGGTTCGAGGTGCCAGGAGTCGACGTCCCAGGGTTCGAGGTGCCAGGCGTCGAGGTGCCTGGCTCGGATGCTCCAGGGCCGGTCGTGCCCTGATCCGAACCTCCGGGAGCGCTCGATCCTGGTGCGTTCGGAGACGCGGTCTCCGAACCACGCGGCTGATCGCCCGACTCGGCGTCGGTGTCGAGCACGGCATCCGTCTCGGCATCCTCGCCGTCCGCCGCACTCGGACGTCCGCACGCCGCAGAGGGCGCCGCCGAACTCGCCTCGCCACCCGCGAACGCGGGACAGGGGATCGTCGGCGCGGACTGCTCGCTCTCCTGAGCCACCGCGGCCTCCACGTGCACGGGCGATCCGCTCTCGGCGGGCGGCGTCAGCATCCCGACCGCGATGACGATCGCACCGATGAGTGCTCCGGCGGCACCAGCCCACAGCGGCCACCCTCCGCCGACCTTGCGGGTCCGCGCCTTCGCGCTCTGCACCGGAGGTGCGGCGGGAAGGCCCGATGCTCCTGCCCGCGCCTCGCGGCGGGAGGTCACGATCTCGTCATCCGTGCCGCTCATGCCGCCACTCTCCGTGCTCGGAACCGGCCGGCCCAGAGCACGACGGCTCCGGTGCCCACGATGACGGCCGCGATGAAGACGATGTACCCCGAGACGCCGAGGTATCCGCCAGGAACCTGGTGCGGATCGAGGAACGGATACGGATACCACCACGGGTTCCCCGTCGCAGGGGAGGTGATGAATCCGGCCCGGATCATCGTGTACCCCGCCCAGACCAGCGGGAAAGCCGCGATCGCCGAAAGCGTGCGCCAGCCGAGCGCACGGCGACCTGGTGCGACGAGCACGTCGGCGAGCATCACGAGCGGGATGACCACGTGCAGCGTCTCGTTCGTCCACACGTCCGAGATGCCCGCGAGCGGGATGTTGCGCAGCAGCAGGTTGTAGACGATGCCCGTCACGATCATGTACGTGCTGGCGCACGCGAGCAGCACGGCCAGCCACGTGGGCTCCTGCGCATCGCCGCGTCGGCGCAGCAGCCAGAGACCGCCGATCACCAGCACGACCACAGCGGCCAGGTTGGAGAGGATCGTGAAATAGCTGAAGAAGTTCGCGATCACGGTGGGCAGATCAGAGCCCGCGGAGACGGCGTTGCCGATGCTCAGCATCAACTGTCTGGCGATCGCCGCGACGCCGAGGACGGCGGCGGCGAGACGGACATATGCCCACCACGTCATGATTCTCCTCCCGGAGCCACTGTAGCGGGCGCGCACCCTCGGTGATATGTCGATATGTCGGTTCCGGCCAGGAACCGCCCCTTCCGCGGCATCCCGGTATATCGCTAGGGTCGAAGCGACTGCGACCGGCAGGCGGGGGGAGGATGCATGAGCGGCAGCACGACGGTTTCCGAGGAGAGGCGACGGTTCCGGCCGAGGCTGGGGCTCAGCATCCAATCGAAACTGCTCATCATGCTGCTGGCGGTGAGCCTGGTGTCGTCGATCATCGTCGGCGCCGTCGGCTTCATCAACGGGAGGCAGTCGCTGCACGACTCCGCCGTCGACCAGCTCATCACCATCCGCTCGATGCGCGCGGCCGAGATCACGACGGCGATCGAGGCCGTCAAGCGGGACGCGTCCCTGCACTCCCGCAATCTCAGCGCGCAGAACCTGTCGACGGCGGTGAACGCCGGATTCGACGACCTCGCATCCCAGCAGATCGACGAGGAGGAGAGCGCGCGCCTGGACGCCTACTACGCCGACACCTTCCTCCCCGCTCTCGAGGAGCGCACCGGCGAGGAGTACGGCGACACCGCCTTCATCCCCGCATCCGTCGCCGGGCAGCACCTGCAACTCGCCTACACGCTCAACAACCAGGATCTCGACGCCGACTACGACGCGCAGCTCTCCTTCAACGATGCGGGCGACGGCACGACGTACGCCGAGGCCACCGGACGCTACGGCGACTACTTCACCCGCCTCATCGACGAAGCCGGCTACGAAGACGCCCTGCTGCTGAACCTCGAGGGCGACGTCGTCTTCTCCGCCTACAAGGGCGTCGACCTCGGCACCAACCTGAAGACCGGGCCGTACCGCGACAGCGCTCTCGCGCAGGCGTACACCGATGCCATCGCGACGAACTCCGTGAACACGGTGATGCTCGCCGATTTCGAACGGTGGATCCCCTCGATGAACGTCCCCGCGATGTGGGTCGTGTCTCCGGTCGGCAATGACGAACGCATCACGGGAGCCATCGCCTTCCAGGTCTCGATCGACACGATCAACGGCCTGACCACAGGCAACGAGGGCTGGAAGCAGCAGGGCCTCGGCGACACCGGCGAGGTCTACCTCGTCGGCCTCGACGACCTGATGCGCAGCAGCTCCCGCCGCCTCATCGAGGACCCGGACTCGTACGCTCAGCTCGCCATCAACGGCGGCACCCCGCCGAGCGTCGCCGAACGCATCGTCGAGGTGAACGGCACCGTGCTCCTGCAGCCGATCAACACCTTCGCCGTCGCCCAGGCGCAGTCGGGCAAGACCGGCACCACGACGGGCCCCGGATACCTCGGGATCGACAGCGTCACCGCCTACGCGCCGTTGGAGATCGAAGGGCTCGACTGGGTCATCATCGCCAGGATCGACTCCGAAGAGGCGTTCGAGCCGGTCGCGGACTTCACCCGCACCGTGCTGCTGTCGCTGCTCGGCATCCTCCTCGGCGTCTCGCTGCTCTCCCTGCTGCTCGCGCAGGTCTTCACCCGGCCGATCAACCGGCTGGTCGGCGCCGTGCACCGCGTCGCGGAGGGCGATCTCGACGTGCAGGTGCCCAAGGGCGGACGCGACGAGTTCGGCGACCTCGGCAGTGCGTTCAACGACATGGCATCCAGCCTGCGGGTCAAGCAGGAGCTCATCGAGGAGCAGCGCGCCGAGAACGAGAAGCTCCTGCACACCCTCATGCCCGAGAGCGTTGCAACGCGGTACAAGCAGGGTGACGAAGCCATCTCAGAGGCGCACGAGAACGTCTCCGTCGTCTTCGCCGAGCTCACCGGCTTCGACGACTACACCCGGTCGTTGACGCCTGAGCAGGAGATCGCTCATCTGAACACCCTCATGCGCGGGTTCGACGAGGCCGCGGAGAAGGCCGGCGTCGAGAAGGTCCGCACGCTCCGCGGCGGCTATCTCGCGTCCTCGGGGCTCATCGTCCCCCGCGTCGACAACGTGCGGCGCAGCGTCGACTTCGCCCGCAACCTCCTCGGCGTCATCGAGCGCTTCAACGCCCAGAACGGGGCGTCGATCGGCCTCCGCGCCGGCGTCGACACCGGAACGGTCACCAGCGGACTCGTCGCCCGCACGAGCCTCGCCTACGACCTGTGGGGCGACGCCGTGAACCTCGCGTACCGCGTGCGCTCGGTCACCGGCGAGCCCGGTGTGTACGTGAGCCAGACCGTCTACGACCGCACCCGCGAGATCTTCACCTATGTCGAGGCGGGAACGGTCGATGCGCACGGCACCACCGAGACCGTGTGGAAGGTGGCCTGACGTGATCGAGGACGCGTTCCGCGACGGCTGGGGCTGGTGGGTCATCGCGCTCGCCCTCGGCGTACCCGTGCTGCTCGTCGTGCTCACCGAGATCATCGGCGCGCTGCGTCGGCGGAACCATCCCCTCGCCGGTCCCCTCCGGCTGCTGCGCAACGGCGTCATCCCGGTGGGTGCCCTGTTCGCGCTGCTCGCGTTCGCGATCCAGTCGCCCGCCGACCAGGTGTGGACCAGGGTCGTCGCCACGGTGTTCGGCTTTCTCGTGATCCTGCTGGTGCTGTCCGGCTTCAACGTCGCGCTGTTCGCGAACGCTGCGCCGGGGTCGTGGCAGCAGCGCATCCCCACGATCTTCGTGGAGATCGCCCGCCTCGTGCTCGTCGGCCTCGGTCTCGCGCTGCTCTTCTCCTGGGTCTGGGGCGCGGATGTCGGAGGGCTCTTCACGGCCCTCGGCGTCGGGTCGCTCGTCATCGGCCTCGCGCTGCAGAACGCCGTGGGCGGCGTGGTCTCTGGTCTGCTGCTGCTGTTCGAGCAGCCCTTCAAGATCGGCGACTGGCTCGACACCGGCGGTGTCAAGGGTCGCGTCGTCGAGGTGAACTGGCGTGCGGTGCACATCGACACCGGCTCCGGCATCCAGATCGTGCCCAACTCGACGCTCTCCGGAGCATCCTTCACGAACATGAGCGAGCCGGACGGTCCGCACTACGCTGCCGCCTCCCTGAAATTCGCCACCGACGATCCGCCGCACGAGGTCATGGCGCTGCTCGCGCGCGTCGCCGACGCGCTGCCGATGCTGCTGCCCGGCGAGCGTGCAGAGGTGGAGTACGCAGGCTCGGCGGCCTACTCGGTCAGCATCCCCGTCGCCGGACCCGCGGATGCTTCGCGCACCCTCAGCCTGTACCTGTCGTGGGTCTGGTACGCCGCCCGCCGTCGCGGGTTCGCGCTCGACGGCGACACCACCGACCCGCTGACCGAGCCGGGGATGCTCGCCGCCGCCGTCGAGCAGGTGGCTCCCGTGCTGCACCTCGGCGACGAGGGCAAGGAGCTCGTGCTGTCCTCCGCGCGGCTGGAGCGCTACGGAGTGGGGGAGGTCGTGCTGCCCACCGGCGTCATCCCCGACGAGGTGCGGGTGATCATCTCCGGGCGCGCGACCCTGCACGTCGAGGCGCAGGGCGGAAAGGTCGAAGTGGGGATCGCGGAGACCGGTGAGCTCATCGGTCAGACCGCCCTCACCCGGGAGCGCTCGCAGGCGCTGACCTCGGCATCCGAGATCCTCACCGTGCTCGTCCTCCCGCTCGAGACCGTGGACGAGCTCATCCGCACCCGACCGCGCCTCGCCACCGAGATCGGCGAGTCCCTCGAGCTCAAGCGCAAGGCGGCCGCGCAGGCGCTCGCCGCGGTCGGCATCCCTCGGTCGGAGCTCGCTCCGCGGTAGCCGCAGACGCCTTCGGTAGGATGGGGTGGCCCGACTCGGGCCAGCTCATCGGCCGGTGCAAACCCGGCGAAGCAAGGGGGTACACCCATGCCAGGAATCGTGATCGTCGGCGTCCAGTGGGGCGATGAGGGCAAGGGCAAGGCCACCGACCTGCTCGGCGAGCGCACCGACTGGGTCGTGAAGTTCAACGGCGGCAACAACGCGGGCCACACTGTCGTCATCGGCGACGAGAAGTACGCGCTGCATCTGCTTCCCTCCGGCATCCTCTCGCCCGGTGTCAACCCGGTGATCGGCAACGGCGTGGTCATCGACCTCGAGGTGCTGTTCTTCGAGCTCGAAGCGCTCGCCGCCCGCGGCATCGACACCTCGCGTCTGCGCGTCAGCGCGAACGCGCACATCATCACCCAGTACCACCGCACCCTCGACAAGGTCACCGAGCGCTTCCTCGGCAAACGCCAGATCGGCACCACCGGTCGTGGCATCGGACCGGCATACGCCGACAAGATCAACCGCGTCGGCATCCGCGTGCAGGACCTCTTCGACGAGAACATCCTCCGTCAGAAGGTCGAAGGGGCGCTCGATCAGAAGAACCACCTGCTGGTGAAGATCTTCAACCGCCGCGCGATCACCGCCGACGAGATCGTCGAGGATCTGCTCTCCTACGCCGAGCGGCTGCGTCCGCTCGTGGCCGACACGGGGCATCTCATCGCCGAGGCGCTCGACCGCGGCGAGGTCGTCGTCTTCGAGGGCGGCCAGGCCACCATGCTCGACGTCGACCACGGCACCTACCCGTTCGTGACCTCGTCGTCGGCGACGGCGGGCGGAGCATCCACCGGTTCCGGCATCGGGCCTGGGCGCCTGGACCGCATCGTCGGCATCGTGAAGGCCTACACGACCCGTGTCGGATCGGGACCGTTCCCCACTGAGCTGTTCGGCGAGCAGGGCGAATGGCTGCGCAAGGTCGGGTTCGAGTTCGGCACCACCACCGGGCGTCCGCGCAGGGTCGGCTGGTACGACGCGCCCATCACGCGCTACGCCACCCGCATCAACGGCATCACCGACCTCGTGCTCACCAAGCTCGACACCCTCACCGGCCTCGAGGAGATTCCCGTCTGCGTCGCCTACGACGTCGACGGCGTGCGCTTCGACGACGTGCCCGTCAACCAGACCGACTTCCACCACGCGAAGCCGATCCTGGAGAGCTACCCCGGCTGGAGCGAGGACATCTCGACCGCGCGCAACTTCGAGGACCTGCCGCAGAACGCGCAGGACTACGTGCTGGCGCTGGAGAAGATGAGCGGCACCCGCATCTCGGTGATCGGCGTGGGCCCCGCCCGTGACCAGATCATCGTCCGCCACGACCTCGTGGACTGAGGGCAGGCTCGGCTCGACTCGGCGGATCTTCGCCTGGCGCTCGGGGTCGCTATTCGTCCGTGACTCCGACGCGAAACGCCAGTCGAGTGCGACGGCGAGTTCCTCGCTTGGCGGGTGCGGCCGGAATCGGCGCCGGATCCCGGCAATAAGTGGCAAATGCCCTCGTCCGGTACAGCGCGGACGCGGCCTGAAGGAGGAGCATGACGCAGTTCTGGGTGGGCGGCTACGGCGCCGACATGGGCGGCGCCGCCACGGGCATCGGCGTCCTGCGCGGCGATGAGGGGCGCGAGCCCACGACGCTCGCGTACCGGGATGCCGCGGCGTCGGTCGCCTCGCCGTCGTGGCTCGCGCAGCATCCCGCGCTCGACGTCGTCTACGCGGCGCTCGAGGGCCAGGGTGCCGTGCAGGCGTTCGTCCGGGCCGGTGAGGCCGTGCTCCGGCCGCTCGGCGAGCCGGTCGCGGTCGGTGACAGCGTGTGCCATGTCGCCGTCGCTCCGGGGGGCGGGTTCCTCGTCGCGAGCTGTTACGGAGACGGTCGGGTCGTGCGGGTGGGGCTGGATGCCGCAGGGCGTCTCGTACCGGATGCCGTCGACAAGGCCGCGGCGCTGCGCGCCGCGCTCTTCGAGGACGGTGAGGGTGAGGGCGCGGGTGGCGCTTCGGGGGCCGACGCGCCACATGCCGGACGAAACGGCGCGGACAGTCCGACGGGTGGCATGTCGGCCCCCGGTTCGTCGCGAGGCGCCGGCGCCGCAGCATCCGACCCGTACGCCGATCTCGCCCCCGACGGGGCGGAACCGCGGGTCTCGCATGCGCACGCTGCCGCCTTCCTCCCGGACGGACGCATCGCCACGACCGACCTCGGCTTCGACCTCGTGCGCATCTGGCGGGCCGGAGCCGCAGGTCTCGCACTCGACCACGAGGTCGTGCTGCCGAAGGGCGTCGGGCCTCGCCACATGGTCGTGCACCCGAGCGGTCATCTGCACGTGGTGACCGAGTACTCCTGCGAGGTGTTCACGCTGGCCGTCTCGCCGGACGGCGCCTGGCGCCTTGCCGCGGCGAAGCCGGTCTCGCCCGCCGCGATCGTCGGCGTCGACTTCCCGGCGGAGCTCTCCCGCTCCCGCGATGGCGAGACGCTGTATGCCGGGGTGCGGGGCAGCAACACCATCGCCGCACTGCGCGTGCGCGGTGACGGCTCGCAGCTCGAGCCGCTCGCGCTCGCCGATGCAGGCGTCGACTGGCCGCGCCATCACCTGCTGCACGACGGGCTGCTCCTGGTGAGCGGCCAGCGGTCCGACGAGATCGCCGTGCTCGACGTGGATGAGCGCACCGGCGCTCCGCGCGGCATCCGTCATCGCACGCCGGCCCCCGCCCCCACGCACCTCCTCCTCGCGCGCTGAGTCGGTTCCTGTCGCCTGGATGCCGTCCGGTTGCTTGCTGCGCTGGAGCATCCCGCTGACCGCGGCCGGTCACGCAAGAGGTGGGTGCAGCCGGCGGAGGCCCGCCGGAGGTGTGACCGGGCTACCGGTGCGGTCACGGTTCGGGCGGGATGCGGCGACGGAAGTCACCGGAGGTGTGACCGGGCTGCGGGTGCGGTCACGGGTCGGGCGGGATGCGGCGACGGAGGCCGCCACTACTGCGACCGGCCCGCTGGCCCGTCGCCTCGGCCGGCCGGTGCTTCCGCCCCCTCCCCCTTCCACCCCCTGCACCTCCTTGCCTGCCGCCCTCCTCGGACGGTCACGTAAAAGGCGGGTGCAGCCGGCGGCGGCCCGCCGGTGAGGTGACCCGGCTGCGGGTCCGGTCACGGTTCGGGCGGGATGCGGCGACGGAGGCCGCCACTACTGTGACCGGCCCGCGCCGGCCACCTCGGCCGGCCGGCCTCAACGCCACCGGCGACCGGCCTGCCGCGCCGCCGGGGAACAACCACCCCGTGACACGACGTTGCCCTTCAGCAAGACTGGAACCGACGGAGGGCGCGACGATGACGACTGATGAATACGACCTGATCGTGCTGGGCGGAGGCCCGGTCGGAGAGAACGTCGCGGACCGCGCCGTGCAGGGCGGGCTCTCCGCGATCATCGTGGAGGGTGAGCTCGTCGGAGGCGAGTGCTCCTACTGGGCGTGCATGCCGTCGAAGGCTCTGCTGCGCTCCGGTCAGGCGCTGCGCGCCGCCCAGCACGTGCCTGGTGCGGCCGAGGCCGTCACCGGAGTGATCGACGTGCGCGCGGTGCTCGCCCGGCGCAACAGCTTCACGAGCGACTGGAAGGACGACGGACAGGTCGCCTGGCTCGACTCGGCGGGCATCGCCCTCGCGCGCGGCCACGGTCGCCTCTCGGGCGAGCGAGAGGTCACGGTCACGGCATCCGATGGCACGACCCGCGTGCTGCGAGCCCGGCATGCCGTCGCGATCAGCACCGGAACGGATGCCGTCATCCCGCCGATCCCCGGACTGGCGGATGCCTCGCCATGGACGAGTCGAGAGGCGACGAGCGCCCAGGAGGTGCCTGACGCGCTCGCCGTCATCGGCGGCGGCGTGGTCGCCGTAGAGATGGCCACCGCCTACGCGACCCTCGGCTCGCGCGTGACGGTGATCGCCCGCAGCGGACTGCTCGCCGGCCTCGAGCCGTTTGCCGGAGAGCTCGTGGAGCAGGGGCTGCGCGAGCTCGGCGTCGACGTCCGCACGCACACGGCGACCGAAAGCGTGCGCCGCGACGGCGGAACCGTCACGGTCGTGCTCGCCGGAGGCGAGGAGATCACGGCATCCGAGGTCCTCGTCGCCACCGGTCGCCGCCCCCGCAGCGGCGACATCGGCCTGGACGTCGTCGGCCTCGAGCCCGGTCGGTACCTCGAGGTGGACGACACCCTCCGCGTGCCTGGGACGCCGTGGCTGTACGCGGTCGGCGATGTGAACGGCCGAGTGCTGCTCACCCACCAGGGCAAGTATCAGGCGCGCGCCGCCGGAGACGTGATCGCTGCGCGCGCTGTGTCGGATGCCGTCGACGACGCCGCCTGGGGGCGGCACGTCGCGACGGCGGATCACGCCGCCGTTCCGCAGGTGGTCTTCGGCTCGCCCGAGGTCGCCTCGGTGGGTCTGACGGCGGATGCCGCGCGAGAGGCAGGGCACGAGATCGAGGTCGTCGACTACGACCTCGGCCATGTCGCGGGCGCGAGCCTCGTCGAGGATGGCTACAGCGGCAGGGCGCGCATGGTGGTCGACACGGAGCGCGAGGTCATCCTCGGCGTGACCTTCGTCGGACCGGACGTCGCAGAGCTCCTGCACGCGGCGACGGTGGCGATCGTCGGCGAGGTGCCGATCTCGCGCCTGTGGCACGCCGTTCCCGCCTACCCCACGGTGAGCGAGATCTGGCTCCGACTGCTGGAGGGCTACGGCAGGCAGTCGGCGTGATGATCCGCACCCATCCGCTTCGGCCGCGGCTCCGAACTCTTGAGGACGCCGGCATTGTGTCGCAGATTGACGGTGGTTCGAGGTCGGCCTCGTCCATGTCGGAGCCGTCTTATACGCTCAGAACCTGAATCCGAGGAGGACAGGAATGAAGGCTGTACTCGCAGGAACCGTCATCGCCCAGGCCGAGGACGACGAGCTCGTCCGCATCGAGGGCAACTGGTACTTCCCGCCCTCCTCGATCACCCCCGGCGTGCTCGTCGAGAGCCCGACGCCGTACACGTGCCCGTGGAAGGGCGTGTGCCAGTACTGGTCGGTGCAGGCGGCGGGGGAGACTTTCGCCGACCGGGCCTGGTCGTATCCGCATCCCTATCCCTCCGCGTTCGAGCGGGTGGGCACCGATTTCTCCGGCTACGTCGCGTTCGCACCAGACGTGCAGGTCGGCCCCTGACCCCCGAGCGAGCCGAGGCGACCGCATGATCGAGTTCCGTTCCGTATCCAAGCGCTTCCCCGACGGCACCCTGGCGGTGGACGACTTCAGCCTGGTGCTGCCGTCGCGCAAGACGACGGTGTTCGTCGGGTCGTCGGGCTGCGGCAAGACGACTCTTCTGCGCATGATCAACCGGATGGTCGAGCCGACCGGCGGCGACGTCGAGATCGACGGCGAGAGCGTGCTCGGCGGCGACCCCGTCGCGCTGCGGCGCCGCATCGGCTACGTCATGCAGAACTCGGGTCTCATGCCGCATTTCACCGTGATCGCCAACGTCGCGACGGTGCTGCGGCTGAACGGTGTCGCGAAGAAGCAGGCGCACGCGCGCTCGCTCGAACTCCTCGACACGGTCGGGCTCGACCGCGCGCTCGCCGAGCGGTATCCGAGCCAGCTCTCCGGCGGACAGCAGCAGCGTGTGGGTGTCGCCCGTGGTCTCGCGGCCGACCCGAACATCCTGCTCATGGACGAGCCCTTCGGGGCCGTCGACCCGATCGTCCGCGCCGACCTCCAGCAGGAGACCATCCGTCTGCAGCGGGAGCTCGACAAGACGGTCGTCTTCGTGACCCACGACATCGACGAGGCGTTCCTCCTCGGCGATCAGGTGGTCATCCTCGACAAGGGCGCACGCATCGTGCAGGTGGGCAGCCCCAGCGAGATCATCGAGAATCCAGCGGATGCCTTCGTCGAGGCGTTCATCGGAGCCGACCGTGGCCGTCGGGCTCTTCGGCTCAAGCAGACGCCGCGCGGAACGGTGGTCGTCGACTCCGAGGGGCGCACGCAGGGCGCGCTGATCGAGGACACCGCATGAACTGGGTCCTCGACAATCTCGATCGCATCGCCGCCCTGACCGGCGTGCACCTGCAGCAGAGCATCGTGCCGATCGTTCTCGGCTTCGCGATCTCCGTGCCACTGGGATGGATCGCCTGGCGCTACCGCCTGGTCAAGGGCCCCATCATCGTGCTCACGGGCCTGCTCTACACGATCCCGTCGCTCGCGCTGCTGATCCTGCTCCCGACGGTCTTCGGATACTCCGCGATCAGCCCGCAGAACCTCGTCATCGCCCTGACCATCTACGCCGTCGCGATCCTCGTCCGCTCCGTCGCCGACGGCCTCGACTCCGTCGACGAATCGGTGCGCCAGGCCGCCACGGCGGTCGGATACGGCGCTGCGCGCCGCTTCTGGACCGTCGAGCTGCCGCTCGCAGGGCCCGTCATCCTCGCAGGGCTCAGGGTCGCGGCAGTGAGCACCATCTCGCTCGCCACCGTCGGCATCCTCATCGGGGTGCAGAACCTGGGCTACCTCTTCACCGACGGCCTCGACCGGCGCATCATCGCCGAGGTGCTGGCCGGTGTCGTCGCCGTGGTGCTGATCGCGCTGGTGATCGACGCTCTGCTGCTGCTCGCGGGCCGAGCGCTCATGCCGTGGACGAGGGCGCGCACGACGACTGCCGTGGCGGAGAAGAGCGCGGCGCACGCTGAGCCCGTGACGGCGGGAGCGCCGGTATGAACGTCTTCGCAGAGGCCTTCGCCTGGCTGTTCTCCCCCGACCGGCTCGAGGGATCGTACGCGTTGCCCGTCCTGTTCGGTCAGCACCTCTGGTTCACGGCGATCTCCGTGCTCATCGCGGTCGTGATCGCCGTGCCGCTCGGCTGGCTGATCGGGCACACCGGCAAGGGCCGGGAGATCGCGGTCGCCGTGTCGGGAGCGGCACGCGCCGTGCCGTCTTTCGGGCTCATGGTGCTGCTCGTGCTGCTGCTGGGCGTGCTGCGCATCCCCGAGGCCGCGATCATCACCTTCGTGCTCCTCGCGATCCCTTCCCTGCTGGCCGGTGCGTACACGGGTCTCGAGGCCATCGACCGCAGGGTGCTGGACGCCGCACGGGCCATGGGGATGACCGAGTGGCAGGTGTTCTGGAAGGTCGAGGTACCGCTCGGTCTGCCGCTGCTCGTCGGCGGCCTGCGGGGCGCGTTGCTGCAGGTCATCGCGACGGTCACGATCGCCGCCTACGTCAACCTCGGCGGCCTCGGCTGGCCGATCATCCAGGGGATCCCCTTGCAGCGCTTCGACCAGGTGTTGGGCGGGGCGATCCTCGTCGCTGCGCTCGCCCTCGCCGTCGATCTTCTCCTCGCCCTCGCCCAGCGTGCGGCAGTGCCCGCCGGCATCCGCGTGCAGCAGGCGGGCTCCGCGCGCCTGCGCCCCGGACGCAGCACCGCCCTCACCCCCGCGTGACCCAGACTCCCCACCAAGAGAGGAACACCATGTTCACCGCACGAAAGACTCGTCTCGCCCTCGCGGGCTCCGTCGCGCTCGCGGCCCTCGTCCTCGCCGGATGCTCGAACAGCAACCCGCTCGAGACCACCCCCTCCGATGACACCGGTTCGGGGGAGGGCTCGAGCGAGACCATCGTCGTCGGCTCGCAGGCCTACTACTCCAACGAGATCGTCGCCGAGATCTACGCTCAGGCGCTCGAGGGTGCCGGCTTCGACGTCGACCGCCAGTTCAGCATCGGCCAGCGCGACGCGTACATCCCCGAGCTCGAGTCCGGCGCGATCGACCTCTTCCCCGAGTACACCGGAAACCTGCTGCAGTTCTACAACCCGGATGCCGAGGAGACCAGCCCCGAGGACGTCTACGCGGCCCTGCAGGACGTGCTCCCGGAGGGGCTCACGGCGCTGGACTACTCCGAGGCGACCGACCAGGACACGTACACGGTGACCACGGCATTCGCCGAGGCGAACGGACTCACGACCATCGCGGATCTCGCAGGTGTCGAGGGGACGGTCACGATCGGCGCTGCCCCCGAGTTCGAGGAGCGGCCGTACGGCCCCGCCGGCGCCAAGGAGCTCTACGGCGTCGACCTCGCCTTCTCGGCGACGGGCCCGACGACGCTCGAGTCGCTGCTAGCCGACCAGATCCAGGTCGCGGACATCTACTCGGCTGACCCCGCGTTCCAGACCCAGGACATCGTCGCGCTCGAGGACCCGGAGAACCTCATCCTCGCCTCGAACGTCGTCCCGATCGCCTCGAGCGACGTGGCCGACGAGGTCGCCGACGTGATCAACGAGGTCAGCGCGGCTCTGACGGCGGACGACCTTGTCGCCCTGGGCGTGCAGAGCACGGTCGACCAGCTGTCGTCCGAGGAGATCGCCACGCAGTGGCTGACCGACAAGGGCCTCGTCTGACGCCTGAGGCGCACAACCCCCGAGCTCGCTGAGCTCCACCCGCTCTGAGCTCGCTGAGCCTGTCGAAGCGCACTTTCCCGTGGACCCGCTTCGACAAGCTCAGCGAGCGGGGAAAGCGTCGCTCAGCGTGCAGGAAGCGGGCTTGGTTTGTTCGAGTTCGCTGAGCCTGTCGAAGCGGAGTTCCCTTGCGGCGCGCTTCGACAAGCTCAGCGGGCGGAAGGTGGCGTTGAGCGGCAGGAGGCGGGCTAGGTTGTTCTAGTTCGCTGAGCACCGCCTCTTCTGAGTTCGCTGAGCCTGTCGAAGCGGAGTTTCCCTTGCGGCGCGCTTCGACAAGCTCAGCGGGCGGGGAAAGCGTCGCTCAGCGTGCAGGAAGCGGGCTTGGTTTGTTCGAGTTCGCTGAGCCTGTCGAAGCGGAGTTCCCTTGCGGCGCGCTTCGAC